>CACYPK010000007.1 GCA_902776285.1 uncultured Eubacteriales bacterium
CTTTTCTGAAAAATCCGCAACTGCGGAGATGTGTTTGTATGCGTTGATTTGCTATATGCTTTTCAAAAAAGCTCTT
This sequence comes from uncultured Eubacteriales bacterium, assembly GCA_902776285.1. Taxonomy (GTDB): domain Bacteria; phylum Bacillota; class Clostridia; order Peptostreptococcales; family Anaerovoracaceae; genus Crickella. The sequence goes on from CACYPK010000007.1 coordinate 77, forward strand.
GACACAGCATTAGCAAGATTTGTTCTGTGCCGCATAGTAATTCATGAGGCATCCTCTGAGGATGATTTCCTTTTCATCTGCGGTGAGACCCTTGACATACAGGGTCAGATCGCTGACTGATCCGTCCTTGCGTACAGCCTTTGCAGGGATCTCTTCCTGTCCGCTCTCGATGGCGGCGCGGATACCGGGCACGAATACGAAGTCGCCCTCTTCATAAGGGAATCCGTCTCCCTCTGCAAGTGTGAACGGCAGTATGCCCCAGTTGATGCAGTTGCTGCGGTATCTCTTGGTCGCATACTCATAGCAAATGTTGGCGAAACCGCCAAGCACTTTCTGACAGGAAGCGGCCTGCTCACGGGCGGAACCGTCGCCGGGTTTGTTGGCGAATACGCAGGACCCGAACTGTGTGTTCTTCAGCAGTTCCTCAGCATCCCCGACAGCTCCGAGTGCCCTGACCATCTTTTCCGGCTTCTCTCCGGCGCGGCGGGCTGCCTCGTCAGCGGCTACTGCCTTGGAGCGTCCGACATACTCAGGTACACGGCGCGAAAGCGCGAATTCCGAGAGCCTGAGCGGATTGCTCCTGTATGAGCTGGTCTCGCCCGAAGGGATGAGCTCATCCGTGGTAGTGACAGGGTCTCTGATCACGGCGTCGAGTTCGAGCAGCATGTTGTCAGCCAGTTCGTACATCTTAGGCCAGTCGGTGATGTTCGGTCCGAGTATAAGTTCCGCCTCAGGATCGGCTTTTCCGAATCCGTAGTAGCAGCGTTTTTTGTATACTTCGTTATCGAACGTGTAAGGGACCTGCTCCGTCTCGTAATCTATATCCGTCGCGGCGGTGATGTATCCGCCGTTCCTCGCCGTCGCGGCGATGGACCTCGAATCCATCAGAGCTACCGCGCTTATCTGTCCTTCACCCGGCTTCGAGCCTTCCCTGTTAGGGAAGTTCCTGGTGGTATGACGGAGCGAGAGGCCGTTGTTTGCCGGAACATCTCCTGCTCCGAAGCACGGACCGCAGAATGACGGCTTGATGACCGCACCCGCCTCAAGCAGCGCCTCTGTCTTGCCGGCTCTTGTAAGCGCCAGACTTGTAGGTACGCTTGTAGGATATACTGAAAGAGAAAAGTATCCGTTACCGCAGCTTCCTCCTTCAAGGATGTCCGCGGCCTCTACGATGTTATCGAATATGCCGCCTGAGCATCCGGCTATGATGCCCTGATCGGCAAGAACGCCCTTGTCGCTAACCTTTGAACGCAGGTCAAGGTGAGCCTTCGGGAACTTCTTTGCGGCTTCAGCCTCAACACCGGCGAGGATCTCATCGGCGTTCTCGAGGAACTCATGTATCGTGTATGCGTTTGAAGGATGGAAAGGAAGAGCGATCATCGCTTCCATCCTGTCGAGCTCAATGGTTATGATCGCGTCATAATACGAGCCTTCCTTCGGCTCAAGTTTCTTATAGCATTCCGGACGTTTGTGGATCTCGTAATACTTCTCTATTTCCTTATCAGTAGCCCAGATGGACGAAAGGCATGTGGTCTCTGTCGTCATTACATCGATACCGCTTCTGAAATCATAAGGAAGGTATTCAAGACCCGGGCCGGCAAATTCGAGAACTTTATTTTTTACCAGTCCCTTACCGAATGTCTCCTTCACCAGGGCTATAGCCACGTCATGAGGCCCGATGCCTTTCCTTGGCTTGCCGGTCACATAGCATAGGACCACTTCAGGAGGCGTGATATCCCACGTATTCTTAAGGAGCTGCTTTACGAGTTCCGGTCCGCCTTCGCCGACGCCCATCGTTCCGAGCGCTCCGTAACGCGTATGACTGTCAGAGCCGAGTATCATGTTGCCGCATGCAGCCAGTTCTTCTCTCGCGTAGGAATGAATGACGCTCTGATTGGCAGGGACATAGATGCCGCCGTACTTTTTTGCGGCTGACAGACCGAAAACATGATCGTCTTCGTTTATCGTGCCTCCAACAGCGCAAAGGCTGTTATGGCAGTTTGTCATGGCATAAGGTATAGGAAACTCCGAGAGGCCGCTTGCTCTGGCTGTCTGGATGATGCCGACGTAGGTGATATCGTGAGAAACGAGCGCGTCAAATCTGATATGGAAAATTCCGTCATCACTTTGACTGCGATGGGCGTTCAGGATCTGATAGGCTATAGTGCCGTTTCTTCCTGCCTCCTTGTCGACATCCCGCGAAGCCTTTTGCGGCGCGCCGTTATGCCACTCTGTACCTTGCTGGTTATACCTGATCATTGTTTACTTCCTTTCCCGATACGTTCCCGTATTTTTCGTTTTATGGGTGCGAAAATGATTTCTGCTTTGCTTTGACTCCAATACAATTAAACAAAAAATGATAGACGGAGTCTATCATTTTTATTGTTTTTTTGAGTCTGTTTTTATCCGCCGGAACCTTTCCGGCTGTCGACGTATTTTCTCCTGTGGTTAAACAAGTGATCTGCCTTATTGACAACGGTGGATAAAAGGCTATACTAAATTGTATACAATATAGCATATTCGAAACAGACTGGGAGACACTTCATGGATATCATCAGCGGAGACAAATCCGGCCAACCATTATTTACGGGTCTTTACGAAGAACTTCAGAAGGGTATTCTTTCGGGATCCATCCCCGACGGCAGCAAGCTTACAGAGAACGCTGTATGCAAAGAATATAACGTCAGCAGAACGCCTGTGAGGGAGGCTTTCAGACAGCTTGAAGTAGACGGGCTCATACGCAGCGTCCCTAACCGCGGCGCTTTTGTCACCGGCCTTACAAAGCGTGACATCTCGGATCTTTTCGATCTGAGGATACTGTTCGAAGTTCAGGCGGTGGAGTGGGCCATAAAGCGCATGAGCAGCGAGGATATAGATCGGCTTGCAGAAAGCCTGGAATTCATGGAGTTCTACACCCTCAAAGAAGACGTCGAGAAGGTGCTCTCATTCAATTCGCAGTTCCACAGTATTATCTGCGAGGGCACAGGGAACCGCATGATCCAAAGGACCCTGTCTATCTACCATACCTATCTGAAATACTCCGCGCCGCATAAGACATATAACGAGGACAGCCTCAAGGCCATACTCGAAGAGCATAAGGCCATTTTTGAGGCATTTGAAACGAAGAACGCCGCCGCGGGCCGCAAAGCGATGGAATACCACATGGAGCAGTCTAAGCTGCGCCGTATCGCCAACTATTTCTGAAATCATCAAAAAAGCAAAGGCTCCGGAGTTCCCTCCGGAGCCTGTTTTATTGCCTGTTTATTGATTGCCGTGCGGGTCGCCGCCGCTCTAGAATGACTGCGCAGTACGGTTGATGATCTCGTTCTGGAGCTCCTCGTCGAGGTTCCTGAAGTAGTCTGAATAACCCGCGACACGGACTATCAGATCCCTGTAGTCGTCAGGATGCTTCTGCGCTTCAAGCAGAGTCTGCTTGTCGAAGACATTGAACTGGATGTGGTGACCGTCCATCGCGAAGTACGCGCGGATAAGGCTCGCCAGGTTTTCGAGGCCGGTGTCTCCCGCGAGAGCGCTCGGCGTGAATTTCTGGTTGAGCAGGGTGCCGCCCGTTGAACAGTGATCCATCTTGGCGCAGCTCTTGATGACTGCTGTCGGTCCGTATGTATCAGCGAACTTTTCAGGCGAGATGCCCTCGGATACCGGCTTGTGGGCGCGTCTGCCGTTAGCTGTAGCTCCGATGACTTCGCCGAAGTATATGTGGCAGGTCGTAGGCAGCATGTCGACATGGTACTGACCGCCGCTCATGGTAGGTCTTCCCGTGATATCGTCCCTGTACAGCCTGAAGACTTCCTGCATGATATCGTCGGCATAGTCATCGTCGTTGCCGTACTTAGGCGTCCTGTTCATGACCATGTTGAGGATCTCCTCGTGACCGACAAAATCATCATCCATGGCCTTCAACAGTTCGTCCATCGTGAAGTTTTGGTTGTCGTAGATGTTGTACTTGATGGCCGCGAGGCAGTCGGTGATGGTCCCGATGCCTACGCCCTGGATGTACCTTGTGTTGTATCTGGAGCCGCCGTTATTATAGTCTTTGCCGTTCTTTATGCAGTCGTTGGTCACGATCGACAGGCAAGGAGCAGGCATGTACTGAGCGTAGAGTTTCTCGATGACATTGTTGCCGCGCACCTTGATGTCCGCCATGTAGTGCAGCTGCATCGCGAAAGCGTCCCAGAGTTCTTCATATGTTTTGAAATCGCGCGGATCGCCGGTCTTTAGGCCGAGCTGCTTTCCGCTCTGGTTGTCAAATCCGTTATAAAGTGTCAGCTGGAATATCTTAGGGATGTTGAAGTATCCCGTGAGGATGTACGCTTCGTTGCCCCAGCTTCCCGTCTCAACGCAGCCGGACGAGCCGCCCTGGCGCGCGTCAGGAAGAGTCTTGCCCGCGTTCAGGAGTTCCTGTACTATCTCGTCAGTATTGTAGAACGCCGGCTGTCCCCAGCCTTCTCTTGAGATCTCGCAGGCCCTCTTGAGGAACCTATGCGGGGTCTTCTTGCTTATCTGCACGTTGGAATTAGGCTGCACCAGCTTCATCTCGTCCATGCAGTCGAGAATGAGATAGCTGACCGCGTTGACGCCGTTGCTTCCGTCCTCCCTGATCCCGCCGGTGTTGATGTTGGCAAAGTCTGTATATGTGCCGCTCTCTTTGAGTGTGACGCCTACCTTCACCGGCGCGGGCTGATTGTTGAACTTGACCCAGAGACACTCCAGGAGTTCCAGCGCCCTGTCGTCATCCAGTATGCCTTCCTCCACATCCTTCGCGTAGTAAGGATAGAGATGCTGGTCGAGCCTGCCCGGGCTGAAAGCGTCCCACGGATTGAGCTCGGATGTGACGGCAAGGTGGGTGAACCAGTAGAGCTGGATCGCCTGCCAGTAGGTCTGCGGAGCGTGAGCCGGGATGACGTCGAGGTTGGCAGCCATCTGCTCAAGTTCAGCCCTGCGTACAGGGTCTTCGCACTTCTTTGCTTCTTCTTCAAGCAGTTCCTGATATCTCTTGCCGAGTATCATGACAGCATCGCAGTCGATCAGCATGGCCTCGAGTTCGTCCTTCTTTTCGACCGCCTCGGGATCGTTCATGAAATCCAGATCTTTTATCGCCTTGTGGATCTCCGTCTTGAATTCCGCGTATCCTTTGGTGAACACGTTCTTGCCGCCGCATGTATGTCCCGGTCCCCTCTGCTCCATGAACTCTGTAAACATTCCCGCCGCGTAGCATTCCATCCATTCTTCGGTCATGCCGGCGAGGATCTTGTCTCTCATGGACTTGCCTCTCCAGAAAGGAATGATGATCTCTTCCTGGTCTTTGAGGTCCTGCTCTGTCACCGTATAGTTGACGACAGCGCGGTCGTTCATGATGTGCATATCATCGAGAGTGTGGCAGGTGAGTTCAGGGAAGGTCGGCGAGGACTGCGGGTCTTTGCCCTTTTCGCCTACGATGAGTTCCCCCTCGCCAAGATAAAGAGTCTTTTTTGAAAAATACTCCTTCAGCACCATAGCTCTGAGTACGGGCAGGGAAACCTTGCCTTCCCACTGCTTGTACACTTCTGTCTCGATTTTTGCTCTTTCGAGATCGATATGCGGCTGCGTCTCCATGCTGACTTTGCGAAGAGCTCTTATTCTTGCGTTCATTCCGCGTTCTTCCATGGGTGTTATCCTCCTATTTTTACATTGCCGTACCCGGCATCTTCCCATTGTCTGACGAAGTTCTGCATCTCTTCGTCCGCCGGCGCCGTGAGCGCCTCTCCGGGATATGCCATCCCGAGTTTCCCGTATTTGTGAGAGCCCGTGCTGTGATACGGCAGCAGGTTCACCTGCAATGGCCGTATATCGTTGTCTTTCAGGAACCTGATAACAGCCTCCATCGACTCAGGGTCGCCGTTGACCTCTTTCACCACAGGTATACGGATGTATATCCTTGAGCCTGCCGCAGCAAGCCGCTTAAGGTTATCGAGTATGAGAGCGTTGCTCATTCCCATGTACTCACGGTGTTTTTCATCATCCATGACCTTTATGTCATAAAGCCATGTATCGACGTACGGCATTATTGCCTCATAGTTACTGTACGGCGCCTGGCCGCAGGTGTCTATGGCGATGTTCACACCCTCCCTGTGCAGTTTTCTGACGAGTTCCTTTATGTAGCCGCTGTCCATAGCCATTACTTCGCCGCCGGAAAGAGTGACGCCGCCGCCTGACTCCTCATAGAACATAAGATCCTGCATGCATATCTTCACGAGCTCATCGACTGTGTAGTCACGGCCTACCACAGTCCGGTAATTACCGGGGCATGCCGGTTCGCATCTGCCGCATACCACGCATTTCTCACGATCGGTCAGGGACTTTCCCTCTAAAGATATACTGACGGCGCCTTCAGGACATACCGCCGCGCATCTGCCGCAGCCCGTGCACTTCGGGATATCCACCTGGAGTTCCTTATCAAAACTCTGTGTCTCCGGATTATGACACCATTGACATCTCAGATGGCAGCCCTTGAAGAACACTGTCGTCCTTATACCGTCGCCGTCATGTATAGAGTACTTTTGTATATTTGTAACTGAGTGCATCCTGTTTTAGATCGAGTATTTCTCCTTATACTCCGCAAAATGCGTTCTGAAGAATTCGTCCTGTCTGAAATCCGCCTGCAGATGATATGCATGAAGGCCTCCGACCTTAGTGACAGACTCCAGAACGTCCACGGCTATATTGCTGCAGTGGTCGGCTATACGCTCGTAGTCCGTGATCAGATCGTTGAAAACGAATCCGTGCTCATAGACGCATTCCTGACGGCTTATTCTTTCGACATGTCTGGCCTTTATCTCATCGCACAGATCGTCGATGACCTCTTCCAGCGGATCCACGAGCAGAGCCTTTTCGTAATTATCGTTCACAAAAGCAACAAGGGTAAGCTGTGATATATCCATTATCGCGTCTTCCAGGACCTGCAGCTCTTTGAGCGCCGCAGCAGTGAATTCGATCTTTTTCTCGTGTATCTCCTCGACGGCCTCTCCTACATTCCTCGCGTGGTCCGAAATTCTTTCGAAGTCCGAAAGAACTCTCAGATTCTTGCTGACTTCCTTAGAGTGTTCTTCATCAAGATCGGATACAGTGAGTTTGAAGAGATAGCTTCCGAGCTTGTCCTCGTAGCGGTCCAGCAGGCCCTCCAGGTCGTCCACCTTCTTGACGCCCTCCTTGCTGTACTCTCTTCTGACCGCGACAGCGCTCTCCACGCTGTCCAGCGTCTTGACAGCCATCGAATCGATGACTTCCTTGCTCTGCGCAAGCGCGAGCGTAGGGTGGTCGAGGAATCTCGGCTCGAGTTTGTCCATGTCGGCTTTCTCGGCCAGAGCTTCTTCGCTCTCAGGGAAGAGGGCAACGACCAGTTTTTCGAGAAGTCCTATGCACGGCGAGAGTATTATTACTACCGCCAGCCTGTAGAGTGTATTCGTGAGCGCCACAGTGACCATGCTCATCTCCATCTGCATGAAGTCAAAATGGACAACGGCGTTGATTATATAGAATATCCCTCCGACCAGTATAGCGCCGAGCACGTCTATGATCAGATATACAAACGCGGTGCGCTTGCCGTTAGTGCTGGCTCCGAGAGCGCTGAGCATGACAGGCACCGAGGCTCCGATGCCGATACCCATCAGAATAGGGAAGGCCATGTCGAACTCGACCGCGCCCGTGACGGCAAGAGCCTGGAGAATACCGACGGCAGCGCTCGCGCTCTGGATGACCGCGGTCACCAGCACGCCGATGAGCACTCCCAGTATAGGGTTCGTGAAGCTTGTCATCATGTCGATGAACTTCGGATCCGATCTGAGCGGAACGATGGCCCCCGACATCATGCTCATGCCGTACATGAGGACGGCAAAGCCCAGCATGATACCGCCTATGTTCTTGTGTGATGTCTTCTTGGCGAACATCCACAGGAGTATACCGATAAGAGCTACTACGCCTGTGAGTATCTCCGTACTGAAAATCGAAGCGACGCCTGCACCCGAGCCTCCTAAACTGTTGAGACAGAGGATCCAGCCGGTGATGCTGGTGCCGAGTATGGCTCCCAGCACTATGCCTATGGCCTGTTTTACCTGCATCATGCCGGAGTTTACGAAGCCGACTACCATTACCGATGTGGCAGATGATGACTGTATCGCCGCAGTTACTCCGGTACCGAGAAGTATTCCCTTTATCGGATTTCCTGCCAGCTTATACAGGATCATCTCCATCTTGCTTCCCGCAACTTTTTTGAGCGAGTCTCCCATGACCGACATTCCGAAGAGGAACATCGCGACTCCTCCGAACAGAGAGATTATATTAGTTGCATCCATTTATTGATATACCGCCCTTTCTCTCATATCTATAAATAAAGAGACTTTCACCGAAAAACCACAGTAAAAGTCTCGCTACTTCGAACATACCCCGGGGAATTCTTCCCGTACTGACGAAATATGTCACGCATCGCTGCGCAAGCTACTCCCTTATTAACTGTGTTAAATATCACACATTCAGCCCCGATTTGTCAACAGTTTGAAGACTTTGAGTGTTTACGGAATCTACTCGAACAGTTCGCTTACTTTCTTCAGAAGTCCGCGTATCTCCAGGTGCTGCGGACATACTTCCTCGCACATTCCGCATTCTATGCAGTCGCTCGGTTTTCCGCTTTCATTTGTGATTTTCTCAAATGATGCCCAAGGATCGACCTTGCCGAACAGGACCTTACTGTTATATGCCGAGAACAGATTCGGTATCCTGATCTCCATAGGGCAATGGTTCTCCTCTACGCAGTATCTGCATCCCGTGCAAGGTATCGCTCCCATCGAGCCGAAAACAGCCACCACCTTATCGATCGCTTCAAGTTCCTTTTCGCTGAGAGGAGCAAAGTCTCCGTCATTGCAGCTGAAAGTACAGATATTGTCTTTCATCTGCTCCATATTGCTCATTCCGGACAGCACCATCTCGATCCCGTCGAATCCCGCGGCAAACCTGAGGGCATAGCCCGCGTTGCTGCAGTCAGAACCTGTCTCAGCTCTCAGATCATCCAGCGTCTTCTGCGCTTCTTCAGGCAGATTCACAAGGTTTCCGCCCCTGACCGGCTCCATGACAAGTACAGGCTTGCCGTGCTTGCGGCAGACTTCGTACACCTTGCGGCTCTCTATGGATACGTTCTCGTAGTCGAGGTAGTTGAACTGTATCTGAACGATCTCGACTTCCGGATACTCCGTGAGTATGCGGTCAAGGACCTCTGCTTTATCATGGAACGACAGTCCGACGTGACGGACCTTGCCCTCTGCCTTCAGATCGAAGGCGGTCTCATAAGCGCGGCACTGTTTGAAGAACTCGAAGTTCTTGGCGTTCTGAGCGTGCATCAGCAGAAAGTCGAAATATTCGACTCCGCATGCCTCGAGCTGCGAGTCTATCAATGGCCTGATATCCTCTTCTGTCTTGAAATACGCGTCCGTAAGCTTGTCAGTCAGGACGTACTCGCCGCGCTCATGCCTTGAAGTAAGACACTCCTTTACCGCGACTTCGCTCAGTCCGTCGTGATAGCCGTGGGCGGTATCAAAGTAGTTGAATCCGCTCTCAAGGAATGTGTCGACCATTTCGCAGACCTGCTCATTATCGATCTTTCCGTCCTTCATCGGCAGTCTCATCATGCCGAACGCGAGATGCTTTTTGTTTTCACTGAATGCTCTGTTATTCATTTTCTTTCTCCGTCCATGCACGGCGATTCATCAGCTGACCGGTCTTTCTTCACTTGAAGTATTTGCCTGTGTCGTCTTTATATACGAAGTCGGTCGTGCCCCCGCATGACCTGCACTTATAAGATCTGTATCCGAAGCCTTCTCCGCAGCCGCCGAAGCCGGACTGCAGATCTTCCGACCCGCAGAACGCGCATTTTACTGCCGCGTTCCCGCCGCGGTCATCGATCGCCTTATGCTGTCCGTAGTTCGGAAGTTCCTTAAGACCCGGCCGGTCTGCACCGCTGAAACTGAGGTCGACTCTCTTCGCGTCTTCTTCAGTCATTACCCATTTGCCGTCTGCCATCAGGATCACTCCTTTGTTATATTACCATCGCGTTTCAGGCGTTTTCGGGCAGACAGTGCATGTGTGTCTGTCCAAGCACGCGGAAGCCTTCTGCGTGAGAGCAGAACTTGCGGAGTCCGAAGTCCGCCGAACGCAGCTTCAGGTACAGCGCGAGCTGTTTTGCCTCGTCGCTGCCCTCCGGGAACTGGCTTGTGTGGCATCCGAACAGCGCTTCATTCTGAAGTTCAAACTGTTCCTTCGTGACCCTGACGAAGCGGTTGGCCTTTGCCGTCATGTAGAAAGCGATGCCTTTCACATCCGCAGATCCGGCGCCGTATTTTTCCATGATGCCCGGATACGGCGCAAAGTATGCGATGCGCGAAGCGGCGCGGCCCGTATTAAGGTGGTCTATATGACACTCCTGCCCGGTGTCCGGGTCGGGAGCAAAGATCAGATCGGGCTTTATCTCGCCAACAGCTTTCGCGATGCCTTTAAGCATGTCCTCGTAGTCGTAGAACCCTCCGTCAGAGAGGTCCAGAAAACGTACGTCAGTCGCACCCAGGATGCCGGCCGAACGGATCGACTCCTGCTTTCTGAGTTCGACAAGATCGTCTCCCTTTATTCCCCCTGAAAAGCCGTCGCCGTATCTTCCGTCAGTCAGTATCAGGAAAGTGACCTTCTTTCCCGCTGCCGCGAGTTTGGCTGCGGTCGCGCCGCCGCCTATCTCTATGTCATCCGGATGCGGTCCTATAAAGAGGTAACTGGAAAATTCCTCTATCTTAGGCGCCGGCGCCGCTATCTTTAACGCGAGTCCTGTGAGTCCCATGTCGCTCTCCGATCGGCAGTACTATCTTCACATTTGCTAACAATTAATTATATAGGATTCAGCGTAAGAAATGTGGATATCCTCTCAAATAACTGAGGAAAAATATGGTATTATCAAAAGGAACATGAAGCACGGTTTTTGTGGATAAAATACCACGGGTATTGAAAGAACCAGAGGTTACGCATGAATTTCATTTTTATCTCACCTAACTTCCCGGAAAATTTCGTAAACTTCTGCGACAGGCTCAACGCTAACGGAGTCAATGTGCTCGGCATCGGCGACGCCTCTTATGATTCGCTCAGCGATTCGCTCAAGAACTCTCTTACCGAGTATTACAAAGTCGATTCCATGGAGAACTATGACTCGGTGTACCGCGCCGCCGCTTTCTTTGCTTTCAAGTACGGGCGCATAGACTGGATAGAATCCAACAACGAGTACTGGCTGGAGCTTGACGCAAGGCTCAGGCAGGATTTCAATGTCACAACGGGAGTTCAGCCTGATGAGCTCGCTCTCTGGAAGAGCAAGGCTGCCATGAAGCCTGTTTACCGGGCCGCAGGCATTCCTTCCGCGCGCCAGCACAAAGTTTCCACCATGGAAGCCGCTCTGAAATTCATCGAAGAGGTCGGCGGATATCCGGTCTTCGCGAAGCCGAACGTCGGTGTCGGCGCGAGCTCGACTTTCAAGATAGATAACGAGGAAGAACTGAAGTCCTTTTTTGAGGCGGTTGACGGCCTGGATTATGTGATGGAAGAATACATTTCCGGAGACATATACACGTATGACGCCATATGCGATGAGAACGGAGATCCCGTCTTCGAATCATCCTTCACCTGTGTCAATGTGGCCGATTCCGTCAACGACGACACGGAAGCTATCATATACGTTGTTCCCGAAGTTCCGGATCAGCTCCGCGATTACGGCCGCAGAGCCCTGAAGGGCTTCAAGGTCAAGAGCCGTTTTGTGCATTTCGAGTTCTTTAAGCTCACGGAGGCCCGCAAAGGCCTTGCTGAGGCCGGGGAATTCCTGGGGCTTGAAGTCAACATGCGTCCGGCGGGCGGATTCATCCCTGATATGATGAATTTCTCGCATTCCACGGATGTCTACAGGATATGGGCGGACATGGTATGCGGCAAGTCTGACGCTGACGCAAATAACGGTCCGGATCGCTATTGTGTCTTCGTGGGCGCCAAGGACAGGTTCGACCACGTCCATGGGCACGATGAGATACTGGCTCGCTATGGGGACAGGATCACGATGTGCCAGCGCATGCCTGCTGTCTTCTACGCGGCCATGGGGAGCCAGATGTACATGGCCCTGCTGGAAACGGAGAAAGAGGTCGGTGAGTTCGCGTATTACATACTCGATGAAGAAGCTCCTAAGCTGATGCCGCACCTTTATAAATAGAAACCGTACAAAGAAAAAGAGGCTTCCGGCCGTGGCCGGAAGCCTTTCTTTTATTCTCTTTATTCTCCGAATACCGCTATATAGTCTTTTTTGAATTTCTCGATTCCGATATCGGTCAGCGGATGATCGATCATCTTCATCAGTACGCCGAACGGTACCGTCGCGATGTCTCCGCCCGCAAGAGCGCAGTCCGTGACATGCATCGGATTTCTGACGCTTGCGCAGATGATCTCTGTCTCGATGCCGGCTACGGCAAAGATGTCCGCAATCTCTCTGATAAGGTCCGTGCCTCTGACCGAGATGTCATCGAGTCTTCCGAGGAAAGGCGATACATATGTAGCGCCTGCTCTTGCTGCCAGGAGCGCCTGGTTGGCTGTGAAGATCAGTGTCACATTCGTCTTGATGCCCTCCGCGGACAGCGCCTTGACTGCCTTCAGTCCCTCTGCTGTCATAGGGATCTTGACTACCATGTTCGGATGGATGGCAGCTATCTCGCGGCCTTCCCTGATCATTCCCTCAGCGTCTGTCGTCGTTGCCTTGACCTCTCCGCTGATAGGGCCGTCTACTATCTCAGTGATCTCCTTGATGACTTCATTGAAGTCTCTGCCTTCCTTGGCGATCAGCGACGGATTTGTCGTCACGCCGCAGATGATACCCATGTCATTGGCTGCTTTGATATCCTCGACCTTAGCTGTATCGATGAAAAATCTCATTGCTTATTCCTCCATGCGCAAAGCGCTACTTCCATTCCTTTACGGTCTTAACTATATTCTCTGCCGAAAGTCCGAAATCCTTGAGCAGATCTGCCGCAGGACCCGAATGTCCGAACTCATCGTTTACTCCTATACGGCGTACCGGAGTCGGCAGTTTCTCTGCGAGAACAGCGCTCACCGCTTCACCGAGTCCTCCGATGATGGAGTGTTCTTCACATGTGACGATCTTTCCGCATTCCTTTGCAGCCTTGAGTACCAGATCCTCGTCAAGCGGCTTGATGGTAGCCATATTGATGACTCTGGCGTTGATGCCCTCTGCTTTCAGTTCTTCGCCCGCCTTCATGGCTTCACATACCATCAGGCCTGTCGCGATTATGGCCACGTCGTTGCCGTCCTGAAGGACCTCTCCCTTGCCGATCTCAAACTTGAAGCTGTCCTCATCATGGAACACAGGTACGCCGGAACGTCCGAATCTCAGATATACCGGACCTTCAAAGTCGTACGCGGCTCTTACCGCGGCGCGCGCTTCAACATCGTCCGAAGGGCAGATGACAGTCATGCCCGGGATGCTGCGCATCAGAGCGAAATCCTCGCAGCACTGGTGGGACGCGCCGTCTTCACCTACGGATATACCGCCGTGAGTCGCGCCGATCTTGACGTTCAGATGAGGATATCCGATGGAGTTGCGGACCTGCTCAAAAGCTCTGCCCGCGGCAAACATGGCGAATGTCGAAGCGAAAGGTACCAGTCCCATGGACGCAAGTCCTGCCGCGACGGCCATCATGTTGCCCTCTGCAATACCGCAGTCAAAATGTCTGTCAGGGAATTCCTTCTTGAATGTGCTCGTCTTGGTGGCTCCTGCGAGGTCAGCGTCAAGAACGACCACATTATCGTGTTCTTTTCCGAGTTCTACGAGCGCGTTGCCGTAGCTTTCTCTTGTCGCGATCTTCTTTACATCTGCCATATTACATCGCCTCCACTTCTTCGAGCTGCTTCCTGAGTTCTCCCATGGCCTGTTCGTACTGCTCATCGTTCGGAGCCTTGCCGTGCCATCCGGCCTGGTCTTCCATGAAGCTTACGCCCTTGCCCTTGAGAGTCTTCATGATTATAGCGGTCGGAACGCCCTTTGTTGCTCCGGCCTTATTGAAAGCGTCCTCTATCTGATCGAAATCATGGCCGTCGATCTCCACTACGTTGAGGCCGAACGCCTTGAACTTGTCAGGGATAGGATACGGGTCGATAACGTCCGCGATCCTGCCGTCGATCTGAAGATCGTTGTTGTCAACGATCACGCAGAGATTGTCCAGGCCGTAATGATGAGCGAACATCATCGCCTCCCATACCTGGCCTTCTTCGATCTCGCCGTCTCCGAGCAGTGTGTACACTCTCAGGTCCTTGCCCTGCTTTTTTGCGCCGAGCGCCATGCCGGCAGCGGCGGATACGCCCTGACCGAGAGATCCGGTGGACATGTCCACTCCCGGAGTCTCATTCATGTTAGGGTGTCCCTGCAGGCGGCTTCCGATGTGTCTCAGTGTCAGCAGTTCTTCAACAGGGAAGAATCCCCTGTTGGCCAGCACCGAATATAGACCCGGCGCGGTATGACCCTTCGACAGAACGAATCTGTCTCTGTCCGGATCTTTAGGGTTTTCAGGGTCGATATTCATTTCCCTGAAATACAGATATGTATACACATCCGCGGCGGAAAGGCTTCCGCCCGGATGACCTGACTTGGCGGCATGGGTGCCTTCGATTATGCCCATCCTCACCTTGCAGGCAAGTTTCATAAGTTCTTTCTTTTCGTCTTTTGTCATGACCGTCTCCTTATGCCGTTATTCTTTGGCAGCTGCCTTGAGCGCAGCTACGATCTCTTCCTGTGTGCTCATTGCCAGGACCTTCTCTGCGAGAGCGTCCGCCTCAGCCTTTGTCCACTTTGAAATGATGCAGCGGGCCGTGAGAACGAGAACAGGGTTTACGCTGTACTCATCAAGACCGAACGACATCAGCAGCGGGATCATGAGAGGATCCGCGGCAGCTTCTCCGCACATTCCGACAGGTATTCCTTCTGCCTTACCGCACTCAATGATCCTCTTGATCGAACGGAGTACCGCAGGCTCGAACGCGGAGTAGAGATACGCGACCTTGGCATTTCCTCTGTCTACGCCCATCGTGTAGCCCGTAAGGTCATTCGTTCCGATCGAGAAGAAGTCAGCCTCTTTCGCGAGGAGATCCGCGATCATTGTAGACGCCGCTGTCTCCATCATGCATCCTACTTCGATGCCCTCGTCGAACGCTATGCCTTCCTTACGGAGATCCGCCTTGATCTCTTCGACCAGTTTCTTGACTTTTCTGACTTCCTCGACATTTGTTACCAGAGGCACCATGATCTTAGCCGAGCCGAACGCGCTGGCTCTTACGATGGCGCGCAGCTGCGTCTTATACATGTCAGGGTTGGCGAGGCAGTATCTGACAGCTCTGAAACCGAGGAACGGGTTGTCCTCTTTCTCGAAGTCCATGTAAGGGATGTCCTTGTCTCCGCCTATATCGAGTGTGCGGATGATGACGTTCTTTCCCTCCATGGTCTGGAGAGCCTCTTTATATGCCTCAAACTGCTCGTCCTCCGTAGGAAGATGTGTATTATCCATGAACAGGAACTCGGTACGGAAGAGGCCTACGCCTTCTCCGTCGCACTCCATCGCTTTCTTCGCGTCCTTAGGGGTACCGATGTTGCAGTAGATCTCAAGCTTGTCGCCGTCGGCAGTAAGCGTTTCCTTACCGATGAACTTCCTGAGCTCCGCCTGCTTCTTTATGAACTCCTCACGCTTGATGATGTATTTCGAAAGAACATCGCCTTCCGGATTGATGAATACATCACCGGCTGTACCG
Organism: uncultured Eubacteriales bacterium; assembly: GCA_902776285.1. Taxonomy (GTDB): domain Bacteria; phylum Bacillota; class Clostridia; order Peptostreptococcales; family Anaerovoracaceae; genus Crickella. Next base: position 15,947 of record CACYPK010000007.1, read on the forward strand.
TCAACGATGGCGGTATCCTTATCCTCTACCAGATCAACGATGCCCGGTACGGAAAGTACCGCCGGGATCTCAAGCGCTCTCGCCAGGATGGCAGAGTGGGATGTGACGCCTCCGATCTCCGTTATGATGCCGACAACGTTCTCTTTTACTATCTGGGATGTCATCGACGGCGTAAGATCTTTACATACGAGCACCGTGCCCGCAGGCAGCTTGCTGATCTCGATGTCCTGTATGCCCAGCAGCTTCTTGAGGATGCACACCTTGACGTCCGCGATATCCGACGCTCTCTGACGCATCATCTCATCATCCATTGCGGAGAACATACCGTGGAACATGTCGCAGACAGCCGTAAGAGCCGCTTCGGCGCACTGTCCGGCATCTATCATGTTAAACATTTCTCCCGACATCGCGGGGTCCTGTATCATGATGGCATGGCCCATAAGTATGTCGGCTTCCTGAGGTCCGATATTCTTTCTTACGTCTTCTGCCATCGCGAATGTTTCCTCAACAAAGTCGTCTATGGCTTTCTGAAAACGGTCCTTCTCTGCAGCTGTATCCGAGATCAGTTTTGCCTCAAAAGAAAGATCCTGCTCGACGATGCGGCAGATGCTGCCGATTCCGATCCCGCGTGACGCGGCTATTCCTTTATACATTTTCTGTCCTCCGTTCAATCAGGAGCAAAGCCCCAACAAGCCCGCTTGATCGGAGCGGGCAACTTCTTTATCAGACGCCGGAGCTTCAGCTCCGGAGACCGCCGGCCGGAAAAACGCCCTTTGCCGACGCTCAAATACGTGACCCGCCGCCTTCCTCTTTTTAAATGCGGGGGCCATAAGGCGTCTGTTATTAAAGGCTCCCCCGCAAAAACGCAGGGGAGCACTATAATTTCGTCTCTTATTTATTCACCCATGCCGGACTCAATGAATTCAGAGAGTTCAGCAAGCGCTTTTTCTTCATCCGGACCATCGCAAACAAGTTCGATCTCCGAATTGTATTTAATGCAAGCGGTCATGAGCAGCATGACGCTCTTGCAGTCGAAAGATTTTCCATTGAAATTAACTTTTACACTGCTATCATAGCCTGCTGCCATTTTGGCAAGACGGCTGGCCGGACGCATGTGCATGCCCAGTGGGTCCTGAATAACGATGTTTTTTGATACCATAATGTTCTTCTCCTTGATAATCGTGTTGCTTAACAGCCTGAATATCTTTGATTCTCTGGCCTGCGCGGCCGGATACGTTCATCCGACTGCGCAGACTGAATCATCGGGTTTCCGCCTAACAGCGGTTCTTTGACCAAAATGGTCTGATCCTCTTGAGAAGGATCATGTGCAGATCTTCTTATTATGATCAAGCCGGGGCCTGACTGTCATAACAAGAAGCATTCCTCTGCACTCATTTTAACATCTGTTTTAGAAAAGTCCAATACTGAACGCGAAAGCAATCAGAACTGATACAGGGCCTGTTACGATACGGGAGAACAGAACTGCCGGAACACCATACTCGATGGTCTCTGGCTCAGCCTCTCCGAGGGACAGACCTACCGGTACGAAGTCGCATCCTACCTGTCCGTCGATAGCGAACAGAGCCGGAAGTGCGTAAGCCGCAGGGATAGCTCCTACTGCGAACTGCTCACCCATGAGCACGCCTACGATCTGCGCGATTACAGCTCCAGGGCCGAGGATCGGCGACAGGAATGGCAGCGAGCAGATGAAGCAGATTACCAGCATGCCAGGAAGTGTTCCGGCAAGAGGTGCGATCGTGTTAGCGATAACGTTACCGAGTCCGCTGGCGCTAATGATACCAAGGATAGTACTTGTGAACGCCATGAACGGGAGAATGTTCTTGATGACCATCTCGATGGTCTCACGGCCGGCCTGGAAGAACTGGCCTACTACGTAACCTACGCCCTTACCGAGGCGGACTACGAATCCCTGCTTCTTGCCTTCGTTGGCAGCAGCGATCTCAGCCTTAGCCTCAGCTTTTGTCTTAGGTCCCTTGTCAGCTGCTTCTGCCGCAGCGGCTGCTGCAGCTGCAGGTGCAGGTGCTGCCTCAGCAGCATCTCCGAGAACCTCGATGTCCTTTTCCTTTACAGCGGAGCAATAGATCTCCGGTGTGATGAACTGGGCGAGAGGGCCGGACTGTCCTACAGGCATCAGGTTTACTGTAAAGATACCCTTCTTAGGATAGACGCCGCATCTTGCTGTTCCGCCGCAGTCAACAACTGCAATCATGATCTCGTCATCAGGGAGAGTTGTCTTCCATCCGTCTACAGCTACGCCGCCGGAAAGATCGGCGAGAGCCTGAGCTACCGGGTGGATTCCGCCGCCTGTAACGCTGAGTACAGTGTGGCATTTTTCAGTCGGTGTTACTGTGAGAGGGCCGCCCCAGCCGCCGTCTCCAGCATTGATCTTAATAGTCTTATACATGTCTTTTCCTCCCCTCACTAATTGTTCCTTGTCATGAACGCATAGATCCTTTCAGTGAGAAGACCCCTGATAAGAATGACTATGAGACCTACGATGAAATAACGAACAGCGAGTCCGCCAACACTGAGTCCGGCTCTCTGCAGACCTTCAGCGATGCCGAGGTATACAAACAGCTCGCCGGCATTGGCGTGCGGGAAGAGTCCTGTGATCGGGTGTACGAAACTTACTGTCGCATCATAGTAAGCAGGTTTATACTTCTCCTCTACGAAACGTCCGAATGTGTAGCACATCGGGTTTCCGAGGAAGAATACTGCCATGAGCGGGAGCAGCGTATACCTGAGGACTGCGAATCTGGTGATTCTCTTAGCAAAGGCTTCTACCTTTTCAGTTCCGACAAGCTTGATGATCGAGTTGACGAATGTCATCAGGCAGACAACCATAGGGATGATGCCCGATACCCAACCCATGAAGGTCTCGCCGCCGGCAGTGAACAGTGACATAAAGCCTTCTGCCAGTTTGCTAATAAATTCCATAAAATCCTCCATTCGATTTAGCTCTGTCTCCATATAATAGCTAATAGCACATATGGATCCAACGTACTTATATGTAACACCGGCCTTCGGCAGTGTGAGCCCCGGTTGCCGCGCTCCGGTGATGCATAACGAATTAATTTATCTGAGCTTCTTTCCCTTTTTGCCTCTCTTCGTTTCCATATAAGCTTCCTGCTCCCTTGTCAGCTCCCTGTCAGTGAGCCTGACCTCAAGCGCTTCGAAAGCTCTGAAGTATCCCTGCAGTCTCTTCCATTCTTTTTTGTCGAGTCCTGCCGCGATGTCAAGGAATGTATAGATGCTGTTGCCTACAAGAGGTTCCCCTATAAGAGACTCTTTTTTATGGAAGCGGGACAGTACACCAATCCCGTCCATTACCTCAGCGCCTGTGATTATGCCTTCATTGTCACATGCGATTATGGCAACATGTCCGTCCAGAAGTTTTCCGCGCTTCTGTCCCAGACCGACGTTTCCGAGCTGATGCATCCTGCGCACCGCTTTTCTGTAGTCCTGGATCTGAAGGACTCCGCCGATGGACTGTAATATAAGCAGTATGAGTAAAGCCAGAAGCAGAACGGATATTCCGCTGAGTTTCATTATATATCCTCCTGGTATATCCTCCCGTACAAACAGATTATCCCATTTTCGTTGTAACCATTTTAAACTCTATAAATCAAGATATCAAGCATTATGTTCTGAGCAAATGATTTAATTGCACATTGTTAACTTTACGTTTGAGTCTTTTGTTTCTATGTTTCCGTAATATGCCGATATTTATGCATATACATCTATTATCAACGGCTTTGACGTCTGCGGCTATATAAATAAGGAAAAGAATTTTTATAATATCTACGCAAATGTTCTTGACAATTGTTTAAATATCGATTATGATGGACTCGAAAAATGGAACTACAGCGTGTTTTTTGCATAAGGTATATAAAAGGAAAGAGAGGAACATATCATGGCAAAAGCAGAAAGACCATTCCTGATCGTAAATCCTAAATCTTATCTCTATGGACAGAAGAGCCTCGAGCTCGCTCTCGCGGCAGACAAGACAGCTGCTGAGACAGGACTCCAGATCTTCTTCACATGTCCATACGCCGACATCCGTCTTATCAAAGAGAATACCAGCCACGTGGTCGTCTGCGCTCAGTCTCTCGACCCGCTGACACCGGGCCGCGGCATGGGTCATGTCCTTCCGGAATCACTTAAGGAAGCCGGAGCTGACGCTGTATTTCTCAATCACGCAGAAAACCCTAAGACAGTCGCTGATCTTTCCGCCTGCGTAAAGCGCGCTAAGGAGCTCGATATGATCACTGTCGTATGCGCTGACAGCACCATGGAAGCCGCTGCAGTAGCATGCCTCGATCCTGACATCGTCCTGGCAGAGCCTACCGACCTGATCGGCACAGGCAAGACCGCTGACGACTCCTACGTAACGGAAACAGTAGCAGCTCTCAATAAGGTAAACCCGAACGTGCTGGTCATGATCGCCTCCGGCGTCGTTACAGCCGATGACTGCTACAACGTCGTAAGGCTCGGCGCTGACGGAACAGGCGCCACATCCGGCATACTGAACGCTCCGTCTCCGGCCGTCCGCGTACAGGAAATGGCAGAAGCGATCGTGAAAGCATACAAAGAAAGAACCAAATAGTATATATAAATAGAAGATAATTCTGAGAGCAGAAAAGGACAGGTAAGCAAATGAAAATCTACAAAGAGCAGATCGATCTGAGATCGCACGGAACCACACCTACTTTTATCAACATCACGCCTCAGGTAAAGGAAGCCATCGCAAAGAGCGGCATCCAGAGCGGGATCGTAACTATCATCTCCCCACACACAACCTGCTCCGTTTTCTTTGAGGAGTTCGTACACGACACTACAGAAGACGGCACGGAATTCCTGCAGGTAGACCTGAACGCTGCGCTGGCCAAGATCATTCCTGACCAGACAGAGATCCCACCGGCAGGCCCGTATATGTATCCGGGTCCGGAACACTATGCTGACGTTGCTTCATGGCCTGATGCCGAAGCGTATCTGCCGGGCGGCGACAAGACGGCTCTTCTCAACTGCGACGCACACATGAAGGCTACACTTCTCGGCAACAGCGCTACGCTTGAAGTCGAAGGCGGCAGGCTCGCGGTCGGAACGACAGGATATGTATATTTCGTGGACTTCGACAGGACAAGAGAACGTCCTAGGAAGTGCAGAGTCGTGATCATGGGCGAGTAAGAGATAAGGAGGAAACAGAAATGCTCGTTAATTCGAAAGTAATTTTCCAGAAGGCCCAGGAAGGGCATTACGCCGTTCCTTCAGCAAACGTGCTCGACATGGAGAGCATCAAGAACCATATCAGTCTGGCCGAGAAGCTCGGTCTCCCTCTGATCGTAGGTGTCGCTGAGAGCCACCTCGGCGACAACATCAGTCTTGAGGACGCCGCTGTGGTAGGCAGAAAATATGCCGCCGAGGCAAGCGTTCCTGTAGTTCTGCACCTTGACCACGGTGAAAGCTTCGAAACATGCAAGAAGGCCATCGACCTCGGATTCACTTCCGTCATGATCGACGCTTCCATGAAGAGCTTCGAGGAGAACGTCGAGACGACACGCAAGGTAGTTGAGTACGCTCACGCGCGCGGAGTCACCGTAGAGGCTGAGATCGGTCACGTAGCCAGCAACTTCGACGAGAACGACACAGAGACGATGTACACTACAGCTGCTGAGGCCAAGGCGTTCGCTGAGCAGTCCGGCTGCGACTCCCTCGCTATCTCGATCGGAACGGCTCACGGTGTATACAAGGCAAAGGCCATTCCTGAGATCAGCTTCAACTCGCTCGCGGCTATCCGTCAGGCGACAAACGTTCCTCTCGTCCTTCACGGCGGTTCCGGCTCCGGAGATGATAACCTCAGCCGCTGCGCCAAAGAGGGCATCTGCAAGGTCAACATCTACACAGACCTTTACCTTGCGGCAATGAAGTCCCTCGGAGAGGCGGACGCATCCGACTACTTCAAGGTAAGAAATGCCCTGCAGAAGGGAATGAATGACTGCCTCGAGCATTACTACAAGGTATTCGGCACAAAAGCTCAGTAATAAGGGTTTAATATAATATAAAAAAGGCGGGCGTCCCGGATTCAGGGCTGGATTCAGGGCCTCCCGCTTTTTTATGCCGTTTTCTGATCGCTTTTCCTACGCTTCTTTATGTTCAGCCAGTTCAATCATCTTCTGGGCGCACTCGGTGTCCGTTATCAGGATATTGATGTAGCCGCCCCTGATAGCGCTGACCACGGCTTCAACTTTCTTCTCCCTGCCGGCAATGCCGATCTTGCTCGGCACCTTGCGTATGTCCTCCAGGCGCATCGCCGCCACCCGATCATTGAAGAAACAGAATTCGTCCGTATTCCCGTCTTTATCATAGAACTGCAGGCACATGTCTCCCACGGCGCCGTACTCAACGAGAGTTCTGCGTTCGTCGGCCGTCATGTATCCGGCCTTACCCAGTGTGTGTTCCGTATTGTCAGGAACGCCTATTCCGACGACTACCACGTTCAGATCCTTGAATTCATCCAGGATATAGTTGACCGCCTTCTCCTTCATGAAGAACTCCAGGACTTTCCGGTCTGAAAAGACCGCCGGTGAAAGGAACTGCGTATATGTGCCTCCGAACTTGTCCGCGAATTTTCTCGCGATCTCATTTCCCTGCACATCCGTACCGTCGACTGTTATGCGGCTGATGCTTCCCTCCAGCGCGACAAACATCAGATCTTTACCATCATAGGTCTTGTTGGTGCTCACGACGTTGTTCAGCGTATTGCCCATCGCCACGCCTATCCTGTCACCATCTTTAAAAAAACCGTAGAGATAGTCCGACGCGCTTCCGAACATGTAGGAAGCGGCTTCCTGTCTGGTATCCAGCACGCTGTTTTCTACGATCAGCACATCCTTTAAGCCGTACGCTCTTTCAAGCCTCTTCTCCATGTCTCCGTAATCATAAAAGCGCGGATTGTGAAGCTCGATGGTGACTATCCCGAGTTCTTTGCCTTTCTGCAGCATGCGCAGCACAGAGGATCTTGAGACACCCAGAAAATCCCCCACTTCCTGCTGGTTCATATCATCCTGATAGTACAGACTGCACACCTTGTATATAAGCCGCTCATCGTCTACGATCTTTTTCATGACAAAACACCATCTTCAAAATGTTACAAAAGAATAAACACAATTGTTGTAATCACATGTGTATTATACCGAATCAGGTTAACAAAAGCAACTCTGCGCAAATATTGTAAGTTAACAATTTCTCAACGCTTTCGACATAAAAGCATATGTCCGAAAATACAATGTAAGGCCCTTCACTTAATCAAATGTTCAGAACAAAATGGTTGAAGTTCTTTCTTTTGCAACATATAATACAGATGATAAAAAACTTATTACTGAAGAATACAGGAGGTCCAAAATGAAATACGACGTTACCGTTACCGGACTCGGTCCTATGGCGATGGAATTCCTCAGCCCTGAAATGGAGATGCAGTTCGTGATCCTTTTCAACGATGACGCACCTGCCGAACTCGCGGAGCTGGCGATCCTGCACACACCGGGCGAGCTTAAGGAAGCACCTGCCCCTGGTGACACCATGAGGATCGGAGAAAAGACTTATACGATCACCGCAGTCGGTGACGAGGCAGTACAGACACTCGCTACGCTGGGACACTGCACACTCGCGTTCAGCGCGGATCCGGAACCGTACCGCCCGGGATGCATCATGCTTGACGGCGAAATCGTCACAGCAGAAGACGTTGTAAACGGGGCAGTCGTACAGATCTTCTAAAACCAATATCAATTCACTCAGAAAAACATAAAACCACATTAGAGCATAGGATCGATTAAGGAGGATTACTATTATGCTTAACATGAACTGGAAACTCGAGCAGAGAGAAAAAGAAGGCAACATCATCAAGGTTGGTATCGTTGGCGCCGGACAGATGGGACGCGGAATGGTTACACAGATGGTCATCATGAAGGGAATGTCCCCGGCAATCGTTTCTGATATCAACATCGATCTCGCAGTACATGCATTCAAGTATGCTGAGGTCGCAGATGAGGATATCGTAATTGCAAACACTCTCGAAGAAGCAAACGCAGGAATCGCAGCTCACAAATACGTTGCCTGCTCCAATGCAGATTTCGTTGCACAGGTAGAAGGCGTTCACGCTGTAGTAGACTGCACAGGAGTTCCTGATGTTGGCGCAAAGGTAGCTACAGACGCTATGGAGCACGGCAAGCACGTTGTAATGCTGAACGTTGAGACAGACGTTGTTATCGGACCTTACCTCGACAAGTTCGCAAAGGATCACGGCGTAATCTACACAGGTTCTGCCGGAGACGAGCCTGGCGCTGTTATGGAGCTCTACTGCTTCGCAAAGGCTATGGGCCTCAACGTAGAAGTTATGGGCAAGGGCAAGAACAACAAGCTCGACTATGAGTGCAACCCTGACACAGTTCTCGAAGAGGCTACACGCCGCAAGATGAGCCCAAGAATGCTCTGCGCTTTCAAGGACGGCACAAAGACAATGGTAGAGATGACTGCTATGTGCAACTACACAGGTCTTGTTCCTGACGTAATCGGCGGACACGGCCCTGCAACAGCTCCTGGAACAGAGGGCGTTAAGCAGCTCAACGAGATCTTCAAGCTGAAGAAAGACGGCGGAATCCTCAACAAGCACGGCGTAGTTGAGTACGTAAACGGAATCGCTCCTGGAGTATTCGTAACAGTCTCCACAGACAACGCTGAGATCGCTTATCAGCTGCAGTACCACAGCATGGGTCCTGGACCGCTCTGGACACTCTACAGACCGTATCACCTCTGCAACCTCGAGACACCGCTCACAGTTGCCAAGGCTGTTATCGACGGAGAGAAGACATGCGTAGCTAAGGACGGACTCGTAGCAGAGTGCATCACAAGAGCTAAGATCGACCTCAAGGCCGGCCAGAACCTCGACGGAATCGGCGGATACACAACACTCGGTTCGATCTGCACAGAGGCAGAAGCAACAGAGAAGGGTTATGTACCGTTCGGTCTGATCAACAAGAACGCTGTTATGAAGGTTGACTGCAAGAAGGGCGACCTGATCACATACGACATGGTAGAGCTCGACAAGAACACTCTGATCTACAAGCTCAGAAAAGAGCAGGACGCTATGTACGGAAAGCACGTTCTGTAATCAAGGAACCTCTTTAATAACAAAACATAAAGAAAAAACTGCCGGATCTTAAAGGTCCAGCAGTTTTTTCTTTTTTGTTTCAAATTCTTCTTCAGTGACTATGCCCAGGTCCAGCAGCTCCTTGAGTTTTTTCAGTTCCTCATAAGGATCGAGCACTGCCGGAGGCGCGGGCTCTTTTGGTTCGCGCATCTTTTCAAATTCTCTCAGCGCCAGCTCCAGCTTGCTTTTTCTGGAGCGGTAAAAGGGGATCGGTATTTCCCTGCCCTGAGTCCGAAGAGTCAGCACGCCATATGACGAGAAAAGGGGCGCGCTGGTTATCTCCAGCGACTCGATCTCGGAATACGGGTAATGTTTCCCGCGCGCTATCAGTTCCTCTTCATCAAATATTATAGGCTCTATGCTGAGCTGTCCTTCTATCTCATGATACATGGCCGGTTCCTCCATTCATGCCGGATCGCGATCCTTATGGTGAGATGATATCATACAAAGCCGTTCTTACGGAAGAATGACCGTGATCCTTGTTCCTATATCTTTTCTTGAGATCACCTCAAAGCGGCCTCCGTGGCGCTCAACTATCCACTTGGCGATGGCCAGTCCAAGACCGCTCCCGCCTGTCTGCTTTGAGCGGGAATCGTCCGCCCGGTAAAATCGGTCAAAGATATACGGTATGTCACTTTCGCTTATGCCGATACCGCTGTCCTGCACAGAAAATGCCGGATGGCCGTCCGAAACCAGGCTCCTCAGCTTTATCTCTCCGCCTTCCGGAGTGTATTTGGAAGCGTTCTCGATCAGTATTCTTGCCGCCTGCTTGATAAGTGATATGTCTCCGTGGGCCGGGATCTCTCCTCCGTCCTCAAAGATGTATTCGTGGACCTTGTCTATCATGACGGATTCTTCATAGACCTCTTTCATCATGGCCGACATATCGAAGTCGGATATGTTCAGAGGTGTCCGCCCGCTGTCGCCACGCGCCAGAAAGAGCAGCTGCTCTACAAGGTGCTGCATGCTCTCGCTCTCGTCCTTGATGGCCTCGATGGACTCCTCAAGGATCTTTTCATCGGTCTTGCCCCAGCGGTCGAGCATATCCGCGTATCCCCTGATTACGGATATCGGCGTCCGGAGCTCGTGTGAGGCATCGGATACGAAACGCGCCTGCTGTCTGTATGAATCTCTCATTCGAGTCATGAGCTTGTTGATCGCTGTCTCAAGGCCGGCGAGCTCGGCGTATCCCGTGTCAAGCTTCTCATCTTCATCCGCGGGACTCAGCATGTCGATGGCGTTTTCCATCTTCAGGGCGGCATCCGCGAGATCCTTAAGAGGTCTCAGCCTCGCGCGGACCTTGAGGGTCTCAAACAGCACCCAGAGCAGCACCATAAAGCCTTCCACTCTCAGCAATATGTCCACCCTCCACTCCCTGATGAACTGTCTGAAGGCATCGTAACTGTCAAAGGTGACTTCCACGGCTCCGGGGCTGTCTTTAAGGACCGGTATCAGGAATACACAAAGCAGCACGATATCGATCACTAAAAAGACGAGCAGCAGGTTGAGACCTGAACTCAGTCCTATTCTGAACGCTATTGAACCGGTGCTGACCGGTCTTTCTCTTCTTCTTTTTCTATTGCTCATTCCCGTCTCTGATAACGTAGCCCACTCCACGAACTGTCTGGATCAGGCTGATGCCGTACACTTCGTCGATCTTGCTGCGAAGATATCTGACATACACATCGACCACATTGGTCTCTCCCATGTAATCATATCCCCAGACCTTGCCCAGAAGCTGATCTCTGGACAGCACTATATTCTTATTGATAAGCAGGGTGTTGAGCAGGTCGAACTCCCTGCCGGTGAGGTCTATCTCGTTGCCCGCGTATTTCACCTCGTGACGGCTCTCCGACAGCGTGAGTTCACCGCAGCTTAGCTGATCGTCCGGGGTCACCGGGGCGGCTTCGTGTCCGCCGCCTGACCTGCGGCGCAGCACCAGCCTTATCCTCGCCAGGAGTTCTTCAATGGCGAAAGGCTTGGTTATGTAGTCGTCAGCGCCCTGATCCAGTCCGGCCACCTTATCCATGACCGCGTCCCTGGCCGTGAGCATTATAACCGGCACATCCGAACTCCTTCTGAGTCTCCTGAGTACTTCCAGCCCGTTCAGTTCCGGAAGCATTATATCAAGCAGAACAAGGCTGAAGTCTCCGCCTTCAGCCATTTCCAGCCCCGTTCTGCCGTCCGCGCATTTCCCGACTTCGTAGCCCTCGTGAATGAGCTCAAGTTCTATGAAGCGCGCTATCTTTTCTTCGTCTTCAATTATCAGTATTCTGTCTTTCATTTGCCTTGTTTGTCAGGTCGCTCTTGACCTTCGTGGCGTAATCCGTCGCCTTGTCCATGGTGCTGTTGATATTTGTCTTCCCGAGGTCTTCGCCCTCAAAGTGGAAGCGGCATCCGAACAGCATAGCTATCACCGCCAGGATCAGCGTTGCCCAGAAGAAAGCTATGAGCGCTATGACCGGAATTATGATCGGAAGATCCACGATCTGCTGGCCGGTGCTCTTGAAGACGATCATCCTGTTGTTCATCATGATGCCCTTGATGCGCTTCCACAGCTTGTGCTCGCGCTTCGGAGCGTCCTTTTTACCGGCGTTCTCCCGGCTGCTGTCCTCACCGCCATAGCTGTATGTGACCTTGCTGCTGAAGTTGCCTTCGATCTTCTCTGACGACACTTCCGGAACTACTTCTACAGGTTCCTCCGCGTACTGCACGGCCATTCCCGATTCTTCCCTTTTTACCTTGCCCTCTCTTTCAAGACTGACGACAGCATCTATCATGTCCCAGCCGCATGCCTCCAGGGCTGTCTTGGCTTCTTCAAAGGTGCATCCCGCCTTGCTGACGAGCTGTTCTACTTTCTGATAATTTTCCATTTCTGCCTCCTCGTTTATTCTAACAGTTTGCCGGGCCGTTTGTGACCCCCTTTTGATGGTTTTATGATAAGACGTCAAAATGAAAACACCATTCAAAGGCGGTTAGGAAAACATTAGAAAATGATTAGAAAGGCTCCCGTGGGAAGTCTTTGCTTGCAGAGTCATTTTCCCCTGTTGATATCCAAAGTAATTGACATTACAAACCCTTTATAAATAGAATACAAACAGGCAATAACAAGGAGGAACAATAAGATGATCATTCAGGAAAGCCGTGATAAATTGCTTGCGCATGTCGATGAAACCACTGTCAGAAGAGTAAAAACTTCCAAAGATTATGTAGTCAGTACCGCGGACGGCGGTATACTGCTGTCATCCCGCTGGATGGATAACTCCGCGTTCATGATCTATTCAACGCCTTCTGAAACCTATTTCTGGGCGAGAAACAAAAAGATCCTTGAGATCCTGAAAGGTGTTGATGTTCCGAAAGAAAGGGAACTGTTTGGGGCTTTACTTGCGATCGCTACATATGATCTTTCGGTCATAGACGATCTGGACGACCGGGTCGTTGCATTTGAGGAAAACCTGTTTGACGGCAAGGGGGTCACCGAAGAGAACTTTGCGACCCTTCACGATTTCCGCAAGGACGGCTGGAGCAAAAGACGTTATTTTGAAAGGATGGAACTGGTGACTGATGACCTGATGAAGATCGATGACAGCTACGGGTTCATCGACAGCAAATATGACAAGCTTCTTAACCACAGCCTCCGCACGCAGGAGTACCTGGACCAGATACGTCAGTCCTATGAAGCCCATATCGGCATAGAGCAGAATAACCTCATGAAGTTCTTCACCGTTATTACTTCCATATTCCTTCCGCTCTCTCTGATCGCCGGATGGTATGGAATGAACCTCATGATGCCTGAATTCAACTGGATATACAGCTATCCTTTCGTCATAGCGCTCAGCGTAGGGATCATCGCCCTCATGCTGTGGCTGTTTCGCAGGAACAAATGGCTATAAACCAAATAACCTAAAAAGGCTCAGAAACGAGCCTTTTCTTTTTTATTGATGCTGAATATCGGCTTCTTTGTATCAGCCTACTTTTCGAGTATGTCCTCAAAGACTGCAAGCGCATCATTCCAGCTTGCATAGGCAGGATCTTCTTTGTGGTTGGTCAGCAATCCTGTTTGCGTCAGATACTCTGACAACCAGTCTGTGGTCTTACATGCTCCGGCGTAATTAAGATGGCTGCCTTCGTCCCTTGTATCTTTGCTCCAGTCGATCCCGAGTTCCTCTGACATCATATTCATATCAATGAACTCACAGTCAAGCTCAGATGCCAATGCGGTCGTTCTGTTATGTCGTTTATAAGTAAAATATGACGTACTCGGCGAACTGATCAGCACGAGTTTTATATCTTTTTTGTCACACAATTTTTTGATTCTTTTTACATAATAAAGGTTTACCGGTCTGATACGCGCCTTTTCATCGGTATAATCTTGATCCAGATATTCCGGCTCTTCGCACGGTACTATATCCGTAATGAATCGATAACCTTTGTCGGGATCTGTCCATGTATACTCAGGCTTCTGAGTAAAGTCATCCCTCTTCAGCGTTTTCCATCTGTTATGATAGCGGAATACCGGAAGCATGTCACAAAGCTTTGCATATAGTATTTCTTTCGATTCCAGATTGTAGATCGCATTTGCCTCCAGGAATACGATTTTGAGGTCCTGATTTTTGGTTACTCTTTTCAACAACGTATATGAATAATCCAAGGTCTGGTCACCTGTTCCGCAGTTATATGAAGTATATCCTGTATCACTCCATATCCGGAGCGGAACAAATGTACTGTGTGCTTCGCTGTCACCCAGGAACAAAACATCGACCGTGCCGGGTTTTTCTCCTAAGACCCCGTTAGCGTCTATTTGCTCTATTCCACTATCCGGATCGTTGTTTTTAGGAACAGTAACATATGATGCTGCCAGCAGTATGCAGACAAGCCCGATCATAAACAGGAGCGCCGTGATGAACTGTTTTGTATATTTCTTCATATCACACACCTCCTAGAAATCCGCATAGATCGGGTTGACCGGAAGATAATCCGCTCCGTATGCGCCGAAAATAACGATGATCAGAATGAACACATAATACACTGCCAGCCGGAATACGACATTCTTCTTATTGATTTCATCTCTGATGATTATTCCCTTTTCCTGAATGATGCCTATAACCAGGAGGAACAAAGCAAATGCGCCGAGGACTATATAATCCTTCGGGTCCATTCCGAATGTGAAAATCGAACCGTCTCTAAGTGTAGCAAATGTAAAATCAGTGAACATCTTCCTGAACATCTTGATTCCCGCAGCCAGACCGTGCGCGCGGAAAAAGAGTTCGCCGATGCATACTAAGATAGCTGTCCTGATGATCTGGATGATTCGATACCAGAGGCAGTTGCGGTCAATGTGCAGTCTCTGAGCTGTTTTGATCACAGTTGGCTGGACAATGTTTCCGCACAGGATAAATGCAAAATGATACATTCCGAAGAAGATATACTTCCATCCGGCGCCGTGCCAGATGCCGTTGGCGATCCATACACAGAAGAGAGCGATGCTGCCTGCAACCAGTGAAGCAACGTGATTTCCGTATTTCTTCTTAGCGAGCATGCTGAGTTTTGTGACCCGCTTCGACATCGAGACCGGATAGAATATGTAATCCTTGAGCCACGCTCCGAGAGTGATATGCCACCTTTGCCAGAACTCGGAAATAGTTCTGGAGAAAAACGGTCTTCTGAAATTCTCCGGCAGCGTCACACCGAAGATCTGCCCGCTTCCCAATGCTACGTCGATCGTCCCCGAAAAATCCATATACAGCTGGAAAGTATATCCGACCATTGCGACCGCAATGATAAAACCGTCATAATTGTCAAAGTTCAGATATACATCCTTGATAAACAGATTCAGCCTGTCTGCTACGATCAGCTTTTTCATGATACCGAACGCGATCCTCTGAGAGCCGGCGATGAAATTCCAGTAGTTGATTTTCTCAGCTTTCCAGAGAGAATGCGCGGTATCGGAATATCTGCAGATCGGGCCTTCCATGATTTCAGGAAAGAAGCTCATAAAAAGAGCGAGTCGCAGCAGGTTCCTGTCGGCCGGTATGACTTTGCGGTAAACATCAGTAAGGTACGATACTGCCTGAAGCGTATAGAATGAAATACCGATAGGGACCAGATAATCCGGGATATCGATACTGTAAGAAATGTGCAGCAGCCTCAGAACGGTGTTGATATTGCTGATTGCGAAAGGACTGTATTTAAGTACAGCAAGAACGCCTATGTGGACTACTACCGCCAGGCCCATGATCAGGTTCTGCTTTTTCTTAAACTTCGCTGATAAAGCCTTTTTTTGGTCTTTCTCCACAGCTTTGAGCTGCTGCTTGCCCTCTTTCTGTACATCATCAAGCCAGATGCCGAAATGATGGACCGAGAGCGTCGAAAAGAGTAGATAGCAGATCAGTTTTCCGCTGATCAGATAGAAAAACAGATAGCTGAATAAAAGCAATACCCACCTTCTGCCTTTCTGCGAAAAAAGTTCATAAAAAATGATTGCCAGAACCAGCAACTCAATATATGTAAATGAAAATAAAGTTGTGATAGTCAGCAACTGAAAGCCTCCAGGTGTTAATGTTTGTCATATTTGCCCGGGAATCCACAGACTCCTTCCCGCAGCGGCGGGTATTGGGCCAATGCTTATAATAACAGAAAAACATCTCCGAGACAAAAGGAACTCCCGTTGGGAGAACCTTTTGCTTGGAGCTGATTGTCATAACCGGAGTTTTGCAAGCCGGTCATTGTGTAAAAGTGCCGTATGCGGCAACAGCCTCGTCTATGGTCATTGTGCCAGTTGCGACACCGTAGACCGCCTGCCTCAGCTGTATGACCGCGTCATCTGTCAGTCCGATCACTTCCGGCGACAGTATGCGCGATTCATCAACCTCTCCGAACGCAGCGTACACGCTGTTGAACGACAGGTCTTTAGTCGGTGACATAAGACCTTTGTTCTGCGCCATCTTGTTCAGTTCCTGCGGCCTGATCAGGAAACGCATGAATTCGTTTGCCATGTCCAGATTCTCGCTGTCTTTGTTTACTGAGAACTGCAGATTGGACATGTCAAGGAAGTTAGCGCCTTCATCCGACATAGGGACCGGTACAAAGGTGTATGTGAACGGGCTTGCGATAAACGCCTCGGAGCGGCTCTCGCGTTTCTTTGTTCCGGATACAGTATCTCCGGAGCAGGTCATCATAGGTACGTCACCTTCAAAGAAGCGCAGGATCACGGCTTCGTAGTTGTCTGCGATCTCCGCGCAGGCGTCAGTATCCACACAGCCGTCGTTCATGAACTGCGTCATCTTCTCAAGTGTAGGTCTCATATACTCGCCGGCCGAAGGATCCAGGGCATTGAGTTTTTTGACAGCCTCCGCGTCATTTGCAACAGTCTCGCAGAAGTACGGATAAGCCGTCAGGGTGAAGACGGATGTCGTCTCCTCGTTGGTGAATCCCATCATCGGGTTTTCATAGCCCTTTTCGCGGAACGCGTTACAGACATCCACCAGTTCCTTATAGGTAGTCGGAACACTCAGACCTTCTTTTTCAAAGAGATCGTTGTTCACAAGCATGCCGTAGGTGTTGGCAAAGACCGGAACCATCGGAAGCGTGCCGTCGCTTGTATTCAGGATTATATTGCTGCGGATACAGTCCAGATCAAGACCCAGCGCCGGATCGGACAGATCCTCCGCGTGATCGATAGATGATTTATACTGATCGCGGCCATACATCCAGGAGTAATTGACGTAGATGTCCGGGGCGTCGTTTCCGTCAAGGACCATGCCGATCATGTTGTTATAGTCATCGACCTTTGTAAACGTCAATTCCACATTAGGATAATACTCGTTGAAGCTGTCGAATTCAGCTTCAAGAGCTTCAAAATTGTCGTAGCCGCCCGCAACGGTGATATGGCAGTCAGTGGAAGTATCCAGAGCCGGACTGAAACCTTCCTCAGTCGTCGGTTCCTGCGTCTCTGAGCCGCACGCAGCCAGTCCCAGGATCATCAGCACCGTTAAAAGCAAGCCCAACGTCTTTTTCATAATTGTCCTCCTCCATCCTTGATTCTTCGGATCTCTTTTATAACTAATTTGACATCGACAGGCTTCGCGATATGCCCGTTCATTCCCGCTTCCAGACATTCCGTGACATTTTCGGAGAACGCGTCCGCGGTCATCGCGACGATAGGGATGGAGGATGCCCAAGGATCCTCCAGTTTCCGGATCGCCCTGGTCGCGTCAAGACCGTTCATCTCCGGCATCTGTATATCCATGAAGATCAGTTCATAGCTGCCCTTCGCGGCCTCACGCATCATGTCCACACAGATCCGCCCGTTTTCCGCGCGTTCGGTGGTGATCCCATACATGGCCAGTATGGCGGATATGATCTCCCAGTTGATGTCATTATCTTCGGCTATCAGGATGTGCAGCCCGTGCAGGTCGGAATAGTCATCCTCAGGTTCAACGGAGCTTGACTCTTTCCCGATAAGGTCGTTGATCTTGTCGTAGAGCGTTGAGCGGAAGAGCGGTTTGCTGACAAAGGCGTTCGCTCCCGCCGCTTTTGCTTTATCCTCAATATCCGACCAGTCATACGCGGAAATCAGTAAGATCGGGATATCTGCGTCTATCTCCGCGCGGATGCGTTTGATCGTCTCAAGACCGTCTATTTCCGGCATCTTCCAGTCAGTAATGATGGCATCATAGTCCCGCCCGGAGAGATGTCTGTGCTCGATCATGCCGAGGGCTTCCAATCCGTTCTGCGCCTGCTCCGCTGACGCGCCGAGGGACTCAAGAATGTCAACAGTTGTCTGAAGCATGGTCTCGTCGTCATCAACGATCAGGACCTCTATGGAGTCAAGCTGCATGTCTTCACGCTGCCTGTCAGCCACAGGGATGTCCAGCACGACAGTGAAGGTCGTCCCCTTGCCCTGTTCGCTCTGACATTCGATCGTTCCGTCAAGAAGCTCGACCATCTGCTTTGTGATTGCCAGGCCAAGGCCGGTTCCCTGAATGCTGTTGACACGGCTGTCTGTCTGACGCGAGAAAGGCTGATACATGTTTGCCATGAATTCCGGACTCATACCGATACCCGTATCTGATACGACATAGGTCAGCTTGATGCAGCCCGGCTTTTCGCTCTTTTCCTGACGCATATCTACGCTGACGCGCCCGCCGGGTTCCGTGTATTTAATGGCGTTGGAGAGGATATTGATATAGATCTGATTCAGACGCAGCTGGTCTGTATACAGATACTCTTTTTCCATCTGGTTGATGTGGAAGCTGAATTCAATATTCTTTTCCTTGATCATCGGCTGTGAAACAGTGACAAGGTTCTCGACAGTTTCCACAATGGAGAACGTCAGAGGGCTCAGTTTCAGTTTTCCGCTTTCCACCTTCGATATATCCAGAATGTCGTTGATCAGTGTCAGCAGATGATTGCTGGCAAGACTGATCTTGCGAAGACTTTCCCTTGTCGATTCAACATCCCCCAGATTCTTGTCGGCTATCGTCGTAAGTCCTATGATGGCGTTCATCGGAGTACGGATGTCGTGGGACATGGTAGAGAGAAAGTCGGTCTTTGCCTTGTTCGCGGATTCAGCTTCTCTGGCTGTGGCCTGAAGACGCTTGTTCAGGTAAAGCATATAGAACAGGTCACAGATGAACATCATCAGTAATCCGGCAGAAATAACTCCGACCAGCAGCCAGTTTTCGGTATCTATATTGAGATCCTTCGTCGGCACGAGGCCAAGCAGCGTCCAGCCGGAAGCCGCCGATACAGGAGTAAAAGCAAGTATGCACTCCTGTTTGTGCGAGTTGATCATCGGAACAGAACCCGTCGACGAAGTGATCCTGTCAAACAGTTCGCCCGACGATCCAGGATCCGTTGAATTGTAAGATTTGTAGAACTCAAAGAAGCTGGCGTTCTTAAAGCTGTCTCCCTTAAGGATGTAATCGCCGTTGGCATCGATCAGGGACAGCTCCGCGTTCACCAGTTCTGTCTGCGGAAAGACCCATTTCTGTTCAAGCACCGAGACAGGAATGACACGCAGCAGGACAGCGTCCCTTGGTGTTCCGTTTTCCCGATCATACAGCTTAATGGCATTGCAGAAAGCCAGTGACTGCTCGCCGTTCATCGGGTTGGTGTAAGCGCGGGTTATGTTGACAGATTCACCGACCTCATCGATCCAGCCTGTATTTTCCAAAAGCCCGATCCGTTGATATGAAACAGCGTAGTCATCGTCCGTGCCCTGTTTCGGTCGCGAAGAGAGCCCCGTAAGTGTATCGAGGGAAATCAGATGCGCCGAAGTGCTCCCAAGCACATGCGAGGAGCGGATATATTCGGCCGCTTCTTCCATTGACATTTTCTCGTTGCTGATATAGCGAGCCCATACATCGCATATCCTCTGCTCGCTTTCCAGGTAATTCTCCGTCACCTGCTCCATGGTGACCGTTGAGTCTTCAAAATGCTCTATCTGTCTCCGGTATGAAGCGGCGCTTTCGGATCTGGAGTAGAGCACAACAAAGACCAGTATGGCAGCCATGATGACCACATTGACGATAAGAATAAAAGTCTTCTTCATGCTCTGGTCTCCACAAGTCGCGATTGCCGGTCGTCCGATTGTCCCGGACGACAAAATTATACATATATATTATATACCAAGATGATGTAAAAATGATGACAGTCCCCGAAAAATGCCATTCGGAATAGTATCCGGAGCCAACGGCACAACGCGTTTTGATTCCGCCCTGCCTCTTTGTTACAATAATTAATGAACAAACAAAGGCGGTGATGCGCAAAATGAACACACAGAAAATCAGGATCTTACTGGCTGCCATAGACAAAGGCAGTCTCACCAAGGCGGGTCAGGCTCTCGGTTACACACAGTCATACCTTACACAGATAATGAAAGCTTTTGAGGACGAGGTCGGTTTCCCTCTTCTCGTCAAGACCAACCGCGGTGTTGAACCAACACAGGAGGCCAGAACTCTTCTGCCGGCAATGAGAAGGCTGATCGAAGGAGAGGAGATGTTCGAGCAGGAAGTAGCGGAACTCCAGGGACTGCGCAAAGGCACCATTAGAATAGGGACGTACGTCAGCACTTCAGTTTACTGGGTACCGCAGATCATAGAATACTTCCGGAATAATTATCCGCAGGTCATGTTTCAGATCGAAGAGCTTGGTCATGATGAAATGATAGACCTCCTTGTCGATGGTTCTCTTGACATTGCTCTTATGAGTTATCCGGGGGACAAGGTCAACATAGATTTCATACCGGTCCTTGAGGATCCGATGCTTGTTGTCTTCCCTCCCGGTCATGAACTGAGTAAGTATGATTTTGTGCCTGTCAATAAGCTGAAGGACCATCCGTTCATCATGACCTATAAGAGTTATGACCAGGATCCGCACCGGGTTTTTGAAGACGCGGGCTTCTTTCCTGAGGTAAGGTATTATTCAAGAGATGATTTCGCTGTTTTGTCCATGGTACAGCGCGGGCTGGGACTTGCCATACTTCCGGAGCTTACAATCAATGAATTCCCGGGGAATTATGACACCCGAATGCTCGATCCCGAAGCTTATCGCACGCTTGGGATAGGTATCCGATCATATGATTACGCGGGGCCTCTTGCAAAATTCGTCATCAAATACATCATGAACAACATACGCTAAAAAAAGAACGATCCGGCTTGTGCCGGATCATTTTCTTTCTTGGTTAATATGGAATTTATACCAGTTCTTTGTTTTGATTAGTTGTTCTTTGGAGCGATCTTCTCTTCAAATTCGTAAGTGATGACTCCGGATACTGCAAAGATTCCTACTGCTGCGATGATTCCTACCATTTTTATTTCCTCCTATTATACTGTTTCTTTTATCTTCCATACCGCCTGCATCATTGTACTGATGTGCGGCTGTTTCTTTCTGATAAAAAAATAACATTCTGATAGCTAATAGTAAAATGGTTCTTTTGCATATCCGATATTACAAAAACTAATGGCCGCGACACAGTTTCACACCGCCGGACCGTTTTTCGGATTGGGATCATTATCCGGAGCGATCCGCGGAATTATAAATCCGCTTCCCGTACCGGCCAGTGTGCAGACAGCAATATAATACAGGGCCGCGGAAGCAACGCCTACCCATATATTGATGAACGGCTCCGTGTTCAGAATCCTCAGTATCCCTGATATAAGCAGCAGTACCGAACCGGAAGAAGCCCGGGTGGAATATGTAAAGGCGGACACCACGAGCGCCGCTCCCGTAACGACATAAGCTATGTCAAGATACCGATAATATCCGGAATGGAACGTCATAATTTTCATGAGAAAGATCAGCCCCGCTGACAAAATCACCCATACGATGATCCGGAATACCCCCGGCTTGTCCACCCTGATGAAGTTAACACAGAGCAGGATAAACGCGGCGATCTGCAGCTCGGTCCCCACGGTAACGTTCGTTGTCATCATAATATCCGCGCCGGCCAGCAGAAGCACGGCGAAGATGATGATCATATAGAATGGGTTTTTTACTCTCCGGTATCCGTAAAACGCGATGACCAGAGTCAGAAGCCCGATAACACCCTTGAAAATGTTGATGACTCCCGGATGAGAGTGATATAGAGCAGTATAAAACTCCTTTGCGAGGAAGATCTGCATGATCAGAAAGACACAGATGATCGGAAGAGGCCGGAATTTGGTATCTTTCGGGATATACCCGCGGTCACGCTTATAGCGATGCCGGATCCATATCGACAACAGGGATACGGCAAACAAAACGGTTGTGATCAGCAGGACTCCCGCCATAAGGATAAGGATGATCACATCTCTCCAGCTTAAGGCATCCGGATAACTGTAAACATCGCGCAGCAGATCGACATCTGTAAGGGTCTTTTCCGTTTGAAACTGCGCGAACTCTTTGAGAGAACCTCCGGGAGCCGCGGTACCTCCTGATCCCTCGTACACGATATTCATCACATCACCGGTTTTCATATCACTGGAATACTTGACCGTTTCTTCCGGCGCTTGTCTTCCGGTCCGGCATCCTGCCTCATAAACATCCACGGTCTGATCTCTGTTGGAGAGTATGGATACGCTGTAATCGCGATCACGCGGGATCAGTACTGAGATCTTGTCATCGCGTACGCTGAAATAATGATAGGAGCTGACATCTCTGTCTCCGCTCTCCAGCCATTCCACTTTCTCCTTATCCCTGTAAAGCGTGACAGTCGTATCACCGCCGACATAAAGCAGGGTATACGCGTCATAATCACTGTACAGATCCGCGGCATCATCCACAGAGAATATCCAGGATACATATATCTCAGGAGTGTGTGTCTGCACGAAATTCGATCCGACAGACGCGTTGCGGTTAAACCGCCTGAATGAATTCCCCGCGGTAGCATAGTCCAGCAGCATATACGTGATCTGATTCATCATAACATTCGCTTCCAACCGGTTCTCATCGTTGATGAGGATCGGATCATCTGCCATGTCCAGAAGACGTGACATAATGCTTATGACATCATGCTTTTCCCAAAGGGCGATAAGATTATTCTGCAGACTGCCGGAATAGGTTTCCACATCAGGGCAGATAGTCAGCAGGCAGTCCATAAGGATCCTCAGCTGGTTGTTCATGTCGGCATTTGCCCAATAGGGAATGCCGGTGATGTCCTCGTAGATCTTGTCTGCTTCCTTCCGTTTTTCCCAGAAATCAGAATCTGTTTCCATCGTAGGGGTATAATAAGTGATCCCATACCGGGAATACCCCCAATCCTTGAAAGGAACATTCGGTACCGGATCCATCTTTCCGCAGATATTGAAGATGTTCCTGTATGGTTTCGGTTCCGTGTCGCGTACGGTCATCGGTGTCGCGAATGTGTAGGCAAATACGTTTTCCTGTGAGAAAGTATCCGAGTCTGATAAAAGCGACGCGCTGATATTTGAAACAGCCGCGGCTCTCGAGAAGCCGGAGATCCATATCTTTATATTTCCCTTCAGATGATTCTCGGAAATATAGCCGAACACGCGGTCATACACAAGATGCGCGGCGCCATAGAATCCTTCAGGGTTCTCTCCGGTCCCGACAGAAAGATTGGACTCCCATTCATCCATGTATCCCTGGCCGCAAACACCGACAGCGATCAGCTCAAATGATCCATCCCCGTCGCTGACCGTCTGATGTCCCATGACCGTAGAAATGGTATACATGCTCGGATTTTTATCATAATCATCACTGCGAAGATCGGTAAATCCTGCCTGTTCCATAAAAGAGCGGGCATTATAGTCTGTCCCTTTTTTTGCTTCATCATCCTGTTCGTTGGCGCGGAATGCTGAAGTCGCGAGTCCAAGAGACAACTTCGCCAGATCATGATTATAATCACGCGCGTCATTCCTGAACCATGAAAGGCTGAAAGGGACCTTAAGCGAATACTCCACCCCGGTAGTCGGCACATAGAAAGTATCGGTCAGGTCCGTTGTTTCCGCGGATCCCGCTTTTGCGCATACCGGAGCAGCCTGACTCAGCAGTAAGGCTAAAGCAAGACAACATATCAAGCCCTTTTTCATTATCTTTGACATAATTAAAAGCCTTTCCCCTCAGTTGACCGGCTGCGCCCGGGAAATAAGTGTTATGGATATTGTACCATATCACAGCAATAGAAAACTCCGGAACAAGCCCGGAGTCCCCGGAGCTGAATCCCCCGGTGTCTGTTATAATGTTGTCCGCCAAAAGCCCGGATGTTCTTAAAAATCGGAGTCCGGCCGGCCCATGTTTTTCCAGCCGAAGCGTATCACTGAAATGATTATCGATAAAAGCGTGATCGTCTCGTTCAGCACTCCGCCCCAGGATCTTATGAGCACGTCATACAGGAGTACACAAGGAGAACCTATGAACTGTGACAGCCTTATCTTCTGCGCGTTGTTGCTCCAGTATCCTATCGTAGTCACCGCTACCATGATGAACGGAAGCAGGCTTATGATGCCATCCCAGGTGTATACAGTCATCGCAGTCAGAAGCGCCAGGATAACCAGCATCGTTGATCTTCGGTCTACCCACTTCCAGTCGGCCCTCTTAACAAGAAGCAGATTCCTTATTATATTGATGATAAGGCTGACCGCTCCGGTATACGCGCCCATAATAAAAAACTGCACACAGAAAATGATGCAGCCGATCATCTGGCACAGGAACAGCGCCTTATTCGATTTTATCTGATATGAGGCGATGAAGAACGCGACTCCAACGAAGCCTATCGCCTGAACAGCCAGCTCGCTCATAGTTATATAATACCCGTAATCAAGAATCCTCTGTCCTCTGTTTTAAATTTTGATCCTCTTCTTCGTCGTATCTGTCTGCCAGCAGCTTGATCACCACCATCGACGCGATGGACAGTCCTACGTAAGCAATTGCCGCCGCGGCAGTCCTGCTTATATCGAGGTCTCCAAGGCCGCGTCCTATCATCGCGTAGAGAATGATGTCCGGCAGTATCCCCAGAAGACTGCCTGCTGTGTACTGCAGCAGTTTAACTCTCGCGGCGCCCATATACATGCTCCCTATGTCGTAGTTCATCATCTTCAGGAGCCTGAGCAGCAGCACAAAGATGAACGGTTTCTCGTTCTTCAGCCTGACAAGTCCGCGCAGATTCGAATACTTCTCTTCGATGTCCTGCAGCTGCTCGCCGGCAAGCCTGTTGCCGATAAAATATCCTTCGAACATCATGACAAGGGCGCCCGCGATGTTCATCGCGATGGCTGCAGGGAGGCTGAACAGTGTTCCGTTTGCCAGGAAGAGAACCCCCGAGTAAAAGAACACCGAAAGCGTCTTCAGCGCAAACATCATCAGCATCACTATAGCCGCCAGATACGGTTCTGAAGGTGTATATGACAATATGGCGCTGAGAGATATCCTGTCGTGCAGGCAAAGCGCGACTATCATGACCATGACCCACAGCGAAATGACGAGCGTCCTTGATACAGCGGAAACATTTGCCGAATAATCATCACCCCAAACGACCTGCAGGTACATGCGCGTGTACATCAGCAGCGTAAAAAGCACAATTACAGAGCATGTGATGATCATCAGATTGGCCGCCGGCCTTGGGATGCTCTGCCACAGGATCAGCACCGCAGTGACAGCGGTCATGGAAGCCTTGCAGATCTTTCCATACCACTTCGAACTATACGCCCTGTCATATCTTGAGAACAGAATATAACTGTATATAATCTGGCTCAGCTCCCTGAACATCATTACCATCAGAAGGAGCCACATCCATCTGTACTCAGGCACCAGACATATTATGAGCACGGCAATCAGCACCTTGCTTACCGCCGAGTCGAAGAACTTTCCGAAATCCGTAACGCAGCCTGTCCGCCTCGCGACCGCTCCGTCGATCAGGTCGGTAATTACCGCAACTACGATCACGCCGAAGCTGCCCGCATACATCTTTCCGAGATACAGGCGTACGATAACCGGGATCAGAAGCAGTCTGAACAGTGTTATGGCATTAGGAAGATTTACTATATTCTTTCTGCTCATCACCTCCCGCAGCTTTTCACCGACCTCCGGGCTTGCGTCATTGAATGACAGGCCCCATGCGGCGAAGCTGACAGGAAGCGCAACCACAGCGTCGACTATTGAATGCTGTTTAACAAAGAGTGTGGATACACATATGAAGAATACGGTCACAGCCATAGCGGTCTTGGCCCGGATCGACAATTTCTCATTCGCGTACATCGCGGCGAACATAATGCCCATCGAGCCGATAACGTGCATGGACGGGCAAACGTTGGTGGGTGTGTCGACAAGGTATATCATCGATACTATCCATGTGAGCATGTTATCTCGCTCAAAGCTGTCCGGCCTCAGCGAGTGGCAGCTCGGATATATAAGAAACATCGCAAAAGACATGATCGCTCCGACGATGAAGAACTGCATCATCTTCCTGAATACTTCCCTGTCATTTCTGTATAGGTAAATGATCATTGCCACCGTGACAACGTGCCATGAAAGATATGGGATCACAAAAATTTCGCTGAAAGGTATCAGGTCGTCCATGAACATATGGATGGTGTGATACTCAGCGCCTATATTGACCCTTTCAACGATCAAGAAAGCGAGAAGATACAGTGGCAGAAACCACAGATATTGATGATCATTATCTCTTTTTCCGCTGTTCATAACGCATAGTATACCACAAACGGCACTCCTGTTTGCCCCCTCCGTTTTTACCGCAATCACTGCAAAATAAAAAACTCCGGAGTTATCCGGAGTTCTGTAGATGTGCTTTGCCCTATTCATGTTTTCATGGACCGGAACACCGAAAGAAGCGTTTATCTCCGTATAAATAATTACTGTTTCACAAAGACCAGATCAACGATGAAAATCCTTGCTTTGATATTGTCGCCATCATCCTTGAATGTCACCTTCATATCGCCCTTGGTCTTGAATCCTCCGTCAATAGGTGTCCAGGTGAATTCGTTGAGGCCGTCGTCGCCTGTCATTGTCCCCGTTCCGTCTGCGTTAATGATCAGAAGATATTTATCTTCGAGCTCTTCGGAATCATCACCTACATTCACGCTTTGAGCTTTCCACGTGCCTACATATTTGCTGTCAGAAAGATCCGCATCGCTACTGCCGCTGCCGCCGCCTCCGCATGCCGTAAATGCAAGTGCTGACAGGATCATTATCGATATCAAGGCTATTGAGATAAATCTTTTCATTGTGCGATACCCTCCTATCTTAACGACCAATAGTCCCATTGCAGAATTGTAATATGTATTATAATAACATTTTTTGTGCAAATTGCACTCTGCATAATAACTCAACGATTTCAGCAATTCCACCCAATATGGTGGATAGTCATCGCTCCCATAGATATCAGTTTTTTATTGTTTTCTGCAGTAATACTTACACCTGTATACTGAGCCCCTTTGATTGTATGCGAGAAGGTTGGGGGTTCCCCCAGCGTTATCTAGGGCTATGTATCTCTGAGTATAGTCTGAACAGATCTTTCTGTCAGTTTGTGACATCCAGTTCCTTCACTACTTTTCCTTTTGTTGTGATAATCTGTATCTTCTCAAGCTTTGCCATGTGCTCTCTTGACAGTGAATCTGAATAATCATCGGTGTTTACAGGTGTTCTCATGATATTGTTGTCCTTACGGTTTTTTCCGAAGCCATAGCAGATCGTGACCTGTGCAATAGTGCCCGTATCATCAATATCAATCCACCAGTCGCGCTGTCCGTAGTAATTTGGGGTATCTACTTCGATCACAAGCTGATCGTTCTCGATCTTCATCTCTTTCACCTGCTCAGGCTTGCTGATCTCTGCTGACCAGCCGAAAAAGAGATATACAACACCAATCAGCAATACTGCCAGTACCGCGATCACTCCCTTTAACTGTTTTGCCTTTTCTCTGAGTTTTTTGCTTTCATTCGTATCATTTGCTATCTTCTCCACCACGTTCGTGTCTCCTTTCAATAGTGCATCCAAAGAAATATTCAACTCTTCGGAGATCTGAACGATGATCTGGAGATCTGGATAGTTCTTGCCTGTCTCCCAGTTTGATATGGCAGATCTGGATACAGCCAGTCTATCGGCTATATCCTGCTGTGTCATCCCGATTTCTATCCTGCGCGCCTTGATTTGCTCTCCAATATTCATTGTTCCCGCCTCCTTGGCCACACTATAACGAACGCCGAAATCATTATAAAGCGAGGCACGCTTACACTCAAGGAAACGCAGTGTCAGTATCTCTGACATCCTGATTTTCCATTCGTTCGAGACAAAAAACATTGACAATGATCAGACATTCCCTACATTCTGCAGTAAAGACTCATACTCGTAATCCATTTCTGTTGTTAGTGTCATATCTACCATGTCATCTGCCATTATTTCTTTTTTCATCACTACTATCCTCCTTGCAAATCAGCTCCTAAAGATGCCAACGCTTCTAAATAAGGCAACAAAAAAGACAGAGAGCCCTCCGTCTTGTAACCTGTGTATAGATGGCTTGATTATAACAAGAATTGTCGATTTTTCAACCAGATTACTGTGAAGATTTGCTTGCAGATAAAAGAAAACTCCGGAACATGTCCGGAGTCCTGGATCTGCTACCGGACTGCAGAGTTATGGTCTCCTGATATCAGAGCAACTGACACATCGTTTACGTTCGTTCCGGTTGGCCCGGTCATTATCAGACCGTTTATGCATGAAAGCGCATGGTATGCATCATTATCTGCAAGGGCTGTCTCAACATCCCATCCATTCTGCTCAAGAAGCTGCAATGAATCTCCATCAACATATCCCCCGGCTGCATCTGTTGGCCCGTCAGTTCCATCGCTGCCAAAAGAGAATACTGCTGCATCAAGGTTTGCTATTATCGGAGCTGCAGCAAGTGCTATCTCCTGATTGCGACCACCGAGTCCGTTTCCTGTTAAATGAACTACAGTTTCTCCGCCGGCGATAAATGCCAGTTTTTCGCCGGTTCCGATGTTTTCTTTTATTCTTTCCCCCAGCATTGTTCCTGCATCACGTGCCTCACACTCGAGGCAGTCTGTAAGAATCACCGACTTATACCCAAGTTCTTCACACTTTGTACTTACTGCCTTACATAGTTCACGTACACTTCCGGTTACAAGAGTAGTTACGTTATCAAGAGTCTTAGGCGTTTCCAAATTCATAAGTGCAATAGCCTCATCAGTTAATTTAAGGCTGTATTTGCTGACTATGTCCATAGCCTCCTGACATGTTGAACTGTCAGGATAGGCAGGCCCACTTGCAATCATATCCAAAGGATCTCCGATTATATCACTAAGCACTATAGTGAAGACCTGTGCCGGTGAGCATATTTCAGCAAATCTTCCGCCTTTCACCTGGCTCAGTCTCTTGCGTATGGTATTCATTTCGACTATATCTGCACCGCATGCAAGCAACTGTCTGGTAATGCCCTGCAGTTCATCGCCTGAGACAAATGGCACTTCAAACAGAGCACTGCCCCCGCCTGACAACAGAAATAGGACAAGATCTTTTTCAGACAGATTGCTGACCAGATCGAGGACCTTAGCAGTTGCTTCAAACCCATTCTGATCTGGTACCGGATGACCAGCTTCAAAACACTTCAGTCCCGGCAGATCCCCTTTGACGTGATTGTATTTTGTAATAACGATGCCGGCATCTGCCTTGACTTCGCCGACAGCTGCTTTAGCCATCTGCCAGGCTGCCTTTCCTGCTGCAACAAGTATCAGCTTCCCTGATGGGACAGGCATTTCTTTCATAGCTTTTTTGACAGCTTCATCAGGCAAAACAGCACTTATTCCTGCAGTGATTATTGCGTCAGCTTCTCTTCTCAACTTTTCCATGACTACTCGTTTACTACATTTACTGGTGCACCGGCAACGAATGCTTTAACATTCTCTACTGTCGTATCCATGATACGCTGGCGGCTGCCCTTGGATGCCCATGAAATGTGTGGCGTTATTATACAGTTCTTTGCCTTGAGCAGAGGATTGTCTCCACGAATAGGTTCAGTTGAAACAACATCCAACGCAGCGCAGGCTACCTTGCCACTGTTCAACGCATCTGCAAGATCCTGTTCGACCACCATCTGTCCGCGGCTGTTATTTATGATGATGACTCCATCCTTCATCTTAGAAATATTTTCTTTGTTTATGATTCCTGTATTGAACGGGAATAGCGGCATTTGAAGTCCGAGTACATCAGATCTGGCAAACAGCTCATCAAGCTCCACGTACTCAACGCCAAGTGCTAAAGCTTCTTCTCTCTGTCTTCCATCGTAGGTGATAACGTTCATTCCCAGAGCTTTCGCTATTTCAGCAGTATGGATACCAATATTGCCGCAGCCAAGAAGCCCATATGTCATGCCCGCAAGCTCAATCAGCGGATAATCCCAGTAACACCAGTCCACGTTACTCTCCCACTCACCACGATAAACACTGTCACTGTGATGACCGATATGGTGGCATGCTTCGAGCAGCAACGCGATGGCGAACTGACTTACTGAACGAGTTCCATAGACGGGTACATTGGATACAGATATTCCTTTTTCCTTAGCATAGGCAACGTCAATGACGTTATAGCCTGTTGCAAGGACCGAAATAAATTTCAGATTCGGGCACTTGTCTATCGTTTCTTTTGAGATAGGGGTCTTGTTGGTTATAGCTATATCTGCATCACCAATAACTTCAGCAATAACAGATGATTCCTCATAAGACACCCGGTCATATACCTTGACTTCTCCAAAAGCCTCAAGCCCGCTCCAAGAAAGGTCTCCCGGGTTCTCTGTATATCCATCTAATACTACAATCTTCATCACGTTCTCCTTTCTTACTATACCGCTTTCGTTTTTACGCCTTTAGCTCTGCAAAAGCTTTTCTCATGCGGGACATTGCTTCAACGATCTGCTCATATGCGGTTGCATAAGACAGGCGGATATAGCCTTCACCGCCTTCTCCAAATGCGGTTCCCGGAACCGTTGCTACATGCGCATGGTCAAGCAGGTAGTCAGCAACTTCAGCAGATGTTTTTCCAAGTTCCTTTATATTTACAAATATGTAGAATGCTCCGCCCGGCATGCGGCAGCTCACTCCATCCATTGAGTTAAGTTCTTTTACCGTATAGTTGCGGCGTCTCTCGTACTCTTTGACCATTACCTGCACATCCGGCTCAGCTTCCCGCAGAGCAGTTATACCGGCTTCCTGCACGAACGAAGATGCACAGGTATTTATATACTGATGTACTCTTACCATTCCCTGGATCATCGATTCAGGTGCGGCGGCATAACCAAGCCTCCAGCCGGTCATGGAATAGCACTTTGAAAAGCCATTCAGTGTGATCGTACGCTCCTTCATACCTGGCAGCGAAGCAAAGCTTACATGTTTTGTATCGCCATATACCAGTTTTTCATATATTTCATCAGAGATGACGATCAGATTGTATTCTTCTGCCAAAGCAGCAAGTTTTTCAAGAGTCTCTCTTGTCTGTACTGCTCCGGTAGGGTTTCCCGGACTGTTGATGACCATCATTCTGGTCTTATCAGTGATCTTGCTTCTTATTTCCTCTGCATCTATCTGATAATCATTCTCTTCCAGCAGATCATATGCAACCGGTACGACTTTGAAGAAGTTCGGAACATGAATGTAATTAAGCCACACCGGGTTTGGAACCAATATCTCATCACCTTCGTTGCAGAATGCAGCTATAGCTGCATAAGTTCCTTCTCCAACACCGATTGTGACCAGAACCTCTGACGGAGAATAATCAATACCGTTTTCACGTGTCAGTTTTTCGGCAATCGCAGCACGAAGCTCGGGGGTTCCGTAATTTGAAGTGTAAAAAACATTTCCTTTTTCAAGGCTGCTGAATGCAGCCTTTTTGATCACTTCCGGCGTATCGAAATCCGGACGGCCGATTTCCATATGGATGATATCTTTGCCTTCTCTTTGCATTCTGTTGGCACGTTCCATCATTACTCTAATACCTGAAAACGGCAGTGCTTCCATACGTCTCGCGGTATCAAAACTCATTTTTATGTCCTTGCCTTTCTAATTTATGGAGGTTTTGGGGGCGGCAATTATCAAACCGCCCCCTCTGGTGAATTCTTATGAATTGTATACTTCTTTATCCAGTTCGCCTTCACTTGCATTCACGAGCACGTTTACTGCTGCGTCACCGATTACATTGAGTGGCAGAAGAGCCATCTCAACCGGTCTGTTTATTGCAACTACGAGTGCATAGCCAAGAAGACACGCATCTGTAGTCCAACCCATTCCCGAAAGAACTGTGAAGATCATTGTAGTTCCGGCAATTGGAATCGCCGGTGTTCCTGCTGCAGCGCAGATCGAGAGCAGTGCCATTACGATCATGTTGCCCGGTGTTACATTGATTCCTGCTGCTGTAGCAATGAATGTTACAGCGAACATGTGCATCATTGTTGTACCGTTCATGTTGATTGTCATTCCTGTAGGAAGTACGAAGCTTGTTATCTCTTCGCCGCAGCCGAGCTCCTGCAGGTTAGTTCTTGTATTCAGCGGAAGTGTAGCAGCTGACGAGTTTACAGAGAAACCGAACAGTCCGACTTTAGCCATCTTCTTGATGAACTGGAAAGGATTCAGTTTTGCAATCAGCATGATGGCAAGAGGATAAAGTACTACGCATGTGATCAGCAGAGTCAGCATAGCAGATACGACGTATGTTGCCGCAGGTGCAAGATATTCTACTCCGTAGATAGCGAATGTACGTGTTACCAGGCAGAAGATCGCAATAGGTCCAACTTTCTCAATGAGGAAGTTCAGATACATCTGAATGATATCGTTTGCGCTCTGGAAAACCTTCTTCAGTGGATCAGCCTTTTCTCCGAGAGCATTCATGCAGATACCAATGACTACCGCGGTGAATACTACTGCAAGAATGCTGTTGTTGGTGCTGAAAGCAGATGTGATATTGTTCGGAACTGCATTTACGATAACTGCCAGCGGGTTGAAAGCTTCAATCGTTGCTGCCTCACCGAGTCCATCTCCGGCAATCGTTACATTGAACAGGCCTAGAGACTTGATCAGATATGAAATCACACATGCAATTGCCGCACCACAGCAGTAGAATCCGAAGAAGCCTGCGAGAGACTTGCCCGCGATACGTCCGAGTTTAGTGGAGTTCGAAATACTGCAGAGTGCCAGACTTAGTGATACAAGTACCAGCGGAACTACTGCCGCCTGCAGACCTTTCATGAAGATCTGACCGATGATATAAAACAGTCCGATTGCCCCTACACCTTCCGGAACTGTAATGTCCTGGAACAACAGTTTATTGATCGTGATCCACGCAGCTTCATTTCCGCCCTTTACAAGGCTCTGATGGAGCAGCATAAAGATAATACCTACGACGAGACCACCCACCAAAGCGATCAGCATCTTTTTGGAAATACTCATTCCACCTTTCTTCTGGTTCATTACCTCTCTCCTTTTCTAGATTTCAGGTGATAATTGATATTGTATATAAACGCGTTTGTATCTCTATTTAGCGGAAAGTACGGATCTCAATTCCTTCCTTCTCAAATTCCTCACGTATGCGCTTTACGAAAGCGATCGCTTTCGGTCCGTCACCGTGAACACAGAGTGTGTCCCCTTTGATGTCCAGTTCTTTGCCGGAATAAGATGTAACTTTGCCTTCCTTTACCATTCTGATGCAGCGTCTGATAGACTCTTCTTCATCGGTTATCATTGCTCCCGGCAGTTTTCTTGATCTGAGCGAAAGATCATCTTCATATGCTCTGTCTGCGAATATCTCACAAGCTGTCCTGAGCCCCATCTTTTCTGCTTCCTCGCCGAGAACTGCAC
This sequence comes from uncultured Eubacteriales bacterium, assembly GCA_902776285.1. GTDB lineage: Bacteria > Bacillota > Clostridia > Peptostreptococcales > Anaerovoracaceae > Crickella. The sequence goes on from CACYPK010000007.1 coordinate 49,490, forward strand.
CAGCGCAATAGTATATGATTATCTCAGGGTCTATATCGTAAACTGCTTCGCATATCGCTCTGGCAAGCTCACGATCATCCTGACACATATTTCCCATTGCTCCATGTGGAGCAAGGTGATGTATCTTAACTCCATATGTCTTTGTAAAAGCGGAAAGGGCTCCGACCTGGTACTTGACGTAGTTTTTAGCTTCTTCGAAGGAAATGTTCATCTTTCTGCGTCCAAACCCCATCAGATCCGGAAAGCTTGGATGCGCTCCCACAGCTACTCCTCTTTCTGCTGCTGTACGGACTACTTTGTCCATTATCATCGGGTCTCCGGCGTGCCATCCGCATGCAACCTGTGCAGCAGTTATATATTTCAGGATCTCATTGTCATCCCCCATCGTGTAAGCGCCGAAACCTTCACCGATGTCACTGTTCAAATCTACCGAATACATTGTTTTCTCCTTTTCATGCTCTCCAGCGCTCTTCTATCTCTTTTCTCGACCTGCACTCTCTAAGGTATAATTCCTGAGCCAGTTCGATACTTACTTCTATAAAGTTCACCCTCATTCCCGGCTTAGCTTGTGCCAGCAGCGGAAGGTCAACTGATATTACAGTGCCGATTTTCGGATATCCTCCTACTGTCTGACGGTCTGCCATCATGATGATTGGCTGTCCGTTAGGTGGTATCTGGATAGACCCAAAGGCTATGCCATCACTGATAATGTTTCCGTCCCCAATATGTTGTACCGGTATTTCACGGTTCAATCTGATGCCTTGGCGATCGCACTCGTTTGCGATAGTCGCACTGAACCAGAAAAACTTTCTGAACTCTTTTCGTGAGAATCCGTCATCCTGAGGTCCTGCAACCACACGTACGTTGATCGTTTCTGCCGAATACACTGGCTGTGGCAGCACTCTTTTTTCCTGAAGCGGTATTTCACTTACCGTTGCTGTGAAGGTGATTTCATCTCCCTTTTGCAGCTTTCTTCCATCTATTCCTCCGAGATGCTTGCTTGTCAGAGTCGACTTTGATCCCATCACGAGAGGGATGTCCATGCCTCCTGATACTGAAAGATATGTACGGCATCCCACTTCAGCGAAGCCCAGCGCCAGTTCGTCACCAGCGTGAACGCTTACCGCCTGATACATGGGTATCGGCTCCCCGTTTATCTGAGGTTTCATATCCGCACCGGTCAGTGCGATAACTGCATCGGTATCGAATTTATATCTTCCCCCGGCAAATGTCATTTCCAGTTCTTCTGTACCGGCTTGATTGCCCGTCAGCAGATTGGCAAGAGCAAATGCTCTTTCATCCATTGGACCAGAAGGAGTTACCCCATACTGCTGATATCCGATCCTGCCGCCATCCTGAACTGTAGTAAGGATCCCCGGGTCAATTACTTGTATTCCCATCGTGTCCTCCTTTATTCAATGATCCTTGGCTTCCATTTTCCCGCTTCGACCTGTTTTCGTATCTTCCGGAATTCTTCCGGTGATACCGGACGGTATCTTGTCCATTCACCTGCATGTACAAGGAACGGATCTTTGCGGGAATAATCACATATCTCACATGGTGTCTGCCCGATTATGTTCCATCCGCAAGGCTGATCAAAAGGGATCAGATCTGAAAGATTCTGCTGAACTACTACCGACCTTGCAGGTATCATGACTCTCGCGGTTTCTCTGCGCTTAAAGCTGAATGGTTCTTCAAATCTTGCTGCATATGGATGTCCCGGAGCAAAGCCAAGCATATAAACGTAGTAATCATGCTGTGAATGTTTGCGGATGATTTCTTCAGGTGTGGTATGCTCGAGTTCAGCACAGTACTCGAGATCAGGACCGTACTCACCGCCGTAACAGATAGGTACTTCTACTATCCGCTTTTTCCCAGCGGCAATATCCTGCATAGTCTGAGTTCTTTTCATGATTTCTTCTGACAGTTCTTTGACTCGTACGATTTCCGGGTTGTAATGAACCATCAGGCTTGCATATGTCGGAAGAGTTTCTGTCACTCCTGCGATTGGATTCTTCTCAAGTTCTGCCTGCAGCATCAAAACCTTGCGGTTTACTTCAAGGCTGATTTCGGAACCCATCTGTACGGAGATCGCCTTGTCTCCCGAAATGAGGATCTTAATATCTTCCATACTGTATGCTCCTTGTTAATCAATCAGGTTCCTCTGTCAGGTCAAGCTTTTCTACAATCTTATTGAATCCACTAAGATCATAAGTTGTTCCTTCGCGATTGAGTATCCGCTGAAGCAGCTTTGCTTCTTTCTCTTCTCTGGCCAGAGTCTTATCATAGATTTCCTGTGCCATCTCTCTAGGTACGATCACAACATCATCATTGTCTGCAAATACCAGATCGCCAGGATGAATCGTCACTCCGCACATCACGATTGGATGGTTGATGGTTCCCGGAAAAGCTTTTGTAGTTCCTACTACATTGATCCCTGCTGAGAATACCGGGAAGTCCAGTTCCTTCATTAGCATGGTATCGCGAACGGAACCATCCGTAATGAGTCCCGCACAGCCCTGCATTTTTGCTGAAGCACTCATCATGCCTCCCCACATTCCTCCGGTTCTTGTATCTCCTGAATATGCAACCATCAGGACATCGCCTGGTTTAAGCATTGAGATCGCTTTATGGAGAATAGCATTATCTCCGGGACGTACTTCTGCGGTAAAAGCTACTCCGCAAATCCTGGATCCCGGCCATACCGGATGAACTTTACCGCCAAAAGCATTTTTTCTTCCCATGCATTCATGAATGGAAGCGCTTTCTTCAAATTCTGCAAACTTTGCAACCAATTCCGGCGATACTTTCTCATAATGCTTGATAACATCGAACATGATAGAAACTCCTTTTTTCTTCAAGTTGGGTTTTTCATCTGTAATATTGATATCACATAAGCAGTAATAAGTGAAATGAATAATATTTCTTTAATTTATAATCATTTCTTATATTTTTAAAATATGATATTATCTGAATATACTAGTTTCCATCTGTAATAAAACTGATTCCCATATGGAGCGGCAAATATGAAACAAATTGACATAGAAACATTTCTGACCCTGAACAAAACCGGCAGTCTGACAAAAGCAGCAGAGACACTTTACGTCTCGCAGCCTACTGTCAGCCACCGTCTGAAAGATCTGGAAGAGGAACTGGGAATTTCGTTGCTGATGCGTGGAAAAGGGCAACGTCGTATCGAACTTACACAGAAAGGCGAGGAATTTGTCGCAATTGCTGAACGCTGGCTGGCTCTGATGGCCGAGACCTCTGCTTTGCGTAATCAGGAAGATGAGATCTATCTTCGTATCGGATGTCCGGATACACTAAACAACACCGTCATGCTTCCATTTTATCGTCGTATCCTGAATGATCCGACAATTAATCTGAAACTTAACCTATCTACTCACTATTCCCATAACATTTATGACCTTCTTGAGCAGCATGCCATTGATTTAGGTTTCGTTTTCCATCTTCTTAAATTTAAGAATATTATTGTGGAACCTGTGCTAAGAGAGCGGATGGTTCTGGTCCAGGAATCCAGTGGTGCTGTTTCCGGCGACCGTATTTATCTTAATGAACTCGACCCGGCAAATGAGATCTGTTTCTATTGGGAAAGCAATTATCAGATATGGCACGACCAGATGATAAGCAAAGGAAAAAGAAACTCTATAGAGGTAGATATCTTTCAGCTTCTATCCTTCTTCCTTGAAGAGCCTTGTAAATGGACTATAGCACCTCTTTCTGTCGCTAGATACCTCAAGCAGAAACAGAATGTTGTGATAAGTGATATTGCTGACAAAAGAAAGCCTCCTGAACGAATCACATATATGATCAAACACAAAGATCTCAGTGAAGCACGGGAAGCTGATGTAAATCTGATTCGGGATCAGTTTCTGGAATACTTCTCAGAAAGCATCAATGAGTGAATGCAAAAAAAAAGGGCCGGATAATGCCGGTCCTTTGCTTGGAGCTGATAACGAGATTCGTATTTTTGAATTCCTTGCAATTACTGGGCTTCAACTTGTGAAATTCCTGTCCACCCACAAACATGATCAAAAATCTCATTCATTTGCGACCTTCGCGAAATTCAGATGTATTCTCTCCTAAAGTTTCTCCAGCACATTAGGAGAGTCGAAGTTTTGTGTTCATGTTATTGCAATGGGCATCGGTTGTCGCGCTTCATATTTCCATCCCTGTTCTGACAAAACGAAACATCCGGAGAGCTCCCTCATAGTAGAGCTCTTCTGCCCGTTCCAGTGCCTCACTGAGAGGCATCGGCGCGTTCACCGTCGTCATGAGAGAGGATATGCCGCAGCTGCAGATATCCATTGCATTTTTTCCCAGCGAACCTGAGAGTCCCAGAACAGGGATGCCTTTTGCCTTAGCCCGCATTCCGACACCCTGCATTACTTTTCCGAAACAGCTTTGCCAGTCGGTACGTCCTTCTCCTGTTACGACGAGATCAACACCCTCGAGGCGCTCGTCAAACCGGATCAGATCCAGTACGGTATCGATACCGGACTTCATCTCTCCCCCGAGAAATACCATGAGCGCTGCACCGAGCCCGCCTGCAGCTCCTGTACCCGGGATCCCGTCACAGTCTATGCCGAAAGTTTCCCTGATGACATCGCGGTAGCTGCACATGCCCTTTTCAAGCTCTTCCTGGATCTCGAGAGTCGCACCTTTCTGCTTTCCGAAGGTCCATGTGGCTCCGTCCTTTCCGCAGAGAGGATTTGTTACATCGCACATTACAGTGATCTTCGAGTCTTTTACGCGCTCATCCAGACCGGAAATATCTATCGCCGCCACTCTGGCGAGATCGCGCCCGAAACCTTCGAGTTCGTTTCCGTCCTGATCCAGGAATTTTACGCCGAGCGCTCTGGCACAGCCCATGCCGCCGTCATTTGTCGCGGAGCCGCCGATAGCGATTGAGATATCGCGAAAGCCCCGTTTCAGTGCATCCAGGATCAGCTCACCGGTGCCGAAGGTGGTAGTATTCAGCGGATTCCGCAGTTCTTCAGGCACCATTGGCAATCCTGAAGCTGCAGCCATCTCTATGACAGCCTTGTTTCCGTCAAAGGTCCCGTAAAAGCTTTCGGTTTCTTCCATGAGCGGACCATGAACTTTTACATTGATATATTCGCCATGCTCTGCAGCAATTACCGCTTCAACAGTTCCTTCACCGCCGTCAGCGACCGGAACTCCGGAGCATTCACACTCGCCAAATACTTCCCTGGCAGCCCTGCTGAGCAATTCTACGGTTTTTTCGCTTGTCAGACTCCCTTTAAATGAGTCTGATGCAAATAAGAGTTTCATATGGTTTTCTCCTTACGCCATCAAAAGGCAATCAGTGAAGGATCAGACTGAGAAGTGCAATTTCAACGATTGCTGCAATGCCCATCACCAGAGTATTCATAGTTTGTGTTTTATAACCGCGATCCGGAGACATTGCTCCGAAATTTGTAACGACCCAGAAATATGAATCGTTCGCGTGAGAAACTGTCATTGCGCCTGCGCCTATAGCCATGCAGACCAATGTGACCTGAACAGGTGTTGTAAAGCCCAGTACCGGAAGGAGCGGTGCGACTATTCCTGCAGTAGTTGTCAGTGCAACAGTAGAAGATCCCTGTGCGGACTTCAGAATCGCCGAGAGCAGGAATGGGAAGAAGATTCCCATCGCAGAAAGCACCTCCGCATGTGAGGAAATATAGTTTACCATGTCAGATGCCGAAATGACTTTTCCAAGCACACCGCCGGCAGCTGTTACAAAGAGGATCGGTCCTACCGTCTTCAGTGTTTCGTTGCAGATATTGTAGAACTCGCTCATCTTACCTGCACCTGAGAGCTGTGCTGTTGCAAACACCGTGCCGACTGCGAGCGCGATGATCGGTGTACCGAGGAAGGCAACAATATCAGCGAATATTCCTGTCATTTGCGCCATGGAGAAGATGGAAGCAAGCGCCATGAGAATGATTGGAACAATAATCGGAGCCAGCGAGGAGAATCCGCTCGGCAGCTTTCCGTATTCTGCAATCAGTTCCTCATAAGTTTTAACGACTTCAGCATTGTCGACTTCATCATCTGCCTTTACCCGCTTTCCAATGAATTTTGCATAGAAATAACCTGCTATCAGCGGGAAAATGGAACAAACAACGCCAAGGCCCATGACGAGAAGCAGGTTGTCACCGATGCCGAGTGTGGATGCTGCCGCGATCGGACCAGGAGTCGGCGGTATAAACACATGCGCGATGTAAAGTCCTGAAGCGAGTCCGATAGTCATAGACACGGATGACTCCCTTGTGCGCTGCACCAGTGCTTTACGGATTGGGTTCAGAATGACGAATCCCGAATCACAGAAAACAGGGATTGATACAACCCATCCCATGAGTTCCATGGCAAGAACCGGATTATTCTGTCCGACCAGGCGGATGACCATGTCTGCCAGCTTGAGTGCTGCACCGGTTACCTCAAGTATGCTGCCAATCAGAGCGCCAAGGATAATGACGATACCGATGCTTGAAAATGTTCCGGAAAAGCCGGCTCCGATTACACTTGCGAGGCCACTTACTGTAGTTCCGTCCTCCAGTGTCTTATCAACGATTGGAATACCTGCAACAATGCCGAGAACGAGCGATATCAGCATGATCGAGATAAACGGATGAATCTTGAATTTGGAGATCATAATGATCATCAGTATGATGGCCAGAATGAAGACCAGGATGAGTGGTAAACCTGTCATAATATTCCCTCCTGTTATGAAATGAAAATAGAGTGTATTGTTTTTCTGTGTTTGTGATCATAACATATATTTAGAGGGATTATGAGGCTTATTTCTACCAATATAAGCGCCATTTTTGTTCTGTTAGCACAGATTCTTTATCAAGGATCGAGTTCTTTCGAACTCTGTTCTCCGCTTCTTGAAAGATACAGATAGAATCCTCCGAGAAATGCCCTGTCTCTGGAAGAGGCGACAGGATCTATCCCGAGGAGTTCCTTCAGCTGCCCATACCGGTAAACAAGTGTGTTTTTGTGTATATACAGCAATTCCGCTGCCCTTGGAAAGTTAAAGTTAGTTTGCATAAGTGCGCCGGACACTTCCAGAACCATTGAACGTTTTTCACGGGGGAGCTTTTTTTCGTAGAGATAGTATATCCGGTGAAGTTCTTTCATCGGAACGGCATCCTCCAGATATTCGCCTATGTGATCCTGGAAAAAAGCCGGCAGCTCTCCTGTCTTCCTCTGTTCCAGCCATCTGCAGTGCTGATATGCAGAGTAATACTCCGGAAAGTGGCTCTGGAAACTTCCGACTGAAATTCGTACATCTTTTCCGTATTTTTGTGTCATTCTGATGATAGGGTCCAGATACGACAGAATAAGTTCACGATATTCTGAAAAGAGCTGCTCCGGATCCGTAGGGAGTGTCTTAAAAATGACAAAATGATGAGGGCTGAGCTTAAAACTGATATCTTCTTTTGTGTGGGCTGAGCCTGCCCGTACGGCATCCATTGCTTTATCTATTTCTGCTTTTCCGGCGCGGACCAGAATCGGAATCCGTATAATATCCTCATGATAGCCCAGCTCTTCTGCCATCTGCCGCAGCTCGCCGGGATCACTATACTTTTCACGTATAAGCAAGTGGACGAAGCGCTCCTTGCGGCTTCTGCGCAGACGGAGCTCCTGCTGGCTGCGTTCGTATTTCAGCATGGTCTCTATCGCCATTTTAATGATAAGGGCTACAGAGCGGATTTCCTCGGGATCACCGGTAACTCCGACTACACCTTCTCTCCTGCCATTGTCTTCAATAACCATATTTATACCGGGCAGTACAGTAGAATAGTCACGGGTATCTGTGGTAACAACGATGTTTTCCTGCCCCTGAAGGATTCTGTATGCTACTTCATGGAACTGACCGATACGACCAGGATCACGACTGGCGATAATGGTGCCATTGGCATCCATGATATTTACGTTAAACTCCGTATATTGAGTGACCTGTTCTATAAATTTCCGGGCGAGGTCTTTGCTTATCATGAAGAGCTTCCTTTCTTTTACCTGAGATGCCGCACGGATACTGTTTTGATTATAGCATATGAATCAGCCCCGCGATGCGGACTGCGCTCCTTGACCTTCCATCGCAGTCGCTGACTTCCGTCCTTGAGCCCCGTTTTCGGCGTTTGGGACGGAAGTTGATCCTCAGAATTGCGTTTGGAAAGGTTGGGGTTCGATCCCTCAGTCAAATTCCACAAAAATAGCGGTGGTTTTCACCACCGCTATTTTCGTGGAGCTGATGGAGGGAGTCGAACCCTCAACCTCAGCGTTACGAATGCTGTGCTCTGCCATTAAGCTACATCAGCGCATCGCGCTCTGTAAATATAACAGAGCGGCAATGATAATTCAAACTTTTTTTGCCTATTCCTCTTTTTCGAGCTTAGGTACTTCCTCGGTAACTGTCTCCACGAGTTTTACGACCAGAAGCGCTACGTTGAGGAACGCTATCGCGACCGTAAGTCCGGTCGATGCTCCCGCTGCCTTTTCCATTAGTTTCTTCGTGTTTATAGCCATAACGTACCTCCTTTTTCAGTACCCGGGATCAGTGCCGGTCATTACTTTGAGTAAAGGTTGTTATTTGAGAACTCCGGATTTGAAGTTATGTCTATTCCGAGCGCCTTTACGGCCTGTTCGTCCTTGTCGGAGAGGATGGCCGTGCAATGCGCGACGCAGCCGTTCAGAAGAGGGATCTCGCGGAGCGCAAGCTCGGCGAACGGATTCGTCAGTTTCGTCAGCGTGAGAGCCATGATGACCTCTTCGAGGTTGAGGCTCGTCTTGTCATGCAGCACGTTCTTCTTGGTGCTGGACATGCTCTCGAAAATGGTAGGCGAGATGATCATCATCTCATCCTGGATGCCCGCCAGTTTCTTGATGGCGTTCAGCACCATGGCCGCCGTCGCCACCATGCGGCGCGAAGACCTTCCGGTAACGATGCTCCCGTCAGGCAGCTGCATCGCGGATACTACGACGTTCTCGTATCTCTCCGGATTCTGCGCCCTCTTGATCTCCGCGTATTCCTCAGCTGCGGCAACAGCCGGTCTGTCGTATCTCGAAGCTCCGACTTCTTCCATCAGCAGCTTGCATCTTTCGAGTGTGGCCGCGTCGATAGTGCCCTTTCTGTAAGAGCACTCCGCGATTAGGTATCTGCGGATGATCTCCTGTATGGCCGCTTCTCTGCAGGCCTCATCATCGGTGATGGCAAAGCCGCATCTGTTGACTCCCATGTCTGTAGGCGACTTATAGCCCTCGTCCGAGCCGGTGATGGCATGCAGTATCCTGCGGAGCACAGGGAAGGCGTCTACGTCCCTGTTGTAGTTGACCGCCGTCTGACCGTAGGCTTCGAGGTGGAACGGGTCGATCATGTTGAAGTCCTTAAGGTCTGCCGTCGCCGCTTCATAGGCGATGTTGACCGGATGCTTCAGCGGCAGGTTCCAGATAGGGAAGGTCTCGAACTTCGCGTATCTGGCCTTGCGGCCGCGCTTATATTCGTGATAGACCTGCGAGAGCGATGTGGCCAGCTTGCCCGATCCGCCTCCCGGGCCGGTAACAACGATAAGCGGCTTGCTTACTTCTATATAAGGGTTGGCTCCGTAGCCCGCTTCAGACACGATGGTGTCTACGTCGGTCGGGTAGCCCTTTGTGAACATGTGCTTGTAGGTGCGGATGCCGCGTCTCTCCAGTTTGGCCATGAACTGATTGACCGAAGGAGCGTCTTCGTATCTGGTAACGACTACCGAGTTGACCGAAAGATCGTAACTTCGGAACGCGTCTATCAGGCGCATTACCTCAAGATCGTACGTGATGCCGAAGTCCTGACGCGTCTTGCTCTTTACGATGTCGCCGGCGTAGATGCAGATGATTATCTCCGCCTGGTCGCTCATCCTCTGCAGGAGCTTGATCTTGGCGTTCTCGTCGAATCCCGGCAGCACCCTCATGGCGTGCTTGTCCTGGACCAGCTTGCCTCCGAATTCCAGATAGAGTCTGCCTTCGCCGCTCTCTATCCTCTCAAGGATGTACTTTGACTGCTCTTCGATGTACTTTTCTGCGCTGAACCCTTCCTTGTACATGTTCTCTTCTCCCGTTCCTTATGATGGCTTGACTTCTATCTCGAGTATGTTGCGCCTCGAGAAAAACCTGTCGAATTTGATCTTGTAATCCACGGAGACCGTGCCGTAACCCTCTTCATTGAGGTTATCCTCGAGCTTATTGGTATAGACCTCCAGGTTCACGGACGACATCATCGGTATCTGATACCTTGTAATGTTCAGCATCCCGGGCGTGAGAGTCATGTCCATGCCCTCGTCATCTTCATCCCTGCCGTATTTGCGTATGCGGATAGAGCCGTCCTCGAGCTTGAACAGCGTGCGGATATCCTCCGACCCGAAGGCTTCCGCTTCTTCATAGGCAATGTATCTCGCGTTGTTGCGCGAATACATGGTACCCTCGGTCAGGATCTCCATCGAATCCTCCAGCTCGAGCTCGCGGCGGAACGCCTCACCGCTCGGCTTCAGATTCTCTATATATTGAGTGCTTTTGATTTTGAGATTAACGTTTTTCTTCATAACAGAGTTATTTTATAACAATTAACACGACTGACACAATAACGACATATTTGAAAATTACAATATTTCGTGTACAATTAAGACTTGATGAATATATATAGTCGCTTTCAGCGATTTAGCATATATAAGAAGGGGTAATCAAATGGATGAAAACGAAAGACATGTAGTCAGCTTTGACAGTTTCGATGAGGAGCCTGAAAAAGGCAAGACCGTCGAGATAGAATCTCCGAAGCCGGCAGAGCCTGCGCCTGAAGTAAGCACTGTCGTCGAGCCTGCCTCAGTCGAGCCTGTCTCGTACGAGGCTCCGGCGCACGCTGCTCCGACAGGTCCGGCGCACAGCAGGCCGAAAGAAAAGAAATACGTCACACGCGGCGCTCTCATCGCCTGCATGATAGCAACGATGCTCGTAAGCTCGGTGCTGGGAGGAATGATCGGCGGGACGCTCTCGCGGGTAAATACTGAAAGCGGAAGGGCGACAAGGGATGATTCCGAGTTGTCACAGCTCGACCTCGGCGACGCCACGGGAAGCGGTCTGACGGTCTCGCAGATAGTAGACAAGAACGAAAACGCGGTAGTCGAGATAGTCGTATCCGGCACGGCCCAGAACATGTGGGGACAGATGCAGCTGGTGCAGGGCGCGGGTTCCGGTGTCATTGTCAGCGATGACGGTTACATCGCGACAAACTACCACGTCATACAGGGCGCAAACAAGGTCGAAGTCACGCTGCATAACGGCAAGACCTACACGGCCCGCATAATCGGCAGCGACCCATCAAATGACATCGCGGTCATCAAGATCGACGCCAAAGATCTCACGACTGTCACCATAGGCGACAGCAGCACGGTGGACGTAGGCGACCTGGCAGTTGCTATCGGCAACCCTCTGGGACAGCTTGGCGGAACCGCTACGACAGGCATCATCAGCGCGCTCGACAGAACTCTCGAAGTTGAAGGCACGACTCTCACGTTGCTTCAGACTGACGCGGCCATCAACGGCGGAAACTCCGGCGGCGGGCTCTTCAACTCGAAGGGCGAACTCATCGGCATCGTCGAGTCCAAGGCGTCCGCGGTAGGTGTCGAGGGTCTGGCTTTCGCTCTGCCTATAAACAACGTATCAGGCATAATCAACGACATGATAGAAAACGGCGGATCGGCTCAGGCCGCGGCGGGAACTCCTGCGGTAGGTGTCGTCATCAGTGAAGTCTCGGAAGACAACGCCCAGTACTACGGCCTTGAGTCGGCAGGCGTATACATCGCTCAGGTCACAGGCGCAAACGCTCAGAGCGCGGGCTTCCAGGAAATGGACCGCATCGTTTCATTCAACGGTCAGGAGATCAAGAGCAGCAACGAGTTCATCACACTCGTCCGCAAGTGCAAGATCGGTGACACGGTAACGATCGTGGTCAGCCGCAACGGTCAAGAGATAGAGATCAAGACCGTGCTTGAAGAACTGCAGACAAACAACTAGCTGAAAGCAAAATAAGATCCCGCGCAATGAACTGACCCCAAAATGTTAGACACATTTTGGCAGGACACTAGGCTACTAACAAGGACTGAATTCTGTACTGAACAGGGCTCAGTCCTTTTAGCTTGCCCTTGATCCGTTGATGATTGTAATAATAGATATATTTCTCAAGTTCCTCTCGGAATTCTTCTATATTTTCGAATTCTCTAAGATACAGCAGCTCCGACTTCAGCAAGCCGAAGAAGTTCTCCATAACAGCATTGTCCAAGCAATTGCCTTTCCTCGACATGCTTTGACGTATGCCTTTCTCTTTTAAACGATGTTGGTATCTTTTGTGCTGGTATTGCCAACCCTGATCCGAATGGAAGATCAGGTCAGTGTTATTCGGGATCTTCTCAAATGCCTTGTCGAGCATGTCCATGACTTGCCCAAGATGAGGCCGCTCGCTTATGTTGTAACTTATGATCTCGCCGTTATACATATCCAGGATCGGAGACAGATACAGTTTCTTTCCAAACAACGAGAATTCTGTTATGTCTGTCGTCCATTTCTGGTTTGGCGCATCAGCGTGGAAGTTTCTGTCGATCAGGTTAGGAGCGACTTTTCCTATCTCGCCCTTGTATGAGCGGTACCTCTTGATGCGGACCTGGCACTTCAGTCCCAGATCTTTCATAAGCCGACTCACGGTCTTATGGTTGATGACATATCCGCGGTTCCTCATCTCCAAAGTTATCCTGCGATAACCGTATCTTCCTTGGTTTTCATGGTAGATAGCGGTTATCTCTTCTTTTTCGACGCGATACTTGTCCGGCCGCAGCATCCGTTTCAGATAGTAGTAATAGGTGCTTCTTGGAACACCTGCAACCTTTAGAAGATCGTTGAGCGGATACTTCTGCCTTAGCTCGGAAATGACCGTTACTTTTTCTTCTGTTCTGATTTTTCCCGCTCGAGAACTAAGGCGTTCAATTTTTTTAAGTATTCATTCTCCATGCGAAGACGCTGGACTTCCGCCAGAAGGTCTTCGTTCTCATTGACATTTTTCTTTGGTTTGGAGGAATTCTTCTTTCCCATGTTTTTTCGTCCTCGTCGTTCTTCAAGAAGGGCTTCTGGGCCTTCTTCATAATATATGCGCTCCCATTTGCCTACTGTTGTAGCACTAGGGATGCAAAAAAGATTAGCTGCCTCTGTTATTGAAAGGCTGTTTGTGTGCATATATTCTACGACATGTATTTTGAATTCACCACTATATGTTGCTGATACTTTTAATAAGCCTTCCGCACCATGTTGTTCATACAAATGAACCCAGCGCCTCAATTGTGCTTTTGGCATCTCGTATTTCCTTGACAACGTTTCAAATCCACCATTCGTTCCTGATAGGTACTCTTTGACTACGCTAAGTCTAAACTCATCTGAATACTTTCTTTTTCTTGACATAACAAAACCCCTTTCGTCAGATTCTGTCTAACAAAAGGGGTTCACTTCACAATGCGCGGGATCTTTTATTGCTGATTTATAGGTGGTGGTCAGTCGATGTCGCCCATGGACTCCATCTTCTTGCCCAGCGCGAAGACGAATTCCTTCAGAGCCTTCACGTGCGCGTCGGCCTCGAGCCTTGCCTCATTGGCGCGGCCCCCGTTTATGGCCTCCATGATGCGGTTGTGCTGCTCAGCGGTCGACTCATAAAGCGAGAAATCGTCATAGTACAGATATCTGAATCTGAGCGAGAGCTCCTGCACATACTTGACCAGTTCGCTCAGAGTCTCGTTGCCGCTGCACTTCACGATGAAGTTGTGGAACTTCTCGTCGAGATCGATGATGATCTCTTTGTCATCGGCTTTTTCTATAGCCTCTTCGTATTCGCCGGCAATGGCCTTGAGTTCTTTCTTCTCATCTTCGGTGATCCTCTGGGCGGCCAGCTTGGCTACGAAGCCCTCCATATCTTCTCTGACTTCGAATACGTCAAGCATGTCTTTGATGGAGATGTTGGCGACGTAAGCGCCGCGTCTCGGCTCCACCTTGACAAGACCGTCATCGGCAAGCCTTTTGATAGCCTCTCTTATCGGCGTACGGCTCACATTCATCTTCTCGGAAAGGTCTATCTCCATCAGTCTCGTCTGAGAGACGATTTCTCCGGTAAGGATCTTGTGCTTTAATTCCAGATACACCAGGTCCTTTAACGGCTTCTGCACCTTAAGTTGAATATCAGTCATAAATTCCCCCTCTATTTATCTGCCGCTGTCTGTCAGCCATGCTCTTATCGAGCAGTCTTCTTCGATCAGCTCAGCCAGAGCGGTCATGCCTCTTCTGGCTTTATTTACATCTTCATAATAGGCGACCATTGTAGGGCCGCTCCCGCTCATCAGAAGTTCCTTCGCGTCGAGCCTTTCTTCCATAAAGCTCTTTAGGATAGCAGCCTTCCGGTCTGCCTTGAGCGTGTATTTCTCCATGTCATTCACAAAGAGCCTGCGCCCGGCGTTTCCGGCATCGGCATAGCCGATCTCGTCGAAAGCCTTGTATGCGGCCTTTGTTGAGACCGCCGTGCCCGGATTCGCCAGTATGACATAACTCGGGACGCTTTCAGCCGCCTCGACTATGTCGCCTATGCCGGCGGTCCATGCGGCGTCGCTCGCTTCCTCTATCCCTTCAAGATCCGCCAGCACACCGCGGTTGCGGTAGGCGTTCATGAACGTTGAGAACGGTACGTCGGCTCCGAATTCCGCGCCTATGCTCATAAGCTGCCTAAGAGTGAACGGCTTGCCGGTCATCTCGTTAAGTCCCAGAAGACACACTGCCGCGTTGGCGCTTCCCCCTCCGATGCCCGCCGCGACCGGCAGATCCTTGCGGATATCTATGAGCAGGGCGTCCTCCGGAAAGAGCTTTTCACTGTCTCTTGCTCCGAGGGCATCCGTGAAAGCCTTGACTGCTCTGAATGCCAGATTGTCCATGTCCGTCGGGATTGTTTTTGCGTCCGTACATAAATATACAACAATGCCGTTTACAGTGCAATGAGGCAAATTGTATTTTGTTGCTTTTTGAGTACATTTTTCTATGCTCAGCACGTCATGAAGACCCAGTCCCTGCATGAAAGAGACTATGTCATGATATCCGTCCGGCCGTTTCCCGATGATCTCGAGAGACAGGTTTGTTTTCGCGTGGGCATTAAGGGTTATCTTATCCATGGGCAATGAAAACAGGGGAGGTTTTGCTCCCCTGCGATCCTCTTATTTCTTCTTTGAGCCTGAGCTCTTGCTTTTCTTGTTTTCGGCTTTTCTGAGCGCCTTCAGGGCTTCGACTGAGCGGTCGGCCTTGTTGACCGGTGCAGGGGCATGTACATGGTACACATTGTTGAGAAGCTCAGCGCAGTTCTCTATCTTTTTCTCCTGCGGCACCTCGGTATTTTTCTTCTTGCGGGCCTTCTTCCTGGCTTCCTTTGCCTCTTTCTTTGCCTGCTCCTCCATGACCTCTTCTACGGTCTTTCCCGTCCTCTTGGCTTCCTTATAAGGATTGAAAGCGGTCTCCTTAGGAGCGTCCTTAGGCGCTTCCTCTTCTTCCTTGGCATTGTTCTGTTTCAGCGAGAGCACCATGATGCCTCCGAACATGATGAACATCATGGCCATGTTGACCATGTTGTTGACCTTCTGGTTGTATGTCTTGAAAGTGACCGTCTTGTCGGCTCCCAGAGCGTTGCCGTCGTTGTCTATAAGTTCGCCGCTGATGACGAGTTTGTATTCGGAATTGTTCTTGGCTACGAAGCCCTTATCTATGTCCGCGAGCACCAGCACCAGACCGTTCTCGTCGTCACTGAAAAGGATCTGAACCGGAATGGCCTTGCCGTCCTCGTCATAGATCGCGAGCTTGTCCGCGTTAGCCTTCTTTGCCGCGTCGGAATTGAGCGGCTTGCTGAACACGAGCTTGACGCCCAGGTTCTCCATGGACGTGTTAGTCTGGCCGTCTTCAGGGTATGAATATGTCAGATCGAATCCGTCTTCAGCAAAACAGAATGCTGATGCGGCCATTATCATGATCGATGTAAGTATGGCGATCAGACTTGCTTTCTTCATTAATATATCCTCCTATGACCGCCGTGGCCGTAACGGCGCGGCGTCTGTTTATTGTCTCTTCTCTCTGAAGAATCTCTTCAGCAGTGCCGCGCACTCATCCCTGAGCACGCCGGCGCTTATTTCTATTCTGTGATTGAGTCTCTCATCGCTTGCTATGTTGTAGAGGGACCCGCAGGCTCCGGTCTTGGGATCTTCCGTCCCTATGACCAGCCTGGATATCCTTGCCAGCACCATGGCTCCCGCGCACATGCTGCAGGGTTCGAGAGTTACGTACATGGTCGCTCCCGTGAGCCACTTGGCGCCCAGCGCTGCCTCCGCCGCCTCAATGGCGAGCATCTCGGCGTGCGCCGAGGATCTCCGCGCGGCTTCTATGGTGTTGTGCGCCCGCGCGACGATCTGCCCGTCTTTCACGATGACGGCGCCGACGGGCACCTCGCCCTCTTCGGCTGCCTGCGCGGCTTCTTTCAGCGCCTCGCGCATGTATCTTTCGTCGTCGCCCGCGCGTGTGTTTTCTTCAATAACCATAGCCGAAACATTGTATCACAAAAATGACTGCAATATCAATAAAAAAGAAGCCGGCGGCAATTTGGCTGCGCGCCGCTTCATTTGAATAAGTACTTGACTATGAACAGCAGCGGATTCACGTCGTATATGACTTTCGCTGCCGTCGTATGCTGCAGGGCGCTCATCATCGGCGCCACATTGTCAGGCGATATCAGAGTCGTGACAGGTATCAGGAGCGCTACCGCTATCCACGCAAGCATGAGCCCACGGACAGCTCCCAGCACAAATCCCAGTACCCTGTCCGCGAAACCGATCACCAGCGATCTTTCACGGCCCATCCTTATCAGAGCGCGAAGCAGCGCCGCCAGTATGCAGACCGCAAGTATGATCAGCGCAAAGGCAATGACTCCCATGGCGATCTCTGTCAGTCTCTCGGCTGCGGTTTCCGCGGCTTTGTCAGCGGCATTGTCAAAGATATTACCGATCGATTTGGATATCACGCTGTCAGGCGAATCACCTGAAGAGAAGATCGGATTGACAAGCGATCCGTCACTTGTCTGCGCCGGGGCATTCGCGGCGGCCGGATCTTCCCCTCTGATCAGCACAAAGAAGCGCTCATAAAGCTTGGTCCGCATCTTTGTCTGCATCAGATGAGCTGCCACCTGGTCCTTGCAGAAGATGCCAAGTCCGATACCGCCCACTATGCAGAGTATCCTTATTATCGTATCGCCTATCCCTTTTACCGCGCCCCTGAGGGCCGCTATCAGTATGATAAGGCCTACGGCTCCGTCTATCATCCACCATTCTATGTTCATGGGAATATTGTAACACATGTCGTATGGATTATGTTCGAAAAATAAACAAGATTCATTATTGTGATACAGTGTTTGCAAGACTTTCACGCAGGGCAAATCCGTTGACGCTATTATATTCGAAGTGCTATTATTAGTGTATGTTAGATAGGCGTTTTGCGCCCTTTTTGCAGGACGTCATAACTATAAATAACACTTACGGAGGTGTATTGCGATGGAAAAGAAAACACCGCTCTATGATACCCATCTTAAGTACGGCGGAAAGATCGTCGAATTCGGCGGATTCCTTCTTCCGGTACAGTACGGATCAGGTGTCAAAGCAGAGCACATGGCAGTCAGAACACAGTGCGGTCTGTTCGATGTTTCCCACATGGGCGAGGTTCTCGTTCAGGGTGAGAAGGCAAAGGACTTCCTCAATCTGCTCCTGACTAACGATTACACAGACCTTCAGCCGGGATTCGCGAGATATTCCCCTATGTGCAATGAGCACGGCGGCACAGTCGACGACCTCATTGTATATATGAAGGGCGAGAACGATTACTTCGTGGTAGTCAACGCTGCTAACACCGACAAGGACTTCGCGTGGATGTGCGATCACAAGATCGACGGCGTAGAGCTCACTAATGTCAGCGATCAGTACGGTCAGGTAGCCCTGCAGGGCCCTAATGCCGAGAAGGTCCTGAAAAAGGTAGTTGACGAAAAATACGTCCCTGCCGGCTACTACACATGCATCTTTGACGCGGACTTCCAGGGCATCCCTGTGATGATCTCCCGCACGGGCTACACAGGCGAGGACGGATTCGAAATCTACATGCCGGCTGACAAGGCTCCTGATGTCTGGGAAGCTCTTATCGCAGCGGGCAAGGATGACGGACTCATCCCATGCGCGCTCGGCGCAAGAGATACGCTCAGAATGGAAGCGGCGATGCCTCTCTACGGCCACGAGCTGAATGATGACATCAGCCCTCGTACAGCAGGTCTCAACTTCGCTGTCAAGATGGACAAGCCTGACTTCATCGGAAAGGCCGCCCTCGAAGCAGATCAGCCGCTCAAGCTCAGAAGAGTAGGACTCAAGGTCACAGGCCGCGGCATCCTCAGAGAGCATCTTGACGTTTACAGAGACGGCAAGATCGTAGGCCACACAACATCCGGCACATTCCTGCCTTACCTCGGCAACTCATTCGCGATGGCTATCGTTGAATCCGGCGCACGCGAGATCGGCGCTCCTTGCCAGGTAGACGTAAGAGGCCGCATGGTAGACTGCGAAATGGTCGGACTTCCGTTCTATAAGAGAGCGAAGTAAGTTAAGTACTGTTAAAGATCCGCGCCCGCGGATGTAATAGAAGATATCATTTTATCTAACAAATATAACAAAGGAGATTAGAACAATGATTGATCCAAAAGAACTTAAGTACACAAAGGATGATGAATGGGTTCGTTTCGAAGGAGACGAAGCTTACGTAGGAATCACTGATTATGCTCAGAGCGAGCTCGGCGACCTCGTATTCGTTAACCTCCCTGAGGTAGATGATGAGGTAGTCGCAGGCGAGCCGTTCGGCGATGTTGAGTCCGTAAAGGCTGTAGCTGACGTATTCTCGCCGGTTTCCGGTGTTGTTCTGGAGATCAATGAGGATCTTCTCGATGATGCGGCTCTGATCAACAACGATCCGTATGGCGCATGGTTCATCAAGGTCGGAAGCATCTCCGCTTGCGAGGACTTCATGACTGCTGATGAGTATGATGAGTACAGAGGCTAACCAACGTTTTCTTACCAAGCAATAAGGAGGAATCAAATTGGGCACTTTTATTCCTAACACCAAGGAAGAGCAACTGAAAATGCTCAACGAGATCGGATATAAGGATTTTGACGACCTCTTTAAAGTGATCCCTGACGCAGCCAAGGTCAAAGGCGAACTCAATCTTCCTGAGGGACTGAGCGAGATCGAAGTTGCCCGCAAAGTAGAGGGACTCGCGGCAAAGAACACAATATTCCGTTCGATCTTCCGCGGAGCCGGCGCGTACAACCATTATGTACCATCCGCCGTCGACGCGATCGCCAACAAAGAAGAATTTGTTACGGCGTATACACCATATCAGGCTGAGATCAGCCAGGGCATCCTCCAGTCGATCTTTGAATATCAGACAATGATCGCTGAGATCACCGGCATGGACATCGCTAACGCTTCGATGTACGACGGCGCTTCCGCAGCTGCAGAAGCATGCTGGATGTGCAAGGACAGAAGACACAGCACATTCTATGTATCCGGAGCTCTCGATGAGAGGATCCTTACCGTAATCAACACTTACTCATTCGGAAGAGAGAGCAAGGTCGTAGTCATTCCTGTAAAGGACGGCCAGACCGATAAGGAAGCTCTCAAGAAGGCTCTCGCAGAAGACGACGCTGCTGCCTGCTTCCTGATGCAGTATCCTAACTTCTACGGTATCGTAGAAGACGCTGAAGAGCTCTGCAAGATCACTCATGACGGCGGAGCGAAGTTCATCATGTACTGCCATCCGCTCGCGCTCGGCGCTCTGAAGAGCCCTGGCGAGATCGGCGCTGACATCGCGGTAGGTGAGGGACAGCCTCTCGGACTCGGACTCGAGTTCGGCGGACCGTACCTCGGCTTCCTGTCAACAAAGCAGGAAAACATGCGCGCGATCCCTGGCAGACTCATCGGTGAGACTGTAGACACAAGAGGCGACAGAGGCTTCGTTCTGACCATCCAGGCCAGAGAGCAGCACATCCGCCGCGAGAAAGCAAGCTCCAACATCTGCTCCAACGAAGCATGGTGCGCGCTGAGAGCGGGCATCTATCTCTCGACCATCGGCCCTGAGGGCTATGAAAAGGTCGCGACACTCTGCTCGTCCAAGGCTCACTACATGGCTGATGAGCTCGAAAAGATCGGCATGAAGAAATGCTTCAAGGGTGAGTTCTGGAACGAATTCGCTACTACTTGCCCTGACGCTGACAAGCTGCTCGCAGCTCTCGAAGAGAAGGGCATCCTCGGCGGACTCAAGCTCTGCTGCGGCTGCTGTGATGCCGGATGCGACACGGACTGCATACTCTGGTGCTGCACAGAGCTGAACAGCAAAGAAGATATCGATGAAGTCATAGCTATCGCAAAGGAGGTGTTCTAAGATGAAATTAATATTCGAGAAGAGCATTCCTGGTAGAGGACAAGATATCTTCCCTGCATGCGACGTTCCTTGCAAGCTCCCTGATGCTCCGCTTCGTGAGAAGAAGGCGCATCTCCCTGAGATCTCTGAAAACGAGATGGGAAGACACTACACAGCTCTTGCTAAGAGAGCGCACGGAGTCAACGACGGATTCTATCCTCTCGGCTCCTGCACAATGAAGCATAATCCTAGGATCAATGAGAAGATGGCATCGCTTCCTGGCTTCGCCAAGCTGCATCCTCTCCAGCCTGCCCACACTGTTCAGGGCGCGCACGAGCTGATCGCCGATCTCGAGAAATTCCTCTGCGAGATCACGGGCATGGCAGGTGTTACCTTCCAGCCGGCGGCCGGAGCTCACGGCGAGTTCACGGGCCTGCTGCTGATCAAGGCTTATCACACAGACAGAGGCGACACAGAGCGTAACGAGATCATCGTACCGGACGCTGCTCACGGCACAAACCCTGCTTCGGCAACAATGGCGGGCTACAAGACCATCGTCATCAAGTCGAACGAGAACGGTACAGTCGATATCGACGACCTCAAGGCTCACCTCGGTCCTAAGACTGCAGGTCTGATGCTGACCAACCCTAACACAGTTGGTCTCTTCGACCCTAACATCATGGAGATCACAAGACTCGTTCACGAGGCAGGCGGTCTCTGCTACTATGACGGAGCTAACCTCAACGCCGTAATCGGCATCGTACGTCCGGCAGACATCGGATTCGACGTTATCCATATGAACCTGCACAAGACATTCTCGACGCCTCACGGCGGCGGCGGTCCTGGAAGCGGCCCTTGCGCATACAAGGACTTCCTTGCTCCGTTCGCACCTGGTCTGGTTTGCAAGGACGGCGAGAACTACGAGAGAGCTGAGAAGTCCATCGGTAACATGACAGGCTTCTACGGTAACTTCCTCGTAATGGTCAAGGCATATACATACCTGCTGACCATTGGTAAGGAAGTCTACACTCTCGCTCAGAACGCTGTTCTGAACGCCAACTACATGCAGGAGAAGCTCAAAGACATCTATCCGATCGCCTTTGATACGACCTGCATGCATGAGTTCGTAATCGGACTCGATCCGATCTACAGAAAGACTCACGTATCGGCTCTGGACGTAGCCAAGGCACTCCTCGACTACGGTATCCATCCGCCTACAATCTACTTCCCTCTGATCGTACACGAAGCTCTGATGATAGAGCCGACCGAGACAGAGACGAAGGAGACTCTCGACGAGGCTATCACGGCATTCCGCGAGATCTACGAGCGCATCTTCAATGCGCCTGAGACAGTTCAGAATGCTCCTCAGACCACACCGGTACTGAGACTCGACGACACAAAGGCCGCGCGTGATCCGCATCTGAGATACGAATTCTAATCGACCGAAAGGGGCCGGCGCTCTATGATCACGGTCCCGGACACAAGACTGTAAAGGCCCTGCAGCGCAGGGCCTTTAGTTTAAAAGGCAACAGCATGTCTCAATACTTCATTTACTATATCGAATCATCAATAATATGCCTGATACTATTCGGGATAATGCTCACTCACAATCTGCGGATGGTTGCCAGGTCGGAGCGCGTCGTAAAATACGATCACGCTCTGATTGCCTTCATGCTCTATTTTGTATCCGATGCGATCTGGGCTTCCATGATCGCGGGGGTCGTGCCTCAGAACATGTTCACCGTCACACTCGTCAATTTTACAAACTTTGTGCTGATGGCGGGAATAGTGTTCATGTGGTTCAGGTATGTTGTCGCTGTAGAAAAGGTTCCCGGAAGAAATACGAAAAAGTTTGCGATCCGGTCATTCCTGCCTCTTGGCATATCGATACTGATAATGATCGTCATTCTGGCAGTTGCGCCGCAGCTGCTGATACAACCTGATTATACGGTCACCATGTTTTACAGCCTGTTTCAGGTAACGATCCCTATCATTTACATAATAGGCATACTGTTCTTTGTGCTGCGCAGAGCAAGAAATCAGGAAAGCCTCGATGACAGGAGAATGCATCTCTATGTAGGGATGTTTCCTCTGATGGTAGTCATAGGCGGACTGGTCCAGGTGCTCGTGCTTCCTGAAACACCGATATTCTGCTACAGCTGCGCGATACTGATGTTGATACTCTACATTCAGTCGCTGGAGAACCGCATATCCATTGACCCGCTGACGGGTCTGAACAACCGCGGACAGCTCCACAGGTATATCGCTCAGGAAAACGCATTGTTCAGAGAAGGGAAAAAGACTTATGTGATGATGATCGACGTAAATGATTTCAAGAGCGTCAATGACACATACGGTCACGCAATGGGAGACCGCGCTCTGAAAACGATCTCCGATTCTCTGAAGCAGGCAGCCGGTTCGGTAAACGCTCCGGTCTTCATCTCGCGCTACGGAGGCGATGAATTCATCTTCATCGCGCATTCAGAAAACGAAAATGTCCCTGACACGCTCGTCCGTAATATCCACGAAAAATTACACGAAGTGGCGGAACGGGCAAAGCTGCCTTTCAGCCTGTCAGTCGCGGTAGGATATGACGAGCTAAAGCGCGAGAACGACAGTTTCCGGGAATGTCTGGAACGCGCCGACCGGAAATGCTACGTCAATAAGGATGAAATGAAAAAAGCGAACAAATAATTTGAGCCCCGCAAGGGGCTTTTTTTATACAAAAAGAGGGGCCATATACCTTCGGCAGGTGAGTGCAGAACGCCGGCACTTAGCGATTGACAAGCGTCAGCGCAGTCAGAGCTTAGTACCGCTGCGTTCGACTCTCAGCGAGAGCGTACCTGACGGAGGTATATGGCCCCTCCTATTGTTATGAAATTACAGTCTGGCAGCCTCCATGATCGCTTCCGCGAACGACGGATGCGGATGGATGATGTTTGCTACTTCCTCGAGCATCATGCCTCTGCCGATCGCTACAGCCAGTTCGCCGATCAGGTCGGAAGCTCTGCCGCAGAGCAGGTGGGCTCCGATGATCTTGTGATCGTCAGCTCTGGCAACCAGCTTGACAAAGCCTCTGTCGAGTCCCGCGATGATAGTCTTGCCGTTTGCGGACATCGGGTACTTCTTTGTGATGACCTCGATGCCTGCTTCCTTGGCTTCGTCCGCGGTCAGTCCGACTACGGCGATCTCAGGATCCGTGTAGATGCAGCTAGGCACTGTGCCCATGTTGATTGTCGCCTGGCAGCCGTTCATCAGCGCTACGCAGTTGCGTCCTTCTGCTGACGCTACGTGAGCCAGCTGTACTCCGCCTATGCAGTCACCGATAGCATACACACCCTCGAGCGGTGTTTCGTATTTATCGTCGACTTTGATGAAGCCCTTGCCGTCCTGGATATCAGGGTGCTTCTTCAGCAGTTCTTCGCTGACGACACCGGCAGTATTAGGTCTTCTGCCTACGCACATCAGGACCTTGTCGGCTCTGACTTCCACCAGCTCTTCCTTCTTGTTCTTGAGAGTGACTACCAGCTTGTCGCCATCCTTCTCGATCTTCTGAACAGGGGAAGAAACATGTACGTCGACGCCCTTCTTCTCCAGTGTCATCTTGATGCTGCGGCCGATCTCCTTGTCGATCAGAGGCAGCAGTCTGTCCATGCCCTCGATGACCGTTACATGATCTCCGAGATCGGCATAGATCGTTGCAAACTCGATACCGATTACTCCGCCGCCGATGATGACGAATTCAGGAATCTCTTCTCCGCCCATGTCGATTAGCTCTGTGCTGTCGATAACTCCCGGCAGATCATGTCCCGGAATAGGAGGAGCAAACGGCTTTGAGCCGGCTGCGATCAGGATCTTGTCCGCGTCGTAAGTCTCGCCGTTGACGACCACTTTGTGAGCGTCTGCCACCATGGCCTCGCCTTCGATCAGATCGATCTTTTTCTTCTTTATAAGTCCCTGTATTCCGTTTCTGAGAGTGTCGAGCACCTCGTCCTTGCGCTCGCCTATTCTCTTGCGGTTAGCGTGGAGTCCCTCGACTTCTACTCCGAGGTCCGCTCCGTGAGCCGCGTCTCTGTAGACGTCCGAAGAATGCATGAGCGCCTTTGTAGGGATGCATCCTCTGTTAAGGCATGTTCCGCCGACGCGGTCTTTTTCCGCGATGGCTACCTTCATGCCGAGTTCCGCCGCGTAAAACGCCGCTTCATAGCCTCCCGGGCCCGCTCCGATAATAAAGAGATCATACTTGTAATCGCTCATTTGGGTTTTCCTTTCTTTATGTATAGCTATTGCTTATATTGACTTTGCTATGAGGCCGAGTATCTCATATGCCGTTGCTGAGGCTCCCTCGGGAAGTTCTTCTCTGAGAGAGTGTATCTCACCCGCGTCGTATTTACGGCCTTTCACCAGGTCCTCGACTATGTCGAAGACTTCGGTTTCAAGCGCGTCCGAGTAAACGCGGCAGTCCCTGATATACTCGCCTTTCATATCCAGTTGTATCTCGACGCCGCCCCATTCGAACCTGTGCTCTATGACCTTTTCGAAAGGGATCCTGGTGCCCAGCCTCCACTCCTCGGACGCGTACTTGTCCAGAAGCGCCTTTGGTATCTCCGGCAGAGCCTCCTCGACCGGTTCGCTGCCGTATTCTCTGGACGCTGCCCTTACCATCGCGTCCTGCATGGCAGCGATAAGATCCTTGGTATCCGCGCTCCTGAGAGGCTCGTCAACGTGGTCTCTGAGGTTGGTCACTCTCGACCTTACGGATTCAACGCCCTTGGACTTCAGCTTTGCCTCGGGCACATTCAGGTATTTTGACAGGTCCTCTGCCACGACATCCATCATTATGGTGCCGTGATGGTAATTGTAACCGCCGGAAGAATAGTACGCGTGCCCCGAGAACTTCTTGCCGGCGACCGTCAGGTCGTTGCGGCCCGTCTTGGACGCGTTTATGCCAAGCAGCCTGCACGCGAGCAATATGACGTCTGTCTGCCTCTCTATGTCAAAGAGACCGTCCTTCGCGATAAAGGTGAAGTTCAGGTTGCCCATGTCGTGATAGACCGTCCCGCCTCCGGATATCCTGCGCGCCAGATACACGCCGTCGCGCTTTATCGCCTCGACATCGCACTCGCGCCACGGGTTCTGGTTCTTGCCGATGACAACCGTATGCGCGTTCTGCCACAGGTAAAGAGTCATCACTCCTTCACCGGCATTCATAGTCAGGTATTCTTCAGCCGCGAGGTTGACGTACGGGTCCGTGCAGTCGGTCCTTATTACCTTAAGGCTGCTATTCGGCCTCATCGCTTTCCTCCGCGTCTTCCATCGCTTCTACGTCAGCCTGAAGGTTTTCTTCTATCCCTTCTATCAGTTCTTCTTCCTCCGGGCTTATTTCCGCGTCAGCGTCTCCGGCAGGATTCGACAGGGTCGATGGATCGATAGGCTCCGGACGCGGCTTATCGGTCTTATAGAAAGTCTCGTAATATGAGTCGCCGCGCCTGATGTTGCCATTCTTGTCTACGACAAGGTCTCCCATCCATTCTGTCCTGATGACTCCGTGCCTGTAGTCCCACTCCTTGACGTGATCATCATAAACCGAGTCATCGTATTCTTCATAGCCGTACTTCTCGGCATATTCCCTGTCGTAGTGGCTGAGGGACAAATAGGTAAGGGTGATCTCGTCGCCCTCTATGATTATGTCCTCATAGTCACGCTCTATCGCGTATCTGCCCTGCATGGCAAGTCTCATCTCTTCTGCCGAACCGAAAGTGGTCCTTTCGGTGTGTATCGTTATGAAGCTGATCAGATAGCCTATAGCGGCAACGGCAAGAATGCCCGCGAGCACGTAAAGTATCCTGCGGTTCTTGCGCTTTATCTGCCATTCCTTTGCCCATGCGGCGGCATCTCTTCTGTCCTGATCCATTTTAGGTCCCTATCCGTTATACCGGTCCGCTTGCGACGGACTCTCAGAAACAAAGGCCGGCACCTATGTGTCGACCTTCATTCAAATCCTATAGTGGTCTGCCTCTACTTCATCAGCATGCCGAGGATGTTCACTACGTCCTTGGCATCTACGCCGTCCAGAAGTCCTCCGACTACTCTCATCATATCGCCGGAGCCGGCCTTTGCTGTTTCGGTCTTAGCTGTCTGACCCATCTTGGACATCAGGATCGGAGCCATGATGGCCATGATCTTGAGGATAGTCTTTGTGTCGAGGCCGCTCTTCTTCTTTGCCTTGGCAGCGATCTCTTCCTGCTCAGCTCCGAGAAGGTGATTTACGATCTTGGCGCCATCTGTCATGTCGACGTTCTTGACTGCCTTCTTAAGATCATTTGTGTCTTGTTTGCTGTGGTCGTTCAGAGCCTGAAGGAATCCATACTTGGTATCCTCGTTCTTCATCTGGCCCTGCATGCCCCTGAGAAGCATAGGCATAACGGACTCGATAGCCGACTCAGCGCCTTTCTCGTCAACGCCGAGCATTCCGCTTACCTGCTCAAGAGCTCCGCTCTGAAGCATCATCTTCATGATGGTTTCCATGTCCATGGTTTATATCCTCCTTGCCATGTTGGCAAACACAAGAAATAATAGTCTCATTCGTGGTTAAATTTTAACTGCTTTCCGTTAGATTTTCAATAGTTTGCCCATTACTTCACAGCAACTCCGCATTCGCGTTCCATTATCTTCGCGAACGACCTGATGCAAGTGTGGACTATGCCCGTGCAGTATGTCTTGCGCTCCGGATCGGTGAACTCGTAGTCCGCTATCAGCTCAGGGCAGATGCTGCTTACGTACTCCTTCGCGACATCCTCGTTGAGCTCTCTTACCAGGTCTATGCACTTTTTGAACGCCGGATCACCTTTGACGGTCCTGCCGAATACCTTGCCCAGGCACATCGTAGCTCCCGCGACCGCGCCGCAGACATTGCCGCCGTCGCCGAACCCGTAAGGGAATCCGGTCGAGAGGGCGATGGCTTCTTCTCCGATGCCGAGCTCATAATGCCTGTTGAGCACCTCCAGTACCGACTCCGAGCACATGAAACCCGTCGTGAAATTCTCTGTCGCATCGCTGAGCATCTTATCCAGATATACTTCCTTTACCATGTCCTATTCCTCCGTTCAGCACGAAAATCTACATATATATAATACTCTTATTGCCTTTTTACCGCCACTATGCAGCGCCATTCTCCGTCCCGCATTATTTCAATGATATCGAAGCCGGCGGCGCCTATGGCCTCTGATACTGTTTCTTCTTTTATGTCCAGAATGCCCGATGTTATGTATATGCCTCCCGTCTCCAGCTGCGCCGCCGCGGCAGGGGAAAGCATCATGACCAGGTCTGCCATCAGGTTGGCGACTATGACGTCAGGTCTGTAATCCACGCCCTCCATAAGGTCGCCCTTCATCACGGCTATGCTGCCCTCAAGATCGTTCTTCCTGATATTCTCAGTCGCTACGCGCACGGCCTCTTCATCGATGTCAATGCCGAGCGCCCCCTCAGCGCCGAGCAGTACGGCCGCCATTGCCAGTATTCCCGTACCGGTGCCCACATCAAGGACCTTCGCGTCCTCAGGCATGTACCTCTCAAGAGCCTTCACGCACATCGAAGTCGTCTCATGCAGGCCGCTTCCGAACGCCATGCCCGGATCCATCTCGATGACCAGCTCTCCCTGCGCGGGATCGTAGTCCTCCCAGCCCGGCTTGACGACTATGCGCTCGCCGACCTTGGTAGGTCTGAAATGCTCCTGCCACTTATAGAGCCACTCGCTGTCGTCACCGGTAAGCGAGGCTTCGTGATCCACGCCCTTCATGCCCGCCAGAAGCGCCTCCGCGTCAGCCTGCTGCCGGCGTCCCTCTTCATCGTCCGTGAAGTACAGGGTGATGGCCGGTTTTCTTTCAAGATCCTCGCTCAGAGACTCATTGATGTAGTCGTATTTGTAAAGGTCCTTGTGATCCAGTATGTCACGCACGTCGGACGGGTCGTCTATCTGCATGGAGTCATAGCCGTGCTCAAGCAGTACGGCTTCTGCTGCCTCAAGAACTTCCTTATCCGCAGTTATTTTGAATTCAATATATCTCATTTCACACCGCCTTTATGTGCACTATTATACCAAAAAAGGCGGCTTCTGCCTCATCTCTGAGGAGAAACCGCCGTAGTCTCGTATGCCGCTTACGCGAGCGTGATCTTCATGAATTTCTTTTTGCCCTTCTGGAGTATGAGCTCGCCGTCTTTGAAGTCGGCTTCTGTGACGGAGTATCTCTTGTCCTTGATCTGCTCGCCGTTGATCCTGGCGCCGCCGCCCTGGATCGTTCTGTAAGCCTCGGATGTCGAAGGTTCGAGTCCCGCTTCCTTCAGGAGAGCGGCAAGTCCCATTCCGTCGCCTGCAAAGAGGGCCGCGTCGAAAGCCTTGGTCGGCATGTCGTCGGAGACTCCGCCGCCGGCGAATACCGCGCGGCTTGCTTCGAGGGCTGTCTTAGCCTTCTCTTCTCCGTGCACCAGCTTGGTGACCTCGTAGGCGAGGATCTCCTTAGCCTTATTGATCTCAGCTCCCTCGAGAGCGGAGAGTCTGTTGACCTCCTCCATAGGCAGGAAGGTCAGCATGCGCAGGCATGTGTTGACGTCAGCGTCATCCACGTTACGCCAGTACTGGAAGAAGTCGTATACAGGAGTCTTTCTCTCGTCAAGCCAGAGGGCTCCGCCTACGGTCTTGCCCATCTTCTGTCCGTCGCTCTTAAGGAGCAGCGAAACTGTCAGTCCGAATACTTCGTCTCCGCACAGCTTTCTTGTAAGGTCGACTCCGCCGATGATGTTGGACCACTGGTCGTTTCCGCCCAGCTGCGCCATCAGACCGAAGTCTCTGTGCATGACGTAGAAGTCATAGCTCTGAAGGAGCATGTATGAGAACTCGAAGAACGTGAGTCCGGTGTCTCTCTCCATGCGGGTCTTGAAGCAGTCCGCACGGAGCATTGTATTTACGTTGAACTGCGAACCGATGTATCTCGCGAATTCGGTGAACTTGCACGGTCTGATCCACTCGGCGTTGTTTACGCTCACGGCCTTGCCCGGGATCGGTTCCCTGTTCTGATGGCCCGGATGGTATACGCCCTCGTTGCCTTCGTACTTCCACTCGTCATCAAAGTCGATGTACTTGTCGAAGAGCTTCTTGAACTGTCTGCAGTTCTCATCGATGGTATCGATGGTCATTACCTGACGCATGTCGGCCTTGCCCGAAGGATCTCCGATCTCGCCTGTGCCGCCTCCCAGCAGGAATACCGGGGTGTGGCCGTACTTCTGCATGTACATCATGGTGATCATCGGAATGAAGTGGCCGATGTGAAGACAATCCGCGGTCGGATCGAATCCGATGTAGAATTTGATCTTCTCTTTTCCGAGCAGTTCTCTGAACTTCTCAGGGTTTGTGCACTGCGCTACAAGTCCTCTTTCTACGAGAACATCGTACACATTCGTATGCTTGCTGACATTGTCAGGAATAAGTGAACTCATCGTTTTTCTCCTTGTCTATACAAATGAAAGCCGCATGTCTGCGACTTTCAAAATATATCATCATAGGTCTGACATGTCAATCAAAGACCGCCAAAGCATAACGCTTTGGCGGTCTTTCCAGCATTACTGCTGGTCCTTGTATTTTTCGGCCCTTTAACTTCTTTTGGGGTCTGACCCCTCCCTTTAACTTTGATGGGGGTGTTCTGTAAAAGCGTCGTTTTTCGCTTTTACGTTAATTGGGGTC
>CACYPK010000008.1 GCA_902776285.1 uncultured Eubacteriales bacterium
GGGGTGAACAACGTCAGTTGCTCACCCCGTGATCGCCTTTACCCCAAATATTGCAAAAGCGTCTTTTTTGCTTGACCCCCATTTAAGTTAAAGAGCCTATTTTTCTATACATTCCATGAATGTATCGTAGACTTCGGAATCTACTTTTTCCTTGATGCTGTCACGCACTTCGGCGCTCGCCTCAACGATGGCCTTATAGGTCTCCGTGTCGATCTTCAGTATCTGCGTACCGCTGTCCTCGATGGTCTTTACCCTGTCGGCTATCCTGTCATCGGATGCCTGACGCGCGTACTCTGTCGCCGTAGCAGCGGCCTCTCTGAGTATGGCCTGATCCTCTTCCGGCATGTCCTTGAAGAACTCGTCGTTCATGATCAGGGTGATCAGGTGAGGCAGGTGGTTGGTCTCAACGACGTAATCCTGCTGCTCGTACAGCCTGTTGGACACGATGACCTCGTAAGGGTTCTCCTGAGCGTCTATCGTGTGCTGCTGCAGACCGATATATACCTCCGCAAAGCTCATAGGCGTCGGATTGGCTCCGATGGATTTCCAGAATGCCAGATGGAACGGGTTCTCCATAGTGCGGATCTTCTGTCCCTTGAAGTCTGCCATACCGTGAACAGCCTTGTTGGTGCTCATCACGCGGAAGCCCTGATCGGCAATGCCGAGCAGCTGATATCCGCCTTTCTCATAGACGCCGCTGACCAGGTTGCTGAATTCCTCATCGTCCAGGACCTCCCTGCACTCATCGAGATTCTCGAAGGCGCAAGGCACGTCGAAGATCGCTAGGTCAAGCATGAACGTGACCTGCGGAGCCGTATTCTGCACTACGAACGGGATGTCCCCGTCCTTGCAGGACTCCAGCAGCTCGCGGTCGCCGCCCAGAGTTGAGTTGGCGTAGACCTGGATCTTTATGCGTCCGTCGCTGAGTCTGTTTACTTCTTCCGCGAACTTCTCGGCATAAATCTGAGTGACCGTATCTTCCGGACTCGCTGTCGCGAGCGGATAAGCATATCTCTGCTCTCCGTCGTCTTTGCCGCACGCTGTCACGAGCATTCCGATCAGCAGCACGCTGATGAACATGGCAGCGAGGCGGAGGCGTTTATGATCATTCATTCTTTTCATTACACACCTCCTACAGCAGTACCAGCGAGAATGCCGGCACGAATGTAAACAGCAACAGAGCTATAAGGAAAAGTCCTATCATAGGTATGGCTTTCCTTGCTATCTCCATGACCGGAACGTCCGTCAGCGCGCTGGCTACGAAGAGGTTGACTCCGATAGGCGGAGTTACGAATCCTATAGCCAGGTTGACTACCATTATCACACCGAACTGGATCGGGTCCATGCCGATGCCCTGTGCTATAGGCAGGAGTATCGGTGTAAGGATAAGGATAGCCGGCGTCGTATCCATGACCATTCCCACAAGCAGCAGGAACAGGTTGATAACGAGCAGTATCACTACCTTGCTGGAGAAGTTTCCGAGTATGAACGAACTGACCGTCTGCGGCACCTGCATGAGTGTCAGCACTCTTGAGAATGCCGTCGACGCCGCCAGTATGAACAGTATCGGCGTGAAGGTCTTGATCGCTTCAACAAGGATCCCCCACAGGTCTTTCACCTTGATCTCTTTGTATATGAACAGGCTCACTATGAGCGCGTAGTATACCGAGATGACGGCAGCTTCCGTCGGAGATGTGATCCCGGAATAAATGCAGCCGAGCACGATGACCGGGCTGAGTATGGCCCAGAAACTCTCCTTGAAAACCTTGCCGAATCCTTTTTCATGGAGCTTGCCGATCTCCGCCTGTATTCTGACCTTGTCTTCGCCGTTCTTTTTGCAGAAGAACACGGCGTAGCCCATCAGGAGAACGGCGATGACGAGTCCCGGAATGATTCCAGCTAGGAACAGGTCGCTTACCGACGCTCCCGATGCCATTCCGTACATGATGAACGGGATGCTCGGCGGTATGATAACGCCGAGTCCGCCGGCGACCGCTACGACAGAAGTCGAGAATGTCTTGTCGTAGCCCAGCCCGATCAGGATCGGGATGGTCATGCTGCCTACGGCAGCGACGGTCGCCGGAGCCGATCCGGAGATCGCTCCGTAGAACAGGCATGTGATGATGACCGCGCAAGGCATGCCCGCGGTGAACCTTCCGAAGAAGTATGCGAAGATGTCGAATATCTTGCGTGATATGCCTCCCTTGGCCATGATGATGCCCGAAAGAACGAACATCGGTACCGCCAGAAGAGGGAAGCTGTCCAGTCCGCCAAACATCGCCCTGATGAGATACTTAGCTCCCACCGTGAACGACGGATCGAATATATGAGGCAGCACGGCTGTTATGCCGAGCGTGATGCCTACAGGTATCGCTATGATAAGGAATACCACGAACAGTATGAACAATAATCCTACCGGCATGACTACTCCTTTCCGGCGTCAACCGCGGATACCGGCTGACCTGCCTCAACAAATGACTCAGGAGTATTGCGTTCCGGATGAGCCGGATCATAGACGTTCTGTCCAAGCGAGACTCTCAGCTCTATGATCCATCTCTGGATTATCCTGAACGCTACCAGCACGAACGATACGAAAGGCGCCGCCTGTATGTAGTACATCGGTATCCCGAGGGCAGGGCTCACCTGTCCGCTCGTTACCGCCGACATCATATACGAAAAGGCAAACGGTATCATATAGAAGAAGAACGCGAGCTCTATCGTATGATTGACGACCTTGATGATCGCTTTCGTCCTTCTTGAAAACTGCGCCACGAACTGTTCTATCTTGATTGAAATGCACCTCTTGGTGCAGTAGCTGACGCTCAGGAAACCTGCCCATATGAACAGATACCTTGTAAGCTCCTCGGTCCACGACAGCGATGCCTTGAGTGCGAATCTCGAGAATACCTGTACGCCCATGATCACCGCCATTGCAAGCAGCAGCAGGGTCAGCAGGAATTCCTCCAGATTGTGATCAAGCCATTTGATTGCTTTTGTCATGGCTTTTTACCTTTCTTTTTAAATGAAGCCCCATCCCGGCAGAAAGATCTTCAACTGGGACGGGGCTTTTTAAGCAACTGATTATAGTGCCCCGTGCAGCAGCGTGAGTACCTGCTTAAGGTCCTCAACACCCATCTGTCCCGGCGCGGAAGCCTTGGCTGCAGCGCCGAATGTCAGCGCCGATCCGAAGACTTCGCCCGCGAGACGGCTGATAACGCCTGTTCCCGCCATGGACATGGTGATGATAGGACGATCGGCGTACTCATTTGCCATTTTCTCAGTCGCGGCAAGCAGTGTCAGAACGTCCTTCTTGTTCTGAGGCATTACTGCGATTTTAGGAATGTCTGCGCCGAGATCCTGCATCTTGCGAAGACGTCCTACAATGTCATCCTTGTCAGGAGTCTTGAAGAAATCGTGGTTGGACGCTACTACCTTGACGCCTGCAGCGTGAGCTCCGTCGATGATCTTCTTTACGATCTCATCTCCGGTGAACACTTCGACGTCTACCAGGTCTACATATCCCGTCTGAGCAGCCTTGATGTTGATGTCCGCATAGACCTCATCCTCGATGGCTTTCTCTCCGCCTTCCTTGGAAGTGCGGAATGTCATCAGGATCGGCATGTCGCCGAGCACCTCGCGGAGATCCTTCAGAACGTCCACGAGCTTTTCGAAGTCAAATACGTTCTCGAACCAGTCGATCCTCCACTCCACTACGTCGGCAGGGAGCTTTGTGATGGCTCTTGCTTCATCAAGGATGGCTTCTTTTGTTACTCCTACGATAGGCACGCAGATCTTAGGCATGCCTTCGCCGATAACGGTGTTTCTTACCTTAACAGCGTTCATAATTCCCTTCCTTTCTGTTAAGCGGGTGTACGGATTACTCCTCTGCAGCCGCGAGCATCTTGCTGTAATTCATGTTTACGAATACTCCGAGCAGGGTTCCGACAGCTGTCAGCACGATGTTCATGATCATTACTCCGGACGGAGTCATCGAAGCGGCAGCTGTAAGGAGTGTGTAGTTGCACAGAGACGATGCGATCATTACGAGAGCTGTGACCGTTCCCTTGATCTTAGGGAAGAGCATGTTGCATACGGAAGTTGCGATCTGCAGGAGTCCGCCTGCTCCGAACCAGCCGAGTACGAATGCGCCGACCTTGAGGATGCCCTGTGAAGGAGCCATAAGTACTGCTACCATCATGAGCGCGCATACTGCAGGATAGATCATTACGAATCTTACGTCCTTGATCTTGCTTGTCAGCAGGGCTGTAACAACGAGTCCGATCATTGTTCCGATAGCGTAGAACGACTGCATGGACTGCGGCTCAGCCCAGCCAACGACGTCCTTCGCGAAGTTCTGTGCGCAGTTGAGCCAGAGCTGGAATGTACCTGTGCATGTGAATCCGATGAGGATCATAGCGATGGAACCTGCGGAGAAGTTCGCGTGCTTGATGCTCTGAAGAAGTCCTTCCTTCTTCTCTTCTTCAGCCTTCTTGTCTGTATCAGGCAGAGGGAAGAAGAGGATGAGAGCCATCAGTACGAGGTAAGCGATTCCTACGATGTAGAACAGCTTGTTGTACGAAACGAGTCCGCCGGCAGTCTGGCCAACCGTGATTCCGAGGAAGAACGGCAGCAGGAACTGGGAACCGGAAATAGCGAACTTGATTCCCATTGTCGCAACGCCAGGGGCCTTGTTGATGATCTCAGCAACAGCAGGATAGATACCTGTGTCGAGGAACGAGTTAGCGATACCGCCTACGATAGCGCAGATGTAAGCGATCCTGTAGCCGGCGCCGCCGCCTGCGTTGAACGCCATTGCGAGGCCGATCAGATAAACGGCATAAGCGAATCCGCCGATAGCTGTTGAAATTCTGCGTCCGAGTTTGTCCGAAAGAGGTCCCGCGAACGGAAGAGCGATAAGTCTTCCGAGACCGAGAGCGGCAGCGATAGCTGTGATAGCCATAGCCTCAACTCCCCAGCTTCCGGCGAGCGCGTCCTTGATAACAGCCTGTCCGAGAACGGAGCAGCCGATACCGTGCAGGAAGTAGTTCAGATAGAGAACTATTACACTTGGTAAATACTTTTTGTTAGTCATGATTATTTCCTCTCATTTTCCATATATCTTTTGATTTGTTTTAACTTAATCATCGTAGCTGATGCCGAGGACTTCCTTCATGTGCTCGATAGGCATTGGCTTGCCTGTCCAAAGCTCGAATCCGGCAGCTCCCTGGAAGAGCATCATGCCGAGTCCGTTCATGGTCTTGCAGCCGACTTCCTTGGCCATCTTTCTCATCTTTGTCAGAAGGCATCCGTAAGGAACGTCCACAACGATGAGTTCAGGTCTGAAGAAGCTCTTGTCAGGAACTACTGATACGTCCTCGAGAGGCTTCATGCCTGCGCCTGTAGCGTTTACGAAGAGGTAGCTGTCTGCCATCTCTCTGCGGAGAGCTTCAGTGTCAGCGAGGTCAAACATCTTTGCCTTGCAGTTCGTGTTCTCGTTGATCTTCTTGACTGTGTCCTCTCCTACTTCATAGAACTTGTCCTTGATGTTGAAGATGGAGATCTCGGCGACTCCGTCAAGAGCGGCCTGTATCTCGATAGCTGTAGCAGCGCCGCCGGCTCCTACGATAGTCATCTTCTTGCCGATAGGATCGATGTCGTTATCCTTGATGGCTGCCATGAAGCCGATACCGTCTGTGATGTATCCCTTCAGGTGACCGTTGTCGTTGACGATAGTGTTTACTGCTCCGCAGAGTTCTGCTGCAGGGTCGAGTTCGTCAAGGTACTGTCCTACCAGAGTCTTGTTAGGCATGGATACGTTTGAACCTCTCATCTTGAGAGTGCGGATAGCCTTGACCGCGTCTTCGATCTCACCTGCGCCGACTTCGAACGCGAGGTAAGCGTAATCAGCTCCTACCTGAGCGAATGCTTCGTTCTGCATAGCAGGCGAGCTGGAGTGACGGATAGGGTAAGCCATGAGACCGATAAGTTCGGTATGTCCTGTGATTCTTTCTGCCATTTCTGTTTCTCCTTTGTTTGATCCTTTGATCTTTCAGGCATTTTTATGCCTCTCCCGGAACAATGTCTCTGATTCACCACAAGCCAGAAGACAACATTGTTAAAACAATAACTATTTCTTGATATAATTTTAACGTTCCCGTGTGATAGAGTCCAATGCCATATATTATAAATATTGATAGCCTGAATGTATCAATAGGATCCGTTTTGTGATAATATGTCTGAAAGACCGGAAAGCTGCTGATTTAACGCAAAAGAGGTGCAAAAATGACCCTTAACCAGCTCAGATACTTTCAGGCAGTCGCCAGGGCTCTCAACTTCCGCGCCGCGGCAGAGGAACTGTACATTTCACAGCCGTCTCTTTCGCGCTCGATAGATTCTCTCGAGCAGGAACTGGGAGTGATGCTTTTTGAACGCGCAGGAAGAGGTATCTCCCTGACCGGAAGCGGCAGGCTGTTTCTGGAATACACCAACCGCATTCTCGATGAGTGTGATATCGCTGTATATAAAATGAAGGAACTTTCATCGACGGGCGGCCGCATCGACATCGGATACGTCTTTCCGCTTGCCAATTACTACATCCCTCACAAGGTCCGTTCATTCCTTGATAAGCCCGAAAACGAGCATGTCACTTTCGGCTTCAATCAGAACAGGACCTCCTCGATCATACGGGACATAAAGAGCGGCAAACTGGATGTCGGATTCTGCGGGTATTCGGAAAATGAGGAAGAGCTTGAATTCGTCCCTATCATGAAGCAGGAGATGGTGATCATCACTTCGAACGAGCACCCTCTCGCGGACATTGATAAGCTGTCGATAAAGGAACTCGCGAATTATCCGGTGATCGGCTACGACCGTTTTTCAAATCTCGGTGGATATACAAAGAGGCTCTACAGAAATCTCGGAATAAAGCCGGACATAGTCTGCGAGTGTTCGGATGAAAACGCCATACAGGCGCTTGTAAGGGAGCAGTTCGGAATCGCACTTGTAGCCAGGGTCGACATACTGAACGACAAGTATCTTAAGATCCACAGCGTGTCTGACGTTGACCTGATCCACTATGTCAACGCCGTATGGCTGAAGAACCATTATCTGATGCCTGCCACAAAGCGCTTCATAGATTTCATGATCGGTGGGTCTGATCTGGATCCGGAAGAGATAAAAACTACTATTTGACGCCATGGTATCGATATTCTCTCTTTGATACCTTCAGGCTATCAAAAACGAGCAAGAAAGATATTTTTCTTTTGCTCGTTATTTATTTATCATATAAGTACCACAAGACAGTATGATGACACTTGGAGGGATCAAAACATGAAGAAAGATTACCCAAAGATTTTTGAGCCGATCACAGTCAGAAGAACTGTTTTCAAGAACAGAGTAGTCATGACCCCTATGGGCACCAACTACGCTGATCCGGACGGCGGCATCAACGACGATCATATCAATTACTACAGACTCAGAGCCAAAGGAGGCACTGGCCTCATCATCGTAGAGAACGTCTGCGTGGACTTCCCTACAGGCTCCAACGGAACAAGCCAGCTCAGGCTCGACCATGACATGTTCATGCCTAAGCTCTACAAGCTGACAGAAGCAGTCCACGGCGAAGGCGGACTCATTGCCGTACAGATCAACCACGCTGGAGCATCCGCTTCATCCGCGCGTACGGGAGTTCCGACAGTTTCGTCTTCGACAGTTCCATCGAAGCTCGGCGGCGAGGCTCCTCGTCCGCTCGAGAAAGATGAGATCGAAGCAATCGTAAAGAAATACGGCGAAGCAGCTAAGCGCGCTGTACAGGCAGGATTCGACGCTATCGAAGTCCACTGCGGACACTCCTACCTCATCAGCCAGTTCCTCTCGCCTATCTACAACAAGAGAACTGACGAATTCGGCGGAAGCGCTGAGAACAGAGCACGTCTTGCCAGAATGGTCATCGACGAAGTAAGAAAGCAGGTAGGACCTTTCATTCCTATCCTCGCGAGGATCAGCGCGGACGAGTTCCTCGAGGGCGGCAACAACCTCGACGACTGTCTTGAGTATCTGCAGTACTTCGGTGACGAAGTCGACGTATACAACGTATCCGCGGCTCTCAACCCATCCCTGCAGTATCAGATCGACAGCAACTGCTATCCTGACGGCTGGAGATCATACCTCGCAAAGGCTGTTAAGGAAAAATTCGGCAAGCCGGTAGTCACGATGGGTAACATCAGAGACCCTAAGGTAGCCAATGATATCCTCGAGAGAGGCGACGCTGAGTTCATCGGCATCGGCAGAGGCCTGATCGCTGACCCTGACTGGGTAAACAAGGTTGAATTCGGTGATGTGTGTGACATCAGAAAGTGCATCAGCTGCAACATCGGATGCGCCGGAAACCGTATCCAGAACAACAGACCTATCAGATGCACAGTCAACCCGGCTGTCATCGAGGGCGAAGAGTATAAGAAGCTCAAGGTCAACAAGCCATGCAACGTTGTCGTTATCGGCGGCGGTACTGCCGGAATGGAAGCTGCATGCACGGCTGCGGAAGTAGGCTGCACGGCATTCCTGATCGAGAAGGCCGATCACCTTGGCGGACTCGCGTATGAGATCTCGAAGTTCCCTGACAAGAGCAGACTCAGAGACTTCCCTGATTACCTCGAGAGAAGGATCAAGAAGCTCCACAACCTGCACGTGTTCCTGAACACAGAGGCTACTCCTGAGTTCATCAGGACTCTGAATCCGGACATCATCGTGAACTCCACAGGTTCGCTGCCGCTGATCCTCCCTATCCAGGGGCTCAAGGAAAACGTAGGCAAGGGCAAAGTGCAGACAGTTCTCGGCGTCATCGACAATCTGGACAACTATCCTGAGGACTGCACAGGCAAGAAGGTCGTTATTATCGGCGCCGGCGCCGTAGGACTCGATGTAGTGGAATTCTTCGCGCCTAGAGGAGCGGACACCACGGTAATCGAGATGCTGCCGTATATCGTCGGACCGGCACTCGATCCTATCACAAAGGTCAGCATCGTTGATCTGATGAATAAGTACAACGTACACCAGAGACCGTCCACAGCTCTTCAGGAAGTAAAGCCTGACTGCTTCGTGCCTGACTGCTTCGTTGTCAAGAATCCGGACGGAAGCATGGAAGAAGTTGAGTTCGATTACGGATGCATCTGCATGGGACTCAAGTCCAACAATCCGGTACTCGATATGCTCAAGGAAGAGTTTGCTGATGTCGAACTGATGAACATCGGTGACTCCAAGAGACAGAGAAGGATCATCGAAGGTACGGAAGAAGGACGCGCCATCGTGAAGGTTCTTGAAAAGAAGGGATTCTTCTGCTAGTACTGAAACTCTGACAAGTAAAAAGCCCGGTCTCTATGAGATGAACTAGTCAACAGAAAGTAGACAGTTTAAAAAAGCTATACAAAGCCCATTTCAGTCTTGTACTGGACTGGGCTTTTGTAGTTCAGCGCATATGCCGGTCGTTCATTGTTGTAGTATTTAATGTACTCGCTGATCATTTCTTCAGCTGAAGAATATCTCCTGTGCCACCCCTCAGAGTATATTTCAGCTTTGATCCAACCATTTATCGCCTCAATCACAGGATTGTCAGTCGGAGTTCCTGCTCGCGACATTGAATGGATTATGTTAGAATTTCTATGAGCGTTGAAGAATGCTTCGGAGGAATAGACAGATCCTTGGTCGGTGTGCAAAATGACTGGATATGCCTGTTCCTTTGTTTTTTCCATTAAATCATACAGACATCGGAAATACGGTCGCCCATCACCTACAACATTAGATATGTGACTGGATATGATCTCATTATTGAATGTATCGAGAAGATATGTCCATTCATAACGAACACCTTTGTGTCTGATCATCGTCATATCTGAAGCAATCAGCTTCAAAGGTGCATCTGCATCCCATTTTCCTTTTACTAGGTTAGGGAACTTTTTATGTTCTTGCCCCATCTGAGGACGACTCCAATTGTAGTGAGAGACCTTCGCCTTTATCCCTGCAAACTTGCAGCATTTGTGAGCCAGATTGTCAGAAAACAGCCAGCCGGTTTCTTCCCGTACCATCTTGGCAAGTTTATGGTATCCATAGGATCTGTGCTTGCTATGTGCTTTTGAAAGCAGCTCTGTGAGCACTTCCCGATCCTGCTCATATCGATTCTTTGTTCCTTTGCGTGCGACCCATTTGTAATATCCGGACCTGTTGACATTCATCTCACGGCAAAGCTCTGCTACCGGATAGTGCTCTTTCAATATGTCTATTATTTGGAATTCAAGTCTTTTGTAGTAACGAACTCCTTGTCGGCACCAACTCCTTTCACTGTGTATCCTTTTTTTAACCGTTCATTCTCAATCTGCAGCTTCTCAACCAACAGAATAAGCCGTTCGTTTTCACTGAGAGATTTGCTTGTGTGAAGTGCAGAAAAGTGATTGCCGGGATGCAACTTTTCAGGATTTAAGGCTTCTTCTCCGCCACTTCTGTAACGCCTTATCCATTCACGCAACGTTCCTCTGGAAATCCCTTCTTCTCTGACTATAGTGCGCACTGGAATATGCTCCTCCTCACACATCAGCACATATTTCAGGCGTTCTTCATTTGTCCACTTTCTATTCTTTCCACCTTTTGGCCTAGCCATAAAACCACCTCCTTAAGCAAATCCTAGCATAAGAAAAGTAGACATGCTTTTTTAACATGTCTACTTTCATCTTACTAGTTCACTCTATGAGACCGGGCTTTTCTATTGTTTATGGAATGCAGGCCGGCTGCCTCTGCCGGATCAGAAGTCGAGATCTTCGATCTCGTTGATGCGGCGAAGGTGCTTGCCGCCTTCAAAATCCGTGGTCATCCATTTGTCGATGATGTCAAAAGCAAGTTCCTGACTGATCATACGGGCGCCCATGCAGACAACGTTGGCGTTGTTGTGGCGTCTGCACATCTCCGCCATCTCTACGGATGTGCAGAGTGCGGCTCTGATGCCCGGAACCTTGTTGCAGGCAATGCTGATGCCGATCCCGGAGCCGCACACGGCGATGCCGCGCTCGGCCTCGCCAGACGCCACCTTACGTCCGACCGCGTGCCCGTACTTCGGATAATCGACAGACTCAGTCGAATCACATCCGACGTCTATGACCTCATGACCCTCTTTGGTCAGTTTCTCTTTGATAGCTTCTTTCAGCTCATATGCCGCGTGATCGCTTCCTACTACTATCTTCATTTCTTTTGTTCCTCTTTTCTATACCCGACAGCTACTTTGTTCCGAAGATCCTGTCGCCGGCATCTCCGAGACCTGGAACGATGTAAGCGTTCTCGTTGAGGTGATCGTCCTTTGCGGCGATATATATGTCTACGTCAGGGTGCTTCGCAGTGAGCGCCTCGATGCCTTCAGGAGCAGCGATGAGGAACATAAGCGCGATATCCTTTGCGCCTTTTGCCTTTACGAAGTCAACAGCGGCAATGGCGCTTCCGCCTGTCGCCAGCATCGGATCGACGATGATGATCTTTCTCTGGTCGATGTCCTCAGGCAGCTTGCAGTAGTACTCTACAGGCTCATGTGTCTCAGGGTCTCTGTAAAGTCCGACGTGTCCGACTCTTGCGCTCGGGATGATCTCGAGCATTCCGTCAACGAAGCCGAGTCCGGCTCTGAGGATAGGAACGATGGCAAGTTTCTTTCCTGCCAGGATAGGAACCTTTGCGGCGCAAATCGGAGTTTCGATCTCCACTTCCTTTGTCGGAAGATCTCTGGTGATCTCGTAGGTCATCAGCATCGCGACCTCGCGCGCCAGATCTCTGAATTCCTTGCTCGCCGTGTTCTTGTCTCTCATCAGTGAAACCTTGTGCTGAATAAGAGGATGATCGAAAATCATTACTTTACCCATTGCTTACCTCCCTGTGGTATGTAAATTTATTTGTATTATTATCAGTATATTATGAAAA
Organism: uncultured Eubacteriales bacterium; assembly: GCA_902776285.1. Classification (GTDB taxonomy): domain Bacteria; phylum Bacillota; class Clostridia; order Peptostreptococcales; family Anaerovoracaceae; genus Crickella. The sequence goes on from CACYPK010000008.1 coordinate 11,947, forward strand.
CCCTCCGGTTTTCTTTATCTGACTATATCGTAGCCCGCGCTCTTGAGCATGCGGTTCATGACGCTGAATCCAAAGCCGTCATCGTCGATCGTCCTGATGAGGATCATGTCGTAGCCCTGTCTGTCGAGCTCGCGAAGCTCCGCGAAGAGCTTGTGCGCGGCTTTGCCCGCGTCATTGTCGTAGTCGATTATCGCGACGCTTTCGTTTCTCTCCCTTGCCTCGAGTCCCAGTTTCTTTGCCTTCTCGCGGAACTCTTTCTTGCTGCCTTCTATGAGCCGCACTTTTGCCTTTGGAGAATAGTGAGTGTATTTCATGCCCGGCGACTTAGGTTTGAATCCCTCCTCGGCGACCCCGTCTTTCGGATCCGCTATTGTCTCCGGTTTTTCTAAAAGGCTGTTATCGTACAGCACAGCTCTGTGAAGAAGCATCATAAGCTTCTCTTTTGTGACGGCGCCCGGCCTCAGTATGCGCGGAATGAGGTCTGTCAGATCCAGTACGGTAGACTCGATGCCCACGTCGGACTGCTCACCCATGATGACCGCGTCGATACGCCCGTCCATGTCCTCCAGAACGTCATTGGCCGTGGTCGGGCTCGGTCTGCCCGAAAGGTTGGCGCTCGGAGCCGCGATAGGTCTGCCCGCGAGCTTGATGAGTCTTCTGGCCGTAGGATTGGATGGCATGCGGATCGCGACCGTATCCAGACCGCCTGTCGTTATATCCGGCACTATGTCGGATTTTTTAAAGATCATCGTGAGCGGTCCCGGCCAGACGTTTGTCATAAGTATGGACGCTTCCCTGCTCAGTGACTCGATGCCTCCCTTTATGAGCGGATACAGGTCTGTCGCGTCGGCAATGTGGACTATCATCGGGTTGTCCGACGGACGCCCTTTTGCCGCATATACAGAAGCGACGGCCTCAGCGTTGAGAGCGTCTGCTCCCAGCCCATAGACCGTCTCTGTTGGAAAAGCAACAAGCCCGCCGGCTCTGATGATCTCGCCGGCACGTCTGATGTCGCTTTCAGTTGTTGATAATCTCAATGTTTCCACTTAGCCGAAATCCTTCATCTTGGCTGCCTGATCGGCAGTGATAAGTCCGTCGACCGCCTCGTCGATGTCTCCGTCGAGGAACTGGTCGAGCTTGTATAAAGTCAGATTGATGCGGTGATCCGTCATGCGTCCCTGCGGGAAGTTGTATGTGCGGATACGCTCGGAGCGGTCACCCGAACCGACCTGGCTTCTTCTGTCAGCCGAGATCTTGTCGTTCTGCTCCTGCACCATCTTATCGTAAAGTCTGGCCTTGAGTACTCTCATGGCCTTTTCTCTGTTCTGTATCTGCGATTTCTCATCCTGGCATGTGACCACGATGCCGGTAGGCAGGTGGGTCATGCGCACGGCCGAGTCAGTCGTGTTTACGCACTGGCCGCCGTTACCGGACGCTCTGTATACATCGACCTTGACGTCGTTAGGATTGATCTCAACCTCAACATCATCGACTTCCGGAAGCACGGCAACAGTAGCGGCAGAAGTGTGGATCCTGCCGGACGATTCTGTCTCAGGCACCCTCTGCACTCTGTGCACGCCGGATTCGAACTTGAGTCTCGAATATGCGCCGCGGCCCTTTATCATGACTACGGCTTCCTTGACGCCGCCGATGCCCGTGTCACTTATCTCGATGACCTCTGCCTTCCAGTGACGACGCTCAGCGTATCTCAGATACATCCTGAGCAGGTCGCCTCCGAAGAGCGCGGCTTCCTCGCCACCCGTACCGGCCCTGATCTCAAGGATGACGTTCTTGTCATCGTTAGGATCCTTAGGCAGCAGCAGGATCTTCAGGTCTTCTTGAGCTTTCTCCATGCGCTCCTCAAGGTCCTTGGCCTCTTCCTTGGCCATCTCGCGCATCTCTTCGTCATCTTCGAGTTCGATAAGCTCCCTGGCGTCAGCCAGTTCGCTCTGCATCTTGCGGTAGTCCTCGTAAGCCTTTACGACAGGCTCGAGCTCGGCCATCTCCTTCATGTGCTTCTGCCATGTTTTCTGATCGGCAATGACAGCCGGGTCTGCGACCTTCTCGCTCAGCTCTTTATATTTTTCAGTTATAAAGTCCAGTTTATCAAACATATATATTTCCTTTGTTACGGCATTTCCGTCGTACTTAACCAATTAATTATATCAAAAAATAGTGTCTGTGGACAGACAGAACCGCCCTCATGTTCGTAATAGATTTCTCACGATTACGAACAATTTGACCAGTCGCCTGCTCATGTTCATAATACTCCTCTCACATTTACGAACGATATGGCCCTTCACGTCCTTATGTTCGTAATAAACCTATTGCTATTACGAACACCTGCCATCTTCTATAGCAATTGTTCGTAATAAGGCTATTATTCCTATACATGCTGATTGTTCACAGCAAAGGGGCTCCGCTTTGCGCACATTAAAACCGGAGCTGTAGATGCTCCGGTTTGATGTCCTGTTTTACGATCTACAGGCCGTACTTGTTCTTGAACTTCTCTACGCGGCCGCCTCTGTTAGCAAACTTCTGCTGGCCTGTAAAGAATGGGTGGCATTCTGAGCAGATGTCTACTTCCTTATAACCAGGATGGATTCCTTCCTTCATGTTGGTACCTCTTTCTAATAAATGATTATGAAACGTTTCCGCCGCCGCCCAAGGCGACAGCTTGTGTAGTATATCACTCGAATATAGCTATTGCAAGGGTTTTCGCAATTATTTTTTCGCTTTTGCGTGGCGGCCGACCTTGAAGATCAGCACGTCGAGTATGAGCAGATACGCGAACGCCAGACCGAGAGTCACAAAGCACATCGCCGGGCTCTTTGCCGCGAGTCCCACCAGGATCAGGACCGGCGCTCCGAGCAGGATGCCGAAGCTGGATCCTACGACCAGGTTGTTGGCGGCAGGCGTTTCGAGCTGCGGGTCGATCTCACGCAGAAGCAGCACGCCGGAGCTTATGGTTCCGGTCAGCATGCCGTACATGGAGATGAGTCCTTGATAGTAATAGTCGCCATAGACAGCCTTGCAGACCCAGCGCAGGTGGAACCATGTGACGATGGTTCCCGCGACAACGAGCAGCACGAAAGGCAACACCAGTCCGCGGATATCCTCAATGTTTATGCAGCCGATGCCGGCAACTATCATGATGTCGAAGAACGCGCCGGAAAGGCGGTTGAGCAGGTAGTTGTCCTGATAACGTCTCTTGATGGTGCCTTTCTTTCTGAGCTTCTCGAGGATCACGCGCAGCAGGATCGCAAGCGCGGAACCGATGATAAAGTTGAATCCCCAAAGCAGTGTGTTGACCGTGCCCGCAAGACCTTCGCTGATCTTAGCGATACCACCGGTAATACCCGCGGTAACCGCGTACGTGACCAGATATACGATGACGATCATGGCCAGCTGCACGCTGAGCTTGTCTATCGATTCAGAAACCTCGCCGGTCCCTTCACCATCGTCAATGTGGTCGTCTCTGAGGAATATATGGCCTCTTTCTTCACTGACAGTTATATCGCCTCTGTCGCGCAGGATATTGAGGATTATGACACCCACTACGCATGCCACGATGTAGCCGGCAGCGGCGATCGAAAGGCCGAAGCTGTGTCCTCCCTCAAATCCGAGGCTCTGGTAGCTGGCGCCGATGTTGTTTGCCTGTCCCGGCCCCTGTCCGAAGCCCATAGGCAGCAGGAGTCCCGCCGCTCTGAACATATTTGGCATTACTGTGAGCGCAAGGCCTATCGTAATGATCAGGCCCGTCACGCCCTGTATCATATATGTGCTTACAATGACCGCTCCCGAACGGAATCCGACCTTGCTTTCGTCACCGTCTTCTCTCTGGACCGGATTACGCAGGCTCATCGCTATGAAGCCGAGCGCTATGCCGTGATATGTAAGCGCCGAAAGCAACTCTTCATCAAGAGTCACGATCCCGACTTCCTTGGCGATCAGCAGGAGGAACCCGCCAAGTACGGCTACCGGAAGCATGGTCTTGCGAATCGGTTTTATAGTTTGTCTAAGAAAAATAGCGATAAGCAGTACTGCCGCAATGTAGCCGAACTGTATTATCGCGTTCCACAATTGAGTGTTAGCTGCTGAATAATCCAAAGCTTACTCCTTAACGATACCTTTTAATAAGTCTCTGGCAATAACGTACTTTCTCAGATTTGTCTTTGAAGACTTTTCTGACCTTATTTCATAATACCCGCTTTTGTCGCTGAAAACAACTCTGGCGGCCAGTACCATGGTCATATTGGAAATGTCCGGGACGCCGGATTCGTGCTCTCCGATAGTCAGCGCAAAGTTTCCTTCCTTATATATAAGGGCCAGTCTGCCGTGAGCCGCCTCCTCTTCAGCGTGATCTTCGCCTATGCGGATAAGTGTAACGTTATCGTCCGCGAAGATCTCCGTTTCTTCAGAGGAGCCGTTCTCGAGGATATCTTTCATTTTCGCTGTAAGCGCTTCGCGGTCCAGTTTCTCCCAGTCGGCAATGGTCTCGACTGGTTCGGACGGCTCAAAGAAGCCGGTGTCGGCCAGCCTGATCTTAAACCCGCAGCCGCAGCTGATGCTGTCTCCGGAAGACCTGACAGTACCGAACGCCCCGCACTCAGGGCAGGTGAACACCGCTCTTTCGATGCCTTCGGCATTTCCATTTTTGCACCTGAAGTTTATCGGCCCTCCCGGCTGTGACTTCTGCCACTCCCAGGTATCGAACCACAGGTCTTTGGCGATAGCAGCCTCGACCTCTTCATCAGTCATGTCCTTCAGGGTATCCGGGCTGTACACATTGACCGCGTGCCCATAGGTTTTTCCCTTGCGGGTCTCCATCGACCAGCGCGGCGCAGACAGATATCCTCCTTCTATCATATAGGTGACCAGTGTGGCGCCGCTTCCCTTGACCATCTTGCCCGTATACGGCATCACCGGCAGCGACAGTCCGTTCCAGGTCTGCTCGCCTTCTGCAGCAAGGAATATCGATTCGCCGCGCTTGATCCTCTTCATGGCGACCAGCGCGGTGCGGCTGCTCTTTGCGCCTTTCTGATGAGGTATCAGCCGGAAATGCCTGTCGAGAACAGGTCCCCAGGTCTTCATCCTCAGCAGGTGTTCGCTCGCTATGAAAGTGAGAGGCTTATGTCTGAAGGCAATGCCCACCAGGATTGGATCGTAGGCGCAGGTGTGGTTGATCGCGACGATGACCGGTCCTTCTATATTCGCCGGCTCAAAATCGTCGCATGAGAAATCAAACTTCCGCTTCATCCACGGTCCTATGACAAGCTGCGAGAAATCCCAGGATCTCTTGCGCCGCCTGTCCGCCTTTTCTCTTTCCGCGTTGCCTGCCTGCTTTGCCATCTATTCGCTTAGCCCTTGAATTCCTTCTTTTCCTTGCCGAAGTGCAGTTCCTTGAGGCCCTCTACCTCGTCGCAGATCTCCTTGAGGCTACATGTATGACAGTCTGTGGACATGCCCTCAAGTATCTTTGAGAGCGTCTTTGTGATGTCACGCACCTTTTTGGCGTCCTTCTTCATCTCTGCGTAATCCGGATCATCAGCCGTGACGAAGATCACCTTGACCGCCTTGATATCAGGATTCTTCTTGAACTGCCTGATGTAGGAGTTGCCTACCTGTTCAAAGGTGATGCCTTTTCTGACTGCCTCCTTTGAAACTCTGACCTGCTCCCTGAAGCTGTCAGAAGAAGACCTGATCATGTAACCCTTCGGATACACGTGATACTTGACGAAGTCGATGTCCTGGATCGCCCTGAACAGAGGCTCTGTGTCCTCTTCATTCTCGCCTGTCAGGTTTCCGACTTTTATTAACACTATCCTCGCGAAAGGCGCGCTGCCGTTTATCTGGTTGAGGTCCCTGCCGTACAGGAGGATCTCGTCCTTGTCGGCAAAGCCGTCAGTTGAAGTGACGCACGCGTAATTGACCGCCGGCTTGTTGTCTCCGCCCAGCTCATATGCGGCTTCTTTCATCATTACCAGCTGATTGCCGCCAACATCTTCCCAGCACTTAGCCGGATTATATTCATAACGCTTAGGCTGCGTCGAACCGAGCAGCCCGTCGATTTTTTCAATAATAGAATTATACAGTTCCATTTCTATCCCTCTTTTTTTATTTGCCGTAAAGGCGGAAAAAGCCTCCTGCAGCGGAGACTGAGGTATAGCCGCGACGAGGCGAGAGCAGCGCTCCGCGATGGGAGCACATTCCCGCCTCATCCGCTAATACATTTTTAGAATTTGATATCTACCGGTTTGCGGTCAAAGATCTCATTCACTCTCTTGTAGGCCCATGCCAGCAGCTTCTGATCGAGGTTGAGGAAGTAGACCACAAAGAGCGTTCCCGTTGCAACGCCCAGGATCGTTGTTACGAGCTTGAAAGCCTTGCAGATCGGGTTTTTCTTCTTGTTCTTCATTATAGTTCTCCTTTCGGATTACTTAGCCTGTCCCTTCTGACGAGCGAATTCAGCAGCGCCGAGAGCTCCCATCAGCTGCGGGTCAGTCTTGAGGTTGATGACCTTGAGCTTGAGTACGTGCTCGATAGCATCCTTCAGACCGTCGTTCTTAGCGCATCCGCCTGTCAGTGTGATGGAGTCGGTAGCGCCGGCCTTCTTAGCCATTACGAAGCATCTCTTAGCTACAGCCATCTGGATTCCTGCAGCGATCTCATCCATTGGCTTGTTCTCACCAACGAGTGTGATTACCTCGGACTCAGCGAATACCGTGCACTGAGCAGTGATAGGAATAACGTTCTTTGCGGTCAGGGACAGCTTCGAGAACTCAGGGAGAGTCATCTCGAAGGATCTTGCCATCGCCTCGTAGAATCTGCCTGTTCCGGCAGCGCACTTGTCGTTCATAGCGAAGTTCTTTACTGTTCCGTCTGTGTCAACCGCGATACCCTTAACGTCCTGTCCGCCGATATCGATGATAGCTTTTACGCTTGGATCGGTTACGTGAACGCCCATAGCGTGGCAGGAGATCTCGGAGATGTTCTCGTCAGCGAAAGGAACTTTGTTACGTCCGTATCCTGTTCCGATCAGATAAGCGAGGTCCTTGGAGGACTTCAGGCCTACCTTGCCGAGTACTTCTTCCATAGCCAGTCTTGCGGAAGCCTCGGAATTGATCTTGCTCTTGATAGTTGTATCAGCAACGATCTTGCCTTCCTCGTCGAGGATAACTGCCTTGGTATAAGTTGAACCAACATCACAGCCGCCATAATATTTCATGATAGTTTTCTCCTTTTCAGTTATAAAAAATATTATTAATTATCTAATTTAGTGAAGCTAGCCATTCGGCGATCGCCGTACCCGAGATCCGCCGAAATGACGAGCGCCTACATACCGAGTTCGTCGTCGAAATCGCAGAGTGTCGGGTCGACAGGCTCAGCCTTCATGACCGTTCTCATGTACTCGTTGACCTTGTCTCTCATGGTCTTTCTGGATACCGTTCTAGGGTCCATCAGGTCATGCTCGATCCAGATCATGTGAGCGTTTCTGTCTCTGCATGTATCGTCGAGTACGCCCTGAAGTGTAGCCATGTTCTTGCAGGCAACGTTCTGGTACATGATGATGATCTCTGCTCTCCAGTCTTCGACCTGTCTCCACATCTCGTCGACTACGTTCTGGTAACCGCCGTTTGTATGTCTTCTCATTACCATGCGCTCGTAGAGTCTTGCGAGGTCCATGAGAGCTTCTTCCTTATCCTCTGTCTCGAGGACCTTGGTGAAGTTCAGGGACTCCATCTCAACGAGGATGTCGATTCCCCAGCAGTTAGCAAGCCAGTTGCTGAAGTTTGCGTAATAGTGAGCAGGGCAGGACCATACGATTCCTCTGTACCTCATCTTGTTGCGCCATGCCTGTTCACGTTTCTCGTAAGCCTTCATCATGATCTCATTGACCTTCTTGAAGGTCTTCATGACTCTAGGGTCTGCGCCGCCGTCCATCTCGTAGTTCCATTTACGGAAGAGCTCGTATGACGGTCCGATGATCTGCGGATAATCAGTCTTGTTGACTTCCCACTTCTGCAGCTCGTAAGCAGTCTCCTCGTTGAAGCGCTTCATCTGCTTGAAGTAAGCGTCCCAGCTCCACTTGGCGCCTGTGACTTCCTCTACGAACTTGATGCATCCCTTGATGTCATCAACAGCGTAGCGCGTAGTCTCTTCGTCCTCGTATCTTACCGGGAATGTCAGGTGATAGACCGGCAGATCCGGGAATCTTCTGCTCATGTACTCGGAAGCCATTGTCGATCCGTCGCAAGGCATCGAACTTGAGATGAAGCACGATCCCATGTGTGGCAGAGCGTCGATTACGAGCGCGCCGCACTCAGAGGACGGTACCGGACAGGTGTCAGCCGGAAGGCCGAACGACTCTACAGCGTCGATGTAAGGTACGCATGTGAGCTGGTCGATCTCGGATACCAGGAATACCGGCATCAGCTGATAAGGGATACCCAGAAGATCAGGGAATCCTGCCATGATCTGTCCCATGGTCATCTCGTCGAAGAGAACGACTTTCTTGTTGAGTTCTGAGGAGTTACCGTTCTTCTTGTCGCCCTTGGCGAGGAATACCAGGTTCTCAGCTACATAGCGGAAGATATCGTATGTCATCAGGTGCGACATCTTCAGAGCGCTGCCTTTCTGACCGGATGTGTTCTTGTCCATGAAGCCTACGCAGCACATGTACGAGATCATCCATCTGTAGTGGAATGTAGAGTTGAGCGCCGGGACGAGGTCTCTGCTGAATGTCATGAGCAGCATGAGCCACATCTTGCCCCATCTGTAGAAGTCGTATGCAGTATCTGCAGCGCCTCTCCACTCTCTTCTTACAGGAACCATGTCACCCTTGCGGTAAAGCTTTCCGAGAGTCCTCTCTCCGTAGAGGAATACTTCCTTGAGTTCTGCCGGGCTCATCTCTGTAGCCTGCTTGAACTCGAGAGCGCATCTCGCGAGATCGTCTCTGCATCTCTCGACCTGCTTCATGCAGAAGGCTTTTTTGTCTGCTTCCTTGAACATCTCAACGCAGATCTTTCCGATTTCCATGAGGTTCTTGCCCTGCGCCTTGAAGTCCATGTTGTCCTTCGTGCGCCAGAAAACAGGATTCGGATAATGGAATTTGCCTTTGGCATTGTCTGCCTTGACTTTCTTTTCTCTCTTTTCGGCAAGAGCGTTCTTGATGCCGAGCAATTCTGTAGTCAGTACCATTACTTCTTGCCTCCTTTCTGTTTCTGGATCTTTTTGATCTCAAGCGATTCCACGAAAGCTTGGAATCTCGTTCTGAGCTGTCCGGATCCCTTTGCGTTGTACAGTCTGTCGATTGACAGGATCGGCCAGCCGTACTCCTCTGCCATGATGTGGCTGACGAGAGCTCTCTCGAATCCCCAGAAGTCGCAGTATTTCATCTGCTCGTAGATGATACCGTCTGCGTTGAACTCCTTGGCGAGTCTGTCGGCAGTGTCTCTTCTCTGCTGGACCTTGTTGTCTGCGATGTAGCGCGCGCACTCAGAAGTGTTCATGTAGTGGCGTACCAGCTGAGGCAATGCGTCCTCGTCGTCGGTCAGCTCGATGACCTCTCTGCCCGGGAGCGATCCGAAGCAGTGTCTGTCGAATACTACTCTCGCGCCGGCGTCCTCGATCATCTTCGTGAACTCCGGGTCGTCGATCTCGGATCCGACGATACCTACTCTTGCTCTCGGAAGCTTCTCGTCAGGTTTTCTCTTCTTGAGTTCTGCGAGTGTCTCCTTGAGATAAGGCAGGATCAGATACTTAGGGCATGTGTAGGTCACGAGGTTCAGGATGTGGAATTCGTATCCTGTGACGACCGGATTGTCAGCCTTACGCATCTCGCTGATTTCCTGGATGATCTTGCAGACTTCGTTGTGCTCCTTGACTGCCTTTCTGATGGCCTTGTCCGAAACATCTACACCCAGCTTGTCATGCATAACATCAAGAAGCCTTACTTCGAGCTGTCTCTGCATGTGATTGAATGAGAATTCCTCTGTCTTGTACGGAACATCCAGGTGTGTAACGAAGAAGTTTTCCTTGGTGTTGCACTTAAGGATGCCGAAGTGCTCGTAGAATCTGTTCATCATCGAGCATGCATCCACGCCTGCGAGTCCGTCCAGGAACTGGAATCCGCCTTCGATAGCTCTCTCAAGCAGAGCACGGGCGTATTCGCATACGTAGTTCGACATATAATAGGTAGAAATGTCGATTGAACCCGTTCTCGGTGCACGGAGTCTGACCGATACGCAGTTGTCAACGTTCAGCAGAACCTCAGGAATGTGGTAGCATGTGTAGCCCATGATGAGCTTGCCGTCCTTTTTCGCCTGTTCCACCAGTTCGTTGTCCGCGTTGTCCAGAAGGCCCTCGAAGTAGATCAAATGCTTCAAGTCTTTCAATGTTAAAACCTCCCTCTCAACTTATATATCTTGTTATATCAGTTGCATTTTGCGGAGCGCTTCGCGTGTGCCAGCCATGACCGGAGAATCCTCCGGAAGATCGAACACGCTGACGCCCATTATATCGTTTTCGGCATGGTTCCTGTCATCAGGGATGTAGGCCAGGACCTCGGCCGATTCGATCTTGATAAGAGGAATCTGTTCCTCTTTTACTCTGTTGACGATGACGCCGCACTTGTCGTACATTACCAGCTCATCGGCAACTTCCTTGATGGTGTCCACTACCTTGCAGCCCTTGCGGCTCGGGTCGGTGATCAAGAAAAGGTGCGTGACTTTTTCCATAACCCTTCTGTTGATCTGCTCGATACCCGCTTCGCCGTCTATGACCACATAATCGAAGTCGTTAGCCAGAAGGCTGATGACCTCCTTGAGGTAGGCGTTCACCTTGCAGTAGCAGCCGGCTGCTTCAGGCCTTCCGATGGCAAGGAAGCTGAATTTCTGCTCTTCGAGCATTGTGTCAAAGATGCGGAACCTCGCTTCATTGAGCATCTCGATGGCTTCCTTAGGGCGGCCGTCCTCTACGCTGTTGACGATCTTTTTACGGATGCCGTCCAGCGTGTCAGTAGGCTCTACGCCCAGAGCCGTCGTAAGTCCGATGGCAGGGTCGGCGTCTATCGCCAGTATCCTCGAATCAGGATATTCTTCGGTGAGTATCCTGACCATCGCGGAACTGATAGAAGTCTTTCCGACTCCTCCCTTGCCGGCTACAGTTAGAATCTTGGTGTCTCTCTCTTTTTCCATTTTTTACTCTTTTTTATATGCGGTGCGTACATACCCCGCACCGGGTAATCTGAGGCCGCCGGCACTAAATGCTTTCTTTGATCATATCGGCGTTGCCGCAATGTAGAAAGCATTGATCTTCGGCGGCAAGCGCCTCCGATAGATGCGACTGACGAGCTTTAGCGAAGTCAGAGCTTAGTACCGCTGCGAGCCGAAGCTTAGCGAGAGCGGGCCCGGAAGGGTGTATGTACGCGCCGCTCTTTAACGCCTAAAACAGACTGCAGATGATGTCGGTATATGCGCTCGGATCCTGAATAGGAAGTCCCGCGATCAGCAGCGCCTGATTGAGCAGCACCTCGCACATCTTCTTTGCTCTCTCCGGATCGTCGATGCGGGCTCTGTCGAGAGCCAGGAACGCGTCGTGATCCACATTGAGCTCGAGTATGCGCTTGGCCTTCATACCAAGTTCAGGGTTGACCGCCGTGAAGTACTTCTCCATCTCGAAGGTGATACCTTCGCCGCTAGACAGGCAGACAGGGTGGGTCCTGAGCTTGGTGGTCGCCTTTACGACGTCCACTCTGTCGCCCAGTGTCTCCTTTACGAAGTCGAAGGTGTCCTTGAACGTCTTGTTCATGGTCTCTTCGTCTTTGCCGTCGCCCAGGTCGAAGTCACCGTCTATGACGGACATGAACTTCTTTTCCTTGTAGTTCCTGAACATGTCAGGGATGAAGCCGTCCGTGCTTTCGATAAAGTAGAGTATCTCTATGCCTCTTTCCTTCAGTATCTCGGTCTGCGGCATTTTGTCGACCGCTTCGAGGCTGTCTCCGGTTGCATAGTAGATGTACTCCTGATCGTCCTTCATCCTCTCAACGTATTCCGCGAGAGTGACCGGCTTCTCCTCTGTAGATGACCAGAACATCAGGAAGTCCTGCAGCTGTTCCTTATATTTGCCGTAATCGTCGAGTGCGCACAGCTTGAGCTGGCGGCCGAAGCTCTTGTAGAACTTCTCGTACTCCTCGCGGTTCTTGTCGCGCATCTCCTCGAGCTTGGATCTTATCTTTTTCTCAAGGTTCTGCGAGATCAGTCTCAGCTGCCTGTCATGCTGCAGCATCTCGCGCGAGATGTTGAGCGACAGGTCAGGGGAGTCGACGACGCCTCTGACAAAGTTGAAATATTCGGGCAGAAGCTCCTTGCACTGGTCCATGATGAGAACGCCGGAACTGTAGAGCTGCAGACCGCCGGTGAAGTCGTCCGTGTAGTACTTGTTAGGCACTTTCTCCGGAATGAACATCAGGGCGTCGTAACTCACTATGCCCTCTACGGAGACTGTGATCGTCTCAAGAGGAGTCATATCGTCCTGGAATGTTGCCTTGTAGAACTCGTCGTATTCCTCCTTGGTGACCTCGGCTTTTTTACGCTGCCAGAGCGGCACCATTGAGTTGAACACTTCGTATTCGAAGACTTCCTCGAATTCAGGGTTCTCCGGATCAGAGCCCTCCTTGATGCGCGGCTGCGGCATCAGCATCTTTATCGGGAAGCGGATGTAGTCGGAATACTTCTTGACCAGCTTGTAGATAGGGTATTCCCTCATGTACTTGCTGAACTCGTCCTCGGTCTCGCCGTCCTGCCTGATGTGCATGATGACGTCCGTGCCGTGTCCGTCTCTTTCCGCTTCCTCGATGCTGTATCCGCCCGCTCCCTCGGACACCCACTTATAGGCCTTGTCCGAACCGTACTTTTTGCTGACCACTTCGACCTTGTCTGACACCATGAAAGCGGAGTAGAAACCGACTCCGAACTGCCCTATGATGTCGACCTCGCCTGTGTGATCGTCAGTTGTGCTCTTCGCGGCCTTGGAGTCTTTCTCGAGCTGCTCGCTGAATTTGCTGCTGCCTGAGAAAGCGATCGTACCGAGGTTCTTTTCGAGCTCCTGCTCGTCCATGCCGATCCCGTTGTCGCTGACCGTAAGAGTACGGTTCTCCTTGTCAAGAGTGATAATGATCTCGTAATCACTGCGGTTCTCTCCGACCGACGGATCGGTCAGGGCGAGATAGCACATCTTATCGATGGCATCCGACGCGTTTGAGATGATCTCACGAAGGAAGATCTCCTTGTGCGTGTAGATCGAGTTGATCATCATGTCCAGCAGACGCTGGGATTCGGCTTTGAACTTTTTCTTCATTTTGCGTTAACTTCTTTCTTGTTTTTTATTGCATGTATTCAGTATCGAGCTGCTCGTACGGTACCGTATGCGGATCTCTTCTCTCCATGTTGTCGAAGTGGTTCTTCATGAACGGCTCAACAACGTAGTAGAGCAGCTTGCCGTCGAGGTCGAAGTAGAATACGCAGAACAGTCCGGCATAAGCGAGAGCGGCGATGCCGAGCGTCTTCTTAATGATTTTCTTTGCCTTCATTACCGGCCTCCTTTCTACCAGCTGTCGATATCGTCAAAGTCGAGCAGTGACGGATCGAGCGGTTCTTCGCCCATTACTGTGAACATGTAGTCGTTGATGATCTGTCTGATCTGCGATCTTGGAACTGTTCTCTTGTCAGGCAGAGCGTGCGGCATCCAGATTGCGTGGATGTTGCGGGCTCTGAACTCGTCTTCGAAGAGTCCTACGACACCCTGCATGCCCTTGCACTGCAGCTGGTCGTACATCATGACCATGTCGCAGTTGAACTTTTCCATGTTCTCCCAGAGTTCGAAGATGTGCTGCAGTCCGCCTACAGCCATTCTTCTCATCGGAGCCCACTCGTGATATTTCGCGATATCCATCAGGCAGTTTTCGTAAGTATCCGTCCTGATATCGAGGTCGAACATCAGCGAGTCCATGTTGATGATGGTGTTGAGGCCCCAGCAGTTGTAAGCCCATGTGCACCATGCTGAGTAATACAGCGGAGCGCATGACCATGCGATGACTCTGTGTCTCGTCATAGGGAAGGTGTTGATGTCTTCGTTTACGCACTTCTCCATGATCTTTCTGACCTTGGCATCAACATCATGCCAGAATGGTCTCTCGCCGTACTGCGAGTAGAAGATCCTGTACAGAGCCTGAGCTACGCCGTTGATAGGATAGCTGTGAGTATTCGCGGCTACGTCCCATTTCTCTCTCTCGAACTGGTTCTGCTTGTTCTGCAGCTCAATGTGTTTCTTCAGTTCTTCCCAGTGGAACTCAAGTCCTGTCTGCTCTTCCATGAATCTCCAGGCCATCTCGATTTCCTTGGCGCAGTTTTCGAGAACGGAATCGTCGTCGAACTGCATTACCTGAGGCATCGCGAAGAGCGGCTTGTTCATCATCCAGTCCTGAATGACGGATGTTCCTACCGAGCTGTCGCAGGCTTCGTTTGTAGTAACCATCGCGACATATGAATCAGGAACATCATCCTCGATGTAGATGCCTGCCTCGGCCTGGCACATCGGACAAGGGTCGCCCGGAAGTCCGTAAGCCTGGACCGCGTCGATGTAGTTAAGTACTGTGTGGTTGTTGCAGTGGCATGTTACGAAGTACGGGATCATCTGTGTCGGCAGGTAATAGCCGCCCTGATCCATGTACGGATAAATGACTCCGCCCCATACTGTCTCGTCTGTACCGATCGTCTTAGCTCTGAGCGCCGGATCTCCGCCGATATTGAGGTCTCTGTTAAAGAATCCGGTGATCTGGTACAGGCACGCGCTTACGATACCTCTGAAGTGCCATGCGGACGCGGCGAGTGTCTCGCCTCTCATTCCCTCAAGGCATCTGTCGAACCAGTGCATTACGGTCAGGTATGTCTGGCCCATCCATCTGTATCTCCATGTTCCCTTGAGGAACTGGACCAGGCCCTTAGGGCCGCCGCCGTAAACCATGATGTCGCGAACGATCATTCCGTAGTTGTACAGCCAGATGTTGTTGAAGTAGTACATGGTATCCTTGAAACCACGCCACTCTCTGTGCTTGTAAAGACCTGTCTTAGGAATATACAGGTCGCCAAGACGTCTTTCACCGTGAGGCTTGCCATACCAGAAGTCCCTTGCAGCCTTCTTGACGTCGAGGTCTTTAAGTTTGCTTAAATCAGGTTTCTTCATGTCTTAGCCCTCCTGGATCTTCTTGAGCTCTACGCTCTCAACGAAAGCCTGGAATCTTGTCCTGAGCTGTCCGGACGCCGTGTTGATGTACTCCTTCTCGATGGAGCATACCGGGTATCCGAAGTCTCTTGGCAGAACGATCGTGTCGATCATTCTCTCAAAGCTCCAGTATTCACAGAACTTGTTGGATTCCACGATGATACCGTCTGCCTTGTATTCCTTTGCGTAGTCTGCCAGCACCTTCTTGCGGTGTCTCATCTCCTGCTGCTCCATGAATCTCGCGCACTGGCTTGTCAGCAGATAGTGTCTGGCGACCGCTGTCAGAGGATCTTCGCCCTCCTTGATGTCGATGTGCTGTCTGGACTCGAGCGAGCCGTAGCAGTGTCTGTCGGCTACCACGAGAGCTCCGCAGCCTTCGATCAGCTTGATGAAGTCAGGGTCGTCGTTCTCGGAACCTGCGAGCAGGACCTTGATCTTATAGTTAGGCTTGTCGTCAGGCTCTCTTTTCTTGAGCTCCTCGAGTGTCTCTCTGAGTTTGTCGATGATGAGATACTTAGGGCATACCATCGATACAAGATTGATAACGCTGAACTCGTAACCTGTAATGGTAGGGTTGTCGAGTTTGCGGAAGTTGCCGATCTCAGTGATGATATCGTTAACTTCGTTGTTCATCTTGATCGCCTTCAGGATGGCCTCGTCGGAAGTGTCGACTCCGTACTCTTTAGCAAGGAAATCGAGAACTTTGATCTTCAGCTGCTTCCTGTAGTGATCGATGCTGTTCTCGTTCTTCTTGAACGGAACGTCGGTGAATGAAGTCTTGAACGTAGCGTTGTTGATAACGTCGCCCATATACTCGAGATGCTCCTGGAATCTGCATGTTACCGTGCAGGTCTCTGTAGCGAGCTGGGCGTCGATGAAGTTGAATCCGCCCTCCAGAGCTCTCTCGAGAAGGGATCTGCCGTAGTGGCATGTACGTCCGGACATGTAGTAAGAAGCCATGTCAGGCGATGTGCACCTAGGCGCTCTCAGTCTTACTGCGAAGCAGCCCGGCAGATCGAGGAGGACTTCAGGCATAAAGTAGCATGTGTAACCGAGACACAGATTGCCGTCTTCCTTGCCCTTGCGCACGAGCTCGTTGTTAGCTTCCTGCAGCAGGTCCTCAAAGTAGATCAGATGCTTTAAGTCACGCATTATGTGTCACCTTACCTCTCCCTCTCTTTGATAAAATGCTCATAAGAAACTGACGCGCTCTTGTCTTTCTGCACACGCGAAACCGCGGAACTGACATTGAGCAATCAGTTTTCCTACAATAATATTACTGAGTTTATTTTACGGCTTGCGTTATAATTGTGTCAATGACGCGGAGGCGTGGAAACTGTCTAATACGATTTGGTTTTTGTATTTTTTTGATACAATATTTGAGCTTTATTTATATCCCCCATATAGGGTTGTAAATACTGAAAAAAGCCACAACATTTGATACAATATACGGGCAGGAAAACAACGGCTCCGTGGCCGGTCAACGCGGCCGCGGACACAGGGAAAAGCATAAATTGGAGGCATAAAATGTGCACTGAAAACAAAGCAGTCAACGCGGCCGCGGATCACGAGCACGAGGTCCACGAACACGACCACGCGCACACTCACGAGCATGAGCACTGCGGTCACACTCACACGCATACTCACGCTGACGGAACCGCTCATTCGCACGCTCACACCCACACGCACGCGACTGCTTCTTCACCGGAAGAGGCGCTCGCTTTGCTGAAGTACATGCTCGACCATAACAGGCATCACGCCGAGGAGCTACACGACCTGGCTCACTCCTTTGACGATGTCACCGCCGACCTCATCCACGACGCGGTCGACAAGCTGGGCGAGAGCAACGACCTTATAGAGCAGGCTCTGTCTCTCATAACAAACGCGTAACATTGCGGCAAAACAAAAGCGGCGGAAGGGATGCCTTCCGCCGCGGTTTTATTGTCTTTTAAAGCCTGATGGTCAGAACGTTCAGTCCTATCAGGTTCTGGTATGTCATTTCCTTTGCCAGCTTGGAAACCATGCGTATGCCGATGTTCCTGAGAGGATCGTCCCCGCTCAGCAGATCCGCTCTCTCCATAGGGTCGAACGGTACGCAGTCGTCCTTTATGCGAAGCATCACTTCGCCGTCCTTATATGTCACATGCGCTTCTATCATGTGATCCTTCTCGTCTTTAGTGAATCCGTGGTCTACCACGTTGCCCGCCATCTCCTCAAGGCAGAGGGCAGCATAAAGGGAGGTTTTGCTGTCGAGTCCGTGTTTCTCGCAGAAATCCTGCACGGTGACGGCGGTGCCGGTCACATCGGACATGCTCCGGACAGGAATGTCCAGGCGGTCTTCATCGGGCACTCCGAATCCCGGGCGGAGCATCAGAAAATCGTCTCCGCGAGGGAAGCGCCTGTTGAACACGCACGCGTAGCACAGTGACAGCAGCAGCGTCAGCGCGATGCCTATCGGGTTCGCCAGCCAGACGCCGAGAGCTCCTATCTTAGGCGCGAGTATCAGCGACGGTATCACCATGGCGAAGAATCCGTCAAACACCGACAGTATGTTCACATAGATGTTGTGGCCGCATGCCTGCAGGTAATTCGCTATCACCTGGGCCAGCACTATGAACGGTATGCAGCTGCTGCATATTATGAAGAGCTGGCGGGTGAGCCTGTAAACTTCAGTCGTCTTGTCCGGGAAGAAGATCAGCGTCACCGGTCCGCTCAGCAGAAGCACGACAGCCGTCACGACAAGCGACATCGGGACAGTCTTCGACAGAGTCATCCTGAGGAGCCTCCTGAGCGAGTCCTTGTCCTCCTCGCCGAAGAACACGCTCGCGAGCATCCTGAGCGTTGCTCCGGTGCCAAGAGCAAAGGCGTAGAGCAGACCGCTTATCATGCTGAACGCGGATTGCGCCGAGAGACCGTCATTGCCCGAATACATGAGGAGTATCCTGTTTATTGTGATGCCCCTCAAAGCGAGCATGAACACAAGCACCGCTCCCGGCGCGCCGACGGCTATCATTGAGCCGAGCACCCTGAAGTCGATATGCTTGCATCCCATCTTGAGCTGCGACCTCCCGGTCTGGTAGTAAGGAACGAGTATGACCAGATATATCCAGTTGCTTATCGAGGTGGCCAGGGCAAGGCCCCATACACCCATTTTAAGCACCGCCACGAGCAGTATGTCGAGCGCGACATTCGATATGACCAGACCTGCTATGCCGGCGTATCCGCGCGCGCTCTGCCTTTCCATCTGCAGGAAAGCCGCGATCTGCTGCGCGAGCAGCATCGGGATGATGCCTACCGCGTATCCTCTTATGTATGTTATGAGAGCGGGCCTCAGCTCGCTGCTCGCGCCCAGGATATCCGCGATCGGTCCGGGCAATATTAAACTGACCGCCGTAAGCAAAGCTCCGGCGGTCAGTGCCGCGCCAAGATTCATCGTGAAGATGCTCTTCGTCTTTTCAAGGTCGCCGCTTCCCATCGACCTTCCGCAGAGGACGGCCGCTCCTCCGAGCAGCACCGCTCCCACGGCTGTCAGGGCGTTTATCATCGAAAAGTAAAGTCCGACGACACCTACGGTAGAAGAGTCAATACATCTTCCGGCTACAGCTCCGTCAACTATGAGGTTGACGGAACCCATCGCAACTATGAGTATCTGTACCGGCAGCAGCTTAAAGAACAGCCGCTCCAGCATGGCGTTTTTATTCATTTATGGTTTTATTGAATTCCGCTGACAAGCGCGGTCACATCCTCAGCCGGCAGACCGTAGTCCGTGTCACCGCCAAGGCCTTCTACGAGTATAGCGTAGTCGTAGGTGCCATCGTGCCAGATCGTCTTGGTCGCTTCACCCTCGCGGTTTCCGAAGCAGCTGACTTCGAAGTCGCCTACCTGAACATTCCAGTCGTACTTGTACTCGTTGTAATCGCCGGAAATGTCGCCTTCGTCCATCTCGTTATCTCTTGTTCCCTTGCGGATCAGCATCCCGACCGCCGGAAACTCAATGTCCGCGTCCGCGATGCCCTTCATGCATCTGTATTCATTGACCTTGACCTCTCCGAGGCTGATCGTCATGCCTTCAGGAACGGTGAATCCGTCGAGGCCCGCGCTCTTGGCAGCTGCCTCAGCCGACTCCGCTGTGGTCCAAGGATTGGCCACTCCGGTTGTTTCCGCTTCAGGGCCGTTCTCCGTGTACTCGAACACCATGCCGTCGGCAACGTGCTCCTGATCGTCCTGCCAGGTGAGCGTGACCGGATCGCCCTCAGCAAACGTTATGAAGCCGTGTCCGTTCATATAGACTTCTTCCTGCGACTTTACGTCTCCGTTGTCGTCATAGACATAATCGGTCCTCGCGCAGTCGTGAAACTCAAAGGTGAGCGTCGCCGGGTCGAAGGTCCCTGTCATTGTCCACGTGCTGTTTTCCCATGCGCTGCTTCCCCAGGTAACGAAAGCTCCCGCGCCGTCGTCACCCTGAGCTTCGATGAATACGCTGGCTCTGTCGCACTGATAGAAGCCTACATAATTCATCACCGGGTTCTGCCCGTCATCAGGCATATCTTCACTGTTGCACGCTGTGAGTCCTACGACCGCTGTCATGAGCAGCGCCATCATCAGCGCAAAAATCTTTTTAGTCATTTTCATTCCCGTTACCTCCGTTATCCTATGAGATGGATATCTCCGATTACAGGGAGCGGTTCGATGCTGCCCGTCGCCGCTCTGTAGATTCCCATGATCCAGAATATCAGCACAGCGACAGACACAATGCCGGCCGCCATATTGCCAATGACCGGTATGACCCCGAGCACACCGCCTACTATGCTGATCAGGTTAAGCACCAGCGCCTGATTGAGGTGATGCGAAACGTATCTGTCGCTTCTGTCGCCTATGCACATCGCAACAATGAATCCGATCCATGTTATGTACGATACGATCGCCGCTATTTTGTTATTGTTGTTCATTATTTATCCTCCTTTTTTATGCAGGATGCTTTTTTATTTATCAGGATACTATTTCATGGTAATTATAGCCCAAGCGTGTGTAGAATTTGTCTTCTATTGATGAATATTAACAATATGGCATCATCGGGTGTAAAAAAGAATGGAAATCTGATTAAATTACACCCATTTACGTAAATATCGTTCTGATCCGGCCATAAAATCGGATTTGGGTGTAACAAAACAAAACTTCCGGGCAAATTCACACCCATTTTGCCAAATTGGGTGTGAAAAACGCAATTTCTGTCAAATTATCACACCAAAATGCCGATTTTTCTTACTTTTTGACTCATAAGAACGAAAAATGGTGCGAATTTCGGTTATTTATTCCAAAATTCACACCATTTCAGTTTAATTCTATTCTCCGGCCGGACTTCTATGGTTGGATGCCTTTGTCGGGCGCCTTAATGTATGAGCGGATGCCTTTATCAGGCGCCTTAATGTATGAGCGGGCGCCTTCGTCGGGCGCCTTACTGGATAAGATCGGGCGCCTTGCTAGGTGATTTCCTAGATGATAGGGATCTTGATCTTGAGATCGGATGTAGGGTATGCCGAGCAGGCGTGGAACCAGCCGAGTTCCTTATCCATCGCTCTTCTGCCGTCGTTGAGAGGCGAAACGAAGATGTCGCCCTCAAGCAGCTGTGTGCGGCAGTATCCGCACTCGCCGCCTCTGCAGTGAGTGTCGATAGGGATGGCGGCTCTTTCGAGAGCTACGGCTACAGGCTCGTCCGCAGCCGCGTCGATCACATCTTCATGGATACCGCGCATAACGGTGATCTTGTAGCTCTTGCCGACCTGATCCATTGGGAATCCCGGGATCAGTTTGACTGCCGGCTGAGCGGTCGCGTCGTGTCTGAACCTCTTCATCGGAACACCCATTTCCTTCATGTTCTTGTCGATGAGGAAGAACATCGCCGGAGGGCCGCAGAAGAAGAACGAAGGGCCGTTGGCCGGGTCGTCCTTTGACCAGCCCGCGTACTTGGACGCGTACTTCTCGATGATCTCCTTTGTGACGAAGCCCTTTTCGCCGTCCCAATCATCGTCATCGCTCATGACGTGGATGATGTGGATCTTGTCCGGAGCCGCCTTGCGCGCCGCTTCGAGCTCGTCGCCGCAGACGATGTCCGTGTGCCTGACCGAGCCGTAGATGACTGTGAGGTCGATGTCGAGCTTGCCGTGAGCGATCTCCTTTGCCATCGAAGCGAATGGGGTGATGCCCGATCCGCCGGCGATGCCGACGATGTGGTCGGAGTCGCGCAGAGGCTCATAGAGGAACTGTCCGAAAGGCATCGCCGCTGTGATCTCGGCGCCAACTTTCACGTTCTCTAAGAACCAGTCAGGGACCAGATAATGCACGTTGTGTCTTATCGTTACCTCAAAGAAAGGTTCGGCGAGTCTTGCCTCGTAAGGCGCCGATGATATGGAGTACGCGCGTGTCAGAACGCTGTCGCCGACTGTCAGATAGAAGTTGACATACTGGCCGCTCTGGAATACCGGAACGTGGCCGTTCACAGGCGAGAACCTGTAGGTTGTAGAAGTAGGGGACGCCTTGCGGATCTCAGTGACCGTGAACTGCTGCTTGCCCGGATGGAGCAGGTCGGCGAGTTCGCGGATAGGGTCCTTAGGATCAGGAACAGGCGAACCGTTCGCGATGAGTTCCTGACGCATCTTGGTGACGCGGGAGGCGCCGCCGACATCTTTCAAAAATCCTTTTACTTTCATGTGGCTGCCTCCTTCCTATGCCTTTCTGAAGCCGCGGACTTTTCTGCCCTTCGCGGCGCTCTCTTTGCTGCCTTCGGAGGCAGCCTTCTTAGTTTCTGCGTCAATGACCGCTTTGGCGGCGGCGCGGCCGTTCGTGACGGCCGGCCCCATGCCGTTACCGCTGATGGCATGGGCTCCCGCGAACTCGAGTCCGTCAATAAAGTGATCGTCCTCTTTCATCTGGAGTCTGGCCACCGCGTGGTCATCAATGCTGTGTGAATATCCGTAAATGCTGCCCTTCCAAGCGCCAACATAGTGCGCGACGGTGACAGGCGTCGACACTTCGATCTCGACGATGTGGTCGCGCAGATTCACTCCGCTGACCCTCTCGTACTCGGTGATCATGTCCATCGCCATCCTGCGCTTAAAGTCGTAGTAATCCTCTTCCTTCAGATCGAGGAAACCCTGTACCAGCGGCAGGTTGGTGATCGAGAACTGGCACATGCCCTCAGGCGTAGCGCCCGGATTCGCCAGGTCGAGGCAGATCGACGTCAGATACTTGTATGGTCCCAGAGTCTTGCCCTGTTCCCAGATCTTGTCCGTATCCATCGTCTCTCCCGCCGAGAAGATATTGTAATCCTTGATGCCGAGGTTCTCAGGCGTATCGTCCAGAACCATCATGACAGAAGCCGTGGTGACCGACAGCCTGCGCCCATTGACCATCTTGATGGCTCCCTCAGGCACCTCGGACAGCGGCTCTATCATCTGCGTGTAGACCTTGTTAGGGTACGCGCCGCTTATGACATAGTCGCAGTTGATGGTGTCGCCGCGCTTTGTGCGCACGCCCGTGACCTTGCCGTCCTTCACGAGGATCTTCTCAACTTCCTGGCAGAACTCGATCTGAGCGCCATTCTCCTCGGCCTTGGCCTGGAGCTTCATGCTCATCTCGTGCGAGTACTTCTTAGGCACATAGCTGCCGCCGCGGAAGTAGTCCGCCATCAGGAACGCGTAAATCGTGAACGGAAGGGTACTCATCGGGTTGCCGACGTAGATCCAGTACGGCGTCAGGATGTCGACGATCTCCTGCGGGAATCCGAAAGTGTCGATGACCTCAGTCGCCGTGTAGCCCGCGGTCTTTACGAAGTCCGGATGCTTCATCAGCATGGCCGGCTTGCTCATCGGCGTCACCGAAAGGGTGTTCATCGAATCGTAGACCCTGTTGCAGAGCTGCATGAGCTCGAGAACCTTAGGGCCCCAGCCCGGATACTGCGCGTCGATCTCGTCCGCCATTCTCTCAAAGCCCGCGTGAAGCGTGATGTCGATGCCCTTTGAAGGCTCGACGAATCTGTACGCCTCAGGGACCTTCAGCCAGTCGATGTCCACACCGCACTCGTCAAAGAAGACTCCTACCTTGAGTCTGTCCTCCTTGGAGCCGATGCTCATCATTTCGTGGAGTGTAGCCTCTATCTCGATGCCGTTGCGGACGTAGCTCGTGGCCAGGCCGCCCGGGAGATTGTGCTTCTCCAGTATAAGTATGTCGTTGATGCCTTTCTGCTGAAGCTGCAGAGCGGCGGAGAGGCCCGCGAGAGCGCCTCCGATGATCACGACATCGTAATGGTCTTTGTAAAACTTCATTGCTCCTCCCTGATGAACAAATCTTTAATTGCCTCGATTATTATATAAAGGTAACTGAAAATACTCAACATAAGGCTTGATATTAAATAAACAAAGCCTTATAATCAGCGTCGGAAACTCGTTTTTAAAAGGTGGTTTCCAAATGGAAAGTGTTATTTGTATATCAGGAGGTTTATTAATATGGTATTTCAACTTTACAGCAGCCATGCGGGCATGCAGCTCATTGGCTGGGTACTCGTCTTTATCGGCCTGATCCTCATGAACGAGATCGGCAGAAAGACAAAGGTCGGCGGCATGGTCGTATTCGTTATCATCCCGGCGATCCTTACACTTTACTTCATCCTTGCGCACGTAGGAATGTTCGGCGGACCGGAGAACCCGACAGTCGCGTTCATGGACGGCTGGTTCCACTACTTTAAGCTCTATGCTGCTGACATCGGCTGTGTAGGTTTCATGATGATCAAGTATGAATGGGGCCTCGGTAAGAAAGCCTGGTTCAAATGGTGGCCATGGTTCATCGTTGCGGCCAACATCATGATCGCCAACGTATCCGATATGGAATCCGCTCTCGCTGCTTTCTCCATCACAGGCGACCTTTCAGGCGCATGGTGGGCATCGAACGAAGGCGTATTCATCTACGGCGGATGGTGGAACGTAGTCAACGCTCTCGCGGGACTCATCAACATCTTCTGCATGACAGGCTGCATCCACCTGTTCACATCGAAAGACAAGAACATGTCCGACATGCTCTGGCCTGACATGACCATCTGGTTCATCCTCGCGTACGATGTATGGAACTTCGAGTACACTTACCTCAATCTTCCTACACACAGCTGGTACTGCGGCGTCGCGCTTCTGCTTGCTCCTACATTCGCGAACGCGCTGTGGAACAAGGGCGGCTGGATCCAGAACCGCGCTAACACACTCGCCATCTGGTGCATGTGGGCACAGGTCGTTCCTGCGTTCCAGCTCTCCAGCAGATTCGCTGCAGCTCTTCCGTCGGTTTACGGAAACGCTACGGCACTTAACATCACTACCATGGATCTGTATGACAAGGCTATCACTCTGTACAACTCCGGCGCCGGCAAGACTGCTCAGGCAGGTCAGATCATCTCTGACATGGGCATCGTTGCGGATCCGAGAATGCAGGGAGTCATCGCTGTCGCGGCTATCGCTATCAACGTAGTAGTCATGGCATTCATAATCCAGCGCTCCATCAAGATGGGCAAGAACCCGTATTCCAACAACGTTTGGGAAGGAACAAGGGACTTCGAAGAAGCTATGGCAAGAGCGAGAGCATAGTCTCACAAGCTGTAAAAATCATTGCCGGGGGATCTATCCCCCGGCACTTTTTTTGAAAAGGTTGACAGTTTGTATTTTATTCAGACACAGGTCGTTTTCATTGAAAAACAACTGGCGACTTTGCCCTTATTAAAATATAATTAGCACATCTCTTTTTAATGCGCTGTAAAAAAAGGGGGACGGTCATGACAAAGCGGTTTTCGTCTTTTGAAGAACTGGTAAGCGACTTTCTGTCACGCGACGGCACAGCCATTCGCTGGGGCGACATGGACGGCGTGACCGGAGAGGTCTCATATAAAGAGTTTGCTGAAATGATCACCTCCGAAGTCTTTCACGTGAAGGCGGAGTGCAGCAGCGTCGAGGTCGTCCGCTATGAGCAGAACGTTACGTCGCTTGTAGACATCTTTGCCCATGTGATAGCCGGCTGCGATGTGATAATCGCGGACCCGCGGGTGCCGGAAGGCTTCAACGAAATGGCAGCGGAAGCGGCGGAAGCCGCGAAAGAGGCCCGCGAGCAGCAGCGCGATAAATACGGACGCATCCCCGGAAGGCAGGGAGAAGGCGAGCTGCTGTTCTTTACATCAGGTACCACGAGCAGTTCCAAGATCGTCAGGCTCACATCAAGATCGCTGTGTGCCAGCGCCTGGAGCGGCCAGTGCATGCTCTCCTGCGGAAAAGGCGACGTTATATTGTCCAACCTGTCTCTGTCTCACGCATATGGATTCGTTTGTTCCATGCTCTGGGGCCTTGCGTACGGCGCGACGGTAGCCCTCGGCAGAGACGTGCACCGGTTCACCGGCGACGCGCTGTTCTTCAAACCTACCATCTTACCGGGTGTCCCTTCGCAGATAGACGACATGCTCAATAAAGATGCTCTGAACCCGGAGCTCCGTGTCGTTCTGATCGGAGGCGCGCCTTGTTCAAACCGCCTGGTCGACCGCCTGAAAGAAAAGGGAATAGAAGTATATGTCGGCTACGGCCTTACGGAGACGTCGAGTGGCATCGCGATCTCTCAGGATCCAGACGAGCCTGATGCCATGTATCCATGCCCGGGCGCGGACATCCGCATTGAAGAGGACGGTGAGATATCGGTCGCTACTCCTTGCATGATGCAGGGCTATCTTGGCAGGGAGCCGATGTTTGAAAACGGCCGCTTCTATACCGGCGACCTCGGATGGTTTGATGAGAAGGGGCGGCTGCACCTGAAAGGGCGCAAAAAGGACGTGCTGCTGATGGATGACGGAGCCAAGATCTTCTGCCCTGAATACGAAGAAGATCTGATGGAGAGAACGGGTCTGCCTGACATCGGTGTCACTATGAAAGACGGCCACGCTGTGCTGGTAGCCGGTTCGCTCACCAACGATCCTGCGATAGCAGAGGATCTTCGCGGCAAGGTGCTGAAAACGATCGGCAAATTCAACAGCGGACTGCCTGACTCTCAGCAGATACATGACGTCATAATCAGGAAGGATGCCCTTCCGCGCACGGCGACAGGCAAGCTGAAAAGATACGAGCTGCAGGAGCAAATCAGCTAGCTCCGCAATAATACATTTGCGGGATGCCATAGCATCCCTGCCCGATAACCGAATCAAAAGCCACCCGCTTGCAGATATGCAGCCGGGTGGCTTCTTAGCTGTAATTATTTACTTAGCCTTTTACTTCTTACTATTTCTTGGTGAGCGACGCAAGGAGCGCGTCAAACGCAGCGAGGTCATCTTCGGTGAGAGCCTCAGCGTCGTCTCTCAGATTGCCGTTTTCATCGTACGCGTTGCCGCCCATGTAGACACTATAGAGGGCATCGTCTCCCAGGAAGGTAGCGTCTACGTTGTAGTACTGGCCATTTTCATCCGGCCATTTGCTGACGAAACCTTCGCATCCCGCGATCGTTGTCGTCTCTGCGCCTTCATACAGTCTCTGGTCATACAGTTCCTGAAGCGATGAAGGTACGGATCCGTCCGCCATTGTGTAGTACTGCAGGTCATCCGCCGTTGTACTGTTGAGATTCAGAGTGATGCTGCTGCCGTCTTTCTCAAGATTAACGAAGTTGCCGGAGTACTCTGAAACGGTATAGCCTTCAGGGATCTCATATGTGAAGGAGCCGAAGCTGTTGCCGATAGCTGCCAGAGCTTCCTTCTGGAGCGCCGTACCGTCGCCCTTCTGTACGCTTGCTGTAATGGCTTCAAACTGCTTGATCTGATCGTCGCTGATAGGCGTGGCGTCATCTTTTATCTTGCCGGTTTCATCAAAGTTTGAACTGTTGTACAGATACATAGAGTAGACAGTGTTGTCGTCCATCCAGTAAGCGCCGAGTTCGTAAACTCCGTCCTTGCCGCCCGTGTACTTGTTGTAGTCGGCGTCGACGCCGCAAATCTTGATCTTGGAATTCTCGATATTCTTTTCCTTAGCGTCTTCTTCGCTTAAGGTAAAGTACTTGTCGTAGTAAGCCTGTACGCTGTCGAGTTTTTCTTCGCTCCACTCATTTTGCTCCGCGAGCTGCTCATCACCAAAGCAATTGACGACCAGACTGCAGTCCGTATCAGGAACATCATATGAGGAGTAGGATCCGACGTTGATACCGGCCGGTGTCCATCCGTCAGGAACGGCGAATACGATGCTTCCGACTCCAGTGTTTGGCTCAGCTGCAGCATCTCCTGCAGGAGCTTCCGATCCGCCGCTTCCGCCGCATGCAGCGAACACGAGTGTCATGGCAAAAGCAAGCGCGATAACCAGTAGTTTTTTCTTCATTTTTTTACCTCTCAAAATAGCATTTAACTGTTTTATTTGGTCTGACATTGTTGTTATGACCCGCGGCTTTGACGGCCGCGGGCCAAAAGAACGCGTCAGTTTACCACATGTTTTCATCCGGAATGTGCTCTATGGTTGGGTCAAGCGGCTCTTCGCGGAGCACCGTGCGCATGTACTGGCTGAACTCGTCGCGGATCGCCTGTCTTGTGTAGACTCTCGGGTCGCAGAGGTCGTGGCAAACCCATACAACGTGGATGCCTCTTTCGCGGCCCTGCTCTTCAAACATTCCATGGAGACCATCAAGAGCCTTGCAGCTCATGTGCTCCCACATCATTACCATGTCGGCGTTCATGATCTCGCAGAACTCCCAGAGCTCATCGACGAGAACTTTGTATCCGCCGTGTGTACGGTTACGCATGATCATGTTCTCGTTGAGCCATGCCATGTCGTACCATGCTTTCTCCCTGTTCTCAGGCGTATCTTCCTCTGCGATCGGCAGAGTATTGACCATCGAGAGCATGTCCGTCAGAGGAACAACACCCCAGCAATGCATCATCCAGTAGAGCATGTGGATGTTGTACTGCGGCTGAACGCCCCATACGATACATCTGTGTCTGTACTCAGGGCAGATCATGGTCTTTCTCTTGTAGCCCTGCTCGACCAGCTTGCTGATCTTCTTGTCCTTAGGCGGGAAGAGCGGCGACCTTCCGCAGTTGCCCATGTAGTTAGTGTCGTTGTAGAGCGAGAATACGGAACCTACGAACTGCGGATAGTCAGTTGAATTGGTTTCGAGCCAGAACGCGCGGTGCCTTGTCGCGTCGTTTACTCTGGCCGCGCTCTCAAAGTAGTGCTTCCAGTCCCACTTCTCATGAGCGTGCTCTTCGATGAACTTTACAGCTTCCTTCATGTCGTTGGCTGCGTACTCCTGCACATCCGGTTCTCTGTGGCGGAGCGGAGCGGTCAGCTGGAACGTCGGGATGCCGTACTCTCTCTCGAGTCTGTGCGCGATAACGCCGTTGCCCATCAGTGAGCCGTCGCAGGTGGTGTTGACCTGTACCGCGCAGCAGCCGAGTACCGCGAAGTCGTCATCTATCGAGATGCCGGCCTCGGCCTCAGGCATCGGGCAGACATCGCCCGGAAGACCGAATTCCTGCGCCACGTCCAGATAGTGGGTGGTGGAGTTCTGAGTCAGCAGGTTTGCGACGAACATCGTAGGGACCTCTCTGAGGATGGCTGTCGTCTCCTTGAATCCCATCATGAACGCTGTCATCGCGTTCTCGTCCGTCAGTACGCATGTATCCGAGAATTTCTTGTTGTTGCCGGTACGGCGGTCGCCCTTGAAGATGTTGTCCATCGTCTTGGCCACGTCGTAGATGACGAAATTCATGGCAGTGTGCGTGATGCGCAGAGGCTCGTCTCTGAGACCGAGCGTGAACTTATCCATCATGTAAGGAACTGCCAGATAGTTGGCCATCCATCTGTAGCGGAACATCGCCTTGATGTTGCGTGGCTTCGCGATGAATCTCGCGAGGATGGACATGATGTAGAGCCATCTTGTGTAATCGTAGAACGTGTCCTTGACGCCTCTCCATTCACGGCGGACAAAGACCTTGGTCTTGCCGTTGGTAGGGTAGAGCTGACCCAAAGTCTGGTCGCCCTTTTTCTTTTTAGGGTTAGTGATCTTCTTGACCGTTTTGAATGCCATTACTTCTCACCTCCCTGGATCTTCTTTATTTCTATGCTTTCAATGAAGGCCTGTACACGGGTACGCATCTGGCCTGCGCCGGCGTTGATGTTATACGGTCTGTCTACCGAGAGCACCGGGAATCCGTAATCCTCCCTCAGCATGTGCGAGCCCAGCATCCTCTCGTAAGCCCACGGGTCGCAGAACTTGACCTGCTCGTAGATGATGCCGTCGGCTCTATACTCTTTGGCGAGATCCGCGACGTATTTCTTGCGGCCGTAGACCTTCTCCATGTTCATAGTACGCGGGCACTGTCCAATCATCGTGTAGTGGCGGCAGATCTGCGTGAGAATGTCGTCTTCCGAATCCGGGTCGATAGGGATCGGAACCCTGCCCGGCAGCGAGCCGAAGCAGAACCTGTCGGCGCATACATAGGTGTCGCAGCCTTCGATCAGCTTGATCATGCCGATGTCATCGATCTCGGAGCCGACCACCATGACGCGCGCGCGCCACTTCTTGCCGTCAGGCTCTCTTGTTTTGATCTCTTCGAGAGTTTCTCTGAGCTTATCGATAAGCAGGTATTTCGGTGCCAAATATGTCGCCAGCGTAAGTACATGGAATTCATAGCCCGTGATGCGCGGATCGTCCTCTTTGCGGAATTCACCGATCTCCTGTATAAGTCTGCAGACTTCGTTGTGCTCCTCGACCGCCTTGAGAATGGCTTCTTCGGAGATGTCGATGCCGTAATTCTCCTGTAACGGCTTAAGGATGTGGTTGGTGGTCTGCAGTTTCAGAAGCTGGACGCCGTTTTCGGTCGCCTTCATCGGGATCTCCATGTACTGGTAGAAGAACTTGTCCTTGCCTTCGTCCATGGTGTGCAGCAGTTCCATGTTTTCGGCGGCGCGGTTCATCATTGTGCAGCCATCTGCCGCGATCAGGCAGTCCGCGAAGTTGAATCCTCCCTCGATCGCTCTCTCCAGCAGCGCCCTGCTCGTCTCGCACAGAAAGCTCGTCATATAATAAGTAGCTATGTCGAGCGAGCCGGAATTAGGCGCAAAAAGACGAACCGAGAAGCAGTTGCCAAGGTTCATCAGCGGTTCCGGTATGTTCTCGCACGTAAACGCCGCGCAGATCTTACCGTCCTTCTTGGCCTGTTCGATCAGTTCGTTGTTTGCATTCTGCAGGAGGTTCTCAAAATACAAAAGATGCTTGAGGTCTTTCATATTATCTCTCCTCTTTCTTATTAAATCCCTCTCAACACTGACCCGGTCACTTTTGCAGCGCGTATAAGAATACGGGGCACGTAATGTCCCGGTTCAGTTTCCTTGTTGATAAAAGTTTAACCCCTACAGAGGGTTATTATCAAGGGCTAAAGACACGCCTATTGTTTTTTTGTATCATCCGTTCGGCCTCCTGTGGCCTCCTGTGGCCTCACGGCAGCTGCCTGCCGATCGCGCTGCTCTATAATGCTTTCTGTAATCATTCGGTGTTGCCGTAAAGTTGAAGGCATTGACCTGCGGAGACCTTGCTCCTCCGATAAAGGCTGTCCGGACGGGTATAGCAACGCCCGCCGGCCGGCGCTGGCGCTCCCGGGGCAGACAGTATGAATGTTACAGCATCGCTTCGAGCGCTCCAATCGAAAAAAGGTCATTTATTGTTGGATTTAGTGCTTTTTCGGTTTGCGATTTTGTCCGGTTTTTCTTTATTCTTTTTGTATGATCAGCAAATACAGAATCCTGACAAATAAAGTATTGAATGCTCTGATCCAAATTGAGCAAAACCAGACGGCAAGGCTTGAGCAACTCAGAGAATACGAAGGCCTTTCTCTCAAATATGATAAGCGCGCCGGCGGGAAAGGATATTACTCGGTTTCACGGGGAAAGAGCGTCGATGGCGCCCGCACATTTCATTATCTGGGCAGTGAAGCGAATGACACAGTACGGTATGTGAAGGAGTATCGCCACCTGAAAGCTGCACTTAAGGCCATTGGGAAAGACATCAGACTGCTTAAGATGGTTCAGTCACGGCTGGAGGATTATGACAGTAGCTCTATTGACTTGCGTCTCCCAGAAACATACAGGCAGGGCTTACTGAGCACAAACTCTGCTACAGACCCGCGGGCGGTCCTCTGGAAAAAAGAATCGGAAGGACTCAAGGCCTCTTACATAGCAGTCCATGGGGTATTTCATCCGGAAGAACTGACCCAGCCAACTGACGACGGCTCAATGGTAAGATCCAAGTCCGAGGCTTCCATCTATAACCTTCTGCTGAGGATGGGGATCACGTTTGTATACGAACTGCCGACAAAAACAAGGACCAAAACCCGCTTTCCGGATTTTTCAATTCTTTCGGAAGTAGATTACAAAACGGTCATCCTGATAGAGCACCAGGGTATGATGGGTGAAACTGAATACAAGGAACGCTTCAATGACAGAGTTTACGATTACTTACGAGCCGGCTATATATCCTGCATCAATATTTTCTACACCTTTGATTCAATAGACGGCAGCGTTAACACCAATCCTATATTGGATATCATAAACCTGAAGATACGGCCTGCAGTTAATTGAACCTCCCTTTTGGGAAGCCTTGCGTTTAATACACCTCCCAAGGAGGAGCCATTACGAACAATAGACTTTGGTTGGGCATGATGTTCGTAATTGAAAGTGAATTATTACGAACAAACAGCATACAGAGTGTTTGGTGTTCATAATGATGGGTGGATTATTATGAACATAGCAGGGTAATTGCCTTGATTGTTCGTAAAATGAGCGTTTTGGGAATAACCATAGCAGTGTTTATTACGAACAATTGCCTTGGTTGTTGGCTATTGTTCGTAATGAAGAAGAGATTGTTACGAACATGCGGGCATGATCTGCTTGAATGTTCGTAGTATTAGATAGTTGGTTACGAACACAGCAAGATAATTGCCCAAATTGTTCGTAAATGAAAGCGGCGCCCTTGCAAGCGCCACGATTATATTGCCTTTGTTATTGAAACCTGTCTGCTCCGAGAACCCAGCGCCGGCCGGCGGGACTACTATGCCGCCCGTACAGCATTTTGCGGAGGAGCAAGGCCTCCGCAGATCATTGCTTTCAACCTTACGGCAACGCCGAATGATTACAGAAAGCATTATCGAGCGTGACAATCGGCTAAGCAGTCCGGTGAGCCCACAGGAGGGCGAACCGGTAGATCAGTTCGTGTGGCCACTCTGATTTTAGGTAGGGTCTTTGCGGAATGGCAGATACGCGCGTATGACTATTCCGCTTTGGAGAGCATCTCCGCGAATTTGGACATGGTTCCCGAAATGTCGATCTGCTGCGGGCAGACGGCAGCGCAGGCTCCGCATCCTATGCAGGCCGAAGGGAGCTCGTCCGCATCCCAGCTGGCCAGGGCCATTGGGGCGATGAATCCGCCCTCGCTGTAAGCGTGCTCATTGTATAGTTCAAGTATGCGCGGGATCTCAAGCTCCATCGGGCATTTTGACATGCAGTACTTGCAGCCGGTGCACGGAACAGTTCCGGAGTTCTTGCCGGTAGTGTCGAAGTGGGCTGCCGTCAGAAGTGTTGCTATGTCGTCATCGCTGAGCATCTTTTTCTCATCAAAGAAGGCGATGTTCTGCTTCAGCTGATCAAAATTGGACATTCCCGAAAGGATCATCGTGACTCCCGGAACGGTCTCCACGAAGGAGAACGCCCAGTTTGCCGGTGTCCAGTCCGGATTGCTCTTGGCCAGCATCTTTTCTCCGCCGAGGCAAGACTTTGCCAGCTTGCCGCCGCGCAGAGGTTCCATGACCCAGATAGGGATGCCGATGTTGTTGAGCTCCTCGACCTTGTCCTTGGCGTTCTGGAATTCAAAGTCAAGATAGTTGAGCTGTATCTGGCAGAACTCGATATGCTCAAAGTGCTTCATGATGAAACGGTGCATGACCTCAAGGCTGCCGTGGCACGAGAATCCCAGATGGCGGATCTTGCCCTCTGCCTTCATCTTCAGCAGGAAGTTCGTGAGTTCTTCATCCTCGAGGTACTTGTCGATGTTCAGCTCGCACACATTGTGATAGAGATAGAAATCGAAGTAGTCGGTCTGACATTTCTCAAGCTGCCTGTTGAATATCTCTTCGTGCTTTCCGAAGTTGGACAGGTCGTAGCCCGGGAACTTAGTTGTCAGATAGAAGCTGCTGCGGTCGTACTTGCTGAGAGCTTCGCCGATGACTGTCTCGCTGTTTCCGTCATGATAACCCCAGGCGGTATCGTAATAATTTATGCCGTTGGCCATGGCGTAGTCGACCATCTCCTGCACAGCGGCAGGATCGGGTCTGCTGTCATCGCCGTCGATGCACGGCAGGCGCATGCAGCCCAAGCCGAGGCCCGAAAGTTTCAAATCTTTAAAATCGTTGTAATACATAAAGCACCTACTTTCTGTCATTTGGCGGCAGCGCCGGCAGGGTTTTTCACCGGCGTGACACAGCCGCGGCGATAACTTATCCGCGGACTATAACATAGTTTTCCATCAGATCGACTTTCTCCAGAGTCCCGTCAAAAGTCGTGCGAATGCCCATCAGGTCCGTGAAGATGATCTTTCCTCCGTCTACCTTGATGTCCGCTACATTCTTCGCGAGCATGTTCGCGTCATTTACTTCATTTTTATATACTACCGAAAGGCACATCCCAGTATCCTCCTTGCTGTAATTCCTGCTCTCTTCTTATCTGTTTAAGCTGTATTGTTTTCTGTCGGCCTCGTGTCTTACTTTTTTATTTCGTCCCAGTCGATGCGCTCGTTTTTATAGAAATAGTATCTGTCTCTTTTGCTTATCTCGCGCGCGACTCTGCACGGGTTGCCGTAGGCTACGACTCCGGCAGGGATGTCCTTTGTGACAACGCTGCCCGCGCCGATCACCGACCACTTTCCTATGGTCACGCCCGGCAGGATGACAGCTCCCGCGCCTATCCATACTCCTTCCTCTATGTGTACGTCCTTGTTGAACTGAAGGAACGATTCCTTGCGGAGCTCCGGCAGTACGGGATGCCCGGCGGTCACGACCGTCACGTTCGGGCCGAACTGGACCCAGTCGCCGATGTAGATATGTCCGTCATCGACGAGCGTCAGGTTGAAGTTGGCGTAAATGTTGGAGCCGAAATGCACGTGCTTGCCGCCCCAGTTAGCGTACAGCGGCCGCTGGATGAAGACGTTGTCGCCGCATTCAGTGAAGGCCTCTTTCATGAAGCGCTTCTGTTCTTCTCTCTGCGAAGGCTTCAGGCTGTTGAACTCGAAGAGCCTGTCCTGAAGGACCGTCTGCTCTGAACAGAATTCTTCCATATTGGGATCATACAGCATTCCTGCCTGCATTTTTTCCTTCTCTGTCATCTTACCCCTTTTATGACATGACCTGTCATTTTATTAGAATTGTTATAACATCTTGCGAAAACCACTTGTTTTGGCGTCCCGGAAAGTGGTTTTACTTGCCGTCCGGGAAGCTGGTGAACGAGTCGTGCTCCACTGCCGGCATTCCGTATTTTTCCTTTGCGTCAGCAATGGCTTTGATCATGAACGCCATGTTGCGGGCGAGATTTCTCATCACCTGCAGTCCCTCTGCATCCTTCTTCACGTCCTCTGCCGTGAATCCATGCACATTGTTCCAGTAAGTAGATGTCGCGATAGGCATGCCGCTGATGCTGAAATACTTGTTGAGCACATCGAAAGAAGCGGTTGTGCCTCCGCGCCTCGCGCTTACGACGCCCGCTCCGACCTTCATGTGCATATCATACTGAGCGCTGTAGAACAGTCTGTCGAGGAAGGAGATGAGAGTCCCGTTAGGTGAACTGTAGTACACAGGGCTTCCGACCACGAGTCCGTCTGCCTTCTCGAGCTTGGCGTTGACCTCGTTCACAATGTCTTTGAATACACAGCCATCGTGAGTAGAGCAATATCCGCACGCGGCGCAGCCTCTGATGTCCTTGTTGCCGATGTGGATCAGTTCTGTCTCAACACCCTCTTCATTGAATGTCTTTATCATTTCGTCGAGCGCGGTCGCCGTGCACTGGTCGGCGCGCGGGCTTCCGTTTATAAGTATGACTTTTGCCATTTTTCCCTCCGTGTTTCTGTTCCGGTGATTTTGTTTTGTGTATACGCCCGCGCTTTTCATTTGCGCGGGGCTGTGTATCCGAGCCGGCGCTCTTTTTCGTTTGCGCCGGTATGTGTGCATGAGGCCACGCCCTTTTTACTTGCGGGTCGCGATGATGACGCGGTCGAGCTGCATCAGATCGCGCACCACCCGGGTGTCTTCGTATGTCTTGGCCTTGTTGAGCAGCCTCTTGACGTCTACCGCCTGGTCGTAGCCGATCTCCAGGGCAAGGATACCCTGCGACCTAAGATGCATGCTTGCCTCGTTAGCGATCACTCTGTAGTAATCGAGGCCGTCCTTGCCGCCGTCGAGCGCGGCGCGCGGCTCGTGGTCCTTCACCTCTACATCGAGTGTTTCGATCACATCGGTCCTGATGTACGGCGGGTTGCAGACTATTATATCGAACTGTTTGTCCTCAGGGATCGCGGCGAACATGTCGCCCAGCAGGAAGCTGCAGCGGCGTCCCACATTGTTCAGCGCCGCGTTGCCCATCGCGGTATGGAGCGCCTCTTCGGAAACGTCGGTCAGAGTGACCAGCGCGCCCGGCACCTTGGCCGCTATGCTTATGCCAAGGGCTCCGCTTCCCGTACAGAGATCCAGGACCTCAGGATTTTTAAGGCCTTTCTGATCTATGATCTTCAGCACTTCTTCTGCCAGGATCTCGGTGTCCATGCGCGGGATCAGCACCGACGGGTTGACCCTGAACGGCAGTCCCATGAATTCCTGTATGCCTACTATGTACTGAAGCGGCACGCCTTCTATCCTTGCGTAGATGCGCTTCTCGAATTCCGCAAAGTCGTCCTCGCGCATCAGTTCCTTGGCGCGTGTGATGAGTTCGGTGTTACCCAGGCCTGTCGCGTAAGACATGATCACGCGCGCTTCGTTCTTGCCGTTCTCCAGCAGGCTGAGCGCCGCCTGTCCCCAGGCGAGGGCGTTCTCGTACGTCTGGATGTCCTTCGTGTATCTGCGGGCGAGAGTCCTTGCCTTTGCCTGAGCGGCCTCTCTGTCGGCGATGGCTCTCACCAGCGTGCGGCCGTCGGTCTCTTCAGGCGCTACTATCGTATACTCGTCGCAGTCAAGTTCCTGCAGGAATCTTATAGCTTCGCTGATGTCCTTGGTATCGGCGCCGTTGTCCGGGTCCTCAAAGACCGTGCGGGCTTCCTCTATGCGTGTCTCCTCGAGCGCCTTTCTGGCCGCCTCTTTGTTGGCCTCGGTGTGGGCTTCGACTTCAGCTGCCCATTCTTCCATCTCCTTCGCGGCGGCCTCTTCTTCTGCTTTGGACCTGACGATATTGCCGTCCTTGTCCACAAAGCCCTGAATCTCAGGAGTCGCCGGATCCACCAGCACAGCCTTGAGTGAAAGTATCGCTACCTCAAGCTGAGCCCTATCCGGCTCGGCCGTCGTCAGTCTCTGAAGCTGCAGTCCCGGCCAGCTGAGTATGCGGACTATTTTTCCGTTGGACCTGCCTGCCCATCTCAGCAGCTCAAAGCTGATGGAAGCGATCACCGGGATCAGAAGGATCCTCGACATGATACGCCAGAAGAGGTTCGGCCAGCCCAGAAAGCTGAACAGCAGCAGGCTTATGATGAGCACGAACACCAGGAAGCTGGTGCCGCACCTCGGATGCAGGGTGTAGAACTGCTCGGCGTTCTCCGGGCACAGGACCTTGCCGTTTTCATAGCAGTGGATGGTCTTATGCTCGGCGCCGTGGTACTGGAACAGCGTCTTGATGTCCTTCATGCTGCGGATGGCCGCGACATACGCTACAAACATCACTATCCTCAGTATGCCTTCTATCAGGTTGAGCGCGATCGAGCTGCTTATCCATTTGCCAAGAAAGTTGACCGCCCAGGTCGGCAGGATCACAAAGAAGACGACCGCGATCAGTATGGAGAAGAGCAGGGCGGATGTCACGAGGAAATTCCACGCGGCTTTCTCGCCGAACTTCTTGTTCACCCACTTTTCCAGTCTTCCCGGTTCCTCGGCGTACTCAGGCGCGTACTCCTCCAGGATGTCAGCTGACTCCATCAGAGTGCCCATGCCGTTGACAAGAGCGCGCACGAAAGTAATGACGCCTCTTACGAAAGGTATCTTCTCGGCCTTTGTCAGTTTGGCCTTCTTTTTTGTCTTGAGGTAAAGTTCGCCCGAAGGCAGGCGCATGGCAATGGCGGTCCT
Source organism: uncultured Eubacteriales bacterium (assembly GCA_902776285.1). GTDB lineage: Bacteria > Bacillota > Clostridia > Peptostreptococcales > Anaerovoracaceae > Crickella. The sequence goes on from CACYPK010000008.1 coordinate 49,577, forward strand.
GTCGGGCCCCTGCATCATGACGCCTTCCATTATCGCCTGTCCGCCGATCGCGGTCGGGCAGGCCTCCTTTATGAAAATTTTATTGTAATCGATTTTTGCCATATTTCTGTTATGCGGCGAGGCAGTCCCGGGCCGCGCCGCGCGTTGCAGTATTAATTAATGTAGTTTCTTGAGCATGAAGTTTACGAAATCCGCGTTGCTCTTAGTGCTCGAAAGGTTGTCTATGATCTCTTCGGTCACATCCATCACGCTGCCCGAGCTCATGGCCCTGCGCAGCATGTACATGACCTGATATTCTTCCTGTGTGAGCAGCAGGTCCTCGCGCCTGGTACCCGACTTGTAGATGTCGATGGCAGGGAAGATGCGGCGCTCACTGAGCTGTCTGTCGAGGTGGAGCTCCATGTTGCCCGTGCCCTTGAATTCCTCGTAGATGACGTCGTCCATGCGCGAGCCGGTCTCGACCAGCGCGGTCGCCAGTATGGTCACGCTGCCGCCTTCTTCGAGGTTCCGCGCTGTGCCGAAGAATTTCTTCGGCGGGTGCAGAGCACCCGGGTCGAGACCGCCCGAAAGCGTCCTCCCGGACGCCGGGACCTCCATGTTGTAGGCCCTGGCCAGCCTGGTGATGGAGTCCAGCAGTATCATTACATCCTTGCCGGATTCCGCCAGTCTCTTGGCGCGCTCGATGACCATCTGCGCCACCTTCACGTGGTGCTTGGTCTCCTCGTCGAAAGTCGAGTAGATGACCTCGGAGTGCTTCAGGCTCCTCTTCATGTCGGTAACTTCCTCAGGTCTCTCGTCCACCAGCAGCACTATCAGCTCGATGTCCGGATATTTCTCTTCGACCGAAGCCGCGATCTTCTTCAGAAGCACGGTCTTGCCGGCCTTAGGCTGAGCAACTATCAGGCCCCTCTGGCCCCTGCCGATAGGCGCCACAAGGTCCATGACCCTGGTCGAAAGGTCGATGCTTGAATTTTCGAGCACGATCTTCTCGTCTGGGAAGATAGGAGTGAGGTTGTCGAACCAAGGCCTTCTCTTTGCGGTCATAGGGTCAAACCCGTTGACTTCCTTTACAAAGAGCAGCGCGCCGAATTTCTCGGTGCCGCGCGGCCTCCTGGCGATGCCCAGGATCTTGTCGCCCGTCCTCAGTCCGAATCTCCTGATCTGAGTAGGGGACACATAAATGTCCTTGCTCGACGTCAGGAAGTTGTCGAAGCGCAAAAAGCCGAAACCGTCTTCCGACAGTTCCAGTATGCCCTCGACTTCCGATTTTCCGTCGTCTTCCGGCGCCGCGGCCTCTTCCGACGTGGTTTCCTCAGGCGCGGCCTCCGCAGCCGGCTCTTCCTGCGCTGTTTCTTCTTCTATCACTTCTTCTTTGATCAGTTCTTCTGCCATGTCAGCTCCTTTAAAGCTCTTCGTTCGCTCCGACGGTAGTCAGGATCGTCTCCTTCGACTTATCCACCTGACTGACCTCGAGCTTGCCTATGTCATCCGGATCCAGTTCTTCGCTGAGAGCCAGCAGGGTAGGCGACAGGTAAACCGTCGACAGCTGTCTGCCCTCTATGCTTATGACCGATCTTTCCGTGAAATTCTCTCCTCTTAAGTAGTATCTGTCGCCGATCTTGATCAGATCCCTTATCTTTATGCTCTTGTGGCCCATCTTCATGTCGACGCGCTCGTACGGTTTGCTGCCGCCATATGCGAATTGCTTGCCGTAGAGCATATCGTACGCCAGAGCCTCCTGATCGCTCAGATATGTATTGTCCTCTTCAGGATCGTTCGTCTGCTGATAATCGAATATGATGCCCTCGTGCGCGAGCCCCGCGTCCTCAAGCAGCATGGCGCCGCTCTCGTACGAGTGGATGTCCCTGTCCTCCTTAGGAAGTCCGATGTTATCCCAGATAACGTAGCGCGTGCTGTACAGATCGTCCTGCTTGTAGTTCTCTTCCTTGACGTCGAGCGCCGGGATGTGGTCACCGTAGATTATCATGACGGTAGGCTCGCCGCTCTCCTCGATCCTGTCGATCAGGTCGCCTATGAAGGTATCCATCTCGTGGCACTCGTTCAGGTAGTACTCGTACTTCCACTTTGTTTCCTCATCATCGGCGGTCACTTCGGTGTAAGGGTGCTTGAACACCTGCTCGGTAGGATATGCTCCGTGTCCTTCAACGGATATCACGTGCATGAAGTCGCGCTCTTCAGTCGACTCCATTATCTCCATGATCTCGTCCGTGAGGACCTTGTCCTTGCACCAGTTGGTAGGGGTGAACGAAACATTGTTCATATACTCTACCGACGTGAAGGTGTTGAATCCGAGATTCGCGTAGACCTCGTTGCGATTATAGAAGAGGGCTCTGTGATCGTGGAGCGCGGCGGTGTTATAGCCGTGCGAACGCGTCACGTAAGCCATGTTCTCCAGGGTATTCTCGCGCAGCTTGCCCTTGTACGGGTATTCTCCCGGCCCAAAGAACTTGGCGCTTATTCCCGTGAGGACCTCAAATTCCGTATTGGCCGTGCCCGCGCCGCACGCAGGCACCACGAAGGTCCCGGACGTATATTTGTCATACAGTGAATTGAACACAGGAGTCGGGTCCTGCGAGACCTCTATGTTGGCGTAGTCCTGAGCGACCGTGAACGATTCCATCTGCAGCACGATGATGTTAGGATGGTCAGTACTGTCTTTTTTCTCCTTAAGGATGGTATCGGTGCCTTTCCGGGTCTTGTCTTCGAGCAGCTCCGCGATCATCTCTTCGGAGTATCCTCTCGGCTTCGAGATGCCCGCGCTGACCGAGGTGGCTATGAAGCAGTATGGCATGCCGTAATCCCTGTAAGCGTAGTTGAGGTTTCCGAAGAACGTGCTTATGGTCCCGGCTCTTTCGAGTCCGACTGTAGCTCCCGCCGCGACAGCGGCCGCTATCAGGATGGCCGCGAGACTCTTCTTATAATTGATGTTCTGCCACTTTTCGCTTCTGATGAATATCAGCACGATGGCCGCGACGCCCAGCACCAGAGCAACAGCGAAGAGTATTATCTGGATATTTGAAAAGTAAGTTGTCGCGATGGTGAGACCGTCGGCAACATTCTGCAGGTCGTAAAGGGTGAACGGTGTCATCCTGTTCATCAGTATGACGCCGTTTGATGTGCCCAGTGCGAGCCAGACCAGAGAAATCATGAACCACACGAACCTGCGCCTCCTGAAGAGGAGGGCGATCGTCATGGTCGCGAAAATGATGAGAGTGTTGTAGAGAAATTCTACGGGATGGGTGAACGCCCAGCGGAAGCCTTCGACCGGGGATGTGGTGACCCTCGCGAAAACCTCTATATAGAGATTTATCACGAGAGCTCCAAGCGCCATGAGGCCTAAATACTTTGCCTCATGACGGTCCGCGTCGAAGTACTTCGATGCTCTCTTTGGGAATATTTTTTGGAATGCTTTGCCTATGCCATGTCCTATCTTCGCGAAAAACGCGCCGATCACGGCAAGGACCCTGCGTATCTTTTCCTGCAAGTCTATGCCTCCTGCAAGCTGTCTGCGAGCCTCGCGAACTCTTCGAGTGTAAGGCTCTCCGCTCTGCGGCCGGGGTCGATGCCCGCTGCCGTGAGAGCTTCTGACAAAGATTTTTTATCGTACGAGTTGAGGCTGCCGAGCGCGTTCAGCAGGGTCTTGCGTCTCATCGAAAAACCCGCCTTGACGCAGCGCATCAGCATCTCCTCGCTTTTTACTTCAACTGCCGGCTCGTCCCTGAGGTCCAGCCTCAGCACGACCGAATCGACTCCCGGCACCGGGTAGAAGCACTCGCGCGGAACGTCGCAGATCTCGCTGACCTCCGCGTGATAATGGACCGGGTAGGTGATGGCTCCCGACGCTCTGGTGCCCGGCTCAGCGGCTATCCTGTCGCCGACCTCCTTCTGCATCATCACGGTGATGCTCTTTGCGCCGGTGTCCGAATCCAGCAGTTTCATAATTATTGGTGTTGTTATGTAATACGGCAGATTGCCTATGATGCGAAGCTCCGAAAGACCGTGTTCCTTCATGCTCTCTTCGCTTATCCTCTTGATATCCGTCTCGAGTATATCTCCCTGGATCAGCTCAACGTTGTCCATGCCGAAGGTCTTTATCCGCAGACCGTCTATCATGTCGGGGGCGAGGTCTACGGCGATGACATGTCCCGCGCTCTCTGCCAGCGGGAGCGTCAGCGCGCCCGTGCCGGGCCCTATCTCGAGCACCAGCGTGTCTTTCGTGACTCCGCTCGCCTCTATGATGGTGCTTATGACCTCTTCATCGATCAGAAAGTTCTGACCGAGCCTCTTGTTAGGCCTTACGCCCGCCAGGTTGCGGGGTCTTGGAGCTTTTCCGCCGTGTACGCGCTTCTTAGCCATCAGCGCCTCCGCTGTCTCCGGTCTCTTCAGTCTTGTCCTTATCGGATTCGCCGGAATCCTCTGTCTCTTCGGTCTCCTCTTCATCCTTCGGAGTTTCTCCGTCGTCAAAGGTGAAGAGTATCTCGCCCGGGTTCAGAAGGCGGAGCTGCTTTCTGGCCTGCTCCCTGATGTACTCGGGATCGTCTACGTTCTCAAGCTCTTCCTTGAGCTCGTCTCTCTTCTTTTCGAGCTCGGCCTGCTGCTTCTTGAGCGCTATGTTCTGAGCCTTGAGCCTCACGATGTCCTTGCCGCACATGGTGGCGAGCAGCGCAAACACCACTATAAAGACGATCACCATTATCGCTTTCTTTCTGCGCTGAACAGCCGCGCGTTCCCTGTACCTTTGCTCCATGCGAAGGGCAAGTTCCTCGTCGCTCAGGCGTATCTCCGTTGTATCGAATTTTTGCTTCTTGCTTTTTGCCAATTCTGTCCTCCCGGCATACTGTCGTTGTCTAGTAGAATTTGACGTATGCCTCAGGGTCCACCCTGCTGCCGTTGATATGCACTTCGAAGTGCAGGTGAGGTCCGGTGCTCCATCCGGTGCTTCCTACGAGACCGATGGTCTGACCCTGATATACCAGGTCTCCCGCGCTGACGAGTATCTGGCTGCAGTGTCCGTATCTGGTCACTACGCCCGGTTCGTGCTCTATGTCTATGCACTGGCCGTAGCCGCCGTACCATCCGGCTCTGATGACAGTTCCTCCGTCCGCGGCGACGAACGGCGTTCCCGTTCCGATGGCCAGGTCGACTCCGTCGTGATGCGTGCCCCATCTAGGGCCGAATCCGGATGTCATCGTGAAGTGTTCGAGCGGCTTGATGAATGTGCCGGTCGCGGCGGTCTTAGGTCTTTCGGTCGTACCTACCAGGATGATCTTGTCCTGCTTTTCTTTCAGCACTTCAGGCGGTTTCGATTCTTCTCTGTCCGTCTCAACTCCGGCGACCTTGGTGATGGTTCCTTCAAATATCTGTACTCCGTCCACGCCGTCCTGCTCAAGGACGGTGTCGCCCTTGTAGTACTCGTCGGTCTCCTTCTTGATGGTCTCGTACTCGATGATCTCCTTGACCCTTCCGGTCTCGACCATCTTTACGCTTACAGGATCGACGGTGCTCCTGATGCAGACTTTGTCGCCCTGCTCGATCTCTTCGGCGACATTGGCGTTGTCCTCGTCGTAAATATCGATCGTTTCGACGCCGAATTCAGCCGCAAGGCTCTTCGCAGTCTCGCCTTCCTCTACAAAGTGGAAGGTCTCCATGGTTCCGCCTTCTATCATCTGCTTCTGCGCCGTGGCGTTGCTCTGTATGCTTCCCAGGATTACGTTAATCGGCCGGATATTGAGCTCGTTGACAAATTCGGCCGATACCAGCACCATGCCTCTGTCAGGCACCGAAAGCTTGCTCATCGTCTGGGTGAGCAGGTTCTCGGCAGCCTCCTGGTCCTTCACTATCGCCACGATCCTGTTGCCGTCGCATACAGCGTATGCTTCTGTTTCTATATCGGACATGTAGATGAGCTTGTTGATGACCGTGTCCGAGTCATCCGTGCTCTTGCCCTTGCTCTCTACGAGATTGAACGTCACGTTCTGGTTCGCAACGAACTCGATGTTGACGGCGTTTTCTCCTACGCCGCTGAGCTTCTTGCCCGCGATGTCGAGAACGTCTGTAACATCCTCTTGCTCGTGCACGTATCCGAGGACCTTGCCGTTGTACGCGTACTCATAGACCGTGAATATGTCGAAGACTATCAGTATGGCCGCGACAAGGAGTCCGGTCAGAAGCAGAGCCATGCCGATCACACGGCGGGAATTCATGTATCCCTCCGATATGCGGTGGAAGCCCCTTACAAAGTCCTGTCCCGCCTTTGTGAAGACGCTGTCCAGTCTGTCCTGAGTACGGTCGTGAGCGTCAGTGATGGCGGAAAGAGGAGACTTGCCGGTTTTCTTCAGAAAATCCTTCTTGTATGATTTCTGTTTTTTCGCCCGGGCCTTCTGTTTCTTCCTGTTTTCCTTGACGGCCTTTTTCTCTGCGTCGGCCTTCGGTTCTTCCTGTGCCGCCTGCTCTTCGCTTTCTGCAGGTTCTTCAACTACCGCCTGCTCTTCGCTTACCGTGGGATCGTCGTCTACTGCCTGTTCTTTGTTCGCTTTTGGCTCTTCTTCGTTATTTACTGTTTTGATTTCCTGTTCTCTATCTGTCATTTACGCCTTTTCTCTATTTGATGTGTGCCATTCATACGCTTCCGCCGCTCTTTCTTTGCAGCAGCTGCACACCATGCCTCCGTCCGTGTATCCTGTGTCCCTGCATTTCTCACATCTGTACTGTCTGTTCAGATATCCGGCAGGGAAACCGTTCTCTGCCAGAAGCTGTTTTTTCTTTTCCTCTATCGCTATGCGCTCCGCCCGGAGCTTTTGCCTTTCATCAAGGCTCGCGCTGACCGGGTCTATCGAGAGAAGCTTCTTTCTGACGTTCCCTTCAGCCTCAAAGACATCTTTCATCTGAGGCACTTTGGCGAACACCTCTTCTGCGCGCGCCTTCTGCGCCGTTTCTTCTGTCTCTCTTATGTATTTGTAATAATCTTCCAGCACCTTGCGGCTCACCGGACTGCTGCTGTCAGCAGGGGCAGCGCCCTTGTCCGCGGCGGCGTTCACGTTTATTCCGCCTTTTTCAGCCCTGCGGTTTTCGAGCACCTTGTTGACATATCTCAGATTAGGATCTCTGAGCCCGGCTGCGGCGGCGCAGGCGTCCAGCACCTCGCCTATGGAGCACTTCATCTCATCGAACCATCTGTCCATGATCTCCCTGTCAGCCGGTGTATGCAGCCTGTTGAATCCAAGCGCTTTGAAGACCTGTCCGTACCAGGCGTTCCTGCGGCTGTGCCTGTCGAGCAGTCTCTTTGCGTCCTCGACTGTCCGGCAGCCTTCCTCGGTCCACCTAAGCGCGACCTTGAAGATGTAGTCGACGCTGTACTTTTCGAGATCGGCGCAGTAGTCGATCGCGAAGTCGAATATGTCAGGCTCTACGCCGTAAACCTTTATGGCGTCCTCTATTTTGGACGTCTCCTGCCTGGAGATGGTCCTTCCCGTGGTGGCCTGGTATTTCTGATACAGATCGCGCAGCTTTCTGTCCACGATCCTTTCATTCATCGCTTCATCAAAGTCCGTGCTGTCCATGGATATGTGGAGAGGGACTTCAACGTCATCCTCTGTCGACGGAGTGAAGGTTTCAGCGGCGGCCGGAGGCTCCGGCATCTTGCCGTAGAGCGAGTCGATCTGATTGAGGAAAGATATCTGTCTTTCTTCTTCTCCGTTCTCTCCGCGGCCCCGGGTCATCTTCACCACACCCTTGGAATCCCAGTAAATCCAAGCCTCTTCTATCTCTTCCTCGCTGATGCCGAGAAGCTTTGAGAGTTCCTGCCTGTTAGGCTCCATGTCGTACTGCGCGTACATGAGGCCGAAAAGATACACCTTAACATATTCCCCCGGCGCGTCCGGGAGAAATTCGCTTATGAAAAGGTTCTCCACCTTTGTTCTGTGCAGAAATATATCTCTTCTCTTGTCCAGTGACAGTTTGATCTTTCCCATGCCCGTTATTCTCTCGCCATGTTGCCGAACTTGACGTATCTTGGGATCCAGGTCAGGTTAGCGATGCCGACCGGTCCGTTTCTGTGCTTAGCTATGTTGACAGCGCAGGTGAGACCGGTGCTGTCGTCTATGTTTGCGCGCTCTTCTTCCGAACTGTAATAGTCGTCTCTCTTGAGGAAGATGACCACGTCGGCGTCCTGCTCGATCGCGCCCGAATCTCTGAGGTCGGACAGCTTAGGCATATGATCGCCTCCGCGCTGCTCCGGTCCTCTGGAAAGCTGCGACAGCAGCACTACGGCGCAGTCGAGTTCCTTGGCCATGATCTTGATGGATCTGGTGATAGCCGCTATCTCTTTTTCTCTCTGTTCTATCCTGTAACCGCCCATGCTCATCAGCTGCAGGTAGTCGATGACGACCAGATCGAGGTCGCCTTTTTCCTGCTTGAAGCGGCGGCATTTGTTTTTCATCTCGAGCGGGGTGATGACCGACGATTCGTCGATGACCATGTCGAGCCCGTAAAAGCTGTCCTGCGCGGCCGAGATGTCTTCCCATTCCTCCATCGTGAGACTTCCCTTGTGGATGTTCTCAAGGGGAACGCTGGATGTCATCGAAAGCAGTCTCTCGCCAAGCTGCCCGGTGGCCATCTCGAGGCTGAATATCATTACCTTTTTGCCTACCGAGGCCGCGTATTCGGCCGCGTTAAGAGCCCAGGCGGTCTTACCGACGCCCGGTCTGGCCGCGAGTATGATAAGGTCGGTCTTCTGGAAACCGCCGAGTATCTTATCGACGTCCCTGAAGCCCGTAGGGATGCCTCTGTCGTCTCCGCCGTTCTTTTCGCGTTCCTGCAGCTGCCTGATGTTCTCGTAAAGCACGTTATTGACGTCAACGTAATTGTTGCGCTGCGACTTGTGTGCGATCTCGAGTATGCGCTGCTCGGCGCTGTCGAGTATGTCCTGCGGAGGCAGCTCGGATGTGTACGCCGCGTCCCTTATGGCCTCAGCCTCGTTTATCAGCTGTCTCATCTTGGATTTGTCGGAGACGGTCTCCGCGTAGTAGCGGGCATTCGAAGGCACGATGGCCTCATCCATCAGTCTGCTGAGGTATGTGATGCCTCCCACCATGTCGGCGGTCTTTCTCTGCTTGAGGGCCGAGTACACCGTAGTGATGTCTACTCCGGTACCTTTCTGGTCCATGTCGAACATGGTCCTGAATATCTCCTGATGCTCCTTAAGGTAGAAGTCCTCTGCCTTGAGGATAGCGCTGACATCAGCCCTGGCATCCTGGTTCTTGAGCATGGACCCAAGCACCGCTTTCTCGGCTTCTATGTCTACCGGTGGCAGCAATACGTCTTTTCTTTCTTCGTCCATGCTATTTATCGCCCTCTATCCTGATAACGACTTTCGCGCTTATGTCCTGGAAAAGCTTGATTTCTATGGTCTCGACGCCCGTGTCCTTGATAGGCTTGCTGAGCACGATCTTTCTCTTGTCGACTTCCTCTCCGGTCTGCTCCTTTATCGCGTTTGCGATGTCCATCGAAGTGATGGCGCCGAAGAGCCTGCCGTTCTCGCCGACCTTTGTCTTAACGACTACGATGTTGTCCTCGAGCCTGCGCGCGAATTCTTCAGCCGCGGCTCTGTCCTGAGCGAGCTTCTCTGCGGCCTTTGCCATTTCTCTCTCAAAAGCCTTCTTGTTGGCCGGTGTCGCCTCTATCGCGAGACCTCCCGGGATCAGCTTGTTGCGCGCGTAACCGTCGCTGACCTTTACTATCTGGCCTGCCTTGCCTGTTCCCTTAACGTCCTGTTTCAAAATGACTTCCATATCTGTTTCCTCTGTCTTTCACTATCTGATCAGCTCGATCTCCTGCGTTCTGGACATCTTTGTCCTGCGCTCTTCTTCTTCGCGGTCGAAATACTCCTTGACCAGCTTCCTTATGCGGGCGAGGACCTCTGCCAACGGATCGTCGGTCTGTGCTGCCGCCGATGTGAAGTGTCCTCCGCCTCCGAGTTTCTCCATGAGCGCCTGAACGTTGATGTCGCCCAGCGACCTCGCGCTGACTATAGTCTGCCCGAGCTCGTTCCTTCCAAGAACGAAGGCCGCTTTGGTGCCCTTTACGGTCATGAGTTCGTCAGCGACCTGGGCATTGATTATCTGTGTGTTTGTTGAGATGCCTTCCGTTACCGCGTAGGCGACGCCTTCTTCGGTGTATTCCGCGCCGGCTATCGCGCCGGACTTGGCCCTGAAGTCGCCTTCGCTTACCTGGAAGAACCTCTTGACTTCCGTGGTGTCGGCGCCTCCGCGCTTCAGCCACGATGCAGCGTCAAAGGTCCTGACTCCCGTCCTGACCGAGAAGTGGTTGGAGTCCACCATGATGCCCGCGAGCATCACCTCGGCCTCGAGCTTGTTGATGAACCTCTTCTGCGAGAAGTGCTGCATGAGTTCTGCCAGCAGCTCGCTCGCCGATGACGCGTAGCTTTCTATGTACGCGACTGCCGAGTTCTGGTATGAATCCTCGGTCAGTCTGTGATGGTCGATAATGATCCTTGTCTTGCAGACCTCCGCGAGTTCCGGACACTCGACCAGCATCGGCCGGTTGGTGTCAACGATTATCAGCAGCGATCTGTCAGTCACGGCCTTGAGCGCCCTTTCGGCCTTGACGATGTTGTAGTCCTCGGTATCTCTCGCCAGGTCAAAGACTTCGTCGAGCGCCTCGTTGTGCTTGTCCATGACTATGTATGAGTCTTTTCCGAGGAAATTGCATATCGCGCTTGCGGCTATGGCGGCGCCGAACGCGTCCATGTCAGGCCACCTGTGGCCCATTATGAAGACCTTGTCGGCGTCATTCAGGAGGGCCTTTATTGCGTGAGCTATGACCCTCGGCTTGCTGCGGTTGTTCTTCTCGAACGACTGAAGCGTTCCGCCGTAATACCTGGTGCCGTCATCTGTCTTGACTACCGCCTGATCGCCTCCGCGTCCCAGAGCCAGTTCCAGCGCGGCCTCGGCGAGCTCCGTCGACTCTATGAGCGACAGGTCTGAGATGCCGACGCCTATGCTTATGGAGGCCGGGAAATCGATCTGCGAATCGATGTTCCGGACCTCATCAAGCACGCTGAAGTTGCCTTCTATCATGCTTTCGAGGCGTCCGCGGCTGGTATACATGACGTATCTGTCGTCGCCGGTGCTGATGACAGGCGATTCGAACGAATCTCCCCATTTACGTACAAGCAGGTCGATCTGTGCCGGGATGACTCTTCTGTAGTCCTCCGGCGCGCTCGCGATCAGCTCGTCGTAGTTGTCGATGTTGATGTACGCGATGGCGGCCCTGTCGCTCTCGAGCTTGGTCCTGAACGATTCTCTCGCGGTCGCTTCGTCAAAGAACACCACGATGTCCTCGTCGTCCTTCGCTCCTTCGTTTATCCAGAGCTTGAACATCTTGCCGTTGCGATCAACGATTATTTCAGACGTGTTGGCGGACATGAGCTGCTCTCTCTTTACGCCTGTGAGCGTGAAGAAATTGGATCCTGCTATGTCCTCATAGACGAACACGTTCTTTATGAGCGGGTTGGCTCCGGTTATGAATCCGCGCGGATCTACCGTACATGCCGGTATCGGAAGAGCATTGATATATTGATTGTCCATGACATCTCCTCTTTTCCTGAAGGCTTCCCTTTTACTTGAAAGCGTCTCTCAAAGCGTCGATAAGTCTGTTGAGTTCCTCGAGACTGTAGTATTCCATCTCGATCTTACCCTTGTTTCCGTCGCCGGCGATATGCACCCTGGTGCCCGTCAGCGTCATTAGTTCTCTTTCTACGGCTTCGATCTCCGCAGACCTTGCCTTGTCTGCCTTAGGGATCTTTTTCTTGCGCTTCTTGCGCTCAGGTCTGAGCTCATCCTTGATCTTCTCGGCCAGCCTCTCGGTAGCTCTTACGGACAGGTCGTTTCTGATGATCTTGTCCGCGATTTCCTTCTGCTTGACTTTGTCAGGGATGTTTATTATGGTCCTTCCGTGTGCCGCGGACATTTGTCCGCTTGACACGTACTGCTGTATCTCTTCAGGGAGCTTCAGCAGCCGGATGCTGTTCGTGATGTACGTGCGGCTCCTGCCGAGCGAGGCGGATACCTGTTCCTGCGTGAAACCGTATTTCTCGGTCATCGACTTGAGCCCGCGGGCTTCTTCGATAGGATTGAGATCCTCGCGCTGCATATTCTCTATGATGGCGACGATCGCGTTCTGCCTGTCGTCGAAGTTCCTCAGGATGCACGGGACATTTTTCAGACCCGCCTGTCTTGACGCGCGCCACCTTCTTTCACCGGCGACAAGTTCATAGCCGTTGGCGCTCTCTCTTACGATTAGCGGCTGAATAACGCCGTTCGTCCTGATGGAGCTTGCCAGTTCGGCGAGTTTCTCCTCGTCAAAGTGCATACGCGGCTGCGCGCTGTTTGGCCTGATGTCGTTTATGTCGATGTAAAGGATCCTGTCTTCTGCTCCGGCGGCATCCGCTTCGGGAGCGGATACGTTTTTCTCAGGAGCAGCAGTCAAAGCGGGATCTTTTACTTCTTCGATAATAGGGGCAGCGTCAGCAAAGAGCGCGTCCAGACCTCTTCCCAACCCTTTATTCTTAGCCATTTTTCTTCGCTCTCTTTCTTGCTCTCTCTCTGGCCAGGAATTCCTTGGTGAACTCCTGATATGCCCTTGCTCCCTGCGCCTTAGGGTCGTAATCCTGGATTGCCTTGCCGTAGCTCGGAGCCTCGGCAAGCCTTACGTTGCGTGGAATGATCGTGTCGTACATGGCCGGACCGAAGAAGTTCCTCACGTCCTGCACCACGGCATGCGAAAGGTTCGTTCTTCCGTCAAACATGCTAAGTATGACACCGTCTATGTAGAGGCCCGGGTTCAGTCTTTCCTTGACCTTCTCGATGGTGCTTATAAGCTGGCTCACGCCCTCGAGCGCGTAAAACTCGCACTGGATAGGGATCAGCACGCTGTTCACGGCTGTGAGCGAGTTGATCGTGAGTATTCCCAGCGAAGGAGGGCAGTCTACCAGTATGAAGTCGTATTCGTTCCTGACCGAATCAATGACTCTCTTGAGTCTGCCTTCGCGGCCTTCGAGCTGCGCCAGTTCCACCTCAGCGCCGGCTAGGTCAACACTTGCCGGTATGAGGAATAAGTTCTCAGTATAAGTCGGCAGAACGGCTTTATGCACATCGAAATCGGTATCGATAAGCGCGTCATAAAGCGTTGTCTTGAGTGTTCTCTTGCGGATGCCGATGCCGCTTGTCGTGTTTCCCTGCGGATCGATGTCGACCATAAGGACCCTCTTCCCCCTGCGCGCCAGACATGCCGCGAGGTTGATGTTGGTGGTCGTCTTACCGACTCCGCCTTTCTGATTGAAAATAGCAATTGCCTTGCCCATTTATTACCTCCTGCGGGACATAGTTCCCGATTAAACACTTCCGTGTATTATACTTCAAGTGAAAGGAGATTATCTACTTTATATGGTGCTGTTTTTGTGAAGATTTTGGGGTTTTAGTGGCCTTTAATAAATGCAATATGCAAATTGTGTCTTGAATACAGGACGACCACAATATGTAGTAATAGCGGAGACATTAAGAATCTTGTCCGGCAGCTTCCGGATGTATCGATTCATCTTCATCTGGCCATTGACGCCGCAGACATGATCCTCTTGCGCATCCCGGCGAAGATCCCTGTCACTGTTCAGGATGTTTCACGTGGAACATTATTCCCGAAAAACAAAAACCAGCCCCGCATCATCGGGCTGCGTCATCGGGAGTGTCGTGTCAGTGTTTCACGTGAAACTTTTTATCTGGAAATGATAATGAGGACGTGGCCGGATATCTCCTCCGGCTCGCCTGGATAGGACTCTACGCGGACGTTCCTGCCGCCTAGCTTTTTGATCGTTTTGCCCGCTCTTTCAAGCTCTTCCGCGTAGTTTTCGCCTTTATAGGATATAAATTTGCCGCCTTTCTTTACAAAAGGCAGGCACCATTTTGAAAGGGTATCAAGATCCGCCACGGCTCTGGAAACGCAGAGATCAAACGCTCCGCTGTATTCCGGCTTTCTGCTGATCTCTTCTGCCCTGGCATGAACGGTCCTGAGATTTGTAACGCCAAGAGCCTCCGCAAACTCATCTATGACTCTGAGGCGTTTCAGGGTGGAGTCGAGAAGGGTGAATTCCTTTTCAGGACTGACTATGGCGAGCAGCGCGCCCGGGAATCCCGCGCCCGTGCCGACATCCAGCACCTTCCTTGCTTCCCTGTATTCCGGAAGATCGACAACGGAAAGGGAGTCCAGCACGTGCTTGACTATCGCTTCATCTCTGTCTCTGACGGCCGTAAGATTGATATGCTGATTCCTTTCCAGCACAAGATCAAGGTAGGAGAGAAGCTTTGAAGCGGTCTCTTTTCCGTACTTTTTCTGAAGGTCTTCTATTATCTTTTCTGTATTGTATTGATTGTCCATATCGTTGAAAAATGAACTCTTAGCGTCTTGAACGCATCTCTTTTTCAAGGTATACCAGAAGTACGTTTATGTCTGCCGGAGACACTCCGGATATGCGGCTGGCCTGACCTACGGTCATAGGTCTGATCTGAGTAAGCTTCTGCCTGGCCTCCAGCCTCAGGCCTCCTATCGAATTATAGTCGAGGGTCTCGCTGAGCTTCTTGTCCTCAAGATTCCTCATCTTCTCTACTTCATTGACCTGCTTCCGGATGTATCCGTCATACTTGAGCATGACCTCGACTTCTGTCTTTTCGTTCTCAGTAAGCTCCGGTCTGGTTTCGTCATCGATCTCCGCAAGGTCTTCATAAGTTATCGCCGGCCTCTTCAAAATATCCGCAAACGTCTGATTTGCAGTATCTTCAAGTACCTCCGCCGTCTCATGCTTTTGCAGAAAATCTCTGAAACTGCAGATGTCGGTCTTCTTGCTTTTGAGTCTCTCGACCTCAGCATCGACGTGTTCCTTCTTCTGCAGATATCTCTGATATCTCTCCTCGGTGACCGTCCCGTATTCATAGCCGATCTCAGTCAGCCTTCTATCTGCATTGTCCTGCCTCAGAAGAAGCCTGTATTCGGCTCTGGAAGTCATTATCCTGTAAGGCTCATTGGTACCCTTGGTGACCAGATCATCGATGAGCACTCCTATGTACGCCTGGTCGCGCCTGAGTACCAGAGGCTCTTTGCCCCTGAGCTTAGCCACGGTGTTGATGCCCGCTATGAGTCCCTGAGCCGCAGCCTCCTCGTACCCCGAGCTTCCGTTGAACTGTCCGGCACAGAACAGGCCGTCAAGGACCTTGCTTTCAAGGCTCGGTTTGAGCGAAAGCGGGTCGGCGCAGTCGTATTCGATCGCGTATGCGGGGCTTAGAATTTCAGCGTTTTCAAGTCCCGGAATGGTCGCGTAGAAAGCATGCTGCACGTCTTCCGGAAGGCTCGAACTCATGCCTTGTATATACATAAGATCCGTGTCCGTGCCCTCCGGCTCGACGAACAGCTGGTGTCTCTTTCTGTCTTTGAAACGCGATACTTTGTCCTCAATTGACGGACAGTACCTTGGTCCGACTCCGACTATGTTTCCGGAGTACATTGCGGACTTTTCTATATTATCAAGAATGATCTTATGTGTTGTCTCGTTTGTATATGAAAGCCAACAGCTTATCTGATCGATATCGAAGGTCTTATCCTCGTTCATAAAGCTGAACGGTACTATCTTCTCATCTCCAAGCTGCTCTGTCATCGCTTCGTAATTAAGCGTGTCCTTGTGCATACGCGCGGGAGTCCCTGTCTTGAAGCGGCGGATAGGGAATCCGAGTTCCTTTAGATTCTCACCAAGCTTCGTCGCCGGCCTGAGCCCGGCCGGACCGGATACCTTGACGTAGTCCCCAATGAATATCTTGCCGGCAAGGAATGTGCCGGTGCATATAATAGCGGCATCGCATGTATACTCAGCGCCTGTCGAAGTTCTGACGCCTTTGATCTTGCGGGCTTTAGCGGCATCGTTCTTTGTATTTTTGTCAAAGTTATCTACAAGCAGCCCAGTCACTTCATCCTCGATAAGTGTCAGGTTTTCCTGCGACTTGATGGTCCGCAGCATCTCCTGATGATACTTCTCCTTGTCCGCCTGCGCCCTCAGTGAATGCACCGCCGGGCCCTTTGATGTATTGAGCATCTTGGACTGGATGAATGTCTTGTCGATGTTGATACCCATCTCTCCGCCCAATGCGTCGACTTCGCGCACAAGGTGTCCCTTGCCGGTCCCTCCGATGGAAGGATTGCATGGCATCATGGCGACTGAGTCGATATCCGTACAGAACATGGCAGTCTTCATGCCGAGACGCGCGCAAACAAGACCGGCTTCGCATCCAGCGTGGCCGGCTCCTATAACAATGATTTCATACTTGCTGCTGTTCTTTTCCATTACGGCAGTATTCTAACACATTTGCGCGCTTGACAGAAATACTGTTTGGGATATAATGTATATACATTAGGTATATACATTGATCGCGAGGTTTTCCAATGATTACAAATGTAAGAGCGTGGGGCAATAGTCAGGGCATATATATCCCAAAGAAGATGCTTCTTGAGGCATCTATATCCGTCAACGATTCTGTTGAACTCAGCGTTGTTGACGGTGCGATCATGATACGTAAAAACAACGCAGATGACGTAAAGACAATCGCTTTGTCGTCATTGCGTGAGATACGCAACGCGCACAGAAACAAGGCGGATAGCATAAGCAGTGACTACAGAACAGAGCGAAATGAGCATATCGATGAAAGATACGGCAGATAACAGACCACGAGTATTCTTTGATACAAATATCCTGTTAGACTATGTCCTGTTCAGAAACGATGAGTCTCTCGCTGCAGAATACATATTTGACGCTTCGTTAGACTGCAAGCTGGATCTTTTCATAGCGGCACATTCTCTGACAAACATTTTCTATGCCTTGAGGAAGGAGTTTCCTGTTGCGGAACAAAGGCAGGTGGTTCGGCTTCTTTGTTCATTGTGTAATGTCCAGCCTATATCGGCGGACAACATAGAAAAAGCAATCGATTCCGGATACACATCCGATCTTGAAGATGCCCTTCAGATACAGTGTGCCATCGAAAGCGATTGCGATTATTTCATTACACGGGATCATGAGCTCTTTGAGAAGTGTCCGGTAAGAACACTCCTGCCCCACGAACTGGTCCGCGAACTATCCTTATAAAGCTGCATGCAGCTCATTTTTATTTGCCAAGGCAGAACTTACTGAAGACCGTGTCGAGTATCTCTTCTCCGACCTCCTCGCCGATTATCTTGCCGAGCGCTTCATACGCGTAGTGTGCTGAAAGCTCCGCGACTTCAACCGGTTCGCCGTTTTTAAGCAGACCGATGGCCTCGTCCAGTTCTCTCGCGGCTCTTTTAAGCAGCTGCACATGCCTTTCATTTGTGATGATATTGGACTCATGGATGTTTATATTGCCCAGGTCATACATCTCTCCGATTGCCTCGGAAATTTTCTCCGCAGCTTCTACTGCTCCCTTGCCGACTAGTGCGGTTGAAATGATCCTTACGCCCGGAAGTTTCTTAAGCACCTCTTCTTCCGTGATCTCCCGTCCGAGATCCTGCTTGTTGATCACGACAAGCATGTGATCGGTACTCATCTTCTCGATGAACTGAAGCACCTTCTCATCCTCTTCATCGAGGTCCTGGCTGCCGTCAAGCACCAGTATAAGCATGTCCGCTCCAGCTATGGCCTTTGTAGTCCTCTCGATCCCGATCTTTTCGACCTTGTCGTCTGAATCACGAAGTCCCGCGGTATCTATCAGCACGATAGGAACACCGCCAAGCGACGCGCTCTCTTCGACTGTATCGCGCGTTGTTCCCGGAACATCGGTCACTATGACGCGGCCTTCTCCGAGTATGGCGTTCATAAGCGAACTCTTGCCCGCGTTTGGTTTGCCGACTATAACGGCTCTGACGCCCTCGCGCGCTATCCTTCCTATGGAAACGGTATCCAGAAGTTCTTCGACATCGGAGTCCACCCACCTAAGCTCGTTGATGATGCTGCTGTAGGCGTTTTTCTCGTCACCGTAGTCTTCATCCGGATAGTCGATATCGACGGCCATCTCGGCCAGTATGTCGAGGAGCGACTCCCTGATCTCTCTTATGGTGTCGCCCAGTCTGCCTGCGCGCTGTTCCTCAGCAATTTCAAGGGAAAGATCGGTCTTTGCCTTTATGATGTCTATGACCGCCTCAGCCTGTGAGAGGTCCATTTTGCCGTTCAGGAACGCAAGCTTGGTGAACTCGCCCGGATCTGCCATGCGTACGTTTTCCACTCCGGAGTCAAGCACCGCAGCGAGTATCGCCTTCAGTGACACGTTGCTTCCGTGCCCCTGTATCTCAAGCATGTCCTCGCCCGTATACGAAGCCGGAGCCTTCATGTAGATGAAGACCGCCTCATCGATGACCTTCGCGCCCGGATCGGTGCTGTTCTTTACGACCTTTCCCGCGTACGCGTGCCTCGGCTCTATCTCTTCAGGGCAGCCTCGCATAAGACGCCTCATAAGCGTTTCGCTTTCAGGTCCGCTCACCCTTACTATTCCGATACCGCCTTCGCCCGGCGCTGTTGAAATCGCTGTGATAGTATCTGCCAAATCCAATACCTTCCTTTTTTATTTGATATCGCTGAGGAACGACGTGCCGTCGCCGCGGTAGTCCATACCGAAGTACTCGGAGATGGTTGCGGCCATGTCTGCGAAAGTGTCGCGTGTGCCCAGGTCCACGCCCTTCTTGAGGGACGGTCCCCAGATGAGACACGGAACGTCTTCTCTGGTATGGTCGGTGCCTTTATATCCAGGATCGCATCCGTGGTCGGCTGTGATGATCAGGATATCCTCAGGACCCATCTCTTCCATAAGCTCTTTTATCTGCCTGTCGGCGGTGTTGAGCGCCTTTGTGTAGCCCGGAATGTCCCTTCTGTGTCCGTAGATCATGTCCGTATCTACCAGGTTGACGTAGCAGAGACCTTCAAAGTCAGCTCCGGCAAGGTCGATGGTCCTCACCATGTTGGCCTCATTGCCCTTGTTGGAGTAGCTGAACATAACGCTCTTGCCGGCAAAGATATCGTATATCTTGCCTACGCCTATGACCATGAAGCCATTCTCCTTGAGGGCGTCAAGCACGGTCTCGCGAGGCGGCTGCAGGCTGTAGTCGTGGCGTCTCACAGTCCTCTGATAAGGCCATTCGCCCTCAAAAGGCCTGGCGATTATGCGTCCCACGCCATGCTCGCCCTGCATTATCTCTCTTGCCTTGTGGCAGATGTCATAAAGCTCTTCGATAGGCACCACGTCCTCGTGGGCAGCGATCTGCATGACGCTGTCAGCGCTCGTGTATACGATGAGATCGCCGGTCTCCACATGATGCTTTCCGTAATCCCTGATGACCTCAGTGCCCGAATAAGTCTTGTTGCAGACTATCCCCCTGCCGGTAGCCTCTGACAGCTTGTCGAGTATCTCCTGCGGGAAGCCTTCATAATATGTCGGGAGAGGCTTTGGCGAAACCATGCCCGCCATCTCCCAGTGGCCTACCGTGGTGTCCTTGCCGCGTGACTTCTCGTGCATGCGGCAGTAGCAGCCGTCTATTTCTTCTTTAGGATCATAGAAAGATGTCCCGGCGATATTCTTCAGACCGAGCTTTTCCATGACAGGAACGTTCATCCCGCCGCTCTTGTAGCAGCTGCCGAAAGTGTCGGCTCCGGCATCGCCGAAGTCAGCCGCGTCCGGGGCTCCTCCGATACCCGCGCTGTCGAGCACTATCCAGAATACTCTCTTGCCCATTATTCTTTTCCTTCCGTGTTCTTCTTATCATCGGCTATCATCATGCGGATCGCCTCGATGGCAACGCGGATAGCCAGGTCAGTGTCATGCTCCTGCGGATTAGGAAGGCCGACCTTCTCCCTCTCCTGATTCGCTACGACCAGGAATACGGATCCGACTCTCAGTCTACGGTAAGCGCCTACGATGAAAAGGGTCGCCGATTCCATTTCGGAAGCCTTGCACCCCATGCGCAGCCACGCGTCCCACTTCTCCAGGAGCTCGTGGCTGTTAGGAAGAGACTCCGGCATGTGCTGCCCATAGAACGCGTCCTTGCACTGGACGACGCCCGTGTGGTAAGGAGCGCCGAGTTTCTTTGCCGCGTTGACAAGAGAAGCCGAAACTGTCACGTCGGATACTGCAGGGTATTCTATCGGGCAGTATTCCTTCGAGGTGCCGTCCATACGGACAGCGCCTGTCGCGACCACGATGTCTCCTCCTTTGACATCGAGATCCATGCCTCCGCATGTGCCGACTCTGATGAAAGTCTTGCCGCCTACATTCGCGACTTCCTCGAGCGCGATGGAAGCGGACGGTCCGCCTACGCCTGTACTTGTGCAACTTACTTTGACACCGTCAAGATAACCGCTGTACGTAACGTACTCACGGCTGTCAGCTACCTTTTCAGCGTTATCGAAATACGCCGCGATCTTAGGTACTCTGTGCGGATCTCCCGGCAGAATAACGTATTCTCCGACGTCTCCCGGCCTCAAACCTACGTGATACTGATAGCCTGCGCCTTCTGTATAATCAACCATCTTTTTGCCCCTTTTCTTGAATAAATGTAAGAATATTATAAGAATTATAAGTTTGTTACGTTTTTTGACTATTTTTCAAGAGCTTTTGCAGCCTTTACGACACGGCTCGTGCCCAGACGCTTAGCTCCGATCTTAAGGAACTCAGCAGCATCCTCGAGGCCGCTGATACCGCCGGACGCTTTGACCTTAACGCCTTCGCCGACGTTCTCGACCATCAGTTTGACGTCTTCAAGGGTGGCCCCGCCGCCGCCGAATCCTGTCGAAGTCTTGATGAAGTCGGCGCCCGCGAATGTCACTATCTCGCAGAGCTTCACCTTCTCCTCGTCGGTCAGCATGCATGTCTCGATGATGACCTTGAGTATGTGATCGTCACAGATCTCCTTAAGGGTACGTATCTCATTTTCGATGTCGTCCCATCTTTTGTCCTTGACCCAGCCGATGTTGATGACCATGTCGATCTCGTCAGCTCCGTTGTCGAGAGCGTCGCTCGTCTCAAAGGCCTTTACCGCTGTCGTGTTGTATCCGTTAGGGAATCCGATGACGGTGCAGATCTTCAGGTTGTTTCCGGCATAGTCCTTAGCCTGAGCCACATATCCCGGCGGTATGCAGACGCTGGCTGTCTCGTACTTGATGCCGTCATCAATGATCGCCTTGATATCATCCCATGTAGCCGTCTGGGCCAGCAGGGTATGGTCGCAATACTTCAGAATGTCTTTTGTTTCCATTGTCTATCTCCTTGTCATAAGCGCACATGTTTATCCAATATAATTATACATCCTACACGTCTGTAAATGCGATAAGCACTTTATTCCTTAACGCTTTTATATTTGATATACTGACACGGGGGTGATCATCCGGAATGACTAAAGAAGAAGTTATAAAAGCATACGATATGATACCGCTCGATGTGGAAGGCGGCATGTGGAAGGCCATGTTCAGGAGCGACGAAGCTCTGCCCGCGGGACTGCTTCAGGGCAGGGAGGGCGACCATGTGCTTTATGGTTCCATACTTTACCTTCTTACAAGGGATTCAGTATCGCGCATGCACCGCCTGCCGACTGACGAGATATGGCATTTCTACATGGGATCTCCGTGCGAACTGCTGATCCTCTGTCCTGACGGAAGCGCTCATACCGAGAGACTCGGGCAGGACATATTAAACGGTGAGGAAGTCACTGCTCTGGCTCCCCGCGGATGCTGGCAGGGATGCCGCGTCGCTGATGACACGGATCCTGACGCCTGGGCTCTTCTGGGGACGACCATGGCTCCGGCATATGAAGACTGCGATTACGAGGACGGCAGCGAAGCTCTCCTTGAGCAGTATCCCGGAGCAGCGGATAAGATAAGACCCCTTCTGAAAAGACCGCAGGGCGGCAAATAAGGACATGAAAGCGATAATAATAGGCTGCGGGTACATCGCCCGTGTACACATAGAAGCGATAAGGAGGCTGGGACATGAAGTCTGCGGAGTCGTCGGCAGGGATCCGGAGAGGACCCGGGCGTTTGCCTCGGAGCTTGGGCTTGCTTACTGCACCACCGATCTGAGGGAGGCTCTGGCAGGAGATGCTGATGTCGCGCACATCTGCACCCCTCCGTACGATCACGCAGATACGATACGCGCCTGTCTCGCGTCAGGCAAACATGTCATCTGCGAAAAGCCTTTGTGCATAGATCCTGAAGAAGCATCGGCTCTGGCGGCGGAAGCCCGGGCGGCAAGAGATGAAAAGGGCCTGATCACAGCCCTTTGCCTCAATGACCGTTACTATCCGGCAAATCTGGAGGCGGCTCGCCTGCTGCGTGAGTCCGGCAAAGAGGCAAAGGTTTTTCTGGGCTCGTACCTTCAGGAGTTCCACATCCCTCCTCATCCGGACGGATGGCGCTTTGACGACGCTTTATCTGAAGGTCAGCGCGCGATAAGCGAGATAGGAACGCACTGGATCGATCTGGCGCATGCGTGGACCGGTGTCAGGATATCCGGCGTGCAGGCTGAGCTCGGGAACTGGTTCCCTGCAAGATATAGAAAAGACGGCATGCTGTCGGCGGACGGGGAAGGCGAGCCCGTGAGCGTCACTACCGAGGATACAGCGGCGGTCCTTCTGAGATTTGAAAACGGCGGCGTCGGCACGCTTCTTCTGTCAGAGACTGCCCCGGGACATCCGAACGATCTCAGCATAGAGGTCACGGACCTCGAATCGAGCTGCAAGTGGGAGGAGTCCGACCCCGGTGTCCTTCAGTTTTCAAAAGGCGGCTCAATGGATCGTCTGGAGTATCCTGTAAGCGACAGAACGGCCACGTTTGAGTCGCTGTTCAGAGAAGTATACGCCGCGGCGCAGGGCGGCCCGCACGGGCGCTATCCTTCATTCGAGGACGGAGAATATATATCCAGGGTGTGCTCGGCGATAAGCGAGAGCGGCCGGAATCTTTGCTTTACAGACATAACTTACTGATCATAAAACACGCATATGAAAAGGACGGGAGACATGCTCCCGTCCTTTTTTAATGATCTTATCCTGTTGGATCTTTTACTGTTAACGCATCCCCTTGTCGTACGGTATGCCTTCTGCCTTCGGTACTCTGGAGTTCTTGGATGTGAACGCGAGTACGATCAGTGTGATCAGATAAGGCAGCATCCTGTATACGTACGGGCTGATGCCTATCTCGTTCAGCATGAACACTCCGTCTCCGTTTATGTCGAGAGTCGCGTATGTAGCGGATATGCACTTGAAAAGTCCGAAGAGCAGCGATCCGCCTGCGATGTTGAGAGGTGTCCAGTTACCGAAGATCATTACAGCCAGCGCTAAGAAACCGTAGCCGGCGACGTCGCCGTTGGATGTCATGTTGGCTGTTGTGAGCGAGAATGTGAATCCGCCGACACCGGCCAGGAATCCCGAAAGGCCAACGCCCAGGTATCTCATCTTGAATACATTGATACCCAGCGAGTCGGCAGCCTGCGGGTTCTCGCCGCAGCTCCTGAGCCTCATTCCCGTCTTGGTCTTATACAGGAATACTGATACGAGTATGAAGATCAGGATGCAGATGTAGGATGTCAGGTAGACCTTGTTGAGGAAGAAGTCCCCGATAGGTCCATAGCTGTATCCCTTCGGATGTCCGAAGTTGGACGGCTTGATCATGAACCAGCCCGCTGCTCCGCCTTCAGCCATTCCGATGGTGTTCTGCGCAACGATCATGTAGACGAAGAACATTACGATAGCAGGTGCCAGCATGTTGAGGGCCGTACCGCCGATCGTCTGGTCAGCTCTCAGGTTGATCGCCGAGAAGGCCAGCAGCATCGAGAACGCGATCCCGCAAAGGCCCGAGAGTATCATGGCCAGCAGCATGATCAGCTGTCCCTGGTCCTGAGTCATTCCCATTCCCTGGAACATCCTGACAAATACTACGCCCATGAACGCTCCGAAGATCATGATACCTTCAAGCGCCAGGTTTATGACGCCGGATCTCTCAGCGCATACACCGGCAAGAGCTACTATCATCAGAGGGACAGCATACAGCATCATCTGTTGAAGTAAAAATACCATTATTTCTGTCCTCCTTTCTCAGTCTCTTCGTCCGTATCACCCGGGGCGTCTTCCTCCGCTGCCGGTTCAGGCTCGGCATTTACATTGCCGTGATCGCTCTTGATCCTCTTGGACAGCATGGTCTTGAAGAGCATCGAGAACGCCGAGAGGTATACGATAACGCCCACGATGATATCCGAGATGTACTCGTTATACGCGGTCAGGTACTTGAGCTGGATGCCGGATACGTTGAGCATCGACATGAAGATACCCGAGAAGATAACGCCTACCGGATGGTTCGCAGCCAGCAGCGCTACCGGGATGCCGTTGAATCCCTCTGCCGGGAGCTTCTGGTATGTGGACCAGTAGAATTCCGTGTTGCCGGAGAGGTAGTACAGCGACGCGCCGGCCGCGGCCAGGCAGCCCGCGATGGCCATCGAAAGGATGATGTTCTTCTTGTCGTTGATGCCGGCGTATTTTGCGGCGTGTCTGTTGGCGCCGCAGGCGCGCAGCTCGTAACCGAACGTGGTCTTTGTCATCATCACCCACATTGCTATCGCGATCAGTATCGCGATCCAGAAACCGCCGTTGGCCTGCGATCCCGCGAAGATCTTGTCCATAAGCAGTTTAGGTGTGACGACTCCGACGTTCTTAAGAGGTATGACGTAACCGATCTTGCCGCCCTCCGCTGAGTTCTTGAACAGCTCGTGCGAGTCGAACCACCATGTAACAAGGTTGGCGGCTATCCAGTTGGTCATGATACAGGTGATAACTTCATTGATGTTGAAGAACGCCTTGAACAGTCCCGGTATGCAGCCCCAAAGTCCGCCGAGCGCGACTCCCACGAGGAATGCGCATATCCAGGCGATCGCCTTAGGCGTGCCGGCCCATCCGAGCCACAGCGCGACTGAAAGGGTTCCCATGGTTCCCATCAGATACTGTCCCGCGGCACCGATGTTGAACAGGCCTGTCTTGAAAGCAATAGCTACCGAAAGACCCGTCATGATGAGCGGAACGGCTCTGAAGAGCATGTTTCCGAGGTTGACTCCGTTGAAGCCGAAGGTCAGGTGTCCGGCAGTGTCTCTTCCTGTCGAGAACACTCCGAGGAATACCAGCTTGATACCCTCGACGATACCGGAAGTCGAGATGTTTGCTTTTGAGAGGCCGGCGATGACTACGATGACCGCGCCGACCGCCATGCCGATCAGTATGGAGATAAGAGCTGAGTATACCGCGACAGCACCCTCGGACTTATACCATTTGATCTTGCCCGTTAATGGATCCTTTCTAGGCATCTGCTCCACCTCCTTCCGTCTGTCTCTTGGCTCCGGACATGTAGAGTCCGAGTTCTTCGGCCGTAGTCTTCTTAGGGTCGACCTCACCGACTATCTCGCCCTCATAGATGACGAGTATCCTGTCGGAGAGTCCCATGACCTCTTCGAGTTCGAGTGAGACCAGCAGGACCGCATGGCCCTTGTCTCTCTCCGCGACTATCTGGTTGTGGATGTGCTCAATGGCACCGACGTCGAGACCTCTGGTCGGCTGTACCGCGATCAGCAGCGGCTCTTCTCTGTCGAGCTCTCTAGCGATGATCGCCTTCTGCTGGTTACCGCCTGACATCGACCTCGCGATCGTGATAGGACCCTGTCCTGAACGTACATCGTATTCCTTGATCAGTTTCTCGGCGTATTCTCTGACTTCATCGAATTTGATGAATCCGTGGTTCTGGAATCTCGGCTCCTTGTATTTCTGAAGCACTATGTTCTGCTCGAGAGTATATGAGAGCACCAGACCGTGTTTATGTCTGTCCTCAGGGATGTGCGACATTCCGCTGAGCGCCCTGTTTCTGATCGATGCTTTCGAGATGTCCTTACCGCACAGTGTTATGGTACCTGCCGTGGCCTTCTCGAGACCCGTGAGTCCGTATATAAGCTCTGTCTGTCCGTTGCCGTCGATACCTGCGATACACAGTATTTCTCCGGCTTTTACCTCGAACGAGACGTTGTTGACAGCGTTGTTTTTATGGATCTTTGATGGAACCGTCAGTCCCTCCACCTTCAGCACTGTCTCTCCCGGATGAGCTTCTTTCTTTTCGATCTGAAGCTGTACAGGTCTGCCGACCATCATGTTGGACAGCTCCTGCTTGTTGGTATCTTTCGTATTGACCGTGCCTATATATTTACCCTTACGCAGTACCGTGACTCTGTCAGATACCGCCATGATCTCATTCAGCTTGTGCGTGATGAACAGAATGGACTTACCCTCTTTCGCGAATCCGCGCATTATCTCCATGAGTTCATCGATCTCCTGAGGAGTAAGAACGGCTGTCGGCTCGTCAAAGATAAGGATCTCATTATCTCTGTACAGCATCTTGAGGATCTCAACTCTCTGCTGCATGCCTACCGAGATGTCCTCGACTTTGGCATCTACGTCTACTTTGAGTCCGTACTTTTCCGAAAGAGCTATTACCTTTTCACGGGCTTCTTTTTTCTTTAAGAATCCCATGGCGCCGGTAGTCTCCGCTCCGAGAATGATGTTGTCAAGTACCGTGAACACTTCGATCAGCTTGAAGTGCTGGTGTACCATTCCTATGCCCAGGTCGGTAGCGTCGTTAGGATTGTTGATCTTGACGACCTGACCGTTCTTCTTTATCTCGCCTGCCTCAGGCTGATAAAGACCGAAAAGTACGCTCATCAGAGTAGATTTGCCCGCTCCGTTTTCGCCAAGCAAGGCGTGTATCTCGCCTTTCTTCAGCTGGAGCGTTATGTCATCATTTGCCACGATTCCCGGAAACTCTTTCCGGATGTGGTTCATTTCAATTACATATTCTGACATATTGACTTCCTCTGATTTTTCTTAGTTACAGATACTAATTTTGAAGAAAGGGGGAAGATTCTTCCCCCTTTCCTTCAACTTTCATTTCGGGATGTCCTGATTGTCTTATGACTTATGAACGATTATCCCTGTTTTGCTTATTTTACGAAGGTGATGTTGTCGAGTCCTGCAGTGCTAGGATCATTGATCTCTTCGTTGCTGATCGTAACTTCACCGGCTTTGACCTTCTCGAACAGAGCGTTGTATTCATCAACACTCCAGTTCTGGAGCGACCAAGTATCAACCGGGAGACCTACAGCGTCATCAGCAGCTCCGAGTACGAGAGCGCCCTTCTGGAGGCCGTCGTTGTAGAAGTTGCCAAGTGAGATCTGTACGGACTGAGCAAGTCCCTTGCAAGCCGATGTGATAACAGCATCGGAATCCTTGGACTGGTCAACGTCAACGCCGATGATAGCGCCGTCAGCAGCCTCAGCCGCAGCAGCTCCGGAGTTGAACATTGTGCCGCCGCATACGAAGATCGCTTCTGTGCCTGCGTTGTACCATCCGGCGAGCATGGCCTGAAGGTCGTCAGATGCCGAGAACTGTGAACCATACTCCCAGCTGTATCTCATTTCGATCTTCTCGCCCTTCTCACCTGCAGCATCGTTAGCGCCCTGAGCGAATCCGTAGCCGTATCTGCAGCAAGCAGGGTTTGTTCCACCGCCACCGCCGGAGAATCCGAGCTTTGTGTAGCCTTCCATTACTGTAGCATAGCCAGCGAGGTATCCCGCCTGCTCTTCCTGATAGGAAACGCCCAGTACGTTGTCGAGTCCGAGATCCCAGCCATCGATGAAGATGAACTGTACCTCAGGGTACTTAGGAGCTACAGCCTCAAGAGCTGTCTGCTGCATGAATCCAGGAGTTACGATTACTTCAGCGCCCGCGTCGCAAGCGTCTGTCATGGCCTTGATCCTGTCTTCGTCAGTAGCGTTCGCGCCGTTTGCCGGCTGATAGTACTTATAAGTCTTTTCATTCTCATAAGCGTACATTTTGCAGCCGTTCCATGTGAACTGGTTGAAAGAACCGTCCTTGAGCTGGCCGACGTCTGTTACCATAGCGATCTGGTAAGTTCCGTCTGCGGACTCGCAGTTATCATCGATATCATCAAACGATACTGCTGCTGCGTCGCCGCCGTCAGCTGCAGGCTCTTCACCGCCGCCGCCTCCCCCGCAAGCCGCGAATGCGAATACCATCAGCGCTGCGAGGAGCAATACAAGAAATTTCTTCATTACAATCCTCCCTAATATGTTTAGAGTGATAAGAAATAGTGGTGGAATATAGAATTCCTAACGGATATATTATAGTATATCGGTATAAAAAACTGAACAAAAATAATGCTAAAAAACAGCTCGTTATTAAATAAAAAACACGCATACAGAACGGAGACATTTCATGGCCAAACTGTATTTCAAATACGGAGCGATGGGCTCTTCAAAGTCCGCTCAGGCTCTGACCACAAAGTTCAATTATGAAGAAAAAGGCATGACCGTATGGCTGATCAAGCCGGGCACCGATACCCGTGACGGCGCGGACATCATCAGGAGCCGCATCGGCCTTCAGCAGCAGGCTCAGGTCATACACCCGGATGAAGATATCATAGCGGCCTATCACGCGGCAGGCGACTACGATGTCATCATCGCTGACGAAGCGCAGTTCCTTACCCCGGAACAGATCGACGGGCTCAGGTGGCTCGTCGATGAGAAGAATCTGCCTGTGCTGTGTTTCGGCTTAAGGACCGATTTTCTGACACACTTCTTTCCGGGCGCTCAGAGGCTCATGGAACTGGCCGACTCCATCACCGAGATCAAAACGATATGCGAGTGCGGCCGCAAGGCGACCGTAAACGCCAGATTCGATGACAACGGCCGCATCATAACCGAGGGCGACCAGGTTGTGCTGGGCGGCAACGACAGATATACGGCAATGTGTCACAAGTGCTGGAAGCAGCGCATCAAGGAACAGCAGGAAAAGTAACCACCATGGAAGAAAAAGATTACGTAGTAGTGATAGGCGCCGCAAACATAGACATAGGCGGCACTCCATATAAGCCGCTCATTCCGGGCGACTCCAATCCGGGCGTCATAAAGATGAGCTACGGAGGCGTCGGACGCAACATCGCTCACAATCTTGCTTTGCTCGGAGTCAAAGTAGAGCTCATAACCGCCATCGGAGACGACACCCTCGGCAAGGAAATGCTGGAGAGATGCGAAAGCATAGGCATGGACACGAGCCTCTCGCTCATTATGCCTGATGCCTCATCTTCTACATACCTCTTCATCAACGATGATGACGGCGAAATGAGTCTCGCCCTGTCGCACGTCGACATAGTGAAGCACATCACTCCTGAATACATAGAGTCCATCAGCGACGTGATAAATTCCGCTGCCATCGTGATCGCCGACTGCAATCTTACACAGGAGACCCTGCTCAAGATAAAAAGCGTCTGCAAGGTCCCTCTGTACATTGATACTGTATCTGTCTCTCACGCCGACAAGATCAAGGGTCATCTCGACGGTATAGATACTCTCAAGCCGAACCTTCTCGAGGCAGAATTCCTGACGGACATGATAATAGAGAATGAATACGACTGCCTTGAAGCCGCTCACGCTCTGATAGAGCAAGGCGTCAGAAGAGTGTTCATTTCACTCGGTCCTAACGGCATGATCGCGGCGGATAAGGATCATACTCTTAAGGCGGACAGATACCCGGCAGAAGTAAAATGTACGACAGGAGCCGGAGACTCCGCAATGGCAGCCATAATTTGGTCCTCAATGAATGACGGCAAAGATGAGCTGGAGTTTCCGGTAAAGGCAGCGAACGCGGCTGCTTCCGCCACCATATCCGTGGATCCGACTATACATCCTGCCATGAGCAGCGATATGATAATTCGGATGCTGGACGAACATAGTGTAAATATAAAAGAAGTCAAATACATGAAGTAGCAACACTTTAATGCGATAAATGACAATAATCATAAAGTAAGGAGACTTTTTCATGAATAAATACCTGGATATAAGCAAAGAAGTAAAGGAAGCTCTGAATGCCGGAAAGCCGGTGGTCGCTCTTGAGTCCACGATCATCTCGCACGGAATGCCTTATCCGCAGAACGTAGAGACAGCTCTCGCGGTAGAGCAGATCGTAAGAGACAACGGAGCTACTCCGGCAACCATCGCAATAATCGGCGGCAGACTGAAAGCGGGACTCACTCCTGACGAGATCGAATACTTCGGTAAGAAAGGTCCCGCGATCGCGAAGGCATCAAGAAGAGACCTCGCCATGCTCTGCGCAAAGGGTGAAGACGGCGCCTGCACAGTAACGACTACCATGATGATCGCTCACATGGCGGGCATCAAAGTATTCGCGACAGGCGGTATCGGTGGAGTCCACAGAGGAGCAGAGGTAACGATGGATATCAGCGCTGACCTTGAGGAGCTCGCTCAGACACCTGTCATGGTAATATGCGCCGGATGTAAATCCATTCTGGACATAGGTCTGACTCTCGAATATCTTGAAACAAAGGGTGTTCCTGTTATCGGATTCGGCACTGAAGATATGCCTGCCTTCTATACATCCAAGAGCGGATTTAAAGTTGATTATAAAGTCGATTCCGCTGCTGATCTCGCGCACTTCTTTAAAACTCATCTTGAGCTCGGAATGAAAGGCGGCATCCTTGTAGGAAATCCTATACCTGAAAAGTATTCTATGGATCCGGATATAATAAATCCGGCAATAATCCAGGCCATAGATGAATGTGTAAAACGTGGAATAAAAGGAAAAGAGACTACTCCTTTCCTTCTGGCAAAAGTTAAGGAACTCACGGGAGGAGACAGCCTCGATTCAAATATCCAGCTGGTCTTCAATAACGCGAAAGTCGCAGCCATGACCGCATGCGAATTGTGTAAATAGTAAAGGATATATGATACTTAAATAGAAAATACTGAATATTAGAGGATATAAGATTCTTAATAGAAAATTCGTATTAGTTCGTAATAGGAAAAAAGTAAATACTAAAAAGATAAAAACTCGTAATAGAAAATAATATTGATTAATACTTGAAATGTGTATCATTCAGGAGATAACCGCCAATGATACACATTTTTTATAGAAAGTAATATTGACTAATACTTGAAATGTGTATCATTCAGGGAAAAGCGCCAATGATACACATTTTTTATAGAAAGTAATATTGACTAATACTTGAAATGTGTATCATTCAGGAGATAACCGCCGATGATACACATTTTTTCATAAAATAACTTAAAAATAACTAAAAACTGCTATTATTTTTAAGTCAGGGTGTAAAAATCCGGTAAAAATCTGAAATAATACACCATTTTAAAGTGATTTTGTGTATTTTCATATTAATTCATCCTTAAGATGCACAATTAGTTTAAAAATAATGGTAAATTCTATTATTTTTTAACTTTTTTCATCGTAATACAATGTTTAGGGTGTATATTTCTTTGTTTTTCTCTTAATTTTACACCCAGGATCAGTTTACCTTTCTTTTATCGCTTCTTTTATCGCTGTAAATTCTCTTTTGATCAATCTATTAATATATAAAAAGCAATATAAAAGCGCATCTTTCTATTCATTTGAGAATGATTCACTGAAGGATGCGCTAATTACTTATTATTACTTATTATTCTTTTTTTTATTCTTTTTTCTCTATTCTTATTACTCTATTAATTGCGAATTATAAGATTAAAGTAAGACTAATATGAATAATATGATTGTTATTTTTTTACTCTAAATATTATGTCTGATTTTTTATGTTTTAGAATTTTTACTAATTCATTCTGATTGGCAGGATCAGGTATGTATATTTGTCGCCTTTTAATGGCTTTATGATGGCCGGGCTTACGCTGTCCTTGAAGTTGATGTTTATTTCTTCATCTTCTATGACACTCAGAGCATCTTTCAGATATCTTGAATTGATACCAATATTCAAATCTTCGCCGTCATTGATTATCTCAACTTTTTCTTCTATGTTACCCTCTTCATTCAGAGAGGTAATATAGATCATATCTTTTCCTACATTGAATCTGATCAGATTATTATTCTGAACTGACGCCAGGAGTGAAGCTCTTTCAGTGCTCTTTAAAAGATCATCCTTTTTAACTCTTACATTAATGTTTCCATCTTTATTGAGGATCCTTTCATAATCTATGAATTTTCCGGAATAAGTATTGATGATGACTTTATTATTATCAAACTTCATCACTACTTTATTATCTATTATTTCAAAGCTCATCTTTGAATCGCCGTCATCATCGATGAATTTGGAAACTTCTATGATAAGTTTAGCCGGAATGATAACACTTACATTTTCTTTATTATCAACATCAATCTTATAGGTAGCTATCCTGTATGGATCGACGCCTACCATTTTCATCTTTCCGTCTTTGATTTCAAGAAGGACTCCTGTGATGATCCTGTTGAATTCATCTGTAGAAGCGCTGAATGCTGTCTTTTTTATGAGCTTTTTAACATCTTCTTTGTCAAGAAAAAATACCTTTTCTCCTTCATCGAGCCTGATCTTAGGATATTCATCTCCTTTGAAGCATATTATTTCAGAACTGGAACTGCCGCTCTTTATATTGATTTTGGATCTTTCGCTGTCATAATCCATCATCATATCTTCTTCAGGAAGCTTCGCGATGATTGCGCTGAATAATTTAGCAGGAACGACAAATTCACATATTCCATCTGAATTAACATTGATAGTTGTCTCAGTGGTCATGTTTGTATCCGTTGAAGTAAGCTTCATTTTATTATCTTCAACGTTGATAAGTATTCCTTCCAGAATATTAGAAGTAGTTCTTACCGGAACAGAATGAGAAACGTTATTCAATGCTTTATTTAATTCTGTTCTGTTGCAATAGATCTTCATAGCATATCCTTTCATTCTTTCCTGCCGCAGCTCTTATTTTTATATATTTATTATTAGTATTAATAGTAAGCGTTGTTGATAATGTGGATAACTTCCGAACAACCTGATTTTTGCGTATTTCTTTCAATTTTTCACAGTTGAAAATGATATTTAAAAGTTGTTGATCAGATGTTGATTATTATTTGTATACGATTTCAGAATTTATTTTATCTCTTTCTGGCCTGCAATTTCGCCTTTATGGTTTCAATATTTTCATAGAGTATCTCATCGTATTTCAACTGATCCTCTATTTTTTCTATTGCGTGTATGACTGTTGAATAATGTCTGTCTCCAAACAGTTTACCTATCTTAGGCAGAGAAAGATCTGTCTCAGTCCTGCAAAGATACATCGCGACCTGTCTTGGCAGAGTTATTTCAGCGTTTCTCTTAGGAGAATCCATGTCAGCGATCTTTATTTTGTAATGATTCGCGACTATCGATCTGATTCTTTCAGGAGCGACTGCCTGTTCATTATCCTTTATTATATCTTTCAGGATACTCCTTGCGTTATCCACAGTTATAGGTTCATTCAGAAGCTGCGAAAGACCTACTACCCTGTTATAAGCTCCTTCAAGTTCTCTTATATTATCCTTTACCTGATCCGCGATAAGATTCAATACATCGCTTACTTCAGGAGTTATCTGGATATCTGATTTTTCAGCAAGATTTCTTAAAATGGCTACTCTTGTCTCATAATCCGGCGGCTGGATATCCGCTATCATGTTCCAGCTGAATCTTGTGCGCAGCCTTTCATCGAGACCTTTAAGATTTACCGGCGGACAGTCGCTGGTTATAACGATCTGTTTATTATTCTGATAAAGAGCCTCAAAAGTATGGAAGAACTCTTCCTGAGTCGCTTCCTTGCCTTCAAGGAACTGGATATCGTCTATAAGAAGAACATCAAGTTTGCGGTATTTGTTTCTGAAGGATCTGGTCTTGTTATCGTTGATAGCGGTAATAAGTTCATTTGTGAACATCTCAGCAGAAACATAAAGTACCTTCGTTTCAGGATTATTGCGGATTATCTGTACTCCGATGGCCTGCATAAGATGCGTCTTGCCGAGTCCTGATCCTCCGTAAATAAATAGAGGATTATAGATGTCTCCGGGGGATTCAGCTACCGCGACTGAAACCGCGTGTGCGTACTTATTTGAATTTCCGACTACAAAACTTTCAAAATTAAAACGTGGGTTGAAGAGCTTCTCCTGATTGAGAGTGTTCTTCATCCTTGATGTATCGATCTTGCTTATCTCGTAATCCTTATCGCTCTTGATGACCACGCGGAAAGGTTTTTCGGTGCTGCTGTTTATGGCATTCTCGATCTGCGTAAGGTAGTGGTCGTTGATGTGGGTGATAAGACGAGGTTGATCCGGCCACGCAAGATAAACAATACCTGCTTCCTCCTCTATATGATGAATGCTCAGAGGAGCCAGCCAGGTATTGTAACTAAGGGTCGTATTATTATCTCTAAGAAAATTGAGGGTAGTCCCCCATATCTTGTTTTTATCCACAGTTACTCTCCATACGGTTGTGAACCAATTTTACATAAAGTTTTCCACATATGCAAAGGGCAAAATCGCATTAAAAATGGGTGTTTCGCGGTATTCAAAAAATAAGTTTTCCACATATTGTTGATAAAACTGTTAACAACCTCGGACCGCTACTACATATTGTGTATAACCCATTTTTTGCGCATTATGTATTTTATTTAGACAAAGAAGGCGGATTTAAAATTTTCATACCATATCCTTAAAAGAATGAAACTTAAACTTCATATAAACCCGCTTTTTATTTGACTTTTGAACGTTTTTCAAATATAATGCATTGGCTTATGTGCTCTTGGAATTCAGAGGGCACGCAAAACAATTACTTACAATATATATAAACAGCTAAAGGAGAAGAAAATGAAAAGGACTTATCAGCCTAAGAAGAGGCAGAGACTTAAGGAACACGGATTCCGCAAGAGAATGGCTACAGCCAACGGCCGCAAGGTGCTCAAGAGAAGAAGAGCGAGAGGCAGAAAATCTCTTACAGTTTAATTGTTTGAATGGAACGGTGTCCGGATGAGAGATCGCAGCGAACTTACATTGCGCAATCAGAGGGACTTTGCCAGGATATACAAGCAAGGCAAGTCCAAAGGCGGCAGGTTTACGGTGATCCTGTATAAAAAGAACGGACTTGATAAGACAAGGACCGCTTTTGTGGCGAGCCGCAAGGTAGGCAACTCGGTAGAAAGAAACAGATCCCGCAGGCTCATGAGAGAAGCGTACAGAGCGATGGAGCCTGAAATAATAAAGGGATACGACGTGATATTTGTCGCGAGAAACACTATCAACGGACGTAAAGAACCTGAAGTCGAGAAAAGTATCAGAAAGACGCTGACGGATTGCGGACTCCTGAAAGACAGCCGTAAGAACAATGAAAAGTAAGAAAAACATCATTCAAAGAATTTTGATAGTCATGGTAAGGGCATATCAGATCGGCATATCTCCGTACATCGGAGCTCACTGCCGGTATACGCCCACCTGCAGCGCGTACTTCATAGAAGCCGTAGAAAAGTACGGAGCGCTGAAGGGAAGCTGGCTGGGGATACGCAGGATCCTAAGGTGCCATCCGGGACGTCCGGGAGGCTATGATCCGGTGCCGTAGTCCGCGCCATGCGACAAAGCAAGTTATATTACAAGAACGGAGAAGAAAATGGGATTTATTGCAAAACCTATCGGATATCTGCTGCAGCTGATATATAAACTGGTAGGCAATTACGGAATCTCACTCATCATACTCACAGTTATCGTAAAGTTGGTGCTCTATCCTCTCTACGCCAAGCAGATCAAGTCGACTGCTGACATGTCTGACATGTCTGAAAAGGCAAAGGAGATCCAGAACAGATACGCCAACGACAGAGAGAAGATGAACGAAGAGATGCAGAAGCTGTACGCCGAGACCGGATTCAATCCGATGAGCGGCTGCCTTCCGATGCTTATCCAGTTCCCTATCATCATGGGACTGTTTGCGCTCCTCAGAAATCCGATGAAATACATGCCGACAGAGACGATGATGTTCGCGAACCACGAGTCTTTCCTCTGGATCAAGGATCTCGCTC
The DNA here is from genome assembly GCA_902776285.1 of uncultured Eubacteriales bacterium. Classification (GTDB taxonomy): domain Bacteria; phylum Bacillota; class Clostridia; order Peptostreptococcales; family Anaerovoracaceae; genus Crickella. The sequence continues at coordinate 85,621 of CACYPK010000008.1, forward strand.
AGCCGGATCTTATTATTCTGCCTATAGCCGCGGGCCTCGCAACGTTCTTCGCATTCAGCATGAACAGCGCGATGACCATGCAGCAGCCGGGAGCGAATCCGGGCCAGCAGAAGGCAATGAACGCGATCATGAAATATTTCTTCCCGCTGAGCATTCTCTGGCTCGCAAGATCGTATCCGGCAGGACTCGCGATCTACTGGGCCGGCGGCCAGTTCATGCAGATTTTCTTTAACCTCAGGATCAATAAGATCAGGGACGACATGAGAGCAGAGAAAGAAAAGAAGAAGCTGACAGAAAGAGCCGAGAAGGAGCTTGCCAGGAAGAAGAGAGCAAGAATGAAAGGAAGTTATTAATAGATGAGATCTTCAGAAAAATGGGGAGTCGATGTAGAGACTGCAGTTGATCTCGCGCTCAAGGAACTCAAGATAAGCAGGGACGAAGCTGATATAGAAGTGCTTGAGGAATCATCGAACGGATTCCTGGGGATCGGCTCCAAGCTGGCAAGAGTAAGAGTAACAGCCAGGGAGACGGAACCTCAGACCAGAGAAAAAGCTACATTCGACGACATAGACGCGATCCTCGCGGGGCTGCCTGAAAATTCGGCGCAGAAACTGCCTGACGAGGTCAGAGCGGAATACGACAAGTTCGAAGCAGAAGAAAGGGAAGACGCAAAAGCAAGAGAAAAGGCGCGCAGCAGAGAAAAGAGCCGCGGCAAATCGAAAAAGAAATACAGTCTTTCGTTAGAAGATACGATGCTGTACGAGGTAAAGAAGCTGGATCCGGCAACGGATCATCCGCTTGAGAAATTCCTCAGGGACATCGCCGATCAGATGGGCATCGACCTAGACTTCAGCGTCAAGGCGGGCGATGAGCTGGTATTCGTAGAGATCACCGGCAAGGACACCGGCACGATAATCGGCAAGAGGGGAGCGACCCTCGACGCTGTACAGTGTCTGGCGAGCTACGTGGTCAACAAGGACTCCGACAAGTATATAAGAGTCATTCTCGACGCCGAGAACTACAGGGCAAAGAGAGAAAAGACTCTTGTGAACCTCGCGAACCGTCTGGCCGGCAAGGTCGAGAGGACCGGAAGGCCTACGACGCTTGAACCTATGAATCCTTACGAGAGAAAGGTGATCCACTGCACTCTGCAGAATCACCCGAGCGTAAAGACCAGGAGCGAGGGCAAGGACCCTTACCGCAAGGTTATAATCGAAAGCAAGTAATACGCAGATATCGCGAATACAAAAGAACGGTCCGTAAGGACCGCTCTTAGTTGTATGACGGGCATGCCGTCAATCTGTGGTGAAAGTCCACGAGGGGCGTAGCCAACGACGAACCCCAAAGCGACTCCCAAGGTTCAAATCGCGA
>CACYPK010000009.1 GCA_902776285.1 uncultured Eubacteriales bacterium
GTCCGCCGCAGGTAACTGTAGGGAAAGTGCAACAGAAACATTCCGCCGAAACGGGTAATGCCGTGGCAAGGTTGAAATGGTGAGGTAAGAGCTCACCGGGGCTGTGGAGACACAGCCGCCGTGTAAACCCCATCCGGAGCAAGACAAAAAGGGCATTTTGTGGTGCGGCCCGTACCCGCCCGAAGGTATGTCGCATGAGGCTGCAGGCAACTGCAGTCCAAGATGGATGATCGTCAGATACAGAACCCGGCTTACGGTCTGCCCGGAACACTGATTTATTCTAAGGAGAGTTTATGCAGCTTAGACTCGGGATCGATGTAGGATCAACAACAGTAAAACTGGTTCTTCTTGATGAGACAGACAAAGTCGTCTATTCAAAATACGAGCGCCACATGTCGAACGTATTTGAAAAAGCCGGCGAACTTCTGAAACAGATGAGAGCTGAACTGGGAGATATCACCGTCAGACCCGTTATCACGGGATCCGGCGGGCTTTCGCTTGCGGATCTTTTAGGCATCAGATTCGAGCAGGAGGTAATTGCCTGCAGCAGGGCTGTAGAAGAACTCATACCTGAAACCGATGTTGCCATAGAGCTCGGCGGCGAAGATGCCAAGATAACTTTCTACGGATCGACTGTAGAGCAGAGGATGAACGGCACATGCGCCGGCGGTACCGGAGCTTTTATCGACCAGATGGCCGTGCTTCTGAATACCGATGCCGGAGGGCTAAACGAAGCGGCCAAGGGACATGAGATCATATATCCGATCGCATCCCGCTGCGGAGTTTTCGCCAAGACAGACATACAGCCGCTCATCAATGACGGCGCAAGGACTGAAGACATCGCCGCATCCATATTCCAGGCTGTAGTAAATCAGATGATATCCGGCCTTGCGTGCGGACATCCTATAAGAGGCAAGGTGGCGTTCCTGGGCGGACCTCTTGAATATCTTTCAGAACTCAGAAAGAGATTCATAGAGACACTGCAGCTTTCTGACGATGAAGTAGTATTCCCGGATAACGCGAAATTCTTCGTGGCCATCGGAGCCGCTTATCTTGCAGACAAAAAGCAGGCTGTCAGCATCGATTCTCTTATATCCAAGCTGGATAACGCCGCGCCTGACGACATCTCGGACACCAAGTATCTGAAACCGCTCTTCAGGAACGATGAGGAACTTGCGGAGTTCAGAGAGCGTCACGCGAAGGCTACTGTACCGAGGGGAGATCTTTCAAAAGCAGAAGGTCCTGTATTTCTGGGTATAGACGCAGGATCGACTACGACCAAGGCTGCTCTTATCAACAAGGACAAAGAACTCCTTTACGAGCACTACAGCAACAACGAGGGCGATCCTCTCGAAGTCGTCAGACAGGTGCTTAAGGAGATATATACTTCACTTCCGGAAGGAGCATTCATAGGCCGTTCTGTCGTAACAGGTTACGGAGAAGGACTTGTACAGGCCGCGTATGGAATAGACGCGGGTGAGATAGAGACAATGGCTCACTACAAGGCGGCCAGTCAGTTCCTGCCTGAGGTAAGCTTTATTCTTGACATAGGCGGTCAGGACATGAAGTGCATGCAGATCAAGGACGGAGCCATCAGCAGCATAATGCTGAACGAGGCTTGTTCGTCCGGCTGCGGATCCTTCATAGAGACATACGCGAAATCGGTAAGCATGAGCGTGCCTGAATTCGCGCACGAAGCTCTGAAGTCGAAGAGGCCGGTAGACCTGGGAACAAGATGCACGGTCTTTATGAACTCGAAAGTAAAGCAGGCGCAGAAGGAAGGATCTTCTATAGCGGACATCTCCGCGGGCCTGTCTTACTCAGTCATCAAGAACGCGCTTTACAAGGTCATAAAACTGAGGAATCCTTCGGAGACCGGTCCTAATGTTGTCGTTCAGGGCGGTACATTCCTTAATGAGGCGGTCTTAAGAAGCATTGAGATCATTCTTGAAAAGGATGTCATAAGGCCTGATATTTCCGGTCTTATGGGAGCCTACGGTTCGGCTATCATTGCCTGTGACAATTACGTCGAAGGCGAAGTATCCGGCGTACTGCCTCTGGACAAGGTAGACAGTTTCAGCGTAAAAACATCCAACGCAAGATGCGGAGGATGCGGCAACAACTGCCTGCTGACCATATCCAGATTCGCAGACGGTGGAAGATACATAACGGGAAACCGCTGCGAGAAGGGAGCGGGGGCTTCAACCAAAAAGTCAGAGCTTCCGAATCTCTACAAAATCAAGAACGACCTGCTCTTCAACAGACCCGTACTCGATGAGGAAAACGCCAAGAGGGGCGTCATAGGCATCCCGAGGGTCCTCAACATGTACGAGAACTATCCGTTCTGGCACGCGTTCTTTACCAAACTGGGATTCAGAGTCATTCTCAGCCCTGCGACAAACAAGGACATCTATCAGAGCGGCATGGATACCATATCTTCGGATACCGCGTGCTATCCGGCAAAGGTGGTGCACGGTCACATCAAGTGGCTCGTAGAGAACGGTGTGAAGAGGATATTCTATCCTTCGATCAACTATGAAGCCGTAGAGGACAAATCCGCTCCGAACCACTACAACTGTCCGGTCGTAGCGACATATCCTGAAGTGATCGACAAGAACATGGCTGATTACTTCTACGATCATGAAGTGGAGTTCTATCATCCATTCGTGCCTTATGACAATGACAACAGGTTCATAAGCGAGATGACCAAGTTCTTCTCGGGCAGCCGCAGCGTAGATAACGAGGCGGCAGAAAACGTAGTGAAGAGCTACAGGCTCGGTAAGGACGAGAGGGAGTATTCTCTCTTCGGTATCGACACGGATATCCTTGAGATAGAGCACGCTCTGACAGCGGGAAGAAGCGCCCAGAAGGCATACAAGAGAAGGGTAGCTGAAGCCGGCGAAGCCGCGCTCGAATACATGAGGGAGCACGGCAAGAAGGGCATAGTGCTGTCCGGAAGGCCTTATCACATCGATCCGGAAATAAACCACGGCATAGACGAACTGATCACCCAGCAGGATATGGTAGTCCTTTCCGAGGACTCCGTCAGCTGGAAGGTCAAGACCGCAAGGCCTGTACGCATTCTTGACCAGTGGGTATACCATTCAAGGCTCTACAAAGCCGCGATCTTCGCGGGCCAGAACGATGACATAGAAGTCATACAACTGAATTCATTTGGCTGCGGACTCGACGCGGTAACTACGGACGAAGTCGACGAACTGCTTCAGCAGAACGACAAGCTCTATACCGTCCTGAAGATAGACGAAGGCGCCAACCTCGGAGCCGCGAGGATAAGGATAAGATCGCTCAAGGCCGCTCTTGACGAGCGTAAAAAACTGGGTACCAAGGCTAAGAACGTTAACAAGCCATATAAGCGCAAGCTCTTTACAAAGGAAATGAGAGACGACGGCTACACGCTTCTGGTGCCGCAGATGTCGCCTATACACTTCCAATATTTTGAACCTGTTTTGAAGGATGCCGGCTACAACGCGGTGCTGCTGCCTGCAGTAACAAAGGAATCCGAAGAAGAAGGACTCAGATACGTCAACAACGACGCCTGCTATCCGACGATCGTCACTCTCGGTCAGATCATATACGCCCTTAAATCCGGAGAATATGATCTTAAAAAGACGGGAGTGTTCATGTCGCAGACGGGCGGCGGATGCCGGGCGAGCAATTATGTCGCTCTGCTTCGAAAGGCCCTGAAGGACCTCGGCATGGAGCAGATCCCGGTCATTTCGTTCAACATGGTTGGTCTCGAGCGCAACCCGGGCTTTACGATAACGCCGAGACTGGCTCTGTCACTCGTGTACGGCGCTCTCTACGGAGACCTCATGATGAAATGCCTGTACAGGATCAGACCTTATGAGATCGAGAAGGGCTCGGCACAGTCCGTAATGGATTCGTGGTTCAGCAAGATCGTAAAGAACTGCAGGGATCTCAACAAGAAAACTTTCATAAAGAATCTGAATGACATAATCAGAGACTTCGACAGCATTCCGATCCACGAGGACATGGTAAAGCCAAGGGTCGGCATAGTAGGAGAGATACTCGTAAAGTATCACCCTAACGCCAACAACAACCTGGTGGAGACCATAGAAGCAGAAGGCGGAGAAGCGGTCGTTCCTTCATTCATAGACTTCTTTGAATACGGATTCATCAATAAGGTCTATAACTATAACAACCTGTCGGGATCGTGGAAGGACATGGCGGTCAATAAGGCTCTCCTGAGCTTCATTGAATCGTATAAGAAGTATTCCAGGGAAGCCTGCGCTAAGAGCAAGCGCTTCGATCCCGATCCGCGCATTGAGGATACAGCGAGGAACGCCGAGAGATTTATATCGATCGGTAACCAGTGCGGCGAGGGCTGGCTGCTCACGGGCGAAATGGTCGATCTCATCGACAGCGGAGTCAAGAACATACTCTGCCTGCAGCCGTTCGCCTGCCTGCCTAATCACGTGGCAGGAAAGGGCATGCTGAAAGCTCTCAGGCAGTATGATGAGAAGGCGAATATAGTCGCCATCGACTACGATCCGGGAGCTTCGACGGTGAATCAGCTCAACAGGATAAAGCTGATGATGTCAACGGCTTTCAAGAATCTTGAAGATGAGAAGGCATCGTACTATAATAAAACCAAGAAAGAAAAGGCTGCGGATATCATCCATAAGGCCACAAAGAAAATAACTATAAGGAGGTGACTGCCAATGGGCAGACACGGGACTATTGCAAACAGAAAATCGGCGCAGGATTCAAAGCGTTCTGCGATGTTCACCAAGTATTCGAGACAGATCATCGTTGCCGCGAAGGCAGGCGGAGATCCTGACTTCAACCCTTCGCTGAGAGTTGCCATCGATAAGGCAAAAGCCATAGGCATGCCTAATGACAATATCAACAGGGCGATCAAGAAGGGTACGGGAGAACTCGGCGGTGAGTCATACGAAGAGCTGCAGTTTGAAGGTTATGGTCCAAGCGGAGTTGCGGTCATCGTAGAAGCTCTGACGGACAACAAAAACAGGACTGCTTCATTCGTAAGATCTGTATTTGACAAGAACGGCGGAAACCTGGGTACACCGGGCTGCGTTTCGTATATGTTCAGCCGCAAGGGAGTTGTTATCATCGATTCCGAAGACCTCGATGAGGACGAAGTCATGATGGTAGCGCTTGACGCCGGAGCGGATGACATGGTCGTCAACGAAGATAACTTCGAGATCCTCACAGATCCTGCCGCGTTCAATGACGTCCACCAGGCGATCAAGGAAGCAGGCTATGAGATTTTTGAAGCGGAGATCGAACAGATCCCTTCGATGGAAGCGAATGTGACTGACGAGAGCGCCATCAAGTCTCTTACAAAACTTATCACAAGTCTTGAAGACAACGACGATGTACAGAAGGTCTACTTCAACTGCGATCTCGATCTTGAGTAACAGAAACCGATCATAGTATCCATTCCTGGAATACGCGTAAAAGTCTTCTTAATTGAACCTACACTTACTTAAAGGGATTCCGATGCGGACGCATTATGTAAAGCCTCCTCAGAGTGGACTACAGAAGCCAGGCTCAGGAAGTTACCCACCTTATCCGTTAACGATAGGGCGTCAATTAAAGGCTTAACGGTATTCCGGGTTTTTTATGTTATTTATGTTATTTCTGAAAGGAGAACTCTAAATGAAAACGCAGATGTCCCCGGAGCAGAAAGAAAAGCAGATCAGGAAAGAGGCGAAAGCCACTATCCTGCTGTTCCTTATCTGTTTTATCTGGAATGTGGGCTTCGCCTATGGACTGTCGGGCACGGGCGCGAGACTTTTTGGGCTGCCTGTATGGTGGCTGGTCAGCACACCGGGAATGTTCGTCATTGCCGTGATAGGCGTGGTCATTCTGCTGAAAAAGGTATTTTTAAACTTCGATCTCGAAGATGACGAGGAAGGAGGCGCCGCAAATGAGTAAAAAAGCAGCCGTCCTTATCATTCTCGTTCTGTACCTTCTGATAAATCTTTTGCTCGGTATTCGCGCCAGCAGAAGATCCGCGAAAGAGAATGCCGACAAGGGATTCCTCGCGAATTACTTCGCGGGATCCAGAAGCATGGGCGGAATCGTCCTTGCGATGACACTTGTAGCTACTTATACGAGCGCCAGCTCATTCCTGGGCGGACCGGGACTGGCATCGTCATTCGGCATGTCATGGTCATGGGTCGCGGGAGTTCAGATCGGAGCGACATTCCTTACGCTGGGAGTTCTCGGCAAGAAATTCGCCATGATCGCCAGAAGGACAAATTCCGTAACGATAAACGACTACCTGCGCGCGCGCTATGATTCGCCTGCAGTCGTCATTCTTTGCGGGACCGCAATGGTGATATTCTTCATAACACAGATGATAGCTCAGTTCATAGGCGGAGCCACACTGATGCAGACCGTCACGGGCCTGCCGTACTGGGCGGGACTGCTTCTGTTCGGAGCTGTTGTCATAGTCTATACCTCAGTCGGCGGTTTCAAGGCCGTAGTCACGACTGATACGATACAGGGCATTGTAATGACTATCGGAACATTCCTGCTGCTGTTCTTTGTCATAAGATCAGCCGGAGGAATGGACAACATTATAAGCAGCCTTGACGCCGGGAACCCGGGCTGGGATCTTATGGGAAAAGGTGAGTACGGAGCTGAGATAGCCGCGCTGAGACCGGGAGCGCTGATCTCTTTCTGGGTGCTCGTAGGAATCGCTGTGCTGGGACTTCCTCAGACGGCCGTCAGATGCATGGGATTCAAAGATACGGAATCGATGCATAAGGCCATGATATACGGTACCGTAGTCATCGGAATTCTCATGATAGGCATGCACCTCGCCGGAACGCTGGCTTATCCTCTGCTTCCCGCGGAAGGACTTGCGAGCACGGATCAGGTCATACCTTTTGTAGTCATGAATTACATGCCTGCATGGGCTGCGGGATTCTTCCTCGCGGCGCCGCTCGCGGCTGTCATGTCTACGATAGACTCCCTGCTTATCCTTGCTTCGGCAACCATTATCAAGGACATATACGTCCACTACATAAAGAAAGTTCCGTTCGACCAAAAAGAAGCGTCGGATCCGAAATACAGCAGCGCGTATGATAATGTCCCGAAATACAGTTTCGCGCTGACGGCCGGCATAGGCATCGTAGCCTGCTTGCTTTCGCTCAATCCGCCTGATGTAATCGTGTGGATCAATCTCTTCGCGTTCGGCGGTCTTGAAGCTACGTTCTTCTGGCCTATAATCGGCGGACTGTACTGGAAGAAGGGCAACAGCAAGGCCTGTCTTGCCTCAGTAATAACCGGACTGGCAGTGTTTATTTTCTTCAACAGAGTGAAGATCCTGCCTCTGGGCATCCACGAGATTATCGCGGGACTTATCGTAAGCGGCATAGTCTATTTCGCTGTCGGATCGTTGAGCAAAGATGAACCTGACGCCGAAATGATTAAAAAATGCTTCTGATTGTGATAAAATCAATCAACAAGTGCGGTTAACGATCATAAAGGGGAAAGGCCTATGAGTATGAAGATCATCAACATTACTGACATCAAGGGTTTTAAGCTCGGTAATGCGGAGAACAAAGAAAAGGGTACGGGCTGCACTGTTATAGTTTGTGAAGAAGGAGCAGTGGGAGGCGTCGACGTAAGAGGAGGCGGACCCGCGACAAGGGAGACGGATCTTCTCAGAAGCGAGAACACCGTCGATTCCGTACATGCCGTAGTTCTCAGCGGAGGCTCGGCTTTCGGGCTGGAGGCAGCCTCGGGAGTCATGAGAGAGCTTTCGGCCAGAGGGCTTGGCTTTGATGTCGGCACAGGGATCACGGTCCCTATAGTCTGCGGAGCTTCACTGTATGACCTCGCTGTCGGAGACCCTTCGGCATTTCCTGACGTTAACATGGGAATGTGCGCGGTACAGAACGCTTATGAAGGCATCTTCAGTCATGGCAATCACGGCGCGGGCACGGGAGCGACAGTCGGCAAATATCTCGGGCATAAGAGAGCCATGAAAACCGGCCTCGGTACTTTCGCCTGCGGAGACGGATTCATTGAAGTAGGCGCTATCGCGGCAGTAAATGCCATAGGTGACGTTTACAGCGGAGCAGGACACATAATCGCGGGCTTAAGGTCAGAAGACGGCGAATCGATCTACGGCACCATAAAGACTCTCAAGGGTATGGTGCACGATAATGTGAACCTTGTGGACGACAGCACTTCATTCATCAACAGGTCCGATATCGAGAAGGCTCTCGCGGCAGAAGAGGCTGCGCATGAAGAACAGCAGGAAGAGCCTCAGGCAGAAGAGGATCTGATAGATGAACTCATAGCCGAAGAACCGCCTGTTGAAGAAATTCCTGATGAAGAACCTGCAGCTGAGGACGCTCCTTCATTCGAAGAACCTGCTGAGGGACCTTCTGAAGAGTATCAGACCGAAGAACCTGCGGTAATAGACCTTGAGGAAACAGAGACCCCTGAACAAGCATCTGAGGAAATGTCCGAAGAAACATCTGAGGAACAGGGTGTTCCTGAGGAATCTTTTGAAGAGCCTGCTGAAGAAGAGGCTGTCGAAGAAGAACCGGTGGAACTCACACGTGAGGAACTCGGGTACAACATCGCGTTCAATACGACGATCGGATGCCTCATAACCAACGCTTCCCTGACTAAGTCGCAGGCAAACAAGCTTGCTTCGATACTCCACGACGCCTACGCGAGGGCTATCAAGCCTGTTCACGGCACTCTGGACGGAGACACCATATTCGTGCTTACGACAGGAAAGCAGAAAGTCAATTTCGACGCGTTCGCGGCTCTTGCTGCCGACGTCATGCAATACGCGATAATTGACGGCGCTACATCAGCCAAGGGCGCTTACGGACTTCCTGCGGCGAGCGATATGAAAAAAGCGGAGAACGACTAAATGAAAAAACTCATTCTCATTGACGGCAACAGTCTGCTCTTCAGAGCGTACTTTGCGATGAGACCGATGGTAACTTCCAAAGGCATGCACACTCAGGGTGTGTTTGCCTTTGTTAATATGCTTAACAAGATAATCACCGACTATGAACCTACGCACATGGCCGTGGCTTTCGACATGAAGGGCGGCACATTCAGACATGATGTGTACAAGGAATATAAAGCCGGAAGATTAAAGACTCCTCCTGAACTGCTTTCACAGATACCGATGATGCATGAAGTGCTTGAAGCGCTCAATATAGCGGTCCTGGAAGTCCCGCAGTACGAGGCGGACGATATCATAGGTACTATAGCAGCCAGGGCTGAAGCGGACGGGATAGATACGCTCGTTATTTCCGGTGACAAGGACGAACTCCAGCTTGTCGGGCCTCATGTCAATGTGCTTATAAACAAGCGCGGTATGAGCGATTTTGACCTCTACGACATAGATGCCATGAAGGAGAGATACGGCTTGACACCTAAGCAGTTCATCGATCTTAAAGGCCTCATGGGCGACAGTTCTGATAACATCCCGGGTGTGCCGGGAATAGGTGAAAAAAAGGGCATAGCGCTTCTTGAAGAGTACGGCAGCCTGGAGAATCTGATAGAACACGCCGATGAAGTAAAGGGAAAGATGGGAGAGAAGCTGCGCGACAACATTGAGACCGCGCGCATGTCCAAATGGCTCGCTACCATAAATACCGAATCGCCGGTAGAGTTCGAGTGGGAAGATCTTGAATATAAGTATCCTGACATGGAGAAACTGCTGGCGGTCTATACTGAACTCGAATTCAGCACGTTCATAAAGAGACTGCAGGCCGGAGCCGGAGTACAATCTGATTTTGCCGCATCAGCCGGCATGACTGACCTTAGCGAAGGGTTCGATCAGATAAAGAGGGTCAGCTTTGAGAAGTTCCTTTCTGACGTAAAGGACGGGAGCGAAGTATACATCGAGGCCGCAGCGGACGCGAGCCATCTCAGGGAACCTGAAATAAGATACATATGCCTTTACAGCGATGAAAAAGGCCTTGCATGCATAAAAGAGATCACACCGATGGATGAAGCATTAACGGCCGAAGCGTTGGCAGACAAGGCTTACAGACTTTGCGGATGCGGTCTCAAGCGTGTGGCGTATTCTCTGATCTCAAAGAGCGATATCGACCTCAAACTATATTATGACCTGCAGATAGCAGAATACCTGATAGACGCTAACAGACAGAAGTATCCACTCGATAAACTGCTTCTGAGATACGCCGGTTACGCCGCTGACGCTGCAGAGTCATCGCTGCTTTCGGATGAGATCTCTTACAACTCGATCGGTCTCGAACCTGAGGATCTGCTCAAAAGAGCGTATTACTCCGCGAAAGCAAGACCGGAACAGGAAAAACTGCTTGAAGAAAACGGACTTAAGAATCTGTTTGATACCTGCGAGATGCCGCTGGTCCTCACACTTGCGCGCATGGAACTTGAGGGCATCAAGTGCGATCCGGACATACTGAGAGAGACGGGAAAAGAGTTGAAAGACAGCATAAGCAGGCTTGAAGAAGAGATATATGCCGGAGCGGGCGCTGAATTCAATATAAATTCGCCTAAGCAGCTGGGAAAAGTTCTTTTTGAGAAGCTCGGCATAACGTATCCGAAGAGCGGCAAAAACAAAAGCGGCTCTTATTCGACGGCTGCCGACATTCTCGACAAACTAAAGGACGACAACAAGATCGTAGCTGATGTTCTCGCATACAGAAAGGTGGCAAAACTCAACAGCACTTACGTTGAGGGTCTTCTTCCGCTTATCGGTGAAGACGGAAGGGTAAGGCCTCATTTCATGCAGACCGTCGCCGCGACCGGAAGACTTAGCTGCACTGAGCCTAACCTTCAGAACATACCTATCCGTGACGAATACGGCAGGCTTATACGAAAAGCGTTTACGGCCCGTGAGGGGTGCGTATTCACCGGTTCCGACTATTCCCAGATAGAACTGAGAATACTGGCGGCGCTGAGCGGCGATGAATCTCTCATCGCGGATTTCAAGGCCGGCAAGGACATCCACAGGGCAACGGCCTCCAGAGTCTTTGAGATACCTGAAGACGAGGTGACAGCGCTTGACAGGACACGCGCCAAGGCGGTGAATTTCGGAGTCGTATACGGCATGAGCGGCTTTGGCCTGGGCGAGAGTCTGAACATATCCAGATCCGAAGGCCAGAAATACATTAACGAGTATTTCGCCAAACACACCGCGGTCAAGGAATATCTTGACGAGCAGGTAAGGACCGGAGAAGAGACCCGCGAAGTCCGCACGTACTTCGGAAGGATCAGAAAGATCCCTGAATTCGCTTCACGTAAATTCATGGAGCGCGAGCTTGCCAAGAGGCTTGCCATGAACACGCCTATTCAGGGCACTGCAGCGGATATAATCAAGATCGCCATGAATTCCGTTTCCACAGAACTGCGCGAGAGGGGACTTGAGTCAAAGCTCATACTTCAGATACACGATGAACTCATCGTAGAAGGTCCTGAAAGCGAAATGGCGGAGGTCAGAGAGATACTCGAAAAATGCATGATGAGCGCCGCGGACCTTGCGGTAGAACTCGTCTGCGACATACATACAGGGGATACCTGGTATGAACTTAAATAGGAGACAGTAATGATCAACATAGCAATCACAGGCGGTATTGGATCCGGCAAATCGGAAGTTACAAATTACCTCAGCAGCAAGGGCTATACCATAGTTGACGCTGACAGGATGTCGCGTGAGATGACGAGCGCCGGCGGAAAGGCGATCCCGTATATCCGCGAACATTTCGGTGAGTCTTTCATCCTTGAAGACGGCAGCCTCGACCGCGCGGCCATGAGAGACCTGGTTTTCAGAGATCCGGCAAAGAAAAAGCTGCTCGAGGAAGGCACGACTAAGGCGGTGCTTAATGACATAGAGGAAATAAAGAGAGAAAGAGCCTGCTGCGGCGATAAGGCGCTTTTCTTTGATATCCCGCTGCTCTTTGAGACCGGAACTGAAAACGATTATGATCTGGTCCTTGTTGTGACTGCTGATTATGATATCCGCAAGGAGAGGATAATGGCCAGAGACGCCATAGATTCAGCTATAATCGACTTGATTATGGATTCGCAGGAAGGCGAAGAAAGAAAGGCCGCTCTTGCTGACTTTGTCATATATAACAACGGAACAATCGACGATCTTCACGCTGCTGTAGACCTGTTGTTAAAAAAACTTCAAATTTAGTCTTGCAAAAGCGTCCGAAGATGGCTATAATGCATAAGTGCCGTGTGGATGTGGCGGAATTGGTAGACGCGCATGGTTGAGGGCCATGTGGGTTAAACCGTGCTGGTTCGAGTCCAGTCATCCACACCATTTTTTTAGCCAAAATAGCCATGCGCCGGCGTGGCGGAATTGGCAGACGCGCGGGATTCAAAATCCCGTGATAGCGATATCGTGTGGGTTCGACCCCCACCGCCGGCACCACTATATAGCATTAAGCATTCAGTTTTAGGAGGAAAAAATGAATCCGAACAGCCCTACATTCAGTTTAGTATTGATGGTTCTTCTGATCGCCCTGATCTACTTCATGATGATCAGACCTCAGAGAAAGAAAGATAAAGCTGACAGAGAGATGAGAGAAGCCCTCAAGGTAGGTGACGAGATCATCACTATCGGCGGAATCATCGGCAAGGTAGAGAAGGTCAATGAAAAGACAGTCGTCATTTCCACTACTGCGGCCAAGAACAAGATCGAGTTCCTCAAGACAGCTATCGCCAGCGTAAGCGCCAAGGAAGGCGGCTCCGCGAAGCCTGCTGCAAAGGAAGAGACCAAGGCGGCAGAAGAGGAAAAGAAGGCTCCTTCAAGAGACAAGAAGGTCACTCCTAAAAAGCTCGGAAAGAAATCCGAAGACCAGGAGTAATCCATCTGTAAAAAGAACTGAAATAAGTACATCCGAAGAGGCTTCGGATGTGCTTTTTTCATTGAAAAATAAAGCATAAACGAGTACAATAGATTGAATAATTGTTAATTGTCGTATTTTGCGCTTTTTTAAGCGACTGACAAATAAACGAAAGGTATTATTGAGTTATGAATCAAAAGAAAACAGCCAGAAGAAAAGTATTTGCGGTACTGATCGTGATTCTCCTGATCGCTTCGTGGATAGTATCATTCACGGGCGCCGGAGAGAAGTTCGGAAACCTCGGAAAGCAGCTCAAGTACGGCCTCGACATCAACGGAGGTGTTTATGTACTGCTCGAAGCTGATACTCCTGAAACAGGTACAGAACTTACTGCGATCATGAATCAGACAAAGAGCGTGCTCGAGAACCGTGTCAACGCCATGGGTATCAGCGAGGCTCAGGTCTCCATCGAAGGTACCAACCGTCTCAGAGTAGAGATGCCGGGCGTAGAGAACGCGCAGGAAGCCATCGAACAGATCGGCCGTACAGCTCAGCTCCAGTTCTTCCTCGCTGACGGAACACTCGCTCTTACGGGTGAAGGCATCAGCGACTCCCAGATAGCCAACGACACAACGAACGGCGGCTATAAGATCACCATTGATTTCACCAGTGAAGGAAGCAATCTGTTCGCCGAGGCAACAGAGAAAGCATACAGCGGCTCAGTCGAGCCTTCCATGACTGATGAAGAAGGAAACGTGGTAGGAAGCTCAGCCATCGTGATATGCCTCGATGATGAGGTCATCTCGGCTCCGCTCGTACATGAGAAGATCAATTCAAGATCCTGCGAGATCACAAGACCGGGCGGATTCACAGAGACTGAAGCGTCATCGCTGTCAGCTCTTATCAGAGGCGGTGCACTGCCGGCTAACCTGACAGAGATCAATTCATCCGTACAGACCGCTACCATCGGAGCCAACGCACTGAAGCTTTCTGTCAAGGCCGGTATCATCGGTCTTGCGCTCGTGCTCATACTGATGGTCATCGTTTACGGAATGCTCGGAGTCATCGCGGACCTCGCGCTGCTCCTGTACGTGCAGTTCGTGCTCTGGATCATGGTCGCCATCGGATCGGTACTGACACTGCCGGGAATCGCGGGTATCATCCTGTCCATAGGTATGGCGGTAGACTCCAACGTAATCATCTTCACACGTATAAGAGAAGAGATACAGAAGGGCAAATCCGTGAGAGTAGCTGTAGACATGGGATACCACGCTGCTCTGTCAACGGTAGTAGACGCACAGACGACTACGCTTGTAGCCGCGTTCGTGCTCTACACCTTCGGTACCACATCGGTAAAGGGCTTCGCTCTCACACTGATGATAGGTACTGTGATGTCAGTTGTAACAGCGGTATTCATCACACAGCTCTTCGTGAACCTGCTTGCTGAAAGCGAGAAGTTCGGAACAAACAAGATGTTCGGCGTCAACGATGACGGCACACCGAGATTCAGCTGGAACTTCAACATTAAGTTCATCGAAAACAGAAAGAAATTCTACGCGCTGAGCCTTGCTGTCATCCTGATCGGAGTCGGCGCATTCGCGTTCAAGGGATTCAACTACGGAATCGACTTCACGGGCGGTACGATGATGCAGCTCGAGATGGGCGAGAAAGTTGACATCGACGAAGTCAAGGATACGATCAAGGACTTCGATCTTGACCCGACTATCGTGTATGCCGGAGAAGGCAATACTCAGATCGTCATAAGGACCATCAAGGACCTCAAGTCCGCTGAACGTATGGAAGTCATAGACGCGATCGCCGACAAATACGGCATTGACGATGAGAAGGACGTTCTCGCGTCTGAGGAATTCGGACCTACCGTCGGTAAGGATCTCAGAGCGAACGCTACTAAGTCGATCCTGATCGCCGCGCTGTGCATGCTCATTTACATCAGATTCAGATTCAAGAACTGGCAGTACGGTCTCGCGGCTGTCGCCGGACTTGCGCATGACGTTCTGGTAGCGCTGTCGCTGTATGCTATATTCCGCATAACTATCAACAACCCGTTCATCGCCGGTATCCTCACCGTTGTAGGATATTCGATCAACGATACCATCGTAGTATTCGACCGTATCAGAGAGAACTCAAAGTTCTTCAAGAAGAAACAGGCTGCTGAGCTCATCGACACCAGCATCAACCAGACGCTGTCGAGATCCATCATGACATCTCTGACCACTCTGGTGGTAATGATCCCGCTGTTCATAATGGCGAGCTCAGAACTCAGATCGTTCCTCATCCCGCTGATGATCGGTGTATTCACGGGTACATATTCGTCGATATTCCTCTGCAGCCCGGTATTCTATGAGCTGACAAAGAAAGAGGGAATCTCCAAGTACGAGGACAACAAGGCAAAGGCTGATAAGGCCAGAAAAAAATCGGCTAAGAGAAGAGACGACGAAGGAATCAGACTTTAATTAACACGTTTTGACTTTCAGGAGACAGTATGACTGACCCCAAGACGGTGGATCTGTCCACGGAAAAGTTCATACAGGATATGAACGAGATCAATCCGAAATACGATGACTCGGTCATTATCAAAGCCTACGAGATTGCCCGCAAATTACATGACGGGCAATTTCGCAAGAGCGGAGAACCCTACATAACCCATCCGGTAGCTGTGGCTAAGATACTGGCAGGGTTTGGTATGGACAACGAGACTATCATAGCCGGTCTCCTGCACGACGCCATAGAGGATACTAAATATACGAGAGCCCAGCTGGCAGATGACTTTGATGAAAAGATCGCCGATCTCGTCGAAGGAGTCACAAAGCTCACCAATATCACATTTGATACCACCGAGACTGCGCAGGCTGAGAACTTCAGAAAGATGTTTCTCGCCATGTCGAAGGACATAAGGGTCCTGATCGTCAAACTTGCCGACAGGCTCCACAACATGCGCACCCTCGAGTACATGACGCCCGAGAAGCGCCAGATCAAATCCAGGGAGACTCTGGAGATATACGCTCCGCTCGCGGGACGTCTCGGAATATTCAGCATCAAGTTTGAGCTGGAAGATCTCTCACTTAAGTATCTTCATCCGAATGAATATAAAAAGCTCGTAGACGCGGTAGAGAAGAGAAAGCCCGAATACGAGAAGAACCTGCAGATCCTTACGGGGATCATCTCGCAGGAGCTGAACGAAGCCGGAATACAGCACGACGTAAAGGGAAGGGCAAAGCATCTCTACAGCATCTATCGCAAGATGATAGTCCAGCAGAAGGAGATAGACGAGATATTCGACATACTGGCTGTGAGAATTCTCGTATCTTCCGTAAAGGACTGCTACGCCGCTCTCGGACTCGTACACAACAGATGGAAGCCGATCCCGGGACGTTTCAAGGACTATATAGCGATGCCTAAGCCTAATATGTATCAGTCGATACATACTACGGTGCTCGGTGACAACGGAGAGCCTTTCGAGATCCAGATAAGGACCTACGAGATGCACCGCATAGCTGAATACGGTGTCGCGGCCCACTGGAAGTACAAAGAGGGCAAGGTCTCCGGCGATACGGACGACAGCGAGCAGAAACTCGCGTGGCTCAGGCAGGCTCTGGAATGGCAGAAGGAAGCCGATGACTCGGTCGAATTCCTTGAGACCGTCAAGGTGGATCTCTTCAACAACCAGGTATTCGTATTCACCCCGGGCGGAGACGTAATGGAACTCCCGGCGGAGAGCACTCCTCTGGACTTCGCTTTCAAGATACACACGGATGTCGGCATAAAATGCGTAGGCGCCAAGGTCAACGGCAAAATGGTCACGATAGACCATCAGCTGCAGAATGGCGATATCGTAGAGATCATAACCAACTCGAACGCGTCGGGTCCGAGCGATGAATGGCTCAAGAAGTGCAAGACATCCGGAGCCAAGAACAAGATCCGTAACTGGCTGCGCAAGGCTGACAAGGATAACGACGTCACCAAGGGCAGAAGCAATATAAACAACTACATCAAGAAAAAGGGTTATGACCCGTCTCTTGTCACAAAGAACGCGTACATACTGAAGGCCGTAAAGGACTTCAACTGCTCCAATGTAAATGAGCTATATCTGCAGATATCACGCGGAGGAAGCACTGTCTCCAAGCTCGGTCAGAAGCTGATCGAATACTACGAAGCCGACAACCAGAAGCAGAAGACAGAAGAGCAGGAGATCCCTGAGATCAAGAAGAAGCCGGTGACCAGAAGCTCTTCTGGTTCTGATTCCGGCATCATCGTCAAGGGTACGGATAATCTGCTCATAAGACGCGCTACATGCTGCAACCCTGTTCCGGGCGATTCAATCATAGGATATATATCAAAGGGAAAGGGCATCACGGTACACAGGGCAGACTGTGTGAACATAAAGAATCTAAGGGAAGAAGACCGCGGAAGGCTTATCGAAGTCTTCTGGGACAGCCCGAGCGAAAGCAGAAAGTACTTTGCTGACATTCAGGTAGTGTCCGAAGAACGCAAGGGTCTCTTCAAGGATATTTCAAAGGTCTGCGATGATTTCGAGCTCGAGGTAGTGGGACTCAATCTGACTCCGGGAGAACCGGGCACTACCAACACTCTTCTGACCGTTGAGATAACTGACATGCATCAGATACAAAGGCTTCTTACCGGCCTCAGGCAGGTGGACGGAGTCATAAAGGTCTACAGACCGAGATAAAAATATATAAATTAACAATAATTAATTATCAATCAAGCGAGGCAGGCTCATGGGACTTGAAATCAAATGCTACCCGAAAGGGCTTTACGGCGAGAACACATATCTGATAACTGACGAAGCCACGGGCTTCAAGGCAATAATCGATCCCGGCTATTTTGATTTTGAGGTCAGGATGGACATCCAGAACAACGCCTTCCTCAAGTACATGCTGCTGACTCACGGTCATGATGACCATTATCTGGCTGCGAAGGACTATCTTGACGAGTACACATCCGTCAGATTCGCGGGTCCCGAAAAAGACCTGAAACTGTTGACGACAGGTATGCGCAGATGCCCGGAACCTTCGATCCTTCTCAAGGAAGGGGATGTGATCCCCCTCGGCGAGACAGAACTCAGAGTCATAGAGACTCCGGGACACACGGGCGGCGGCATATGCTTCGCGACAGACAGGGAAATATTCACGGGAGATACGTTGTTCAGGCTCAGTGTGGGTCGTACGGATCTTCCGACCGGGGACTGGAACACGCTGGTTGAATCGATAAGCAAAAAGCTTTATACGCTTGATGAAGAAATGATCGTATATCCGGGTCACGGTGAACCGACCACGATAGGCTTCGAAAAGAGGGCAAATCCGTTTGTATAGGTTTTATATCAACAACACAGATGATGATTACCACTTCATGGAGCTTGCGAGAGCGTTCCTGCCGGATGACGGTTTTGAGACCATCCCATACAGCGGCAGTCCGATAAGATATCTTCCATCCGAAAACAGCTATCTTGTGAATGAAAAGGGTTCGGACGACAGGGAAGAGATCAAAAGGGAATTTTACAGACTGCTGTCAGAACTTACCGGAACAAGACCTCCGTGGGGAACTCTTACGGGAGTAAGGCCTTTGAAACCGGCCCTTGCGATATGTTCGCAAAGCTCCGTAGAGGAGATGGAAAAAGTCATGAAGGAACGATACCTCATGACCGACGCCAAGGCCTCGCTCATAGCGGACATAGCCGATTATCAGCTGGGCCATGTTAGTGGAGTTCCATGGGAAAAAGCGTCTCTCTACGCGGGCATCCCATTTTGCCCTACAAGATGCGCGTACTGCAGTTTCGCTTCAAACGTGGCTCCCGCAGAAGATCACGCGGCATATCTTGAGAACCTGCTGAAAGAGACGGCCTATATGGGAAGGCTCGCGGCAGAGCACGGAACCGGACTAGAAAGTGTGTACATAGGCGGCGGCACACCGACGACTCTTACGGCCGCGCAGCTTGAAAGGCTCATATGCGGCATATCCGAAGCCTTTGATATAGATCCGGCAGGCCTCGAATTCACTGTTGAAGCGGGCAGGCCGGACACGATAACGAAAGAAAAGCTCGACACGCTCAGAAGACTCGGCGTATCGCGCATCAGCATAAATCCCCAGTCCATGAAGGACAGAACGCTCCGTCTCATAGGACGCGACCACACGGCGGATGACATCAGAGAAGGGTACAGACTCGCCGGAGAGACCGGATTCGACGTGATCAACGCCGACATCATAGCGGGGCTTCCGGAAGAAGACGAAAAGGACTTTACGGACACCCTGGCGGAGATCATAGACCTCGGAGCGGATAACATCACAATACATACGCTTTCCGTAAAGAAGGGATCGAGGTTAAAAGAAAACGATCCCGTCTACTACAGAAAAAACGTTGAGACCGTCTCTGCCATGCTGGACATATCGCGCAGCATGCTGACAGAAGCGGGATTCAGACCGTATTACATATACAGACAGAAGCATCAGACAGGCGCTCTCGAGAACGTCGGCTGGTGCAGACCGGGCAAACACTCCATCTACAACATCAGGATCATGGAGGACAAGCAGACGATAATAGGGCTCGGAGCCGGAGCCGTCGGAAAGGTTTATTACCCGGATGAGGACAGGCTCGAGCGTATCGCCAATGTAAGCAATTACAGACTATACAGCGAGAGATTCGACGAGATGCTCGCCCGCAAGAACGAGTACTACCGTTGATCTCAGGAAAGGATATCGATAATGGCAATCAAAGCACCTAAAGGCACAAAGGACATGCTGCCGCAGGACGCGTACAAATGGCAGTTCATTGAAAAGGAATGGGCTGAGATCTGCGAGGAGTACGGCTTCAGAGAGATAAGGACACCTCTGTTTGAGTCCACTGACCTCTTCAACAGAGGAGTAGGAGACACTACAGACATAGTCCAGAAGGAGATGTACACCTTCGAAGATATGGGCGGCCGCAGCATATCTCTCAAGCCTGAAGGCACGGCTTCCGCGGTAAGGGCTTTCATTGAAAGCAATCTCTACGCGGAGACACAGCCTACAAAGCTCTTCTACAACACACCGTGCTACAGATACGAAAAACCTCAGGCCGGAAGGCTCAGGGAGTTCCACCAGTTCGGAATAGAGAACTTCGGAACACACTCGATGATGGCCGACGCCGAGATAATCGCTCTCGGCAACGACTTCCTTGAGCGCATGGGCATAGAGGATATAGAACTGCACATCTCAAGCGTAGGCTGCAGAAAGTGCAGGCCGGTGTACAGAAAGGCCCTTCAGGATTTCCTGAGACCTAAATACGACTGCCTGTGCGATACATGCAAGTCCAGATTCGAGAAGAACCCGATGAGGATACTTGACTGCAAGTCGCCTGAAGATAAGGAAGCCGTAAAAGACGCGCCTAAGATGCTCGACTACCTCTGCGAAGAGTGCAAGAAAGACTTCGAAGAACTCAAGTCATATCTGGACGCAATGGGTATCAAGTATACAGTTGATCCTTCGATCGTCAGAGGCCTCGACTATTACACGAAGACCGCGTTCGAGTTCATCACCACAAAGATAGGCGCTCAGGGCACGGTCTGCGGAGGAGGCAGATACGACCACCTCATCGAAGAGATAGGCGGTCCTGACATGCCGGGCGTGGGATTCGGTCTCGGTAAAGAAAGACTCCTGCTGCTTATGGACGCCTGCGGCTTCGATTTCGGAGAGGACAAGGGCCCTCAGATATTCCTTGCGTGGATAGGCGATGAGGCCAGGACCTACGCAATGAAGTTGCTCCATGAGCTCAGAAACAAGGGCATAAGGGCAGAAATAGATACAAGAGAGCGCAACCTTAAGGGACAGATGAAATATGCCAACAAGCTGGGCGCTCAATACACAGCCGTCATAGGCGATGATGAAGTCGCCAGCGGCGAGATAACACTTAAAAACATGACTACGTCTGAACAGACAAAGATCAGGAGGGAGGATCTGGCAGATGCTTTATAAAAGAACTCATATGTGCGGCGACCTCAGGCTTGCCGACGAAGGTAAAAATGTCGTGCTCAACGGATGGGTATCCAAGGCAAGAAGCCTCGGAGGTCTTGTTTTCGTAGATATCAGGGACAAGACGGGCATCACGCAGATCACATTCAATGAAGACGCTCCTGCGGAGGTTCTTGAAAAAGCCAGAAGCCTCAGCCGTGAATACTGCATCGGCGTAAAGGGCGTTGTAAAAGAAAGAAGTTCCAAAAACCCTAACATCCCGACAGGAGACATTGAAGTATTCGCGGATGATCTGACGATCTACTCAACATCCGAGACTCCTCCGATCTACATAAAGGACGACGATAACGTAAACGACGATCTGAGGCTCAAGTACAGATATCTCGATCTCAGAAAGCAGAAGATGCAGAGAAATCTTACTTTCAGGCACAAGGTCATGAAGTGCACACGCGACTACTTCGACGAGCAGGGTTTCACGGAAGTAGAGACTCCTGTACTCATCAAGCCTACTCCGGAAGGAGCCAGGGACTATATCGTGCCGAGCAGGGTCCACAACGGATTCTTCTACGCTCTGCCGCAGTCGCCTCAGATGTTCAAGCAGCTGCTGATGGTCGGCGGAACAGACAGATACGTTCAGATCGCCAAGTGCTTCAGAGACGAAGACCTCAGAGCCGACAGACAACCTGAATTCACGCAGATCGACCTTGAGATGTCGTTCGCGGGCGTGGATGATGTCATCGAGGTTCAGGAAGGATTCCTCAAGAGAGTCATGAAGGAAGTCAAGGGCATCGACATCGAGACTCCGTTCCCAAGGCTTTCTTACGACGAGGCAATGGAGAGATACGGATCCGATAAGCCTGACACAAGATTCGATATAGAGCTGGTCAAGCTCAACGATCTCTTTGAAGGATGCGGATTCGAACTGTTCACAAAGACTCTTGCCGATGGCGGAGACATTAGAGGAATATGCGTACCGGGCGGAGCCGCAGAATTCTCACGCAAGAAGATAGACAAGCTCGTCAGCGAAGTGAAGCACTACGGCGCAAAGGGCCTTGTGACGATCAAGTACGAAGATGACCAGATAAGCTCGTCTATCAGCAAGTTCTTCAGCGAAGAAGAAATGCAGGCTGTCATGGACAGGTTCGGAGCAAAGAGCGGCGACATCGTATTCATCGTCAGCGATACTCCTAAGGTGACCTACGATTCACTGGGATTCCTCAGACGCAGGATCGCCGGCATACTGGGACTGCTCGATGATAACAAGTACAACTTCCTCTGGGTAGTTGACTTCCCGATGTTCGAAGAGGACGAAGAGGGCAATCTGAAAGCGATGCACCACCCGTTCACACAGCCTAAGCTCGAAGAACTGTACAAACTCGATTCTGACATCCTCGGACTCAAGGCCAACGCTTATGACATCGTTCTCAACGGCGTCGAGCTCGGCGGCGGAAGCGTAAGAATACACGACAAGGATCTGCAGGCCCGCATGTTCAAGGTGCTCGGTCTTACAGAAGAAGAGTGCCAGGTCAAGTTCGGCTTCCTGATAGAAGCATTCAAGTACGGCGCTCCGCCTCACGCGGGACTCGCGTACGGACTCGACAGACTCGTCATGCTGCTCCTCGGCGAAAAGAGCATCAGAGAGGTCATCGCGTTCCCTAAGAACCAGAACGCTGAGTGCCCTGTATGCGAAGCGCCGGCACCTGCGGGCGAAGGCCAGCTTGAAGAGCTCGGCATAGAACTCATCGAGGAATAATGGAAAAACGTCACTATGCCATATACGGGGGAAGTTTCGACCCCATACATATAGGACATGTCGCTCTGGCTGACAGCGCCGTGAAGGAATGCGGCATCGACAAGCTCATATTCATGCCTGCTTACATGTCTCCGTTCAAGCAGGACCGCAAGGTCACTGACGGAAGGGACAGATGCGGCATGATAGAGAAGGTGCTGAAATACAACAAGGCGTTCTGTCTGTCCAGATATGAGCTTAACAAGGGCGGTCCGTCATATACGATAGAGACTCTGAAACACTGGAGCGGAATGCTCGACGGAAAGCTGAGCTTCGTTCTCGGATTCGATTCGGCAGTGCAGGTCGACACCTGGTTTGAAGGCCCTGAGATCCTGAAGAACTTTCACCTTATAACCGCGAGGCGTCCGGATACGGATACAGCGGAAGGCATGAAGAAGATAGAGTCTCTGCGCAGGGAATACGGAGCCGACATCACGGTGATGGACATGGAACCTGTTGACGCGTCATCTACTGAGATAAGGAACAATGTCAGAGAGGGCAGATCCATCAACGGACTTGTCCTGCCGGAGGTAGAGGAATACATAATTGAGCATCAACTGTACAGATAGAGAGGCTCTTGAGAGGTTCATGAAAGACAACCTCAAAGAGAGCAGATACATACATTCGCTCGGAGTCGAGGACATGGCGGTCAGGCTCGCAAAGACATGGGGCGCGGATATCGAAAAGGCTGCATTCGCCGGCAGATATCACGACATCGCAAAGAACTTTGACGAAGAACGCATGGACAGCTGCGTAATAAAGTACGGTCTTCCTGAAGAACTTATAGGGAACAACGCTCTGGCTCATTCGAAGGTAGCCGCGGCCATCCTTCAGAACGATTTCGGAGTGTGCGACGAAGACATCCTCAACGCCGTGAGATTCCATACGACGGGAAGGAAAGACATGTCGCTGCTCGAAGAGATCATCTTCGTCGCGGATGCCGTAGAAGACAACAGGACGTATAACGATCTGAAGTATTACCAGCAGCTTGCGGAGACCGACCTGGACAGAGCGTGCTTTGAAATAATCGAGTATACGATATGGGCCCTCGAATCAAAAAACAGAGACATACATAAAGACACACTGGAAGCAAGAGATTGGGTCTGGAAAAAGATAAAAGGAGATAATTGATGGAAAGCAAAGAAATCGCAACAATGATAGCTGAAATGCTGAGCAACAAGAAGGCAAAGGATGTCGTAATGATCGATATCGCCGAGAAATCCTCGTTCGCAGACTACTTCGTGATCGCTACGGGAACCTCCGACAGGCAGCTCGGAGCTCTCGCGGACGAAACAGAGGACAAATTTGCCGAACTCGGCATAGATCCGAAGAGCAAGGATGGACGTCCTGACACCGGATGGATACTTATTGACGGCGGGGATATTATCGTCAATCTGTTTACAACCGAGACCAGAGACAAGTATACGCTCGAAAGGATCTGGAGCGACTGCGAATCCATACTGATAGACTGACACGGGAGACAGATTGAGATGAAAGACAGATACAACTTTTCGGAAATTGAATCAAAATGGCAGAAGATCTGGGCTGATGAAAAGGCTTTCAAGACAGAAGAAGACGACAGCAAAGAAAAGTATTACGTCCTCGAGATGTTCCCGTATCCATCGGGTAAGCTCCACATGGGCCATGTCAGGAACTATTCGATCGGCGACGTCATAGCCAGATACAAGAAGATGGCAGGATACAACGTTCTTCATCCTATGGGTTATGACTCGTTCGGACTTCCGGCTGAGAACGCTGCCATTCAGCACAACGCGGAGCCTGCGAAATGGACCTATGACAACATGGACGAGATGGACAGACAGCTCGCCAGCATGGGACTTTCGTATGACTGGGACCGCAGGGTAGCGACATGCACTCCTGATTATTACAAATGGACCCAGTGGATCTTCATCCAGTTCTATAAGAAGGGCCTCGCGTACAAAAAGGACAATCCTGTCAACTGGTGCCCAAGCTGCCAGACCGTTCTCGCGAACGAGCAGGTAGTGGACGGTAAGTGCGAGAGATGCAAGACAGAAGTCACCAAGAAGAACCTGTCACAGTGGTATCTCAAGATCACAGACTACGCTGACAGGCTTCTGGACAATCTGGATAAGCTCGAAGGCTGGCCTGACAAGGTCAAGACCATGCAGCGCAACTGGATCGGCAAGAGCTACGGCGCCAATATCAACTTCAAGATCAAGGATACAGACAAGGTCCTTGAGGTTTTCACTACAAGAGCGGACACACTTTTCGGAGCGACATACATGGTAATGTCGCCTGAGCATCCGTTTGTAAACGAACTGGTTGCCGGACGTCCTGAAGAGGCTGCAGTGCTCGAGTATCAGGAGAAGGCACGCCGCAT
This sequence comes from uncultured Eubacteriales bacterium, assembly GCA_902776285.1. Classification (GTDB taxonomy): domain Bacteria; phylum Bacillota; class Clostridia; order Peptostreptococcales; family Anaerovoracaceae; genus Crickella. Next base: position 24,971 of record CACYPK010000009.1, read on the forward strand.
GTCCGATATCGAGAGGACATCTACAACCAACGAGAAGACAGGTGTATTCCTGGGAAGATACGCGATCAATCCGGTCAACGGCAAGGAGATCCCTATCTATATCTCCGACTACGTACTCATGGGTTACGGTACCGGAGCCATCATGGCCGTACCGGCTCATGACCAGAGAGACTTCGATTTCGCAAAGGCGTTCGGACTCGAAATAATACCTGTAGTCGATCCGGAAGATCCTTCGATCGACCTCTACGACCTCAAGGAGGCTTTCGTAGCGGAAGGCAAGATGATCAATTCCGGAAAGTTCGACGGAATGAACAACAAGGAAGCCATTCCTGCGATGATAGAATGGCTGAACGAGCAGGGAATAGGCGACAAGACCGTCAATTTCAGACTCCGGGACTGGCTCATCTCCAGACAGAGATACTGGGGCGCTCCTATCCCTATGATCTGGTGCGACGACTGCGGCTGGGTGCCTGAAAAAGAGGAGAACCTGCCTGTGCTGCTTCCGACTGACGTTCAGTTCACAGGAAAAGGCGAATCGCCTATAACCACCAGTAAATCGTTCGTAGATACCGTTTGCCCGTGCTGCGGAAAGCCGGCAAAGAGAGAAGTCGATACGATGGACACATTTGTAGACTCATCGTGGTACTTCCTCAGGTATTGTGACGCACACAATGACAAGGCTCCTTTCGCCAAGGAAAAGGCTGACTACTGGATGAACGTGGACCAGTATATCGGAGGCGTAGAACACGCGATACTGCATCTGATGTACGCGAGATTCTTCCAGATGTTCCTGCACGACATAGGTCTGAGCAAGGAGGAAGAGCCGTTCAGAAACCTGCTGACACAGGGAATGGTCATCAAGGACGGCGCCAAGATGAGCAAGTCTCTCGGCAACGTCGTGAGCCCTGCGGAGATACAGGCAAGATACGGTTCTGATACGGCAAGGCTGTTCATACTCTTTGCCGCTCCGCCTGAAAAGGAACTCGACTGGTCAGACGAGGGAGTCGAGGGAAGCTACAGGTTCCTCAACAGGGTCTACAGACTGGTATACGAATACATCAACGATATCAGGGGAGACGCTGAAGTCCCGGCTGAATTCAAGGCTGAGAACGAAGCGGATAAATCTCTCAACTACATGCTCAACGCAGCCATCAAAAAGGTGACTGAGGACGCCGGCGGAAGATTCAACTTCAATACGGCCATCGCGTCCATCATGGAGCTTGTAAACGAAATGTACAAATACAAGAACGGCGACATCAACCTGCCGCTGTTCAATAAGGCGATCGAGACTCTGCTGACACTGCTCGATCCGTTCTCGCCGCACATTGCGGAAGAACTCTGGAGTCAGCTCGGTCACGAAGACAGGCTTTACAACAGAGCGTGGCCGGTCTGCGACGAGTCTGCACTCGTCAAGGACGAGGTGCAGGTCATACTGCAGATAAACGGCAAACTTAAAGACAAACTTATGCTGCCGAATAATTCAGAAAAGGAGGTAGTGGAAGAAGCCGCGAGAGCGTCGGAAAGGTTCAGGGAAGCTACAGACGGACGCGAAGTTGTCAAGGTCATCTATGTACCTAACAAGATAATCAACTTCGTTGTAAAATAGCGGCTTCGATATTATGGCAACTTATAAAGACAACAGTAAAAAGAGGGCAAAAGCCCCCGCGAAAGCAATAAAAAAGAACAGAGAAAAGGCAAAGCCGCCTTTCAGGATAATCCCTCTGGGCGGAATGAAAGAGATAGGCAAGAACTGCACCCTCATTGAGTGCAATAACGAGATACTCATGATCGACTGCGGATTTGCCTTTCCTGAATACGAGATGTTCGGAATCGACATAGTCATCCCGGATTTCACATACATCAAGAAGAACATGGAGAAGATAAAGGGCCTCATAATCACGCACGGTCATGAGGACCACATCGGAGGCATTCCGTACCTTCTCCAGGAAGTATCAGTACCTATTTATGCGTCGCCTCTGGCGATGGGCCTGATAGAGCATAAGCTCGAAGAGAACTATCTGACATGCGAGCAGCATGTGGTAAAGGCTGGTGACAGATTCAGGATCGGAGGCTTCACGGTAGAAGCGATCCAGACCAATCACAGCATAGCCGACTCACTGGCGTATTCTGTCAAGTTCGCCGGAGGACACGTGTTCCATACCGGAGACTTCAAGATCGATTACTCGCCGCTGGACGGCAACGTGATAGATCTCAACAGGTTCTCGCAGCTCGGCGACCAGGGTGTAGACGTGCTTCTGTGCGACAGCACCAACGTGCTGAGAAAGGGATATACGCCGTCCGAGGCAGTCGTAAGGCGCTCCATAGACGAGATATTCGACAATACGGAAAGGCGCATCATCATAGCCACATTCGCGTCAAACGTTCACAGGATCAAATACTTCATAGAAGCGTCGATGAAGCATCACAGGCGAATCGCCGTTTCCGGAAGATCGATGGAAAACGTGCTCGCTCTTTCGAAGCGTCTCGGATATCTGGATGATATCCCGGAATCTGTATTCGTCGATGTGAGCGAAGCAAAGAATCTTGCGGACAACAAGATCACCATCATCACGACGGGAAGCCAGGGCGAGCCGATGAGCGCTCTTACCAGGATGGCGTACGACAATCACAAGTCGGTCAAACTCAAAAAGAACGACGTGGTCGTATTCTCATCATCGCCAATACCGGGCAACGAGAAAGTTATCTCGCAGATCGTCAACAGGCTGTATGAGAAAGAAGTATCGGTAGTGCTGGCATCCGCAATGGACGTACACGTTTCAGGTCACGCTTCATCAGAAGAACTGAAACTGATCCATACTCTCATAAGGCCTAAGTACTTTGTGCCGGCTCACGGAGAGTACAGGCACCTTGTAGAACACGCGAAACTCGCGCACTCGCTGGGACAGCCTAATGAGCACATATTCTTATTAGGCAACGGAGACGCTCTCGAAGTAAACGGCGGCAGTACCCACGTGGAGCGCGGATACACGTCCGGAGAAGACGTCATGGTAGACGGCTACGGGGTAGGCGATGTCGGCAGCAAAGTGCTGAACGACAGAAAGAAACTCTCGCAGTCCGGACTGATCACCGTATCCGTGGCGCTGGACCGTGCTACCGGATCTCTCATGGCAGAACCTATACTCAACACCCGAGGCCTGATTTTCGAAGAAGAGCATATGGATCTCATACGTGAGGCGATAAGCGTTATCTACAACACTATCGGAAAGAGCACATCGGCGGGCGCTCTGGATGAGGCATCCCTTACGAGAGCCATCAAGTCGGATATGAAGACATTCATATATAACACGACAAAGAAGAGCCCGATGATCATCCCGGTGATACTTTATGTATAGAGGAGGAAGAAGCTTATGAATGTTTATGACGAGGCTCACAGCCTGGCCAAGGCTATCAAGGAGTCCAATGAATTCAAGGAATTCGACAGAATGAGAAAGGCCGTTGATGACGATAAGGAGACATCCGATATGCTCAAGGAGCTCACAGAGCTCCAGATGCAGCTGCAGACCGCTCAGATGGTAGGCCAGCAGCCGGACAAGGATGTTTTCACCAGATATCAGAGCCTTAACACGATGGCGATGACAAAGCCGCTCGCGATGCAGTATCTGCAGGCGCAGTTCGCTCTGGCAACGATGATGAACGATGTTTTCGGCATCGTCGGCGAAGCCATCAAATAAAACAAGTCCATAATTTAAGCATTTTAAAATAAAAGGAGAAACACTAATGATCTATGCAAGTGACTTCAGAAAAGGTATCACTTTCGAGATGAACGGCGAGCCTCATGTCGTACTGGACTTCCAGCACGTCAAGCCGGGAAAGGGCGCGGCTTTCGTAAGGACAAAATACAGAAACATCCTTACAGGCGCTACACGCGAGGAAGCTTTCAACCCTAACGACAAGTTCCCTAAGGCCCACATCGAGACAAAGCAGATGCAGTATCTCTACAATGACGGAGAGCTCTACTACTTCATGGATACCGAGACCTACGACCAGGTGCCGCTCACTTACGAACTCGTAGAGGACGCTATCAAGTACATCCGCGAGAACGATATGGCGACCGTTAAGTTCTACAAGGACAACGCGTTCACCGTAGAAGCTCCTAACTTCGTAGACCTCGAGGTCATCGAGACAGAGCCGGGCGTCAAGGGCGATACAGCTACGAACGTCACAAAGGCTGCTACAGTTGAGACAGGCGCTGTTATCCAGGTGCCTATCTTCATCAACGAAGGCGAGAAGATCCAGATCGATACAAGATCCGGAGAATACCTCGGAAGATCCAAGTAGGAGACTGCGTTGGACTTGGAACCGAAATTGTCCGATAACGGTACCGGCAGCGGCATTCCCGAGAAAAGAAAACGTTTCCAGAGATCACTGAGCGTCATAATAGCGCTTATAGTGCTTGCGGCTCTTGCTCTCTGGGGCGTTTACATGATGTCGAAGCCTTACGACAGAACGCGTACTACCTACGCGGATTTTGTCGTAGAAGAAGATGCGGACATCAGCGCCGTCGCGGCGGATCTCGAGGAACAGGGAGTAATAAAGGACGCTTCTCATTTCGAAAGGCTCGCCAAGCTGACCTTTGCCGATCCTTTCAAGCCGGGCACTTATTATCTGTCTCCTTCGATGGATTCGCTTACCATACTCAGAACGCTTCAGAGCGGTATGACGACATCAAAGGGCTTTACCGTTCCCGCGGGCTACACGCTGCTGCAGCTCGCTTCGGCACTTGACAGGGACGGCCTGGCCGATCAGCAGAAGTTCCTGAAGGCAGCCGCGTCTCCGGACATCGCTTCACTGGAAGTGCTCGGGGAGAACACGGAAGGGCTCAAAGGCACTGACCTGCTTGAAGGATTCCTTCTTCCGGGCGAATACACTCTGAGCGCGGATGCCGATGAGAGCATGATAATCATCATGATGCTCGACGCTTTCGCCAACTTCTATAACGACGATTACAAAGCAAGGGCGGACGAACTCGGCATCAATACAAGGCAGCTGCTCGTGATCGCTTCCATGATTGAAAAGGAAACTTCCGTCGACAAGGAGAGAGCGGCTATATCCGGCGTGATACACAACCGCATCAATCTCGAGATGACTCCTGTCAGCGAACTTCCTGAGAAACCTATATGCTTCCCGAGCAAGGAGTCCATAATCGCGGCTCTCTATCCGGATGACAGCGAGTACACTTACTACGCTCTTGATCCGAGCATGGACGGTACTCACAGATTCACCGACGATGAAGAAGAGTATAACGAGTGGATGGAAGAGCTCAGCGAAGATAGCGAAGAAAACGACGAAGAAAGCAGCGAAGAAAGCGGCGGTGAAGAGGAATGAGCGTCAGGGACATGGCTCTTAAGGAGTTCGTCGACAGGCATCATAAGGCTCTCGACGATGATCTGGCTGAACTCAGGCGTTCCAACGAAAGCGAAAGCGTTCCTCTGATACTCGCCGAGACGGAAGAGATACTGAGCCTTCTTACGGGTCTCACCAAACCTAAAAAGATCCTCGAACTGGGAACGGCTCACGGATATTCGGCCCTGTTCTTCGCCAAGAAGCTTCCGGAAGCCCGCATCACTACCATCGAAAGGAATCCGGCCATGATCGTGTACGCCGAGGCCGAATTCGCTAATCGGAAGGAAGGCGAAAGGATAGATCTTCGCATCGGTGACGCGGGAGAGATCCTTTCAGGCCTTGCGGACGAGCTCAAAGACGCCTGCGAAAGCGAGAAATATGACTTCGTATTCATAGACGCCGCGAAAAGCCACTATAAGGAATTCCTGGAACAGGCGGAGAAGATCTGCACGAAAGACGCGCTCATAGTCTGCGACAACATCCTTCTTAAGGGATGGATAATCGAAGCGGACGGCGACGCCGCCAAAAGGCACAGGACAAGCATAAAATACATGAAGCAGTTCCTGGACTATCTCGTTGAGAGGGACGATCTGGATGTCTCTATACTCACGGGAGGGGACGGACTTGCTGTCATAAGGTTCAAGAATGAATGACAAATCGCCCAGATTAGAACTGCTCGCTCCGGCGGGCGATATGGAAAAGCTAAAGACCGCGGTCAGATTCGGGGCTGACGCCGTATACTTCGGCGGAGAACTGTTCAGCCTCAGAGCAGGCGCGGGCAATTTTACCGTGCCGGAAATAGCCGAAGCCATGGACTGGCTGCATTCAAACGGCGCAAAGGGTTACATGACCATTAATATATACCCTCACAACGGCGATATTTCGCCTCTGAGGGATTATATCGGTAAAATCAAGGATATTCCCATCGACGCGTTTCTGGTGTCGGATCCGGGCGTTATGGGCCTCATAAGAGGACAGATACCTGATGCCGAGATACATCTTTCAACCCAGGCAAATACGACCAATTATCTTACAGCGTCTTTCTGGGCCTCGCAGGGTGTAAAAAGGATAGTCTGCGCCCGCGAGATGAGCATCGAAGAGATACGCGTCATGAGACGCGAGCTGCCTGAAGACATCGAGATAGAAGCCTTTGTGCACGGCGCGATGTGCATATCTTATTCAGGAAGATGCCTTCTGAGCAACTTCATGGCCGGCAGGGATGCCAACCAGGGAGCCTGCACGCATCCGTGCAGATGGAAATACGCTCTCGTAGAGGAGCAGAGACCGGGAGAGTACTATCCGATAGAAGAGGACGGACGCGGCAGCTACATACTCAATTCGCGCGACCTCTGCATGATAGATAAGATCCCGGACCTTGCAGAAGCCGGCGTATACTCCTTCAAGATAGAAGGGCGTATGAAATCGATGTATTACGTGGCTACTGTAGTTTCGGCATACAGAGCGGCAATGGACGCCTATATGGCCGATCCTAAGAACTATAAGTACGACAGCGGTTACTTTGACGAGCTCTGCAAGGCAAGCCACCGCGAGTTCACGCACGGATTCTATTACAACAAGCCGACTGACAAGGATCAGAATTATCTGACAAGCGAATACACGAGAGACTACTCGTTCATAGGACTTGTCAGAGAAACAGATGAAAACACCGGACTCACGACCGTAGAACAGCGCAATAAGTTCTCTGTCGGAGATACCGTTGAAATATTCGGACCGCGCACTCCTTTCTGGGAAGAGACGGTCGCTGAAATGTACGATGAGGAAGGGGAGCCTGTCCAAAGCGCGCCGCATCCTCAGCAGATACTGAAAATACGATTCAAAAGGATCCCGCCTGAGGGATTCATAATGCGAAAGAAAAAGTAACACTTGATCACAGGAGCCTAGGAAATGGACGATCCCTCTATATTGTTAATTGTTTTAATAGTCATCATCATGGTGGTCAACGCTCTTGTCGTTGCCTGCAAAAGGGCGCTTGACTATGTTGACCGCAATGCCATAAAGGAAAGGCTCGAGGACGAACCGGAAAACAAGAGACTTCAGACTGTCTCGTTCTTCCTTTCCAAGCCTTCCGGATATCATTACGCAAACCACGCTGCAAGCTTTCTGAACATCGTCATATGCTTCATGCTGTTCAATCTTCTGCTCATGAAGATCGGAAAAGAAGGCGGCACGGCAGCGGGTCCTTACGGATTCAGCATTCCGCTTGTGGTACTGTACAACGCGCTGTTCTACGCCGTTTATACCGCGCTCTCAGACATCCTTCCTAAGAAGCTGGCGGCTCAGGCGAGCGAGAAGGTAAGCGTCGGGCTGACAGGATTCCAGAAGTTCATATATTACATAACACTTCCTTTCGTATGGTTCTGCAAAGGCATAGCCAATGTGGTGCTGAAGATCATGGGAAAGAAAACGGATGTCGACGACTCGTATTTCAGCGAAGACAAGGTCATGTCAATGCTTGACAGGGGCCAGGAGACAGGCGAGATCAAAGAGGAAGGCCGCAAGATGATCGACTCCATATTCGAGTTCGACGACCTTCTTGCTTACGAGATCATGACGCCTCGTACCGACGTGTTCATGTTCGACCTTGAAGACGACAGGAGCGAGTATTTCAACGAACTGATGGAGCTGACACACTCCAGGATCCCGGTATACAAAGGCGATCCGGACAATATCGTCGGCATTTTGCACATAAAGGACTATCTTCACAGCGCTACAAAGAAGGGCTTTGACAACGTCGATATCAAGAAGCTCCTGAGGCCGGCGTACTTTGTGCCTGAAACAAAGAACATCGACGCTTTGTTCAGAGAACTGCAGAAAGAGAAGCAGCATCTGGCGATACTTATCGATGAATACGGCGGAGTAAGCGGAATAGTGTCCGTAGAGGACATAATCGAACAGATAGTAGGCGATATAGACGACGAATTTGACGAAGAAGACCGCATAATAGAGAAAGTTAACGATACAACATTTATTGTAGACGGCAACGTCCATCTTGACGATCTTGAAGAAGAGACGGATATCGAGCTCGAATCCGAGACCAGCGAGACCGTCGGAGGCTTCATTATCGACCTGATGGGCGAGATCCCGCGCGAAAACGTAAAATACGATACGATCACATATGAGGATTACAGGTTCACGATACTTTCGGTAAAGGACCGCAGAATAGAAAAGCTCAGGATCGAGATCATCGAGAGAGAGGAAGACAGCGATGAATGATGATGTCAATGTCATAGATATTATCGAAGAGGTCATAATGTCTTTCGATGCCGTCAGCAGATTTCCGGGTCACGGGATCTCGGACAACATACAAAAGGCCATCGGGATGGATGTACAGCATCCCGGCATAAAGGTCAGCGAAGACGATGACGGCATCACCATTAACTGCGGGATAATCGTTTATTTCGGAGTAAACATACCGCAGCTTTGCTACGACATACAGACAAGAGTCAAGAGGGAAGTTGAGGAAGTGACCGGTCTGGAAGTCAGAGCAGTGAACATAAAGGTCGAAGGCATCGACAAAGAGGAGACGAATTGAAAAGAGAAACCGTAAGAGAAAAAACCATGCAGCTCGTATATCAGATGGATATCACCGGAGATTTCGAGGTTGCAGATCTCAGCATCGTAGAAGAGAATGTCAAGGCGGCGGGCAATAAGCAGGCAGCCCAGACTCTTGCCGCGGTGCAGGATCATCACGAAGACATAGACAGACTCATTACAGAGAATCTCGACAACTGGACCCTTGAGAGGATAGCAAGGACAGACCTTGCCATACTCAGGACTGCGGTTGCCGAGATGCTTTATGTTGAAAGCATACCTGTCAGTGTTTCGATCAACGAGGCGGTCGATCTTGCAAAGAAATACGGAGATGAGAGATCGTACGCGTTCGTCAACTCCGTTCTGGGCAAGATATCGCGCAGCCTTTCAGCGGAATAAAAGGGACAATGAACCGGCTGTATCTGGGGATAGACACTTCGAATTACAGGACTTCGGTCGCTGCAGTCGACAGCAGCGGGAGCATTCTGTTTTCAAAGGCAGTGCTTCTTGATGTCGATAAGGGCGAGAGAGGTCTGAGACAGTCGGAAGCTTTCTTCAGACACAGCAACAGGCTTCCTGACTATATCAGCGAGCTGTTTGAAGGCATCGATCCTTCAAAGATCGTTGCTGTGGGAGTATCCGAAAGACCGAGGAGAGTCGAAGGATCGTACATGCCTTGCTTCATGGCAGGTGTAAACGCGGCCTCCATCATAGGATCGTCGCTGGACGTTCCGGTCTGCGGCTTCTCGCATCAGGAAGGCCACGCCGCCGCCATACTTGAGAGCGGCGGAAACACTCCTCCTGAAAGTTCGCTGTTCTTCCATCTGAGCGGCGGTACTACCGAAGCTCTCCTTTGCAGACCTGACGCGAAGGGATACAGCATGGAGATAGTGGGAGGGACTCTCGACATCTCCATAGGCCAGCTTCTGGACAGATACGGAGTTGCCATGGGCATGCCTTTCCCTTCAGGACAGTATCTAGACGATACAGCATATAAAACTCTCGACTCCGCGGGCTTTGATACGGCCGCTGTCAGCGGTACAGGCGTGATGCCCAAGCTCAAAATTAAAGACGGATATTTCAATCTTTCCGGCGCTGAGACAAGGCTGATGAAGTACGCTGATTCACGCGGCGGAGATGAGAAGGAAACTTCCCGTGTGACAGCCGAGCTGTTCGCTTCAATAGCGGGACTCCTGGCCGGGGAAGTCGCATATTTAAGAGATAAATACGACATAAAAGGCATCTATATGGCAGGCGGAGTCGCTTCAAGCAAAACAGTACGCAGACTTCTGTCAGCCGATGAATACACTGATATCAGGTTCGGCGACGCCGGACTGTCAGGTGATAACGCTGTTGGAACAGCGCTGCTCGCTAAGAGGATACATGAGACCGGTAACAGTAACTCAGGTAAATGAATACATAGCCAAGAAGCTTCGTGATGACCTCAATCTTCACGGGCTTGTTGTTGAGGGCGAGATCTCCGGCTTAAGCAGAAGCGGTCAGCATGTTTACCTGACTCTCAAGGATGCAGACAGCCAGATACGCGCCGTCATCTGGGGTAGGGATGCCGTAAAGATCGACATGTCTCTGGTAGAGAACGGCAAGAAGGTCGTCGTGGTATGCGATATCAGTCCGTATTACAAAAATGGGACGTATTCCCTCAGCATCAGACACGTTGAAGCGGCCGGCGAAGGAGACCTGGCGGCGGAGTTCAACCGCGTCAAGGCAAAACTCGAAAAGGAAGGACTTTTCGACAAGAAATACAAGAAGCCCATACCCGTTTTCCCGTACCGCGTAGGCGTTGTAACTTCAGCCACCGGAGCCGCGATAGAAGACATTCGCAAGATCATCACCGCAAAGAATGACTTCACGGACATAGTGATATTCCCTACAGCGGTCCAGGGAGTCGGAGCGGTAAGAAGCATCTGTGACAATATAAAACTGGCGAACAGACTCAGCGAAAGCGGGACCTTCATCGATACGCTGATCGTAGGCAGGGGAGGCGGTTCGGCCGAAGACCTTGCCGCGTTCAACGATGAAGAAGTCGCGCGCGCGATATTCGCGTCAAAGATACCGGTCATAAGCGCAGTCGGCCATGAGATAGATTATTCGATCAGCGATCTTGTTGCAGACATGAGAGCCGAGACTCCTACCGCCGCGGCGGACATGGCCGTTATGGATACGTTCAAACTGAGGGATGACATCACAAACAGCCGCAGGATACTCGTCACATCCATCGAGCAGAAAATAGCATCCGAAAGAAGGGTGCTCGACAGCGGATACGCGCTTCTGGGCGCGAATATAAAAGCAAAGATATCCGAAGCGAAAAGCGCCGTAGAGAAAGCCGTGATAGTTCTGAGAGAGAACGATCCGCGCAATATCTTTTCAAAGGGTTACGCAGCGGTAACAAAGGACGGGACGGTGGTCCCGCGTACGGCAGACATCGTGAAAGGCGAAGAATACAGAATAATCATGACAGACGGCAGTTTCACCGCCAGAGTCACGGAAGTGGACCCGGATTAAAGGAAGGGGCATATTATGGCAGACAAAACATTCACGGAATCCATGCAGGCTCTTCAGAACGCGGCTTCCGAGATCGGAAAGCAGGCGACCACCCTCGAAGATTCTCTCAGGCTTTTTGATGAAGGCATGAAGGAAGCTGAGTACTGCAGGGAGATACTCGACAAGGCCGAGCAGAAGATCCAGATATATGAGAACGGAGAACTCAGGGATGCGCAGCTTTGATGAATATAAGGCTATCGTAAATGAACACCTGAGCGATCTTATCGCGGATCCGGGGGCGGAAGCATCCGTACTCAGCGAAGCGATGAGATACAGTCTTGAAGTAGGCGGAAAGAGGCTCAGGCCTGTTCTGCTGCTCGCGGCATGCGAATTCGCGGGCGGAGATATAAGCGAGGCTCTGCCGTACGCTCTTTCAATTGAGTACATACACACATATTCACTGATCCACGACGATCTGCCCGCGATGGACAACGACGACCTCAGACGCGGCAAGCCTACCAATCACAAGGTGTTTGGCGAAGCAATGGCGATACTGGCAGGCGACGGGCTTCTGTCTACAGCCGCTGAGACTGTCACGGGAGAACCGCTCAAGCACGCAGATGATACCGTAAAGATGCGCGGCCATATCGAAGCCGCTCATGAGATACTCTCAAGAGCGGGCGCGACCGGAATGATAGCGGGCCAGACAGCCGACATCAGGGGAGAAACTCTCGAACCTACAGCGGAACTTATAAGGTATATCGAGCTGCACAAGACAGCCGATCTGATAACAGCGCCTGTTCGCGCGGGACTTATGATAGCCGGCGCGGACGATAAGATGCTGGATGATTTCACTGTTTACGCAAGGGATATAGGAGTCGCTTTCCAGATCCTTGACGATATCCTCGACATAGAAGGCGATCAGGCGCTCATGGGAAAGACCCTGGGCAAGGACGCCGAGCAGGGCAAGTGCAATTACGCTTATGTCCACGGGCTCGAAGCCGCAAAAGAAGAACTCCACAGACTCACGGCCGAAGCCAAGTCCGCGCTTTCGGGATATGGCGCTGATGCCTCGTTCTTTACGAAGCTGGCTGATTCACTTGAAGCAAGGAACAACTGATGAAAGAACGTCTGGACGTATTACTTGTGAATAACGGACTCGCCGAGTCGCGCGAGAAGGCAAAGCGGACCATAATGGCCGGTCTGGTCACCGTAGACGGAAGGCTTGAGGACAAGCCGGGTTCCCGCTTCGATATCGATTCCGATGTTCAGGTCAAGGGACAGGAATGCCCTTACGTTAGCAGGGGAGGCCTCAAGCTCGAAAAAGCCATTGAGGAATGGGGCGTATCATGCGACGGAGCGGTATGCGTGGACATGGGAGCTTCTACCGGAGGCTTCACCGACTGCATGCTTCAGCACGGAGCGCGAAAGGTCTACGCGATCGACGTCGGATACGGCCAGCTCGACTATAAGCTGCGTACGGATGAGCGCGTTGTCAACATGGAGAAGACGAATATCCGATATCTCGACACATCGCTAATCAGCGAGCCTGTCGACCTCATATCCATAGACGTCAGCTTCATTTCGGTGAAGCACATGTTCCCGGTCGCAGCTGCTATCCTTGCCGATGAAGGCAGGATACTTTGCCTTGTAAAGCCGCAGTTTGAAGCGGGGAGAGAGCAGGTCGGAAAGGGCGGAATAGTCCGCGAGCCTGAGATCCACAGGGAAGTCATCGATAATGTCATCGGCTACGCGGCCGATAACGGACTGTATCCCGAAAATCTTTCTTATTCTCCGATAAAAGGTACAAAGGGAAACATAGAATATTTACTTTTACTTTCAAGAAAAAAGTGCGATAATAAACTTGATATGAGCGGAGTCATAAATGCTGCTCATTCAGGTCTAAATAAATAACCAATAATTAACTATCATTCCAAGTTTTTATCACCATCATTCTTAACGTAAGGAGATCAAAATGGAAGTATCAAAAAGATGTGCAGGAATGCAGTTCTCGCCAATCAGAAGATTCAACGTATTCGCTTTTGAGGCCGAAAGAGAACACGGCAAAAAGGTCTATCGTCTCAACATCGGCCAGCCGGATATCGAGACTCCTCCTTGCTTCATGGAAGCAGTAAGGGATTTTGACAAGAAGGTCATCGCATACGCTGAGTCCCAGGGTATCGACGAACTGCGCGACGCAATGATCTACTACATGAAGAGAGACTTCGACATGGAGTATGAGCGCAAGGACATCATCGTCACAAACGGAGGTTCCGAAGCTCTTATCCTCGCGTTCACAGCTCTCCTCAACCCGGGAGATGAAGCTCTCATCGCCGAGCCGTTCTACACAAACTACAACACATTCTGCAACGAGGTAAGCGGCGTTCTCGTTCCGCTCACAACAAAGGCAGAAGACGGCTATGCATGGGCTAAGAGAGATCTTATCGAGGCTGCCATCACACCTAAGACAAAGGCAATCTGCTGCCTCTCGCCTGGTAACCCGACAGGAAGAGTTCTCACAATGGAAGACATGAGACTCATCGGCGACATCGCCAAGGAGCACGACCTCTGGATCATCTCCGACGAGGTTTACAGAGAGTTCGTATATGACGGAGCAGAAGCTCACTCATTCGGACAGCTCGACGACATCGCAGACAGAGTCGTACTCATCGACTCCGTATCCAAGAGATGGTCTGCATGCGGAGCAAGAGTCGGAGCTCTCATCTCCAAGAATGAAGAACTCATGAGCGCTGTACTCAAGCTCGCTCAGGGCAGACTCTGCGTACCTACACTCGAGCAGGTAGGAGCTGCGGCCCTCTACAGAATGGACAAGAGCTACTATGACGAGGCAAAGGCTGAGTACGAAGCAAGAAGAGACGCTGCTTACGAAGAGATCTCCAAGATCCCTGGCGTAGTTTGCCAGAAGCCTGCAGGCGCATTCTACATGATGTGCAAGCTGCCGGTTGACAACATCGAGGACTTCCTGATGTTCATGCTCAAGGAATTCGACGACAAGGGTGAAACAGCAATGTTCGCGCCTGCTCCTGGATTCTATGCAACAAAGGGTCTCGGCGGAGACGAGATGCGTATCGCTTACGTTCTGACACCTGATAAGATGAGAAGAGCTTGCGAACTCATCAAGCTGGGCGTAGCTGCTTACAACGCGAAGAAGTAGTCTTAACTCAGAAAAGATCAACTTTAACGGGTGGTAGGGGGAATCGCGGTTCCCCCTACACTTGTATGTAAAGGGAAAAAATGGCTGAAGCAAAACTGTCCCCAATGATGCAGCAATATATGGCAATAAAGGATGACTACAAGGATGCCATCCTGATGTACCGTCTCGGAGATTTCTACGAGATGTTCTTTGATGATGCCCTGCTTGCTTCGGCAGAACTCGAGCTGACGCTCACGGGCCGCAACTGCGGTCTTGAAGAAAGGGCGCCGATGTGCGGCGTTCCGCATCATTCCGTCGATCAGTACATCGTAAGGCTGGTGAACAACGGCCATAAGGTCGCAATATGCGAGCAGGTGGAAGATCCTGCAGAAGCGAAGGGGATAGTAAAGCGCGAGATAACAAAGATATATACGCCGGGCACGCTCGACATAAGCGGCAACGGAAGCGGAGAGAACAATGTGTATATCGCTTCCGTATGTGTTTCAGACACCATGACCGCGGTCGCTCTGGCGGATATAACCACGGGCGAACTGTCAGCGTATGAATATGAAACGGAATATGAGAACGGCAAGGTCTCTCATATTCGCCTTCTGAACGACCTTTCGGTACTTGATGTAAAAGAACTCGTGATAAGCGATGAGATGCGCTCAGAACTCGAAATATCGCTTTCTGAGGCCATGCCTTCGCTCTATCTGGACGCGGTCGACCCGTCATATTACAGATATCAGACCGCCAGGGAAGTGCTGATGGATCAGTTCGGAGTGTCGTCTCTCATTCCGCTCGATATGGAAGGGCGCGAAGAAATGGTTTCTGCCGCGGGATCGCTCCTGATGTATCTGAGGGAGACTCAGAAGGGCGACCTCGATCAGTTCATGAACATTACGATCAAGCAGCACGACGGCGTGATGCATCTCGACAGGACGACGCTCCGCAATCTTGAGCTGCTCGAGACCATTTATGACGGCGACATAAAAGGATCGCTTCTGGGAGTCATCGGAAAGACAAGGACGGCAATGGGAGGGCGACTCCTAAGGGCCTGGCTCAGAGAGCCTCTGACGGATGTTGCGGAAATAAACCTCAGGCTCGACGCGGTAGATGAACTGAAGCGCGAACCGGTCATCGCGAACAACATTTCCAACTGTCTCAAGCACGTATACGACTTCCAGAGGCTTACGGCCAGAGTGGCTACCGGCAGGGCGGACGCGAGAGATCTCATCGCTCTAAAGAAGACGATAGCTCAGCTTCCGGACATAAAGTATGAACTCGCCGGCCTCACGGCTCCGATGCTCAAAACCATCGATGATTCGATCGCTGACTTTGACGCTCTTCATACAATGATAGAACGCTCAATATGTGATGAACCGCCGATGGGCATCACCGAGGGCGGCATAATAAAGCCGGGATATTCCAAAGATCTGGACAAGCTCAAGGAATCCATATCCGGAGCCAAGCAGTGGATAGCCGGACTCGAGGAGACCGAAAAGGAGAGGACCGGCATCAAGACCCTCAGGGTCGGATTCAACAAGGTCTTCGGATATTACATTGATGTCAGCAAGGGCATGATAGATAAGGTGCCTGAAGACTATATACGCAAGCAGACTCTCGTCAACAACGAGAGATACATAACTCCTGAACTCAAGGAGAAAGAAGACCTGGTGCTCACGGCAGAAGCAAGGATCAACAAGCTTGAGTACGAAGAATTCAGAAAGATAAGGCAGGCGATAGAACCTTATATCGCGAGTCTTCAGGCGGCTTCTGCTGCCATCGCGTCACTCGACGTGCTGATATCCTTCGCTAAAGTCGCCGCTTCGAACGCTTACGTAAAGCCTGTCGTGAACGACGGCAGCATGATCGATATAAAGGCCGGAAGACATCCGGCCGTAGAACAGCTTTTAGGCGCGGGCATGTTCGTATCAAACGATACATACATCGACATGGATGAGCGAAGCATGCTGATCATCACCGGACCTAACATGTCCGGAAAGTCGACATACATGAGGCAGACCGCCGTGATAGTACTTATGGCTCAGATAGGCTGCTTCGTGCCGGCCGCTTCGGCTGAGATAGGCGTTGTGGACCGCATATTCACAAGGATAGGCGCTTCCGACAACCTGGCTTACGGTCAGTCGACTTTCTATATCGAGATGAGCGAGCTCGCAGGCATACTCCGCAACGCCACTTCAAGGAGTCTAATAATACTCGATGAGATAGGCAGGGGGACCAGCACGTTTGACGGACTTTCGATAGCCTGGGCCACCGCTCAGTATCTTGCAGAGCCCGAACACAGAGTCCGCACCATGTTCGCGACTCATTACCATGAACTGACTGAGCTCGAAGACGAGCAGCAGGGCATACACAACCTTTCAGTCGCGGCGGCAGAAGACGGCAATGATGTCGTGTTCCTGCACAATATAATCGAAGGGCCTGCCAGCAAGAGCTACGGCATCCATGTAGCCAGGATCGCCGGTATCCCTGAAGTGATAAGAAGCGAGGCCCGAAGAAAGCTTAAAGAACTTGAAAGCACTGAACTGTCCGGCAGGAAAGCCGAAGCGGAGACCGGCCAGATGTCGTTCATGGACAATGAACTGGCTGATGAAGCGATAAAAGCCGATGCCGAAAAGCTCAGAAAGATCGCTTCAAAACTGAATGAAACAGACATAAACAGGATGACCCCTGTGGCAGCTCTTGTGAAGCTGCAGGAGATCATCGATGACATAAGCGAAAAGATATAAAGAAATGATAAAGGTATTGGACAGCTTTGTCGCTGATAAGATAGCCGCCGGAGAGGTAATAGAGCGGCCGGTATCAGCGGTAAAGGAACTTGTTGAAAACTCAATAGATGCGGGTGCGCGCACCATCATCGTCGAGATCAGAAACGGCGGCAAGTCGTACATAAGGATCACGGATGACGGATGCGGCATCTCTTTTGATGAGGCGGAAACAGCATTCCTGAGGCACGCTACAAGCAAGATCAGCAGCATAACCGATCTCGACAGGATAGTCTCGCTTGGATTCAGAGGAGAAGCTCTGGCCAGCATCGCAGCAGTATCAAGGCTGACCATGGTGACACGCACTGCCGATTCTCCGTCCGGCGCCAAGCTGGTATTACACGGAGGGCAGGTCGTGTCAAAGGAGCGCACAGGCGCTAACAAAGGGACTACGGTCATAGCCGAAGACCTGTTTTACAATACACCGGCAAGACGCAAGTTCATGAAGAGCGACGCCAGGGAAGCGTCATCGATAATAGAACTTATACAGCAATACGCGGTCTTTTATTCTGATATACGCTTCATGATGATCAATAACGGGCAGACGCTTTTCTCGACGGCGGGAGACGGAGACGTTTCAGCGGTCATAAAGATGTTGTATCCGGATATCGCCAGACGCGGTCTCATTCCTGTATCAGACGGATCCGTGACGGGTTTTGTGTCAGATCCGGGAAGCACCATGAATACAAGGAAGGGGCAGCTCTTCTTTGTGAACGGCAGACTGGTCTCGAGCAATGTGATAGAGAAGGGACTCGTAGAAGGCTATCAGGGAAGGATATTCAGCGGTTTTCCGGCGGCTGTCCTCTTCATCGACACCGATCCTTCAACAGTCGATGTCAACATCCACCCGGGAAAGCGCGAGATAAGGTTCCTGCGGCAGGATGAAGTAAGAAACGCGATCTCGGAAGCTGTAAGAAGGGCGGTAATGACCGATGCGGGAATTCCTAAAGGTTTTGTTAAGAATATTGAAAGTTCTGAGCCGGAAAGCTTAAATAATAATCGCGGAACTGTCTTTGAACAGCAGGAAAGCGAACAGACTTCCATCCGTGATTTTCTGTCCGGCCTTCAGAGGACTGATACCGCGGAAACAGCTGAGGCTGAGGTCAAGACAGAGACAGAGGCTGCAGAAATATTTGAGATAGCTGAAGTTAATACCGAAGATCAGTACACGGCTTTTTCTTCTGTAGAGAATGCAGCGGCTCCGGCCCCGTTCGATTTCAGCGACCTTGCTTTCAAGGGTTATGTATTCAACACATACATAATAATGCAGGGAAAGGACGAGCTGTACATATTCGATCAGCATGCCGCTCACGAGAGAGTATTCTATGAGAAGTTCATGCGTGGATATGATAACTCCTCACACGCGCCACAGCCTCTTCTCACGGCCTTCACAATCGAAGTCAGCCCTGATGTATACTCAATGGACAGAGACTGGCTCGATGATCTCAGGCGGATGGGATACGATATCGAGGATTTCGGCGAACGCACCTTTATTATCAGGGGCATCCCTCCGTACATGGAAACCGGAGAAGCTGCAGGCTTTGCCGCCGGATATGCTGAAGCGGCAGGTGAGACAGGCGGAAGCAACAGGACTGTCATAGACAAGCTCATCATGAGATCGTGTAAATCGGCGGTGAAGGCCAACGACAAGCTGTCAGAGCTTGAGATCTCCGAGCTCATGGAGAAGCTTTCGCGATGCGACAACCCGTATTCATGCCCGCACGGACGGCCGACTTTCATCAGAGTCACAGCTTATGACATCGAAAGATCGTTCAGAAGAAAATAAAAACTTATACCGGAGAAATAAATGAACAATACTGTATATATAATATCGGGTCCGACAGCGTCGGGTAAAAGCATAATTTCGTACTATCTTGCCAAGCGCATAAACGGCGAGATAGTCAACTGCGACTCGATACAGCTTTATAAATATATGGATATCGGAAGCGCCAAGCCTTCTGAAAAGGAAATGGAGGACATACCGCATCACCTCTATTCAATAGAGGATCCTTCGGAAAACATGACCGTTGCCCAGTTCAGAAAGCTCGCTCTCGAAGCGATAGACGATATCCTGGCGCGCGGTAAGACTCCTATAGTCTGCGGCGGGACAGGACTCTATCTCAACGCGATTCTTTACGACATGGACTTCGGCGCTGTACCGGATGATGAAGAAAGGCGGCAGGAACTTGAGAAGCTTGCCGAAGAGCGCGGCAGTCTTTACATGCACGAATATCTTGAGGGGCTCGATCCGGACGCGGCTTCACGCATCCATCCAAACAACACCCGCAAGATCATCCGCGCGATAGAGGCCTTTGAATACGGAAAAGGCATCAAGGATCTCTCCGAATGCGAGCTGAATCCTGACTATGACTTCAAGTTCTTTGCCATTACGATGGAAAGAGACTGGCTGTATGAGCGTATAAACCGCAGGGCTTCGCGCCTCATAACAAGCGGACTCGTAGACGAGGTGACGAATCTCCTCAGGATGGGGTATACTCCCGATCTGCCTTCCATGAAAGGGATTGGATATAAGGAGATAATCGGCTTCCTCAACGGCGAGTACGATCTTTACGACGCCAGAGAACTGATACAGAAAAATACCAGGCATTACGCCAAAAGGCAGTATACCTGGCTCAAAAGGTATGACTTTGTGAATTGGATAGACATACGCAAGGGTGAGACGGTAGGGGAAGTAGTCGACCGCATCCTTGATGCTGCCGAAGGCAGCGACTGACATGGCCAGGACCACATACGACAGCAAGGAATTCAGATCGCACAACAAGAGCGATAAGCCCGATAATATCGTAAAGAAAGAAAACGATATTTATCTCGAATGTGAAGCCATACAGCATGAGCTTCCGAATTTTTTGCGGCCGTATTTCGCGTATCTGAAGGGCAATGTCCTGCCTATGACAAGGCTCGCGTACCTTCATGACGTGCGGTTCTTCATGAACTACCTTATAAACGAGACGGACATCACAAAGGCAGAGACACCTAAGCAGATCACCTCTGAGGAGCTGAACAGCGTAGTTGCCGCGGATGTGAACCTCTTCATCGACTATTGCCGCAAGTACATGGTCGAAGAGGGCGATACCGTGACCGTTTACGAAAACAACAACAAATCCCTTGCCCGCAAGAAATCCTCTGTTTCAGTGCTTTTCAAGCAGCTTTACAGGGACGGCATCGTTGATAAGAACATCACTGACGGCTTCGATCCGATAAGGGTAGCAAAGCCGGGCGAGCGCGAGATAAAGGCGCTTCAGGACGACGAGGTCATGATAATGCTAGATGCCGTGACGAACGGCACAGGTCTTACCAATCATGAGCGTACTTACTGGGAGAAAACCAAGCTGCGCGACAAGGCGATACTGGTGATGTTCGTCACATACGGACTGAGGCTCAGCGAGCTGCAGCAGCTCAATCTTTCTTCCTTCAACTTCTCGAGAGGGGAATTCAAGATCTACCGCAAGAGAGGCAAGGAATCCATAATGCCTCTCAACCGTTCGGTCGAGATGGTCCTGAACGATTACATCAACAGCGAAAGAAAGACCGTGATACCTGAAGATCAGGCCGCGGAGGACGCGCTCTTCCTGTCGATACAGGGCAAGCGCATAACCGAGCGCGCTATAAGGGATCTGGTAAAGAAATACACATCGATCGCTTTGAATACCAGCAGGCGGGCAGGATACAGTCCTCACAAGCTGAGGGCGACCGCGGCGACTTCACTGATAGGCCGCGGCAATTCCATATACGATGTGGCGGCTCTGCTCGATCATGAGCAGGTCACGACCACTCAGCTGTACGCACAGCACAAGATGAATGTGAAGAGAGACCTTGTTAGTGACATGGAATGGGAACTCGAACGAACTGAAGACGAATAATGACCGATTATAGAGAATATCTTAAAGCTGAATTCAATATTGATGAGAACGTCCTGGATCTTGTCAGCAGGGCAGAAGACCTTCTGTCGGAACGTTTCGCGCGCATCGATGATACGACCGCAATATGTCAGATGAAGGTGCTCAAGGCCTTCCAGGACAATCATATAAACGCTACTCACTTCGACTGGAGCACAGGTTACGGCTATGATGATGCCGGCCGTGACGCGGTGGAAAGTGTGTACGCGTCCGTATTCCGTACCGAAGCAGCTCTTGTAAGACCCAATATAGTCAACGGGACACACGCCATTGCCTCTACTTTGCTTGGACTTCTGCGTCCGGGAGACGAACTGATAGAGATAACAGGCACTCCTTATGACACTTTGCAGACTGTCATAGGCAGGCCTGACGGCAGCGCGGCCAATAAAAGGGGAGACGGCAGCCTTCTGGGGCCAGATGACTTCAAGGGGACAATAAGAGATTATGGTATAGTCTATAAAGAAGTTGCTCTCGGAAGCGATCTGGACATAGATCTCGAAGCAATAAGGAATGCAGTCACTCCGAAGACCAGAGTCGTCGCTATGCAGCGTTCCACCGGCTATGACTGGAGGCCTGCGATATCCCTTGAGAGCCTTAAAAAAGCAACGGATCTGATACACAGCATCAATAAGGACATCATCGTGATGCTTGACAACTGCTACGGCGAATTTGTTGGCACGGTCGAGCCGACTGAATTCGGCGTGGATGTTATGGCAGGTTCGCTCATAAAGAACCCGGGCGGCGGGCTCGCTCTTTCGGGCGGCTATATAGTCGGAAGGGCGGATCTCATAGAGCAGATATCCTACAGACTTACATGTCCGGGCATAGGCGCTGAATGCGGCCTTACATTCGGCCAGAACAGAAACGTACTGCAGGGGCTTTTCCTTGCTCCTAAGGTCGTGAACGCGGCCTTGAAAGGCGCTCTGCTGGCAGGCTCCGTATACAGCATGCTCGGCTTTGAAGTAATGCCGCCGGCTGAAATGGACAGGAGCGACATAATACAGGCCATCAAGTTCGCGTCCGCTGAGAGAACAGTAGCGTTCTGCCAGGCCGTACAGTCCGCTTCGCCTATAGATTCCTATGTTTCTCCGATGCCTTGGGACATGCCCGGCTATGAGGATCAGGTCGTAATGGCCGCCGGAGCGTTCGTGCAGGGTTCATCCATTGAACTCAGCGCTGACGCGCCTCTAAGAGAGCCTTATATCGCGTACTTCCAGGGCGGACTGACATACGAGCACTCAAGGTTCGGAGTCATCAAGAGCCTTGACACTCTGTATAAGAAGGGGCTCGTTACGATATGAACGGCGCCGCGACCTCTGAAAACAGAAAGATAATCGCTGTACTGAAGCTGATATTGCTCGTGCTTATCATAGCGGGCATACCGGCTTTTCTTTATTTAAGATACGGCGGAGAGATCTTCAGCAAGGACGCAGCGTACAGGGTCATAGAATATCTCCGCGCGAACAGAAATGTCGCGGCCATCCTGATCATCTGCATACAGATAGTGCAGGTCGTCATATGCTTTCTTCCCGGACAGCCGATCCAGTTTGCCGCAAGCTATATGTTCGGAGTGGCAAGGGGCTTCATATTTTCGCTGATAGGGGCCGTCATAGGCACCGTGATATCTTTCTACCTTGCTAAACTGCTCGGCAGCGACGCGATGGAGCTCTTCTTCGGAAAAGAGAAGGTGCGTGATTATAAAAAGAAGCTGGACTCGGGCAGGGGACTGCTGCTCGCGTTCCTCATTTACCTTATACCCGGGATACCCAAGGACCTTGTCTCATACGCGGCAGGAGTATCGAACATGCGCTTCAGGCCGTTCCTTCTGGTCGCTACCGTGGGAAGGATGCCGGGAATGCTCGGAAGCCTGCTGCTTGGACATTTCTTCGGAAAGGAGGACTACCGCTCGATGATAATCATATCCGTCATCGTTGCCGTGATCCTTCTTATATGCTATATAAAGCGCAACGCACTGATAAACTTCCTTGACGAGATCGAGAAAAAGGACGCTGAGTCCGGAGAGGTTTCCGATGGCTAAAGAGAAGATACAGAAAACCAATGCCATGAGGCTGCTTGATTCGGCAGGCCTTAAATACGAGATGGCTTCATATGATTATGACGAGTCCGACCTGTCAGGCGTACATGCGGCTGCTGAACTCGGCGTGTCTCCGGAGATAGTGTTCAAGACACTCGTCACAAGGGGAGACGGCAACGCGTTCTTCGTGTTTGTAATTCCCGTAGCTGAGTCGCTCGATCTCAAGAAAGCCGCGAAGGTATCCGGCAACAAGCGCATCGAGATGATACATGTAAAAGAGATACTCGATATCACCGGATATATCCGCGGAGGCTGCTCTCCTATAGGAATGAAAAAGGAATATCCGACTTATATAGATGAGACCGCTCAGCTGTATGAAAAGATCTACTTTTCCGCAGGGAAAAGGGGAGTGCAGATAATACTGGATCCTGAGGACTTAGCCGGTGTGACCGGAGGGATATTCGCGGATCTTACAGAATTCTGACAGCGGCACTGATCCGGGGTCAATAAATAAAATGTTGAAATTTCAGGGCTTTCCGTTCTTGCGGAGGGCCTTTCTTAATGTGTGATAATAAAACAGAACTTTTGTTCGGAAAAATGTTGACATGTATCGAACAAATGTTTATAATTCAAGCAGAACAAATGTTTTAGATGTTTTGTCATTGAAGAAAACGGTGAACGACATGAAAGATAACAGAAGACATCATTACAGAATAGTTGATCCGGTCAGGTTCTTCCTGGCTGTTGTAATAAGCATCATGATACTTATCTTTGCGGGATACAGCGTAATAGGAGCCGCAAGGGTCCAGGCTGCTGCCATCCGCACATATACCCAGGTGACCATACAGGAAGGAGATAATCTCTGGAATCTGGTCAAGATGTACAATCCTGACTCGCATATCGATATAAGGGATGCCATATATGACGTATATGAGATCAACGATATTGATGAGAGCGACATCAGGCCGGGGGAGAAGGTATTCATCCCTATCTATTAAATCGCTAGCATCATATGTCTCCCTGACGTATGTCTAGAAGTGTGTTTTATTGACAGATCCGAAGCAATGACAGTCACTTGTATCCCGGCAGTCATGCTTCGGATCTTCAATTGTATTGAAACGCAAATTCCTGAATAGAATAATCAAACGCCTGCAATTGTAACCCTTCGCGAAACTTACGAAACTATGTAAACCGTTAAGTAAAAACAAATTTGAGGGGTGTTTTTTGTGCAAAATACAAATTGTATCGGAAAAGATACAAAAAACCGTGATTGTGGATACAGTTTTTTATAATATGCGTTTGAAAACGATTTCACAAAAATCTTATAATATATAAAGAATATATTATGTATAAGGGGTAGTGTGGCTTAGTGTAAACTCTTCACTAGCATATATGTATTTTACTGTCGTGAAAAAGGACCTGAACATGTCTAGAGCGGAACGTACAAAAAAAGAAAACTCGCCTGAAAACGATCTTTCAAAACTCAAAAAGAAAGACCTGCTTGAGATAATGCTCAGGCAGGGAGAAGAGATCGACTCCCTCAGGGCGCAGGTATCCGAACTTCAGGCAAAACTTGACAACAGAGATTTTGAGCTCAGCAAGATAGGCAATATAGCGGAAGCGTCACTTGTGGTCACCAATGTATTTGAAGAAGCTCAGAAAGCCGCTGTTATCTATCTGAGAAATGTCAAGCGCATAGCTGAGCAGAATGCCGATGATACAGGGAGCCGCAAATGAGGACCGACCCCGCACAAAACAAAGAAATGATCGCGCTCCCGGAGACTCCCGAGATACGCGAGGCCTACGAGAAGGTTTCCTATCTTGACAGGCTCAGAAAGTCGATTATCAGTACCACGAACATCCTGATAGTAGTGGCCGCGCTGGCGATACTGGTGGCGATGCTGTTCCTGCCGGTACTGCGCATATACGGAGAGTCCATGAACGCCACGCTGAAGAGCGGAGAACTGGTAGTATCGGTAAAAGGATCGAAGTTCAAGACAGGGGATATCGTAGCTTTCTACTATAATAATAACATCCTCGTTAAACGCGTCATGGCCAACTCCGGCGACTGGATCGATATCGATCTTGACGGCAACGTATACGTCAATCAGCAGCTCGTAGACGAACCGTACCTGACGGAAAAGGCATTCGGCGAACCGGACATAGATTTTCCTTATCAGGTGCCTGATGAAAGAGTATTCGTGCTGGGAGACAACCGAAGCGTGTCCATAGACTCAAGGCACAGGGCCGTCGGATGCGTGACGTCTGAACAGATAGTAGGAAAGATAGTATTCAGGATCTGGCCGCTTACAAGGATAGGGCCGGTCCACTGAATGTCAAAAAAAGTGTCGTCAGATGACGGTAACTGTGACTGCACAGTTGCTACCATAAATATAAGTATGATGGCATATATCAGGCTTTGGTCAAAACTCCGCAGACTCTGAGGGGAGGCCTGCGGGTAATGATACCCGGGCTGCCGAGGGTAAGAGGCAGCGCAAAAACAATTTTGCCCTTCGGGGCATGAACTATGGCCGCGAGGCCATTAAACAAAATGGGCCGATTGGCCATAGTAATATGCCTGATGAGGGCAGAAAGGAAGGTTTTTATGAAACACATTAAAAAAGTTGTAACTCTGTTTCTGACTTTTGCGATGGTGCTGGCAATGAGCGTTTCAGTATTCGCTGCTGGTAATCATACTGTAACAGCTCCATCCGATAGGGCTAACCACACTTATCAGATCTATCAGGTGTTTACCGGTGACGCTGACGGCAACGCACTGACAAACCTGAAATATGGCTTAAATGCTGTGGGAGAAACAGGAAAAGTAGTAAGCCAGGCTGATATGGAGAAGTTAAAAACAATTGAGGGGAAAACATATGCTGATGATCAGGCTAAGATTGCCGATTTAACTCAATTTGTAAATTTAACTGGCACACCAATTGCCGAAATCGGTAAGGGAAAAGAAGCATCTGCATCGTTAGCTGAAGGTTACTATATCATCAAGGATACAGATAACTCCCTTCAGGATCCTGACACGTATACACTATATATGTTTAAAGTTCTGAAAGATGACCTTACATTAGAGCCGAAGGATTCAACGACTGAATCTGATAAAACTATCGGTGATTCTGCCAAGATCACAGACACAGATATCGGTAAGGATGTGCCGTACACTCTGACAGTTAAGCTTCCGGCGAACTATGCGGATTACAAGGATTTCTATCTGAACTTCGTCGATGATATGTCAAAGGGCCTCACCTACAATGGCGACGCCAAAATCTTCTACGGAGCTTCTGATACAGAAGGAACAGCTATAAACTTCGCTGCTGTTTCCGGAACATCTTATACAGGTGGTCAGAAGTACGAGTATAAGATTGCCGATCTCAAATCCGTTGATAACGATTTTGCTAAAGCTTTAAAGGGCGGAGATGTCGTAAAGGTCACCTATACTGCAAAAGTCAACAACAACGCTGTAATTGGCGAAGCCGGAAATCCTAACAAGTTCCACGTTGATTACTCAAACAATCCGAATCAGACAGGTGATGGAAACCCTGGACACACACCGGATGACACAACTATCGTTCTGACATTCAAGACAATCCTCAACAAGGTTGACGGCGATGGCAACGCACTTACAGGAGCTGACTTCAAGCTTGAAAAGAAAGCTGATGATGGTACTTGGGTTGTAGTTGACAGAAAAGAAGGAACATCTGCAGGTTCTCAGTTCTCATTCAATGGTCTTGGGCAGGGAGAATACCAGCTTACAGAGACTGCAGTCCCTACCGGCTATAATGAGATGGATCCTAATCCATTAACTTTCACAATCAGTGCTGAATATAGTATCGAAGGAGATAAAGCTACAGTGTCATCACTTACTGGCACGGCATTAGAGTTTACATCGGACACAGAAGCTGGAACACTGACTGCTGACATTGAGAACAATTCCGGCGCCACACTTCCTTCGACAGGTGGTATCGGTACGGTCATCTTCTATGTATTCGGTTCACTGCTCGTGATCGGATGCGGAATCGTTCTTATCTCCAGAAAGAGAACGAACAACTAAGCATCATTCTATGAAGATATCTGATATCGATATCTTCAGGTAGGAAGAGGACTTCGGTGGAGCGGGGTCCGCGGCTCCGCTCCACCGCAAACGCGCTTAGCCGGCGCGAGATGAATGGGGAATATCCCCTCACTCATTTTTCTTCATTTATCTAATACGGCTTATTTGCAGAATGCCCTGTACGGGCCTGCGGTTTCTGATCGGTCTATCAGGGACGGATCAGGCTGGATCAGTTTCCGGAATTTCGTACAAAGGCAAAAGGAAAAGTTATCAGGTAATGAAAGCATGGATACGTAAGAATCTCGTAACAGTATTGATGGCGGCAGGAATGGCTGTCGGCGTCTTCCTGCTAGCATATCCTTCTGTAGCTAATTACTGGAATTCATTTCACCAAACGCGCGCGATAGCTTCCTATACCGAGGCTGTCAGCCATATGAGCAAGGATGAATATGATTCCGTTATGAAGGAAGCAAGGGACTATAATAAGCGGCTTGCTGAAACAGGGATGCGATGGTCAATGACGGATGCTGAACTGGCGGAGTACAACAACACTTTAACGATAAAAGGCTCACAGATCATAGGCTTTGTAAGTATTCCCAAGTTCCATGTCCGTTGCCCTATATATCACGGTACCGATGAGGCGATCCTTCAGGTAGCCATCGGGCATCTGGAACCATCATCGCTTCCGGTAGGAGGGGAGAGCACCCACTGTCTTATATCCGGACACAGGGGTCTTCCGTCGGCCAGGCTTTTCACAGACATCGTCAAGATGAAGGAAGGCGACACCTGGACCATATCGGTCCTCAACGAGACGCTGACATATGAGTGCGACCAGATAAGAACGGTCCTTCCGGATGACCTGTCAGATCTACAGATCATAGAAGGCGAAGATCTTTGCACACTTATTACTTGTACGCCATACGGAGTCAATACTCACAGGTTGCTTGTCAGAGGACACCGAATACCAAATGTTAATGGAACAGCGGATATCACGGCGGACGGCATACAGATCGAGCCGATATACATAGCCCCGGTCCTCGCAGTACCGTCGATAATACTGCTGCTTATACTACTATTTATATCTACGAGAAGAGCAAAACGTTTCAACTCAGAAGACTTTAAAAAGCTATACCTTGAAGAAAAGGGACTCGGAAAATGAAAACGAGAAAACGACTAATCAAAAAAACGCTGTTAGTAGCTGTGCTGACCCTGCTGTTGGCGGGTCTGGCATGTCTGCCTCAAATGCAATCGTACGCGGGCGGTACCGTTACGGTTAATGTCGGCAATCAGGATTCCTGGCAATCCGGCACGGAGTTCACGTTTGAACTGTACAAGGTTGGCGAATACGGTCATGACGCAAATGGAAAGGTGATCTTCAACCTCGATGACAAGTATGCCGACGCCGGAGTTTCACAGAAACTTGCTACAGCTTCCAGTTATGATCAGGGGACGACATCTGACAAGGACTGGAGTCAGGATTGGCTTGATACGGCGAACACTCTGGCCACATACATCAACAGTATGAGTTCAGGCAAACCTGAAGCGCAGACCGCAACGGCAACTTTCGGTGATGACGGAAAAGCTTCGTTCAATATCACCGTTAACAAAGGAAACGGCCTCTATCTTCTTGTAGGAAGGTCAAAAGAGATAGGTGGCAAGCTCTGGACGCCTCAGCCGATGTTCGTCAGCGTTCTCGATGACGATAAGACCATCACTTTTGACAACTCCCTCGGAGTAAAGATGATCTCAAGAGACATCGTGTTTGACCACAATGTTGTAAAGATGTGGGAAGGTGATGGAGACGTATCCGATTACGTAAGACCTGCTAAAGTCGCAGTAAAGATAATGTATGGATCGACTCTTGTCGATACTGTTATCCTCGATAAAGAAAGCGGCTACTCATTCAGCTGGAAACATAAAGTTCATTACAGCTCCGGTGCCGACGCCGCAGCATCAACTGATGACGAGGTAGTAAGCATTGATTACATAATAAATGCAGATGGTACCGAAACCGTAAAGAAGAACTTCAAGCCTGTTGCCGGAGACGCGGGCTGGAGTGTGGTAGAGATCAGGGACGAGGACGAAATACCTGACGCTGACGCTAAAAAGCAGGCACCGATGCTCCGCAGTTATAACACTACGTACCTGCCGCAGCAGGTCACTGACGAAACTGAGTCATTCACCATTACCAATGAGTATGTCAGCAAGATGCTTAAGCTTAAGAAAACCATCGACGGTTATGTCGATGACGGGCAGAATGTAGCGTTCTCATTCAAGATCGTAGGCAGGGACTCAAATGATAAAGTAATCTACACCAACCATATCGGAATATCCTTCGAGAAAAATGAGGGTGTGACAAAAGAGGCCGTGCTGAACAACATTCCGGTCGCTGTCGAGACGATAGAAGTTACCGAAGAGTATTCCGGCAACTACGTGCAGGATGGTGATATTGTGATAACCGATATTACCAAGACTGACTCAGATGGAGAAACGACCTATGTAGTTGGATGGCAGGCTGAAGCAAATAACAAACATAGCGGTCACGGACCTGGCGGAGGCGTCGTCAACAAGTACGAACACGGACAGGGTCCGGTACAGGACGGCGGCTCGGAGCCGGCAGAAGAAGATAACGACTAACAGACACGGGAGGAAGCGACAATGAGAAACAAAAGGAAACTGGTCATAGCGCTGAGCCTCATACTGTGTCTTACGGCAAGCGTGGGATTTACCATGGCTTACTTTACAGACTATGAGAATGCAAAGGGCGGCGCTGTGGTCAAACTTAGCGGACAAACAGAGGTCGATGAGGAGTTTGATGGCAATAATAAAGAAGTCACCATCAAGAACACAGGCGACACCGATATGGTTGTGCGTCTCAAAGTATTTGGTGATGAAAACCACATGACCATGAACTCCACCGGTAATACCGACTGGCTGGAAGGTACGGACGGCTTCTGGTACTACAAGAAAGTTTTACCTGCCGGTGCTGAAGCGTCCATGTTCAAGGTAGAGGTAAACGGAGAGATCGATCCGGGTGATCCGATCGACTTTGAGATCACTGTCGTGCATGAGTCTCAGAGAGTCACTTATGACGGTGACAAGGTAGCTGTCCCTGAAGGATGGAAGATAGATTCCATCAGCGATAAGTAGGGAGGTGACGGCATGAAGAAGATAAGATCAGAAATGTCAAAACGCTCATTGGCTCTGCTTGTAGCGGCAGCACTGTTCCTCGGTGCCGGGACTTTC
Organism: uncultured Eubacteriales bacterium; assembly: GCA_902776285.1. Classification (GTDB taxonomy): domain Bacteria; phylum Bacillota; class Clostridia; order Peptostreptococcales; family Anaerovoracaceae; genus Crickella. The sequence goes on from CACYPK010000009.1 coordinate 55,593, forward strand.
GCGGCAGCGAAGACCGTTTTCGACATACAGAGTGAATATTACATCGCTCACTTCTATCTCAATCACCTGCAGGTGCATCTCATTGAGAACGGCAAGGATGTCTGCGAGCGCGCAGGTCACAAAAATGACCTGGACAGCGGAAGCAAGGTGACCGGAGAACTCGCTGTCACGCTTGGTTATGAGCACAAAGACGGACAGGACGAGGTTCTGGGATCCATTGAACCGGGCAAGCTGTATAAGGAAGAAATCGCTGCGCAGAACGGCAGCGACATCGATGAGTTCGTTAGGCTCACAGTCAGAAAATACTGGATGGAGCCTAAAAAGGATGCCGATGGCAATGTAGTAAAAGACGACAGCGGTAATCCTGTGCTTGTGAAATCATCAAAACTGAAACCGTCACGTATACATCTCTATTACAAAGGTAAAGAGGGCTACAACAGCGGCGCGTGGACGCTCAATAGCAAAGAACAGACCGCAGAATCCAGCACTTACTACTATAAAAAGGACCTGGATCCGGACGCGACTTCGTCGCTTCTCTTCGACAAGGTCAGCATTGACAAGGAGATCATTGATCTCGGAAAAGTCAATACGACGGAAGAAACGTACGCGGATGGAAAAAAGACTAAGAAAGTCTACAAATATGAGTATCAGTATGACGACTGCGTATTCTTTATCGAAGCGGACGTACAGGCCATACAGACTCATAACGTAAATGACGCTATAAAGAGCCAGTGGGGAGTCAGCAATGTTACCGCGTCCTATAATGACAATACGGGCAGCGGCACGCTGACGGTCAAATAGGAGGTGCCGATATGAAGAAAAGATATAACATCATTCCGGTCCTCATGATATCGCTGGCGCTGATCCTTGGCGGCACTTTCTCAACATTTGCTGAGAGCACTTCGCATAAAGGATCATGCAGCTATGACGGGAACGACATCGAGAGCACGTTCAGCAGTTCTACAATAGCAAAGGCCGTAGAAGACCTGCAGCCGGGCGATGACGTCACATTCACTGTCACATATACGAATGAGTCCGGTGACGATACCGACTGGTACATGGAAAACAGCATTGTTCAGACGCTCGAGAAGACTTCTGCCAAAAAGAAGGTGAGCGGCACAGGCGAAGCTGAAAACGGCGGCTATACCTACGAGCTGACCCATTATGACAAGAACGGCGACAGTGAAGTGCTCTTCAGCAGCGACGAAGTGGGCGGCGAGAACGGTGCGGTCCCTGACCTCGATTCCGGTAAAGAAATCGAAGGACTTGAACCTGCCACAAACGCGCTCGATGAATGGTTCTACATCCAGACTCTCAGTAAGAATGAGAGCGGAAAAGTAGTGCTGCATGTCGCGTTCGACGGCGAGACCGAAGTTAACGACTACATGGATACCGACGGCGAACTGAATCTCAGATTTGCTGTAGAAAAAGTATCAAAGAAAAGCAAGAGAGTATATACCGGCGATCACAGTGACCTCATAATGTGGTCAGCCATATTCCTGGTGAGCGGACTGCTGCTCATAGTCCTTGCATGGCTTTTCAGAAAGCAGAAAGGAGGCAATGATGAAAAAGTTAAATAAACTCTTCATTATCTTCCTTGCCCTGATCATGGCCGCAGGACTTTCCTGCATGTCAGTTTTCGCTGATACAGACGACGCCGATGTTACATATACTGTCACTGTATATTCCGGCAAATCAGGTACCTTCAGTGGAGGATCCACATCAAAAGTCATCAGCGGACTGCATCTGGGCGATGAAGTGACGCTTGACATCAATTCTGCTGAATATAAGCCGGTGATCAACAGCGACGTGGCAGATAAATACTATGCCAGGGGCTTTAAGATTGCCGGACATGACAACGATGAGATCAGCCAGCTGCAGCTCGTAAGCTACAAATTCAAAGTAGATGGAGATGCTTCATTCACGGTCGCTTACGGAATGAAGGGAGGCCTTGTAAAGTATACTGTCAACTATGTTGACGAAGGCGGAAACGATCTTCTTCCATCTGGGGAGTTTTACGGGATGGTCGGCGACACTCCTGTCGTATCCTATCAGTATGTGGAAGGGTACAAGCCTGACGCGTACAACATCGGACGTACTCTTAAGGCAGACGAATCAGAAAATGTCTTTGATTTCGTATACACCAAGGCTGCTGCCACGGGAACGACTATTGAATATATAAACGGCGGCGGAGCAGGCGCAAACAACGCTAATGGCGCCGGAGCCGGTGCCGGTGCCGGCGGTGATGCTGTCGCTGACGGAACGACTATCAACGACAACCCTACACCACAGGCTTCAGAGCCTGATCAGATCAAGATCGAGGATAGCGATACACCTGAGGCACTGCCGCAGGATCAGGGCCTGACCGATTCCCAGCGTCAGCTTATCAAGGCTGCAGCCATCGGTACCGGATGCGTTGTAGTACTGGCAATTGCTCTTGCAGCGCTTCTCATAAAGAGACGCAGAGACAATGAGGAGGCGGCCACGGTAGGATCTTCGATAACAGATGAAGGGTAAAAAAGGGACAAAACAAATTCTGAGACTATCGATCTTGCTGCTTATCATTGCAGCAATTGGTTATGGCGGATACACATATCTTCAGATACAGCAGTCGGGCAGACACGCTGCCGATGTGCTGAGCAAGATGAAGATGCTCATTCCCAATCTGGGAGTCGACACCGGTGTATCAAAAGGACTGGGAAGGGACCCGCTCCCCGTCATAAGTATCGATGAGATCGATATAGCAGGCTGCATAGAGGTGCCGTCAATCGATCTGATGGCGCCTGTAGCGGCCGAAGGATACGAAGAGGAAGGATTTGCCACCATCGTCAGCGGATCGCCTGTAAAGGGGAATTTTAAACTCTCAGGTGGACGTGACGACGTATTCCGCAAATTGTCCAAAGCAAAACCTGGCGACACCGTGGCTTTCACTGATGTCGACGGAGTCCGTTATAGCTATAGGGTATTGACACAATTTCATCTGAAGGAATGGGACGAAGCAGATCATGATCTGATGCTGTGCTACCAGACTGATGACCATACAGAATTCGTTGTAGGATGTAACGCGGATTAAATAGATAAAAAAGGGGTAAGAAAAGTTCTCAAGGAACTTAAAGAGGTAAGAAAATGCATATTATAGACAGATTAAAAGAGTTAATATATGCGCTTGTAATGAACATGAAAAAGCAGCGCAAGATCATTCTTGTACTTGCTTGCTTTGTTGTATTCATTACAACCTATGTACTCATATTACCGGCCTTTACACTTGAGAAGGACAAAGCCCTTGAACAGGGGGGAATTGACATACCCGCAAACACAGTCAGTTCTGAAGTACAGGACGTTGATGATTCTTCAGATAAAGAACCTGTAACAACTGAGGAAACAACTGCAACAGAAGAAGCAGTTGCCAAGGAAGAAACATCCGAAAGGAATAAAGAGAGAGAACCGGAAAAGACCAAAGTTACTGATAATAAGACCGAAAAGACTAATGCAAAAGACAATGATTCTCTTACATTTGAAGGTGAGAATTATAAAGTATCTGTAGTTGATAAGAATCATGTTCTGCCTGCAAATACCGAAATAAAAGTAGAAGAAATAGATGAGCAACTTGATTCAAAGGATTATAAGAAATACATATCGGATTCGATCAAAGCAGTAAATGATGATGAGGGCACTAATTCCATTACAGATATTAAATTCGCTCGCTTCTATGACATTAAGCTTGTCTCCAATGGTAAAGAAATCAACACAGACAACGCTGTAAGCGTCAGTATAGAGTATGAAAACGAAATATCCAAATCCATGCCTGTAAAGGACTCTGATAAGATCCATGTCATTCATTTTGCCGAAGACAAGAAGACAGGAGAGATTGAACCGGAAATACTTGACAGCAAGAACGTAGACGTTAATACCGATAGTAAGGACCATCTCACAGAAACAACGTTTGAGGCGGAAGGCTTCTCCGTTTATGCTGTCATTTATACTGTAGATTTTAGTTATTCTGTAGATGGTGAATCATATGAGTATAGCCTTGAAGGCGACAGTTCCATTTCACTCAAGGAACTGCTTAAGACACTTGAAGTAATAAAGGATGACAAGAATACTGAGCCTGATGAGTCGGCCTTATTCATGAATGAGATCGATAAAGTCGAATTCACTGATGATGAACTCATAAACATTGAAAAAGCAACGGGAGATGAGCCTGACTGGACTCTTACAAGCCTTAAGCCTTTCGATTCAGAGGAAAAACTGACTATCACCATGAAGAATGGCGATGTGTTTGAAGTAAATGTAACAGACGCTCAACTGAAGACTTATGCTATATCAGCCAAGGGTGAAAAATATGAAATCATTGTTACCTATGATGAAACAGCAGAGATTCCTGAAGATGCAGAGCTTGAAGTAAGAGAAATCACATCTGATTCTGAGGAGTATTCCGAGAATGTTGAACTTGCTAATAAGAAAATTGAGTCCAAGTCTGAATCGGAACTGATTACTGATCCTGTTCAGTTTGATATCAGTATTGTTTCAAACGGCGAAAAAATTGAGCCTAAAGAAGGCAGTACTGTGAAAGTAGAAATGCAGTTGGTTCAGTCCATGTTCGAAAATGACGTGACTAAAGAATCGGAAAATGCATCGGAAGAAACTTCATCCGGCGAAAAGGCTGGCAGCATAATGCTAAATGGCCAGGAGATTACTGTTGATGATTCTGGAAGTGAAAAAGTAACAAAATGCAATATCGTTCATATTACTGATGAAGGCGCTGTTGAATTCATAAATGATGTTGACAGTACTGTTGATGATGACAGAATTGTTATGCAATTTGAAACAGATTCATTCTCAGATTACATGGTTCAAGGTTCTAACATGTACAATAATGTATACAACCTTCCGGATGTAATTTATGTTGGCGATGTAATCTATATGCAAAATGCCGGTGATATATGGGTAACGGACATTGGAAGCGTTGTATCTGAAACAAAGCATAATAATCGTGATGACTATAAAGTAGTAGAAGCACTGACACCGGGAACATTCAGGATGTGCCACAGGAATGACTGGAATAACGGCAATCCTGTGAACAATGTTAAAACAATCAGAGTTCTGCCAGCCAGAGAGGAGCAGGATCTTCCGCATCCACGCGTATTAACTGAAGCAGATGGTATTGTTAGTAATAACAGCATAGGACTAAAGCTTAATCTGTTTGATTATGATTTGGATGGATATTTGGATGATAGATTTAACAACTATGACTTTGGCAACAATAATCCTGCAACAAGCGCATTCACAAGTCACGGAATAAACAATGGGCATGCGCTTAAGTTCTGGGGAAGCGGAATAACTAATGGTTATCATGGTTCTTTAAATAATTATGTAGAACACGGAGTAACCAGTATTGTTGAAAGAAACCTTTCCGGAGGATATCCGAAGCTTAGCGGTTACAACGAAACATTAGCATATTTATTTGATCCTTCTTTGAATACAACTGACAGACAGGTTATGCAGGGATCTGATGGAACGAATAACATAGATGGGTTGTTTAAAAAAGAGGGTGATTACTACGTTTATGACAGTAATAAAAATTATGCTTACTACAACCCGGAAACAAAAAGATTTGATGTTTATGAAACAACATATAAGCAAAAACTCCGTGGTGATGGAGGCGAACAAGCTTCGCAGGAAGCTAATAAGCCGATTGGTTTCTTCCCGTTCCATGAATATGACGAAAACTATGACAAGTATGTAAACTGGAACAAGACTCTGAACCATCATTTCGGTATGTCGATGAGTGTCGACTTCAGTTTACCTAAGGATCCAAAGGCTGTTGTGGATACAAATGGCAATCCTATTATCTTTGAGTTCTCCGGCGATGATGATTTGTGGGTATTCATAGACGGAAAGCTTGCCATGGATATCGGTGGAATTCACCAGCCTACCTCCGGTAAGATCAATTTCCAGGATGGAACTGTTGAGGTCAACGGTCAGGCGCAGACCGGATTTGATTTCTCGAACTTATATGACGGGAAAAAGCATACGCTTCAAGTGTTCTATATTGAACGAGGAGGCTGCGATTCCAACTGCATGATCAAGTTTAATCTGACTCAGTATGGCGACATCCATTTTGACAAAGTCGACAAAGACAATACTAGTAACAAACTTGCAGGTGCGGTATTTGGAATCTATAAAGACAGTGCCTGCACGGAGCCGCTGATGGAACAGTTGAAAAACAGACCTTCCAGAGCATATGTCGCAGAGTCGGATGCGAATGGGCGTGTACAGTTTTCAGATATTCCTCTCGGAACATACTATCTGAAGGAACTACATGCGCCGGAAGGATACCCTCTTGATGATACTGTTCATACTGTCAGAGTATATGTTGACGAGGGAACCGGAGAGGTAAGAGTTGCAGTTACTATTGACGGCGTAGATGTTGTTAACGGAGTGCGCATTCTTAATGAAAAACCTGCTCCAATAAATCTTGGACTGAATAAAGTGTGGCAGAATGCAGATGAGCAGAACATCGATGCTCCAGTTGGCGTGACCGCTAAATTTGAAATCAAGCGGATTCGAACCTATGAGAAGTATACTGAGCAGCAAATAGAAGGTCAGGGACGTGAATCTTCGCATCTTACTGTTGGATGGATTCACAACAATCAGACCCATGTATATAAAGAATATGATCTCATTGCAGGCTCTCAGGCGACTGTTTCATGGGGATATGTTGATGGCTACGAAGGCAGTAAAGACTGCGTAGTCAACGGAAACAGAGTAGATAAGGATTATGTTTCCAGCAATATAGTTTCCGAGTCGATCACTATGCCGGCATCCGGTGGATCAGCTACGTTCTATATTATTGACGATTCTGAAAATGGTGAAGCGATTCGCAGTATCAACGTTGCCGGACAGCAGTTCTATGGCAACTCGGGCGGTGGTGTTATTCACACCTTTGAAACGATTACTGAGCCGGATCCTGATTTCAGCTATAGCGGCGACAATGTGACTAACAATCAGGTTACTCTTCCGATTGGCACGGATACATGGCAGTACATATTCAACAATCTGCCTACATTTGGAAGAGGTAGTGTTGCAGGTGTTGATCACGAAGTTTCTTTCAACTACACCTACTATCTGGAAGAGGTGAGCAATACGGCTCCTGAAGGAACTACTGTGATTTACAAGGATCTGAACGGCAATGTGATCAATTCCGCTTCTGACGCTGAGACATCAATATCCGGTACACAGGAAATAGTCAACCGTGTTCCATTCGGTTATCTGAAAATCGAAAAGAAAGTTACGTATAATGGCAGTGATCAGGATCTAACCGACGAACAGAAATCAAAACTCGCAGGTGATTACAAGTTCAAAATCTATACGGATGCGCAGTGTAGTACAGGATCTGCAGTTCAGGATCCTGATGCTGCACCTGATGCTGAAGATAAAGACTTAATCATCACTATTACTATCGGAACAGATGGACAGGCTGTCAGCAGCGATGCTGTCAAACTCTTGGCGGGTAAATATTGGATCAAGGAAGTAGAGTCTTCAAATCCTGTTATGTTCCCTGTTGAGAATCCGATCGAGGTAACTGTAACGAAAGATAATACAACATCAAGTCCTGCATTATCTTCGATCACCAATAATTACGACGAGAATAACGGTCCTGATAAGATAGTGATCGATGTTGAGAAGAAGTTCCAGGGACTGTACGATATTTCACAGGTACCTGCAAATTTTGAACTCCACATTCAGTATAAAGTAGGAACGCAGACTAAAACAGTAACACTTCAAAATCATATGGCAACCGGTGAAAATGGAGAGACCATTAATTTCACTCAAGATGGTTTCACCTGGCACTGGGTAGTAGGCGATATCGATTCTGAAGCAAAAGATTTCAGAATCCAGGAGAGTCATTACGATGAAGCTGCTGGAGCTGACTGGCAGAGCGCAACCCTGAACGGAACAACTATCACTTCAACTGCATCGGATTATCATGATTTGACAGTGACAGCTCCGGAGGTAACGATCAGCGAAGATATACATACTCAAAGAATAACATCTGACAGTGAGTACGATAGAGCATTTTTCCTTCTTGACGATGACATTCTACTCACTGCGCTGACAGCTCATCAGGGATCATTGGTAATTTCCAAGAAGCCTCTGAATCTGTTACAGAGAAAAGCTATTGAGGAGAATTGGCCTGGACAGGGAAGTATAAAAAAACCAGCGACTTATTTCAGTATCGAAGAGCATCCGGAAGGTTTTACTTATGACAACAAAACGATTGTCTTCGGAGAAAAGGACGGGAAAGCAGTTGTAAAATTTACCGCGAATGCCTCATCCAATGAAGCAATATTTGTTGCTACTTATGACAGCCATGAATCTCTAAATATAGCAAATTTGGTAAATACCTATGAGGAAGTTCCTGTCACGATCGATATTATTAAAGTCAATGTAAATGATACGAGCCAAAAACTTTCTGGTGCAATCTTTACGCTTAGACAAATTGCTGATGAACCACCGGTGTCACCGGAAACGCATAATTCTCTTCTTGATGGAGTAAATACAGATATTGGACCAACTGATGATAATGGATCTGTTTCTGTATCAGGACTAACACATGGATACTACGAGTTGACTGAAAAATCTGCTCCACAAGGGTATATTATGCAGGAAGACTTGAAGGTATACTTCAAGATCAGTAATGGAAATGTTATCTGGCTTGAGCCGGGGACCGGAGCACCTTCTACATGGGAACCTAAATCAACTCCGGATGATATGGTCACTTTCCATGCTGCGACAGATACCAGCAATGCTAACTTCGAGATTGGCAATGAATCCGGTGCTTCTCTCCCGAATTCCGGCGGTATCGGTACTACGATCTTCTATGTTCTCGGATCGATTCTTGTGATTGGATGTGGTATTTACTTCGTATCACACAGAAGAGTACAGAAGTAGGGGATACAAATCTACTATGCCTAATATAAAGGTTCACAAAGGAATGAAGTAATGAAACAAAAGTAAACACTTCAAAAAACCACATTGCTTTTTCGGGTGATGTGGTTTTTATTGTCAGCCTCTTTCGTTAATAATGGATTGTTAGCCGTACAACATCTAGAAGCCTTGCAAATACCGAGGTTCAGGCATTAAAAATGCTTCAGAATACTTATTAATAGATCCTGTTTGTGCTAAAATATATGTACTGAATATTTTCAAAAAAGAACGCATGAAGAACCAGAATAATATAGTTTATCTGCTGAAAAGTATACTACGGGCTTTCGCCGAAAGCATACAGAAGCAGCGCCGACTTGCGCTGGCTCTTTCATGTGCAGTTGTTTTCGCGACCACTTACATGCTGATCCTGCCTGCGTTTACGCTTGACAGGGCTAAGGCTCTGGAGCAGGGCGGGATAGACGTGGTTCAGGAATCTGCGGAACAGTCTATTGATGAGCCGACCGTGGAAGAGAACGGAAGCGCATCTGAAACATCTGATACAGCAGACACGGAAAAACCAGTAAAAGACGGTGCAGCAAAGGCTTCAGAAGAAGCTTCATCCGACAACAAAGACAGGGATCCTGATAAAGCTGACAAAGAGGGGACCGGTTCCGATCCGCTGACTTTCAGCGGCGATGGATATACTGTAACTGTTCTTGACAAGCAGAATGTTTTGCCTTCAGGCACTGAAGTCATCGTAAAGGAGATCGATGAAGATACAGACCCTCAGACTTATAAGCAGTATGAAAGCGACTCACTTGATGCCCTGAACAGCGATGACAAATCAGCAAAAAAGCTGAAGTTCGCTCACTTTTACGATATAAAGCTCGTTGTGGACGGAGAAGAGCTCGGCACGCCGGAAGATTCTGTCAGTGTAAAGATCGAATACGATAAAAAGACCTCAAGGTCCATGAACGTAAAGGAACCTGAGGGTCTGAAGGTCATCCATTTTGCTGAAAACAAGAAAAGCGGCGAAATTGAACCTGAGGTCCTCAGCAGTGACATCGTAGAGGTAAATACTGATAAAAAAGACCGCCTTACTGAGACAACATTCGAAGCAGGCAGTTTTTCCGTATATGCGGTCGTTTATACAGTTGACTTCTCTTATAACGAAAACGGCGGAGAATTCAGCATCAGCGGCGGAGATTCGATCAGTCTCGGCACGCTCACCGAGGAACTTGGTATCACCGCTGAGAAAGAGACAGATAAGGTCAAGGCAACAGCCGACTTCCTCGATCAGGTCGAAACTGTTGAATTCAGCGATCCTGAGCTGATGTATGTCGGACTTCTCAGCAAAGACTGCACGGTCGCCGATGTAATGAAAGAGAACGGGCTTCATGTTGTCTATCCGCTCGGTCTCACTGAGAAAGAAGTTCTCGATATCAATCATAAAGAATACAAAGCCGGTGAATGGCTGCTGATCAGCCTTAAGGCTTTCGATACGGAAGAGACGCTTACCATCACACTCAAGGACGGATCCGTGATCGTTATAAACGTTACCGACGCGGCAGACGCAATGATGGACGGAGATAAGGTCCGGACCATCAGTAATCCTGCCGGAACGACCATAGATCTGTTCGATTACTGGATCGTAAGTCCTGAACTTAACGGAAGAGAGGGGTGGGGCGACCTTGACCAGACACAGGGTGCGTCAGAGGCCGGCGATGGACATGTCAACGGAACCGGTAATAATAAAGGCATCAACTCCAGCACCGATGATACCGATCACGGCCACGCGCTCAAATTTTCCCCTGCATGGGCGGGAACCGTATATAACGGAAACAAGGTCGGTACTACCGGCAACGCGTGGGAGAGCGTAAATCTGGACGGCAAGGACGGTCTTAACAGTTATACCGGCAACGGTGATCCGTTCCAGGGGATAGTTCAGAATACACTTTCAGACGGCTATCCTGTACTTACAGATAACCAGGCTATAGGATCGACCGGCGAGTCATTGCAGTATCTGTTCGATCCTTCCGTTGAACATGCAGGAAAAGCAAGTTACGACGGCGTGAACCAGCTTCTTTATGTCGATTCAGAGGGTTATTACACTTACGACAGCCGTTATTATGCCGCTTCACTTAATCCTGATAAGACCTTTGATGTCACCGAACAGACTTCCAGCGATTCCGAGATACGCGGGTTCTGGCCGTTCGGAACTCAGAACTTCTGGTCGGGCCTGCATCTGAATACACAGTTCTCGATGCCTGCAAACGGGCAGGTGCTCAACCCTAAGCAGGAATACAAGGACATGCAGTTTGAGTTCTCGGGCGACGACGATGTATGGCTCTATGTTGACGGTGTTCTGATCGGCGACGGCGGCGGCATCCACAACCGCACCGAGATCGATATCAATTTCGCGACAGGCCAGGTCACCGTAACAGGAAAGAAAGACTCTGTCCATCCGGGCGACGATGAATACGTGCTCTGGCTCGACGACCTTTATAAGGCTGCCGGCAAATACGACGACGACGCGTGGGAAGACATCCCGGGAGTGGCAGGTCATAAGCGGTTCAAGAAAGGAACATATCACACCTTCGATATGTTCTATCTTGAACGTGGCGGCGGAGAATCCAACCTGTATATCCACTACAATCTGATTTCGACCGTTGAGTTCTCGGCGCATAAATCTTTCCTGGGCACCGAGCGTCTGCACAGAGACCAGTTCCAGTTCGAAATGACCGGTCTTGACGGACAGTATAAAAAATGGACCGGCGGCGGCACGCCTCCTGAAGGAGCTATCCGCGATAAGAACGGAGACTATTGGGTATTAAGCGACCCTTCGGTAAGGGCCATCATGCCATCGGGCGGAACAGAAGACGGAGAGGGCTTTGTCGATGATCCGCAGAAGTACCATTCCGATGATGGCTATACGTCATATATCACAGGTGTAACGGAAGACGGAAACATTAACTTTGGTCAGGCAGAGATCTCCCAGGCAGACAGAGATGCCTGCCACAATGGTGATCCTTCATCATATCTGTATCGTGTAAGGGAGATCGTTCCTGAGGACGCAGTGAATGCTGACGGAGTCCGCTGGGATGCGGCTGATGACGCTCAGAAGGCAGCGGGCGGATTTGTCAAGGATCAGATAGTCTACGATGGCAGAGTATATTACTGGCTTGGAACCGTAGAAGAGGAAGTAGTGACTGCCGGTGACGGATCGACACATATTGAATATGCTCTGGATAAGAGCCGTTTTCTTGACAGTGATTATTCCGTGCCGGATACCGAAACAACATTCTTCAACTTCTCGAACACCTTTGTTCCTGATCATGGAAAGCTTGAGTTCACCAAGGTGGACGGTTCGGGAACAGGGGTGCCGGGCGCTGAGTTCGCTCTGTACACAGACGAAGACTGCCGTACGCCTCTCATCAATATAGACGGCGATAAGCAGCCATGGACCGCGGTCTCTGATGATCAGGGAACGGTCGTATTCGATGGTGTCCGCATCGGGGAATACTTCATGAAAGAGACGAAAGCGCCTGAAGGGTATAAACCTATCGATACCGTATACAAGGTCACCATAGTGGATTCTGACGATCACGCAAAAGCATCCACTATCGTTGCGGTCGGAGATGACGCCGAAGTACCTGTCCATGAGATCTACAATACGAAGATCTCCACGGAAGGTCTGGAGGTAGACAAGTTCTGGAAAGGCGATACTCCGGATGATGACGCTGCAATAACCTACAAGTTATACCAGACTTCTGTCAGGTCTAAGATCGGACAATATTCCGTTGATGTATCCGATCTTGGATACGGCAAACCGGACTGGAACAACGGACGTTTCTTTACGAATGATGAACTGACCGGAGACAAGACTCATATAAAGAAGGGCTCTGTGATTGAAGTCGTCATCACGACCACCAGCGGCGGATGGAGTTTCGATACGCTGAACGAAATCACTCCGATCACGAGCAACCAGACCATAATCAGTGATACTCTCAGCGGAAACAAGGATCTTGAGCGCAGGATCAGGATAGAAGTCACTGACGAGTCATCAACTGCTATCAAATTGTATGGCCAGCTTGAGTCCTGCTATGACGGAAACGGAGGCAAACCGAACATCTCGGTTGAGATCATTTCCGAGCCTTCAGAGTCTGAAGCAGGCGAAACAAAGCTTGTAGCGACTGCTACCCTCGGTAAGGATTCAGTCACATCTGCTATCGAACTTGAGTTTTCAGGTCTTGACCCAGCTGTTGAGATAAACCGCGGTTCAGGCGACTGGACATCTGTGGTCAAGAATCTTCCTGAGAAAGCTGTCGACGGAGAATGGGAGACGGTCTTCAGGTATTACGTAGAAGAGGTCGAGGGTTCGATTCCTACCGGCTTCTCATTAGACCATATTTACCCTGAATCAGCTGTTCCGGGAGAGACCGTATCGATCGTGAACAAGACGGAACCGTCCGCGACTATCGATATAGATATCAGGAAGACAGACGACAAGCCTGACAGCGTAAACTATCTGGCCGGAGCCGTATTTGAACTGCAGTACAGGGAAGATAGTACACAGAGCTGGGAAAAGGCAAACACCATCTACGGAATGAATATAGAGCAGCTGGATGAGAACAGCAGGTTCACTGTTCCGGAGGAGGGGATCACGCTCACAGGGCTTATTGACGGGCAGTACCGTATGGAAGAGAAGGATCCGCCGGCAGGATATATCATCCTGGAGGATCACCCGGTAATATTCACCGTTGAGAACGGAGAGATCACAAGCACGGAAGGGACCATCAGCGGTGTAAGATACACTAAAGCAGGCGATGACAACAATGCGCTGTTCATAGTTCCGAATACGCCGGGTCCTGAACTTCCGCATTCAGGCGGAATAGGAACAACTATCTTCTATGTACTCGGGTCGATACTTCTGATAACAGGAGCTGTATACTTCATTTCAAGAAAGCGTATAGCTAAATAGCTAAAACTATATATCTGATCCAGGCGGAACATGTAGGGCGGCACAGAATGTGGCTCTTTAACTTAAATGGGGGTCAAGCAAAAAAGACGCTTTTGCAATATTTGGGGTAAAGGCGATCACGGGGTGAGCAACTGACGTTGTTCACCCCA
>CACYPK010000010.1 GCA_902776285.1 uncultured Eubacteriales bacterium
CGCGATTTGAACCTTGGGAGTCGCTTTGGGGTTCGTCGTTGGCTACGCCCCTCGTGGACTTTCACCACAGATTGACGGCATGCCCGTCATACAGCAAAACAGACATGCTGACGCATGTCTGTTTTTGATTCCTGTTATAACCGGCCCTTTTATTCTCCGGAAGCCTTCCGGACCTCCTGCCCGTACTCCCTTTCGATGGAAAGAGCCAGCGCCGTGTCATCAGTAAAGTAATTATCGACACCCATGTCGATAGCTCCCTTGATCTCTTCTTCGGTGTTGAGAGTCCACGCTCCGAACAGCTTGCCGGCATCGTGAGCAGCCTTGCAGTTGCTTTCATTGAAGATACCCGTCTCGACATCGGATTTTACGGAAATGATGTCTACATACGGGAGGTCCAATACGTAATCGAAATCACCCTGATTCCAGCATACAAAGAGCTTCGGCATGTCCGGATACTTCTTTTCGATCGACTCGAGGGTCTCCGCGTGCATGGACTGAACGATCACGGAGTCCTCCAGTCCGTATTCTTCCACCAGTTTTTCGAACGCTTCCGTGCAGGCATCGCTGTTTGTTTTGAGTTCTATCACGTAGTTGACGTTGTCCCCGTATTTGTCGAACACCTCGCTCAGGCGAAGTATCTTATTGCCCGCGTCGGTCTCAAGGCTGTCAATTGTCTCAGAACTCATGTATTCGTACATTCCGTCATACCCGGTCATATACACGGCGTTTTCATCGTGCGACACATAAAGTATGCCGTCCGAAGAGATGACGACGTCCTGCTCAATGTAGCGCGAGCCGGCCTCGATCGCGGCGTCATAAGCCTTGAAGGAGTGTTCTTCAGCTCCGGCGCTCCCGCGGTGCGAATAGACATGAGAAGCTATTGCCGCGTCTTCGATCTCCTGCATCGCGGCTTCCTCTTCTGCCTTTTGCGCCTCACGCTCAGCCTCTTCCTGCTCAAGTTCCTCTGCGGTCTCTTCAGTATGCTCATCGACCGTCTCTTTGATGGATCTGCTCATATGGAGTATCAGCGCCAGAGAGAGCATCGCGAGGATGAGCATTATTATTATCGATAGTATCAATGTCTTTTTCTTCACTGCTTTACACCGTCCGGTCTTTAAGGGAGCTCACCGCTTCTTTCATGTCAAGCGGCATGTAGCCCAGATCGTTCTTCAGTCTGCTTATATCCATATGGAAAGGTCTTCCCTTTTCAGGATAGGAGTCATCATAATCTATCGGCGCCGGATTTCCGAAGACCTCATTGACTATGCGCGCGACCTCCAGATTGCTGTACGCATCCTGCATCCCGGCATTCACGACAATATTTCTCGTGGTATCCCAGTTCCCGTTGCCCAAGGCCAGGATCGCCAGTATCTCTACTAGATCCTTCACAAAGATATACTGCTTCTTCAGCACGCTCTTTCCCATCACTTTTATGGTGCCGTGATCGCGCGCGGTATCGAGAAAGACGTTCATCATGCCGCGCCGCTTTTCTCCCTCGCCTACCACCTGCGCTATGCGCGCGATGCCGTAAGTAAAGCCGTACTCATCCGAGTACTTTTTGATCAGGTTCTCGCAGTTCACCTTTGAGTCGCCATAGCGGGAGCGCCCGCCGAGACGGTCGTCCTCCTTCCACGGCATCAGCCCGTCATCGTTGTAGACCGACATTGTCGAGGCGAAAACGATGCTCTTCACGCCGCGCGCTGCCATCGCCTTAAGGATGTTCTCTGTCATCGTCTCGTTGACCGCGAACTTTTCGGGATCGTTCTCCGTGCCGCGGACTCCGGCAAGATGTATCACGGCATCCGCGCCTTCCAGCGCCTGCTTCAGGCTGCCGGCAGAGTAGTCAGTGCTTCTCCATACGCAGCGTTCGCTGTTCTCAAACGAAGAAGCGTCCCTCGTCAGCGCTATGACTCTGACATCATCCCTTTTATTCAATACAGCGAGCAGCTCCATGCCTATGAAGCCGCTCGCGCCTGTTACCGCTATATCCATGCTATTTCACGTTGCACACGAAGCATCTCTGCTTGCCCGTCTTTTCCGGAGGCAGCTCGTCGAGCCACTCTATAGTGATCTTGAACTCATCTCCGTAGAGTTTGGTGACCTCTGTTATGAAGCGGTCCTCGATCTCTTCTTTTGTCATGGACTTGTTGTACGGATCCGCCACGAGCTGTATCTTCATGTCGTGGTAGGTCTCCTCTATGAACCTGAACTGCGAAAGCCCCACGGTATGGTTGGCTATCCTCATCAGCTGCAGCGCGGATGAATCCGCTCCGCCCTCATGCTTCACCAGATCGTTCATACGGCCCTCGATGTCCGTGAAGTATCTGATGCCGTCCTTAATGTACGACTTTCCCAAATCGAGCGTCTCGTAATTGATCAGAGGATAGGTGTGCTTGTAGAGCGAAGTCACGACGATGCGTCCGTCATCAGCAAGCTCGTTCTTGTCGTTGTACACATTGGCGACCGCGATGTCGTTTGCGACGTAGCGGAAGTCCTTGTGAGGGAACTGATAGATGAAGCTGCCCATCTCGGACACTCCGTACGCGTCAATGAGTCCCGGCCCCAGAGCCTTGGCCAGCATCTTGCGCGTCACGTCATCGACCATCTCGCTGATAGGCGCGTAGAACGACGGCTTGTGGATCCTCATGTTGTGGGATTCCGCGTAAGCGACCATCCTGACCATTACGTTGCGCCTCAGGCAGATGAGATCAGGCTTGTATTCGTTTATATCGTTGATGAGATCGGCTATGCCGTCACCGACTATGTGGTCCTCTCCGACCACCTTGCGGCGCATCAGTCCGAACTTCTGGATTATGGAGTCCCTGTCCTTTTTGCGCGGTCCCTTGTGGCTCGTGGAGAACGAGTACATCTTTCCCCTGAGCGGCCTGTAACCCGCCGCGGCGAGAGCCCTTGCCCAGTTGGCGTCGCTGCATGCCTGCTCCTTCTGCGTGTAAAGCATCTTGAGAGGTGTGCCGGACGATCCGCTCGTGCTTAGGATGTTGGTGTCTTCCTGCTGTTCAGGTGTCAGACTGTCCCACTCGTTCTGCATCCAGAGCCTGAGTTCAGGCTTGGTGAGCGTAGGGAATTTCACCAGGTCTTCAGCCGAATGATAATCATCTGGCGTCGTCCCAGACGCTTCAAATTTCTCCCTGTAAACAGGGATCCTGTACGCCCTCTTCATCAGTTTGTGGATCTTGCGGTTCTGATCCGCCTTGATCTTCTTAGGGTCGCCTTCAAATGTTCTTTTGAGAGTCAGAAGGTACCAGACCGTATAGACGTTTTTAAGCTTTTTCTGTATTCCCACGTTTGTCCTCCGTATTAAATAACGCGTCCTGTTTTGCGGATGACGTATCCGCACTTTTCCATGTATCCGTTTATCTTCAGTACCCTGTCCCCATCCTTATAGTAGTAGCAGACGAACTCTGCGTCTGAAACATCAAAGTCCGAAGCCGCGAATGTCGTGTTAGGCTCTCTGCTCATGAACACAAGGCTGTATTCCTCACGCGGCATTTCATATTCTTCCGTGAGCACCTGTTCGCCCTCAAGAAGATGTCTGAAGCAGGCCTCAAGAAGATCCGCTCCGCAGTAGTGCTTTATGAGGTTCCACATGTGGCAGCCGTCGAGTCTCGGCGTGACTTCGATGATGACCGGCTCCTTGCCGCCTTTCAGCTTTATCTGGAAGTAGCATGGTCCGTTGCTGACGCCTATCTTAGCTGCCGCCCTTTTGCACAGATCCTTCGTCTTCTCTTCGGTCTCCTTGTCCGCGAAAGACGTCGGCACCCTGTGCTCCTTGATGATGCCTCCCGGCAGTTCATCAAAGGCGTAGCGATCGCTGACCAGAGCGAATCTCATCTCGCCGTCCTGCATGTATGTGTTGACGGACACCTCCGGCCCGTCTATGAACTCCTCGATGATGACCTTTCCCTCAAAGGAGTAATCCAGCGACGTCGCGAAGTACTTTTTTATGTCGTCAGTCGACTCGACCTTGAAGCAGCCTCTCTGACCCTGTGAGTCGACCGGTTTCATCATGGCCGGGAAGTCCGTATATCCGCAGGCCTCCTCGAGTGTGGAGCAGACAGCGAACGCCGCGTTGCCCTCAAAGCCTCCTCCGAGCGCCTCTCTCATCAGTCCCTTGGAGTGGCAGTTCTCCGCTGCCTCCGGACTGATGAAATGCGGCAGTCCGAGTATCTCGCTCGCCTTCATGACGACGGGCATGGCCAGGTCTGAGCCTACCGAGTATATCGCGGACACTCCGTACTTTTTCGCGAGGGCGACCACGCCTTCGACGTTCTTGATGTCGACCTGCTCAAAGATGTCAAGATGCGGGATACCGCAGTCCACTGTCGTATAACTGCAGCCTACGACTTCGTAACCCTGCTTCTTGCAGTGTTCTATAGCGTCTATCTGAGCGTTTCCCGCTCCGAGTATAAGTATGCGTTTCTTTGCCATTACTGATTCTTTTCTGCCTTTATGTTCTTATGGTGCCGGGTTGACCTTCTTCAGAAATCCGAGGACTCTCTTTTTTATTTTGCCGAGCCTCTCTCTGGCCCATCCGGTCTTCTTTGCGTCCTTATTTTTCTTCATCGTCGATTATCTCTTTTACTACATACTGAGGGTTCTGGTTCAGACAGAGGTATATCCTTCCGACGTATTCTCCTATGACTCCCAGTATCATCATTATCATGCCGCCGATGAGTATGTTGGTCGCGACCAGTGATGTCCATCCGTGTTCCATCTCAGGCCCTGCGATCTTTACGACGACCAGGGCGACTATGATTATGAACCCCGCGAGAGCCATCAGCATTCCCAGTATGACCGCCAGTCTGAGCGGCTTGATCGAGAATGTGGTGAGACCGTTCACCCATGTGGACAGCAGCTTTTTGAAGTTGTATCCGGAGCTTCCGGAAGTTCTCTCCTTCTGGTCGACCTTCACGTTTCCGATATTCAGCGTGGTCCTCAGCAGGAGCCCTTCCATGTGCGGATACGCGTTGTTGTACTTGATGATCTCGTCGACCACGAATCTCTTGGCGAGGAAGTACACCGAAAGCCTGATGTCCTCCGGCCTGTCGACGGCCATCCTCATCATCGTGTTGTCGGCCCATGAGCCCAGCCTGCGGAACAGCGACCTTCTGCCTCTGTCCTGATAGTCGGCGCAGACAACGTCGTAGCCGCCTTCTTCCATGCAGTCATAGAACTCGAAGACCGTCTCGATAGGGGTCTGTCCGTCATCATCGCTGACTGCCACAAGGTCGCCCTTCGTGTGTCTGAGTCCCGCCATGATTGCCGCCTGCTGGCCGCAGTTCTTGGCGAGGTTTATTCCCTTGACATTGTCATACGAAGAGCAAAGGCTTTTGATGGTTCCCCATGTATCGTCAGGAGAAGCGTCGTTGACCAGAATGATCTCGGAGTCGAAGTCCTTACGGGTCTTAAGCGTCTCCTGTATGGTCCCTACTACCTGCGGCAGAGTCTTTTCGGATCTGTAGCATGGTATAACAAATGAAATGAGCATTCTTCTGTCCTCGTTTCGATCAGAATTTGAAAATGTAATATCCGTGACGGTTAGAGCTGTCCGTGACCACGTCCGAAAGGTCGCTGTCTATGTGCTCCTTCAGTATGGTTCCCGGATGCTCCTTCTTGAATTCTTCATAAGCCGCTACATCTTCGGCGTTGAAGATGAAGTTTACGCCGGCCTTATCTCTCTTGAGTTCAGAAGGCACCTCAGGCGCGTTGCCCATGGCGACGTCTATGACGCCCTTCACGAAGTCGTAGCCGGTGGAAAGTTCTACCAGATCGCTGCCTATGAAGTCACCGCCCATCCTGCCGCCTATCTCAATCAGGCGGATCCTGTCTCCGTCCACCTTGAGTTCTATATGAGCAGCGCCGTAGTTGAGCTGCAGGGTATCCAGCGCGTGCTCGCAGATCTTCTTTATGGCTTCTTCCGTCTCAGGCGGGATAGGCGCCGGCTCCCTGTGGCCGGTCTCGATGAAGAACGGCGCGCCCGTCGTCATTTTCTGCGTAACGGCCAGGAAGTAGTGCCTTCCCTCGAAGGATATGTATTCGATGCTGTATTCATCGCCTTCTACGAATTCCTCAACAACAGCCTTGTTCTCAAAGCTGTATTCGCGCGCTCTTACTATGGCGTCCCTCAGCTGCCTCTTATCGTGCACCTTGTGAACGCCCCTGCTGCCGCTCCTGTCGGTCGGCTTGACGATCAGAGGGAACTCAAGATCGATCTCGTCGATGTCCGTGGCGGAGTCGACAAGTATGCTCCTTGGGCTCGGGTCTCCGTTCTTTTCGAAAGCCTCTCTCATCCAGTGCTTATTGGTGCTTATCCTGGTGGCTTCGATGGAATTTCCCGGCAGCCCCATTTTCTCGGCAACGTAATTGACCGTCTCCATTGCCAGATCCGAGGCGATGCTGGTGATGCCGTCTATGCCTATCCTTCTGCATTCCTCAAGTATCTCGTCCTTGTCCCTTATGCTGATCGGATAGAAGAAATCGGCCATCTTTTCTCCCATGTCTCCCGTCTTCCACGCGAAAACATGAGTCTCCAGACCCATCTCCTTTGCCTTGGCTATTGCCGGAGCCTGAAACAGCGCCGCGCCCAGTATCGCTATCTTTTTCTTTCCCATCGGGTCACCTCCCGTCTTGTGCATCACACGAGGCTTTCAATGAAGTCCGCCAGTTTTGATGTGCAATACCCCTCATCGACATCTCCGATGTCGATGTCTATATATCTGTCCCTGAACTTTTTCAGGGCGCCGAAGTCATATTCCCCGCCGATCGCGCGCGCAAGTTCCTCTGCGTCCGTGAAAGCGTACGGCGCGACAGGTTCCTTGCTGAAGTCAATGTTGAGACCTGTCGACCTGCTGTATCCGTCCATGTCATAAAGATAAAGGTACAGCGGCTTATCCGAGAGCGTAGCTTCTATCGCAAGCGAAGAGTAGTCGCTTATGACAGCATCCGCGACCGAGAGCCATTCATATGATGAAAACTCATCGTCATATACCGCATTTCCCTGATGGGCGGCGTCCGTGTTCCTGTATAAAGGATGCAGCTTGACTACGGCAGCGTATCCGGCGTCCTCAAGCGCGCGGACCAGGCGTCCGCCGTCATCCTCGCCGTTCCTGCGGAATGTCGGAGCATAGAGTATCACCTTCTGACCCCTGATCTCAGGGTATCTGCCGTATATCCTGTCAGCCGTTTTCTGTTTTTCGCTTCCGAGCGCGATGCCGCGTATGTAGTCTATGCGCGGCAGACCGTATTTGGCGATCTTGTCTCTTGTTGCGCCGAATGCCTCGCAGAAGTGCCCCGCCGTGATGTCGCTCGCGCAGATCACATGGTCATAGCCCCGGTGCATCTTCATCAGTTTTGCTGTTCTTTCGGAAGTGCCGTCGTCCTTGCCTACGGTCTGCCAGCCGAACTTCTTGACGGCTCCCAGGGCGTGCCACATCTGCACTATCTCAGTACCCTTGCGGTGAGGCAGCATGCTCGCCGGGATGCAGTAGGTGTCAAGCACCACGGCATCGGATCTGAGTATCGCGGCTTCCTGCTTCAATACGTGTCCGGCGTAGCCGAGCGCCTTGACCGACTTCTCTTTAGTCAGCAGCCTGCAGAGAGTTTTTACTTCAAGACCTCTCCTCTTGAGTTCTTCTTCGAGGAGTCTCACGTCTATGGTTTTTTCATCGCTTTCGCGGCTTATGATCGTTACTCTCTTGCTGGTTTTTTTCATTAGATCGGGCCTCTGTTTTAACAATTAATATTATCATATTGGCTGCCACTAACTCAACTTGAAGCAGGCATCAGAAAAGCGGGGCCGCGCTGATCCCTAACCATCTTATTATTGATTTAGGTTCGTATATCTGACATTGCGGTTTTGGTACAATTGTCTCAGAAGAATGAGAAAAGAATTTAACAGGTGAATGGCCATGACTAAAAATACAAAAAACAATGTTTTAGCTGTACTCATAGCCGTGTTTATGGTGTTTGCCGTAATGCCGGTGACTGTGAGCGCGGCGCATAATGAAAACGCTGACGGCAGCGCTCAGGAGATCGTCAATATCACCGTAAAACCGGATCCCGGTGAGTCCGTGGTTCCGTTGCATGATTCAGCGGTAAAGGATCACCGCGATCCTCTGAGTTTTACAGTTGAAGAAGGATACCCCGTAACAGACATCGTGATAAGCGAATGGTACAGATACTCGTCTGAGGAAGAGGAGTATGTTCTGTTAAGCGATGATGATCCGGACAACGAACTCTTTGATTTCCATGATCCTTATAAATGCGTACTGGAGGTAACTATTCCTCTGAGTGAAAGCGCATCTGATGGCAGCGCGTTTGCGGACGACGCGTCTCTTAAGATAGGGAATCTTGTCTTCAGGCTCACTGAGCAGGAAACGTGCTTCGGAAACACGCACGGATACTTCGAGTGTGAAGGCATTTATCCAAGGTATATCAGCGTTATGGGCCATCCTGTAAGCGATGGCAATATTAGTGATGTTCTCGGCGATGATGACGAGGGCAGCACTGTTTCCTATGAGATATCCACGAATACTCTGACCCTGAATGACGCGAAGCTGAAGTTTGACGGCAACGAACTGATACCTGACGAAGTCAGCGACAGGAATGGCCCTGAGCAGGCAATGATATATGCCGTAAACAGCGATCTGATACTGGATATCGAAGGAGAAAACGGCATCCTTCCTGCAGAAGAGTCTGTTGCCGAATGCATGTGCCTTTACGGCATCTACCAGAATTCAACCAACGGCAGGCACTATAAAACCGTTATAGACGGCAGCGGCGAGTTAAGCATGGACATCGACGGCAATGATTACGATCTGCCGAAGAATCTCGAGGGTATGATCGACAAAGAAATATGCGCAATAAGCTGTCATAACATAAGGACTAAAGGCGCGAAGCTTGTGATAGACATGAGCAACAGCTATGCCGCCGAGGGGCTGGTCAGCTATCCGGGCTGTAATATCAAGATAGCCGGAGAGTCTGAAATAAGCATTCACGATCACAATGTCACCCTGTCGACTGCATTCACGCAGACGGATTATGAGCGCGCGTTTATTATCAGCGGTAATAGTAAAATAATCGCGGAGCTTGACGCCGGGTTATCAAACGGCATCTGTTGCAGCGATCTTGAGGTGTCCGGCAGCCCGGCATTCACATTCAGGACCCGGCATGAGGCCCTGTGCGTCGGCGGTTCCCTGACCTTCTCAGATGGCAAATGGAATGTTCTGGTGAACACGAAGCCTACAAAAAAAGGCTCTGTCCCATGTAAATGGACAGAGCTCGTAAAAAGTCCTTATCGTTATGTAGAGGTCACGGGGTCTTAATTCTCAGCGTTAGGACCGGTGTATCTCATTACGAAATTACTGCTGCTACCGCTGTAGCTTGCCAGTCTGCTCGACGCGCCGCCCTTGAGCGCGATGGAGTTTGCTCCCCAGCCGCCGCCGGTGCTCTCTACGATCTGGTCGTCGCCGGCGTACATCCACGCATGGCCGTCGTTATCATTTGTGGAAGACCACTGGATGATGACGTCGCCCGGTTCGAGATCGTCGATGCTCAGGCTCGCGCAGCTTCCCAGTTTTGTCCAGCACGAGAATCTGCTGAAGTTGTTGTCATTCAGATAGAGCGGCATCTTAGCGTGCGTATCCGCGTACAGGATCTCAGGGTCTTCCGCTCCGTGCGCGTATGCCGCGCCTACGAATGTCAGGCATACGTATGTCTTCTCATAGCCGCTCGGCTTGTTGTATCTGACCGGTCCGCAGTTAGTTCCGCAGAAGTAGCATCCTATATTATTGGCCGCAGGCTTTGCGCCGTAAGCGAAGGAGTCGTCATTGGCTATCATGATTGCCCAGGCGACCGCCGCGCGGGCTCCGTCTCCGGACCATACCGCGTAAAGATCCGTGTTCTTGCCCTTCTCAGCCAGATCCTCTACCTGATCTGAATCCCAGTACTTTACAAGGCCGTCGTCTTCAGTAGCCCATCCGAGGAACTGGTGTGAGCCGTTCTCAAATGTGTTAGGCTGAAGCGTTTGCTCTGAATCCATCGGGATGATCTGCTTGGTGACCTCGTTGGCGTCATCGCTGGAATGGAAAGTAATGGAGTACGCGTCTATCGACTTGACGTCGACGCTTACGGATTTTTCCGCCTTCTCGTATTCACCGGTACCGATCTGCTGGATCGAGATATCCGCCTTGCCTTCTCCCTTGGCCACGATATTGCCGTTCTTATCGACCGTCGCGACGTCAGGATTGCTCGATATGTAGAGAAGCTCATCACCGGATGTCGCCTTGGCCTCAAGCGGAGCGTCAAGGCCCGGGTAAGTCATGGAAAACTTGTTGTCGGCGGTGCTGATCTCTTGAGCCTTTCTCTTCTTGTAGTTGATCTCGACTCTCTTTCCGAGGATCATACCGCTGTCGCTGGCGTCGTTTTCCGTCTTTACGTATACGACCGTCACTCTCGACTTGCTGATTTTCTTTGACGGGATCTTGATACGGAACTCGGCTTTTTCGTTTGTGTCAGGAAGCGTCTTCGCGGCGATCGTAGTGAATCCGTTGGAAACGACTATCTCCTGACCGCGCGCGACAGGGACCTCTCCCTCGATATATGTGGCGTTGGTATCGTTGGTCACTATCCTTGTGTTATAGATAATGAGCTCGGATCCGTCCTCAGCAAAAGAGAGCATGACGGTGCATGCTGTGATCAGGCAGACTGCCAATATTATATTGATGGTCCTGATTACTTTCACTAAGGTTCCTCCGCATCCCATAAGTGTCGATATTTTACCACAATGTTTACAAACATACAATTAAATGGTATCTTTTGTTTTATGAAAAAAACGCGCGGAAAAAACATAAAAGGAATGAGCAAAAAGGCAGTCTTCTTTGTCTTTGCTATAGAGCTGTTTTTTGCTCTTCTTCTTGTGTCCCTCCTCATGAAATCCGTGACGATAAACGAGAATGAGGAGATACAGTACGCTGACAGTTCAGCCACGGACAAGATCAGCTGCGCCGATGGCAGACTGTATGTTAACAACATATCCGCAAGCGTTCCGAAAGAAGGCAATCCGGAATATGACATCTCCTATTCTTGGGCTGAATCCGATACGGATTATCCGACCGTTCCGCGCGCGGCGATAGCGTCTTACCGCAATAAGGAAGGCGACCTTCTGTATGAGATCTCGCTGTACAAGGACAGCTTTACGGCGAAAGAGGATATTCCGGAAGGCAAGGATGCCGACAACTGGTTCGATGACTGGAAGGGCAACGGAGAGGAAGGCGCCAAGATCACAGGTGAAACGGTACAGGCCGGAAAGTTCAAGGGCTTTCTGGTGTCCGCTGCCGAAGGTGTGACTTCGGATTCAAAAGCTCCGTATACACTCTACTTTGCCGTCAAGGACAAGAATGGTATTTCCGTATACATACTTGAAGGGATACTGCACAACGAAGAGGCCGCTGACGCGTTCAAGGCGGCGATGGATTCCTGCACTAAATCATTGCATAAAAAATAGCGGGCGACTTACGCGCCCGCGTTTCAGACTTTTATGTCTGTGACTGTTTTCATTCAAGTTCAAGGACGATATCTGCAGCCGCGTCGGCTGCTTTTTTCTTTGCCTCTTCGAGAGTGCTGCCGCTTGTGACGATCTGTCCGACGCAGTCATTGGTGCAGCTGAACTTCCGTATCTCATCTCCCGGCTTGGAGAAGAAGAGTATGTCCGCCTGTTCTTCTGCCGTCTTGCCGACAAGTATGTCTTTAAGCACGCCGCTCTTTTCGGACAAAACCATCCTCGCGAAGCACGGAGTGCGCGGCACCTTGTCCTCACTGATATCCTCAAGGAACCCCGTCTCACCGAGAGCCGCCTCGACTATCATCCTGTCTATGTCATAGCCCATGTAGATGGACGTAAGCTCAGGTATGCAGTTGGCTCCCAGTCTGCCGGTCATCTCAAGGATGTAGACCTTGCCGTCCTTCAGCATGAGGTCTGCGTTGACAGCGCAGTTGTCGAGTCCCAGCGCCTTGATTCCAAGCCTCATCTGCCTGTCTGAATCCTCGAGGACCTCCGGATCCGCCTCAAACGGCAGATAGTGTCCCGCCGGGATCTCGTCGTTCTCGCCGTATCTGACGTCGCCTGTGGAGAGCACGAACAGTATCTCCCCGTCCAGCACGAACGACGTAGCGCTGAATTCGTATCCGTCTATATACTCTTCTATGATGCAGTAGTCCTTCGCGGTCTCCTCCATTGTGAGACCGACGGCTTTCTCCAATTCGCTCTCAGTCTCAACGATGTGTATGCCTCTGCTGCCCGCCAGATCGACCGGCTTCACGATCAGAGGATAGTTCAGATGAGAGCATGCCGCCGCGGCGTCCGCGCCTGACGAGCATTGGACGAACCTTGCCGTCCTTACGCCGGCTTCTTCAAAAGCCTTCTTCATCAGGAGCTTGTTGGTGCTCACGACCGCTGCTTCATATGAGATCCCCTTGAGCCCGAGTTTTTCGCACACGTAACCCAGTGTCGGGACCGGAAAGTCCACGCACGCCGTTACCACGGCATCGGCGCCGTGCTTTTCCGCGGCCTTCAGCACGCCTTCCTTGTCAAGGATATCCACATATTCGATCTCGTCGGCATGCTCAAAGCCCGGATAGTCTCCCGGTATGCTTATCGCGACCGTACGCGCGCCTATCTCTCTGGCGGCTTTATAGAGGGCTACCTGGCCTCTGCCTGCTCCGAGTACAAGAACTGTCTTCATATCGATCCCTTTATGTCCTTTGCGCTAATGCCTGTATCTCATGACGTAGTTTCTGCTGTTTGAGGAAAGGCTCCTCAGCCTGCTCGAGGCGACTCCGTACTTGATGGCGATGGAGTTGGCGCCCCAGCCGCCTCCGCTCGACTCGACTATATTGTTGTTGCCTATGTACATGCAGACGTGTCCGTTATTGTCATTGTAGTCGGACCACATTATGATAACGTCTCCGACCTGCAGGTCGTCTATGGTAAGATCCTTGCACTTTCCTATCTTCATCCAGCACGAGAATACCCTGAAGTTGTCATCCGTCTCGTACATGGTCATCCTTCCGCGCTTGCACTCGGACAGTATCTCAGGATCCTTCGCGCCATGGGCGTAAGCCGCTCCGACGAATGTCAGGCATACGTATGTTTTCTCATACCCCCTAGGCTTGCAGTACTTGACCGGTCCGCAGTTGGTGCCGCAGAAATAACATCCCACCGCGTTCGCGGCCGGCTTGGCTCCGTAAGTGAAGGAGTTGTCATTGGCTATTTTCTTTGCCCATCTGACGGCGGCTTTCGGTTTGCTGCTAGGGTTCACGATGAATCTCTTGTTGAGGATCAACTTGCAGCCGCTCTTTGTGTGGATGTAGATCCTGTATTTGTACGTGCCGCCCGGCAGTTCGTTGAACTTCAGCTTCGAAGCGGCCTTAGAGATGTCAAAGGTCTTTGAGTTGACAAAGCGCTTATCGTATTTGTATTCGGTCCACTTGTTCGTGGCCGCCATGACGATGCCTATCTCGACCCTGTTGATCTTCTTCGCTGAAGATATGGTTCCCCTGACATTGAATCTCTTCCCGACATTTAACGTGTTCGGCGAATTGTATTTTATAAGCTTCACGTCATCGACCGTCTTGTTCCTTGACTTACCGGTCTTTGTCGCAGTCGACGGAGTTGATGAGGATGCCTTCTTTTTGACCGTGAAGGCGTCATTCAGCACGATATGCACCTTGCCGTCGCTCGTGTGGGCATAGATCCTGTATTTGTACTTGCCCGCCTTGAGCTTGCCGAATTTGATATACGGGTCCGCCTTGGCTATGTTAAAGGTCAATGTGTTGAGGGAAGCGTTGTCGTACTTCTGCCCCGTCCACTTGTTGCTGCTATTGACGATACCTATCTCGACTCTCTTTATCTTTCTGTTTGAAGTGATCTTTCCCTTCAACGTAAAGGATGAGCCTACTGTTACTGTCTTAGGCGTCGTGTAATTCGATATCTTTACAGTGCTTGTCGCTGCGTAGGATCCGGTGGCCGGAACGATCATAGACAGCGCAAGCAGCGCCGACAACAGCACATTAAACAATCTGAGCCTTTTCATGGCCTCAACCTCCATATAACCTGATATGCGTATAGTTATCCGCATATTATGTTAAAGACGATCCGCCGTTCTCTCAATATTTCTTTACATGCTTTTATATTTTGTTTTGTTAATATTGACGGCCCCTTTCTGTGTTAGAATAATCATGTCATGAAGCAGAAATACCTGATTTCCGTAATAGTGCCCGTGTACAACGTGCGTGATTATCTTGAGGAATGCCTGGACAGCGTGACCGGGCAGACTCTTGGATTTGAGAACATCCAGCTGATACTCGTCAACGACGGGTCGAAGGACGGTTCCGGCGCGATATGTGAACGGTACTGCCGCGAGTATCCTGACAATGTCGTGTATATCGAACAGGAGAATTCGGGCGTTGCCGTTGCCCGCAACAACGGCCTTTCGCGCGCGGAAGGCGAACTTGTGACCTTCCTGGACGGAGATGACAAGTGGAGCGCGGACTCCTTCAAAACGGCGTGGGAAGCTTACTCCCGCGATCCCGGCATCGCTGTCTTCAGCTGCAAAATGGTGTTCTTTGACGCGGACAGCGGCGACCATCAGCTGAACTACAAGTATGAAGAAGACCGTGTCGTTGACATACGCGAGGACTATAACTGTCCTCAGCTGAGTTCTTCATCGGTCTTTATCCGCGCCGATATAGCGAAGAAGCACTCTTTCACACCGGGCATCAGATATTCGGAAGATTTCAGATACATCAACGAGATCCTTCTTGAAAGCAGCAGGATGATGCTGCTCAAGGATCCCGTTTACTGGTACAGGCGCCGTCAGTCCAACGACTCGGCGATCCAGGCCTCTGTTTACGACAGGGACTATTACATCCCTACCTGCGAATCCGTATACAGATACCTGTTTGACAGATCCCTCAGCGAATACGGATATGTTCTTAGGTATCTGCAGTTCTGCGTGATGTACGATCTCAGATGGAGACTCAAGATCCCGTTTGCGGAGACCGGTCTGAGTGAAGAAGAACAGGCCGCATATGTGGAACTGGTGCGCGGACTGCTGCGGCAGATAGATGATGACATCATACTGGATCAGAAGAGGATCGCCCTCGCGGTCCAGCTGTTCGCCCTCGAGCTTAAGCACGGCGAAGATGTCTCAAAGAAATATGTCGCTGACGATTCCGGCGCAATCCGTTATGACGGACGAGTCATCTTTGACCTGTCAAAAAGGGCCGTATTCCGCATAGAGGACCTTTCCCTGAGCGGGGAGACCCTTTCGGTCAGGGGATGCGCGACCATTCCGTTTCACGAGGAGCGCTTCAGACTCCTGTACTCGCTCAACGGTTCCGTAAAGGAAGTCCCTCTGACGGATACGGATAAAAACGCCAAGCCTTATCTTTACGGCACGATCAGATTTGACCATGCTTTCGCGATAGAGGAGTCCGTCGACAGCTCGTCCATCAGCGATCTTGTATTCCTTGTCGAATACGACAGCAAGGTATTCGCTTCAAGGCCTAAATTCGCCACGTCGGGTCCTCTGGACAAAAAAAGAGGCTCCCTCAAAAGCGGGAGCTGTCTGATATGCCGCCGCGATCACGGAGTAACGGTCTCGCGCTACTCCGCTCTTAAGCAGCTGTCTCAGTTATTCAGGATATGACCTGTCCTAATGATTTGAATTATAGAAATCTATTGCCTCTTCGATGTCTCCGTCGAAGAGTTTTTTTCCTCTCTCGAGCACTATGCCTCTCTTGCAGAAGTCCTTTGCCGTCTGCAGCGAATGTGTAACGAATAGGAACGTCACGTCCTCGTCGGACATTATCTCGGCGACCTTGTCCTTGCACTTCTGCTGGAAGTTCTTGTCTCCTACGCTCAGAGCTTCGTCCACGATCAGTATGTCAGGCTGCGCGTTTACGTTGATAGCGAATCCCAGTCTGGCTTTCATACCGCTTGAATACGACCTGAGCGGCTGGTCTATGTATACGCCTATGTCGGCGAATTCGATGATGTCATCCTCTACCGCGTCTATCTCCTCTTCAGACATTCCCATCAGGCTGCACTTGAAGCGGATGTTCTCCCTGCCGGTCGACTCCGCGTCAAAGCCGGC
This sequence comes from uncultured Eubacteriales bacterium, assembly GCA_902776285.1. Classification (GTDB taxonomy): domain Bacteria; phylum Bacillota; class Clostridia; order Peptostreptococcales; family Anaerovoracaceae; genus Crickella. Next base: position 16,176 of record CACYPK010000010.1, read on the forward strand.
GCCCAGTTCGAGCAGAGCGCTCACCTTTCCGTCCACAAAGACCTCTCCCTCTGTAGGGAAGGCCACTCCCGTTACCATCTTGAGTATCGTTGACTTGCCCGCGCCGTTACGGCCGAAGAGCGCCACGCTCTCTCCCCTGTGCACTTCAAAGGACAGACCGTTCACGGCCCTGTTTTCCTTGTACGGCACCTTCTTGCTGAACAGGCCTTTGAAACGCGCCTTGTCGCTCTTATACAGCTTGTACAGCTTGGTCACATTATCGAATTTTACGACGATATCATTCTCGTTGCTCATTTATGATCTCCGTTACAGTACGTCAGGTATCTCCTTGCGCAGCTTGCGGTATGCCCACAGCGCAAACAGCGTGAAGAGTATGAGTGTGGTGAAATAGCAGCAAAGTTCTATCTTATCTTCAAAGAACCACTTCTTATAAATGAAACACTTGCGGTATCCGCTGGATATCACGGTGACCGGATTGAATTTCAGCAGGAGCCTTACCCACGCGTGATTGATCTTGTCCACATCGTACAGTATGCCCGACATCCAGAAGATCGCCGTTGAGAACGCCGCGACCAGGTTCTGGAAGTCCTTGCTTATGGCTGACAGCAGTCCCGCCAGAAGCGACCACACCGTAAAGAACAGGAACATCAGAAGCATGTAGAGCGGTATCTGCAGCATGTATACGTCCGGGAAATGTCCGAAAAGCGCGAATATCACTATCGTGACTCCCAGCAGTATAATGTGGGTATACAGGTGCGATATGTTGAAGTAAGTCGGGATTATGGAAATAGGGAATTTCATCTTGGTTACGAGATGACTGTATTTCCTTATGCAGCCGGCTCCTCCGGTTATCAGTTCCTGCATGAAGAACCAAGGCAGCATTCCGGCGACCAGCCAAAGGAAGAACGGATATCCCGCTATCGGCTTGCCCGCTCTCAGTCCGACCGAGAACGCGAACCAGAATACGAACAGCGTCACCATAGGCTTAACGATGGCCCACGCCCATCCGAGGGCGGCGCCTCGGTAAGTCTTGATGAGGTCCGACTTGGCCAGCATGAATATCTGGTCCTTGTATGTGATATGTTCTCTGATGATTGTTCTGATAGTTTCCATTTACTTATTCCACACCATGATGGTTTTTCCGCCTTTTTTGCGGATATCGGTATCAAAAGCCCTGGTCATGTCGCTGATAGTATGCACTTCTACGGTCTCACCGACGATGCGCGTCAGGTATTCAACAATCTCAGGATTTTCTCTGTACAGATCGAGGAGGTTTTTGAAGTCTTCGGCGCCGCTGCGGCTGCTTCCGAACATCGTGAGTCCCTTCTCAAGTATCATCCTCGTGTTTATAGGCACGTTTTCTTCGGATACACCCATCGTAGCAATGCAGCCCTCCGGTCTTATGTGATCGATGATCTGATTTATGGACATCGATACGCCTGCGCGGCCGACACACTCAAAGCCGTGGTCTATGAGAAGATCCGCCGGTATGTCGTCTATGTGATAGCACTCATCCGCGAATATAAAGTCCTGCATCTTGTAGTTGTGCTTGCCGAATATGAGTACACGGCTCTCAGGAAGTCTCTTCTTCAGCAGAAGCGCTGTGATGAACGCGACGTTGCCGTCTCCCCATACTCCCAGAGTGTCCCTGCGTTCGTGTGACTTGGCGATGAATCTGTCTATCGTGTGATAGGATACGGAGACCAGTTCGGTAAAGGCTGCCACAAAAAGATCTATGCCTTCAGGCAGCACTATTACGCGGTCGCGCCTCATCGACACAACGTCCTGCATGAAGCCGTCAAAGCCGCTCGCCCTGAACTTGCTGCTCCTTCTGTAATTCTCCGCGACGATGGAGTCTTCTTCAAACGGGGTGTTAGGCACCATGACTACCATCGTACCGGCCGCAAACTCCTTCTTAGGGTCGTACAGCACCCTGCCTATGCCCTCATGTATAAGGGCCATCGGGAGCTTCTTTCTGAGGATCTCAGGCGGTCTGAGGCCCTGAAAGTATCTCTGGTCGGCATTGCAGATCGACAGATGCGTCGGACGGACAAGTATGTCTTCTCCGTTCACATCGATGTCGCAGAATTCCGCCTCTATTCTTCTTGGTTCTACAAGTCTGTAAACGGTGTTTAGCACTACTCTTCTCCTCCAAGCAGCGTCTCCGCCAGCCTCAGGTCATACTGATATGTCACTTTGATATTGAAAGTCTCTCCCTTTACGAGAGTGACGTCCTTGCCGTTCACGACAAACACCTTGCAGGCGTCAGTGAGTATCGCCTTGTCCTCTTCGCTCATGCTTTCGTAGAGTTCCTTGAACATCTTCGCCTTGAAGCTCTGAGGCGTCTGACCCTGATAATAATGCGCCCTGTTAGGAATGCAGCTGATGATGCTTCCGTTCACGCTCTCAACGATGGTATCCGCCGCCGGCACTACCGTGTCGCAGGCGATCCCGTTGACCGCAGCGTCGATGTTTTCATCTATTATCCTCTGAGTCACGAACGGACGGACCGCGTCATGTGTGACGACTACGGTCTCGTCATCGAGCCCGTATTCCTTCTCGACGTGAAGGATGGAGTTCAAGATGGTACCGTTGCGGGTGCTTCCGCCGACTATGATGTCGACGTCGGCGTCCGGCAGATACTTTTTGATCATGTCTTTTGTATATGCCATCCACTGATCCGGACAGGTCACGATCACTTTCTCGAATCTCTCGTTGATGATCATTTTCTCTATGGTATGGATCAGTATCGGCTTTTTTCCGATATGCAGGAATTGCTTTGGCTTGTCAACATTGCCCATGCGGCTTCCCGTACCGCCTCCAAGAATGACTCCGTATACCATGTTTCCTCCCGAACTATTTATTTAGATACTCTGTTATAGCTTCTGCGACCCGCCTGCTGCTGTTTCCGTCGCACGCGGACATATATTTTTCCCTGAATGCAGTCAGTCTGCCGTCAGTCTCAAAGCTGCCCTTGCTGAGATACTCAATGAATCCATCAGTGGTCTTGAATATCTCTCCCGGCAGATCCTTATCGTAATCGAGATAGAAGTCGCGGTCATACTCATCATAGTCGTAGCAGAAGAACGCCATCGGCTTGTTGAGGAGTGAATACTCAAATATGACCGAAGAATAATCCGTTATCAGAAGATCCGCCGCTATCATGGCGTCGTTGGTGGAGATGTCTCTCACCAGCTTGATTTTATCATAATTCCACTTGCCTTCATATGGCGGCATCAGAGGATGCGGGCACAGCAGCATGATCTGATCGTCGTTAAGAGCCTTGTCTATCCTGCCGTAATCCACGAGGGGCAGATAGACTCTCTTGATGCCCTTGCCCCTGAATGACGGCGCGTACACTATGATCTGCTTGCCCTCGAGTTCAGGCATCTTTTCGAATACGGCCCTTCTTGTCTTCTCCAGGTAATCCTCATCGAAGAACTTATCGCTCCTCGGAACGCCCAGCGCCCTGACATTGTCCTTGCTTATGCGGAAGGCCTTAGCGTAGATCTCGCGTATGTCTTCGGAGCTTACGGTGACAAGGTCGTAATCCTTGTGGTACATCGCGTCCATCCCCGGATACATGCCCGTGCCTTCCACACCGAACTTCTTGAAAGCTCCGGCGGCGTGCCAGATCTGCACATAGTACTGTCCTTCCCTTTTCTTGGTATCTCTCCAGATGGACAGATAGTCATCCGTGACGACAACCTTGCTTGAGAAGATCGTCTTTGCGGCTTCAAGAGCCTTTGCCGGATCTTTCTGAATGGTCTTGCTGCAGTATGTCACCTTAGGCGCGTCGGTCTGTTCCCAGACTCTGGCCAGATTGTCGGCAGGCTCTCCTTCGGATCTTACCGAAACAAACGCTATCCTGTCCCTGATCCTGCCGTCGTTGATCGCGTGTGTCATCTTAGCGGCGGCGAGCCTCTTTGCAGGCCACCCGGATTCACGTCTGGCGGTCAGTTCGGCGTCCAGCCTTGCCTCAGACATAAGCCTTGTCCTCTTGCTGTCAGCGTAGAAGGACAGTTTGTTTTTACGCAGTTTGATGATATATCCGCTCTTGACGCAGTAGTTGTGGCGCCGGCCCCTGTCGATGCCGATGTAGTCTTCGAATGTCGGGCGGAACTCCATATCCTCGCCCTCCAGGTTGAGCATGAAGCTCAGCACTCTCCCAACCTTGACCGGGATCGTCACAGTGAAGATCTCTCCGTCAACGATATTCTCGCCTATAAGGCCCTTGAGATCCGCGTATTCGCTCGGCTCTACTACCGGGTCATATCTGTGTCCCTCTTCATCGAGTATGAAGAAGGTGTTTGGTCTTTTTGTGGTATTGGTTGCTATCAGTCCCTCCATGAACATCATGCCGTCGTTGATGTCCAGGGCCTTTATGAAGAGCATGGTCCTCGCCCTGAGGCTGAGCATCTGATGCCCCTCGTAGTAGTATCTGAAATCATTCCTGACAGATTCCTTTATAACGTCTTTGCCGTATTTCAGATCTGACAGGTAGAGCTTCTTGAACTGATTCAGTCCGTCCGCGCTTATGATGACCTCCGTGTCCATGTTCTTCATGGTCTCTTTTATCAGATCCATGTACGCGGCTTTTTCTTCAGCGTCCAGTACAATCACTACGTCTTCAGCGTAGAATCTCCAGCGCATGTCGTAGAGTATCACGTACTGTATGAAAGGCATGACCTTTCCGTGCGCCTCGATGGACTTTTTCTCGAGTCCCAGATAGTACTCCTTCGGAACGTTCAGATACCAGGATTTCCTCTTCGGAGCGGATGACGATCCGCTTGTCGGACTGGCGTTCCTTCTGTAGTAAAACGCGGTATCGCTGAGTATGCCCAGCACCGGTTTCTTAAGCAGTATGGTATTGACGAACTCCGAGTCCTCGCCCGAAGCCAGGCGCGTGTTGAAGATTTCGCCCTTGACGGCAGAACTTCTGAACACCGTATTGCCTATGGTGGAGCAGATCATCTTAGGCTCTTCGTTCAGGTCCGCGATCCTGTTGCCCTTTTCAAATTTGTAGTCGAGCGGATGGATCTCCCCCGTGAAATCGCCCAGGTATTTCATCCTGCAGCTGCAGACATCGAAGCTCTCATTGCCCTTTTCGAAGAAATCGAATATCTTCTCAAAGGCATCCGCGTCCCAGATGTCGTCGCCGTCAAGGAACACGGTGTACTTTCCTTCTATGTGTTTGATCCCCTCGTTTCTGGCGCTCGAAACACCGCCGTTTTCCTTTTCAATGTAAACGACGTTGTCCGGATACTTTTGAGCGAAAGCCCTGCAGATGTCGCCGCTGCTGTCCCTACTTCCGTCATTGACCAGAATGGACTGGATGCTGTCTTCGAAGCCCAGCGTCTGTCCGGCGATGCAATCCAGGGTCTGCTCAAGGTAGTTCTCTGCGTTGTATACGGGTGTTATTACTGAGATCTTGAAATCTTTACTCATTTTGGTACTGCTCTATTTCAGTATGCTTTTTACGGTTTTCTTAAGTTTTTTCCTGAATCCGACCTTTGGCTCGAATGTCGGTATGCTGCCCATGGCGAATCTGTTTCTGCTCCGGTCTGCCGATATTTCCATCAGATATTCAAGTTTTTCGTCTGAAGTCTTTCGGGCGCTCAGTTCCGAATCCATGGTGCTGAATGGTATCGTGCTTTCGTCCTCGCCGAACAGAGCGCGCTCCTTGCCCTTGAACTTTCTGTGATAGGTGGTCTGAACTTCAGTCCATTTGTGGACGCACGGCTCAGCCCAGTAAATGTTCTCCCCTATCTGTTTTGCTGGATTGCCGGCATAGCTTGCATTTGATGGTATCTTTTTCCCGGTAAGGACGGCTCCTCCTCCGAGTATGCTGCCCGAATGGATCATGCTTCCCTTAAGTATGAGCGCGTTCTGCCCTATCCACACATGGTCGCCTATGAAGACGCTCTCCGAAGGGTTCATTCTTCTATTCGTTTCCGCTGAATAGACCAGGTGCGGGTCTGCAGTACGTATCCACACACCGAACGCCATCAGCACTTCGTCACCAATGAATACCGTTCTTTCTTCGGAGCAGATGATACGTACCTGGTCGTTGCTCGTCTCTTGCTTGTTATAATATCCGTCCCTTCCTAGATAGCAGGCGCAGTTGTTGTTCACAGTCAGGTCGACTTTATAAACATGCCTGTTTTCTGAGAAGTATATGACGCTGTTGTCAGCATCGAAAACCACCCGACAGTTCTCCATCGCTACGTTCTTTTCGCAATAAAGGATATTGTTTTTGCCGTTGATGATGATCTCGCTGTCCTTCATGGAGAATGACTCAGGGTCGCTCAGAATGATCTTGTTGTCAACGCATTTCGCTATGTCTTCTTTCGATCTGATTATCTGACTCATGCCGCAGGCCTTATCTCTTTCTTGCTGAACTTGCTGTTTATCGCCTTTATGATGCTGTCCGTCGCTTTCTCAAACAGAAGCGCTATGAGCATCGTAGTCGCGAAAACGACTATCAGGCTGATGTACTTGTGGCTGTCTATACAGCCGAAGTGCGCCAGCAGTGTCATCGGAATCCTCTGTAATATGTATATGCTGAATATGTGCTTGCCGAACCATTCAAGAAGCGGGTTACATATGCTGACCTTCATGGTGACCATGATCAGCAGGACCGTGAACATTATGGCCCATACAGTGTAGCCTTCTATGCCGTAGCTCCACCTCTTGAAAAACGATACGACGTATACCCCCAGGACCGCGGTCAGCGTCAGCAGATAGGTCAGGTCGTTCTTCATCACGACCTTTTCTATCCTGTCTCTGAATTCCGACCAGAACGCTCCGAACGGAAGGATTATGACGGTATTGTACGTGTAGCCCGGGCGTCCGGCCTTCATCAGCACGAACACGAAGGCGATGGTCAATACGAACATCAGTATCAGTCCCGCGAGCCTGCCCCGTTTTGAGGATATGACGCTGCCCAGTCTGAACGCAGCATACATCAGGATGTACTCGACCAGCATCGCGAAGATGTACCAGTTTGAGTTGCCGACGGTCCCCCAGCCCGGCAGTGAGAGCAGGAGAGTCTTAAGAGGGAATACCGTTCCCAGCGCGGCGTTCATCACCCAGAAGATCAGGACCGCGACGTCGAATCTCAGCATCAGCTGCCAGAACTTGACCGGGAGCTTGCTTACATATCCGCCCTCCGTCCTGCGTATGGCTTCCATCATGCCGTAGCCCGAATAGAACCAGAACGTTGCCACCACCAGCTGGTTCAGATGGTCGCGCAAAGCAAGATAAGGCTCGTCGAAAACGCCTCCGAAAGGGGCGTACTGCGCGTAGTGGCTGAACACGACAAGTATCACGAATATGCCGTTGATAGCGGTGGTGTTTCTCTTGTTCAGATAGTCGCCGTTGAATTCTCCGGCGCCGCAGAAACTGAGCCCGTTGAATATTATTAATAACAGTATGATCAGAAAAAATGCCATTTTTTATTTGAACCTCTCAGGTCATCAGACCGGATTATTGCTGTCCCTGTATATCACACGCGGCTTCTCCTTGTGCTTTTCTTCACGCTCCGCGTTCGGTCTCGGATCGATCATAATCGCCAGTATGAGATAGAAGAAAAACGGCGCGTATCGCTCGCATGGCAGTGTCGCGATGTCTATGAGTGAATTCACAAAAAACATCTCCGTAAAGATGATCGGGAACAGCAGCGCGTCCCTTTTGAACCTTCGCGAGAACAGATATAAGAACCCTATCATGCACGCGAACAGTTCCAGCGCGGTAAATATCAGCGACACCGGCACTCCGCATCTGTATCCGTATTCGAGGAAGTTGTTGTGACAGTGAGCTGCCTGTGATACCGGCAGCGAATCCCAGTCTATCGCGTCCACGTCGTTCCCGGTCAGGTTGAGCATCCCGGCATATATCTTCCACATGCTCAGCCTGCCTGAAGTAAACTCATCCGCGTCCTTCCCTTCTGTGGAGAACCTCTGTGAGATAGCTTTCGGATTTGTCTCTTCCGGCGTGTTTTCAGCAGACGCGCTCCTGAATATGAAAACAGCGCACACCGTACACATCAGCAGAAGCACTAATATAAGCACCGACTTTCCCCTGTTGCTCAGCCGTTTTACCGTTTTCTGCTTTAGCGCGAATATCACGACACTTGCGATCGCGAACATGGCTATGACTATTGATGCCCGCGATTTTCCCAGCAGGATCACGATCAGTCCCATTGCCGACATGAGCAGGAACAGAGGTATCTTTTTCCTTTCTTTTCGATTCCTGTACAGAAGGTACAGGGAGCAGCACAGCACTGTCAGCCCTATCATGCTGAACAGGTTGGCGTTCCACGTGGTACCGCGGTAACGCTTGTCAAAAAAGTCCGGTATATACGTGCCTGCGCCCTTCAGAAATATGATCAGCGAATAGGTGAAACCCACTGTCAGATTGGCTCCGGCAATTATGTCGAAGAGCGTCTCGTAGTCTTTACGGCCGTTCCAGACAAGGTAAAAAGCGGGATAGACCGTCAGCAGCATCACCCCGAAAATGAGGTATCCGTCCCCTATCGGGTGAAGGATCCTGATAAAGATCAGTCCTGCCCCTCCAAGGATCGTAAGCAGCGCGACCCACTTGTTCCAGGCAACCGGCTTCAGCTCACCGTCCATGCTGAAAACAGTTGCAGTCAGCAGAAGCACGGACATGAAGATCTCCCTCTGATTGTTCGTGAAAAGAACGCCCCTGTAAAAAACGTTTGAAAACAGAAGGATGAAATAAAGCGACAGAACGAGGAAAACCGTCCACAGGACAGTTCTCCTTGTTTTCTTCCGGATATACCTGATCTTCCGGTCATATATGAAGTTCAAACAAGCAATGTATGCTTTCTGCAAAACCACATCAAACTCCCGTTTTCAGGACCGCTTTTCAGTATTCACCCAGCCAGATGCTTCCTATACTGTCAACATTGAATTCCTTGCACAGGCCCGCCATCTTTTTGGCGTCATCCTGTCTGACATCATCCGATACGGCATAGACCGCGTTTTCCGCCTTGTTGAGCGCTTTTTCGTTGAAATCCTCACCCGCGGCGACCACATCGGCATGAATGCCTTTTGCCTCAAAGGCCTGTACGATCTCGCCCAGTATGTCTGAGTAGCCCTTCTTTTCCGCGAAGTTCAGCAGGGTGATCTCTTTAGTTCCCTTTTGTTCGCATACGGCCTCTACGGACTCCGCGAGTCTTGCTATCTGCACCGGAGCTTCAAGCTTGCCCTTGCGGCGTATCTTTTCAAAGAACGCGCTGTGCAGTAAGCCGCTGATGCCAGAGGCCTTCCCTTTGACATACACTTCTTCGAGGACGCGCGCGCCGGTATTCGTCGCTGCTTCTTCAGGCGTGTTGAGCCTGCCCCTGAAGATAAGGATCGCGGCGTAAACGAAAGCGTACAGCAGCATGCCCAAAATGAATCCAAGCACCGCGTATGATAACTTGTACACCGGCTTCTCTACTTCTGCGGTCTCCGTTTCGGACTCAGCAAGTTCCTCAGCCTTCTGATACTCCAGGATGCTGGTCAGTATGGCCGTTTGTTCCTTTGACAGATTTGCCTTCGCGTCTTTCAGGGATTTTTCGACGCTGTTGATGCTGCTGAACGTGCTTGAGCTCTTGCTGACATTTATACTGTCATATTCATGCACATCCTCGGAATAGACCTGGAAGACCGAGTGCGGGTACATTTTCTGTATGCTTGCCGAATGCTCTTCAAGGCTCTTCTTCACCGCTCCTGCCACCGCGTCCGCGTCCGCGTCTTCGGTCAGTACTATATTGAAGCTCAGATGAGCGTCCGTTGACTCGCCGGACTGGTTGTAGATGTTAGCGTCCTGCTTATCCAGCGCGATCAGCTCGGATATGTATCTGTTATCCGCCGATTCCTTTATGTAAGGCTTGATCGCTTCGGCGATCTCATTGCCCGAAAGATAACCGTAGTAACTGCCCACGATCGCGGCCATCTGATCTCCGTTTTCGGATCTCAGTCCGAAGACCGTTTTCAGGACTCTCTGGTTTGTCGGATCCGTCTGCATGAGGATCGAGTTGTTCAGATATTCCTTTTCGCTGTCCAGCCAGTTCTGTTCATCCAGCACGTAGTAGACCGGCATCCTCTCCTCTTCAGGCAGAGTATCTACAAGGTCTCTGATACGCTCATCCAGCGGGAGCTCTGCGCGCTTGGCGGCAGCCTCGGCCTCGCTCACGGCGGCGTTGTATTTACGGACATCTTCGGAATGCTTGATGCCGCAGATCAGCATGGCCGCGATCAGAGAGAAGACCACGACCGCTTTCCACTGTGAGAGCAGTCTCCAGAGAGTATCCTTGAGATCGAGCGTCATGCTCTGCTGATACTGTTGGTAATTCATTTCTTTACCCCTTTTCTGTTTAGTGTTTCCTTGTTATTTTCTGCCTTGTTGAGGCCGGATAAAATCGTTTTTGTAATTAACCTTATTATGCGCGGATCTCTGTTGTTGCTATCCTCGGCTCAAAGCAGCATGCCGGACGCAGGCAGACTATGCGTACCCCGCTCGCCCTCTGCGGCCCGACTTTCATGAAAGTCGCCAGAACGCTCGTATCTCCTCCGAGTCCGAGCGGTCCGATGTTTGCCTCGTTTACCCTTCTTGTTATCTCAGCCTCCATTTCGGACTGGCTGTCAAAACTGCCGTCGACCTGAGCCTGCAGCATCAATGACGCCGCCTCGTACTGGCTTCTGCCTATGCCTACGGCGAGCGTGCAAGGGGAGCATCCCAGCTGTGATACCGCCTCTGTTGCCCACTTGACTATCTCATCAAGCACGACCTGAGTGTCATGCTTGTGGAATACTCTGTAAGTCCTGCCGCGTATGGCAGGTCCTCCTCCGAACATCAGAATGTGAAGACGTATCACATCGTCTTCGCACTGCCTTATGAGGATCGGTGCCGGCTCTACTCCCGCGCTGTCAGGATCGAGCCCTCCGCTCTGATCGATCCTTTGGGAGTCATCTCCCATTATGCCCATCGGGCGGCCGGGCAGCCTGCGCAGACCCTGTCTGACTCCTTCGCGGATGTCTTCAAGCAGCTGTCCCGTAACGGCGCAGTCCGGACCGGCTTCAAGCAGAAGGTGCGGTATGCCCGTATCATCGCAAAGCGGGCTGCGGTCTCTTTCCGCCGCCTCCGCGTTGTCGAGTATCGTCTGCAGTACCCACTTCGCGTTTTCGTTGGTCTCAGCCGCGATGGCTCTTCTGTATGCGTTCTTTTTGTCTTCGCGGAATGTCGATCCCGCCCTTACCAGGCAGTCGCTTACCGCTTCGATCACTTTTTCACTGTTCATCTTATTTGTCATATATCGATCTGCCGCGGGCAGCCGCGATTATCGCCGGGTAGTCCTCTACTACCAGCTCATTGAAGGCTTCCATGCCGAGTTCCGGGAACGCGACGACCTTTTTCGACTTCGTCTTTGCTCCGAGCAGGGCCGTTACCGGCGGTATCACCGCGTAGACTGCTCCGTTCGCCGCGAGAGCTTTTATGGTTTCCTCTTTCAGGGCTCCTTTTCCCAGATGCATGCGAAAACCCGCCTTTGAAAGAGGCTCTATGCTGCTCTCTATCTCCAGCTTGTTGCTCGACGTCGGCCCGACCCCTGCCGGGCTGACTGCCGTGTGGAATATGACCGCTCCTTCGGGTTCGATCCCCAGGTCCGCGATGGTCCCGTCATCGATCGCCCTCTGTATCTTAGGCAGCACGGCATCCCTGCCGCAGTAAATGCGTCCTGAGATCAGTACCCTGTCTCCGACCTTGAGCGACTCCGCCGCTTCCCTTGAAATAGGTGTGCTTATCTTTATGGCTTCTTCCATTTTGCGGATATCCTTACGCTTTCCCTACTGTTCCTGCGCGCCGGCCTTGAAAAGATCTATATAGCTCTTCTCATTGCGTATTACACCATACGCCCGGCCTCTCATGACCACTTTCTGCGCCCATCTGGTGTGCGGCCTTATCTCATTCATCTTGTTGTTGCTTTCGCTCTTTACCACTCCGTCCTCAGCCGCAAGTATCTGAAGAGCGTCGTTATAAGCTTCTTCCGTGACTGCCTGCAGGGCGTTCACGAATCTGACGTGGGTAGGATGGATGACCGTGCGCCCCACAAAGCCGTTCGCCTTGTCGAGTATCACCTCTCTGATCAGTCCGTCCACCTCGTCGTTGAAGATGTGATTGCGGCGCCAGAGCATATCCTCTACGTCCATCCTCGGCAGTTCTTCAAACATCATCCTCTTGCTTGCTCTGAAATACTCCCAGACAGGGCCGGAAACGACATAGCTGTTGCCCCTGGCGAATACGTTGAGTATGTCTGACAGTATCTCGCGCACCGGCAGGATATCGTAGATGGAGTAGTCCACGCCTCTGCGCACGCCGAAGCATGACGAGAAGTCGGTGGCGCCGACTCTTATCTGAAGGATAAGGTCCTTGTATCTGTTGCAGATAGAGCGGATCGCCCTCAACTCATCCATTCTTGACTCCTTGAACGCTACCCTCTCGTCCTCGAGGATAGGCATGCCGTAAAGCACCTCTTCGTATGTTTCGTTGAGAAGTTTTAGCTGCAGCAGATACTCCGCTCCGTTCTTGGAGTTGAACTTTGGGAAGTTGAAGCCCGCCAGCATCTTCACTCTGTCCGCGTTCAGCATCGACGAAAAGTGGATGAACTGGTCTATAGATCTGACCCTGCAGAAGATGAGCGGGATGTCATCATAATCGATCTCGCCGTTTTCTACAGCCTGATGGAGTCTGTCGAGCATGCCTATGACGTTTTCCTCCGCCTCAGGCACTCTGTCCTCAGGGCACGCGTCCTCAAAGCACATGACTATCGTGGTAAGATCAGCCATGTCCCTGTTGAGTATCTTTTCCGTGAAGTCCTTTATCGCCGGCATGTACATAGTCGCGCCGGGACAGTACTGAAGGAACTCCTTGTCCGTATATTTATTGAATGATTCCGGTTCGCGAATGAACTCGAAACCCTTGGCTCCCTGTAAATGTTTCATTTATCTAGGATCTCCTGTTTTCTGATTTTACTGCGCGAGGCTTCCCTTTGGTGACCAGACCGCTTCAGGATAGTACTCGTCGAGCACTCTCTTGACAAGGCTGCACTGCTTTGCCCTCTTTCTGGCGTCGTCTTCAGTGCTGTCCCAGCTGTGGGTCTGCGCGACCGATCCGCCTGTCTTTAGGTAGATAGGCGCGGCCACTCTTACCATTTCAGGCACCTCATAGTGTCTGATGAAGCCTCCCGTGGATTTAGGGTTTTCCGTGTGCAGGTCAAGAGGACAGTCGACCGCCTGTCTCATGGAAGCCATCATCTGCAGCTGTATGTCTCTTACAGGATTGATGGAGTTTGCTCCTATCGATTCCATGAGCTTGGCCGCCGCCGGATTGCCGAGTCCCATGTGGGCCGACAGCTTGAAGTGGCAGTCGGTCGGGATCTCTCCCTCGTCTCTCATCTTTCCGAGAACGTAGAGGCAGCCCTCGTCATAGACCAGGAAGCCTCTGCATCCCAACCTCGCGCCTCTCTTTACGTCTTCTATCGCTCTTATCAGCTGCTCCTGTCCGCGGAGCCTGTATCCCATGCGCACGCCCTCCGGTGTATTGACCGAAGCCGACGTGTCCGTGGTCGCTCTCGGCCCGACCGCGAGGATCAGGTCGGTCTTGTAATCATGAGCGTACTGCACCATCTTTTCTATCTCAGCGTCGGTGAGCCTCATTATTCCCTGAGTCTGCGTGACCCTGTGAAGATAAAGACCGTAGTCGTCGATGGCCTCAAGCAATGCCTTCATGACCTTAGGCCCCTGTATGCCCGGCACCTCAAATCTGTACTGACCGCCGTCCGGGAATCTCTTCTCAGACGTAGGCAGATCGTAGGCGTCGCCGGCCGGAAGTCCTATCGACTTCAGATATTCTCTTGTTTTATCCATACTGTTCATTGCTTGTCCTCCCCGTTTAATCCGTCTATGAGCAGGTCTATCGCCTCCCTGTGATCGAATATGATCGGAGGGAGCTTCCTTGCCAGCCCCTTGTGTATGCGGCAGTCTATGAACGACGCCTTGCCGCAGTCGCGGAGCTTTTCTATTGCTTCTATCAGTTCTTCTTTTGTATCTGCGCTCTTGCCCGTCGTTGCGTATCCGCAGGCTTCGGCTATTTTTGTGAAATCCACCTTGTGCCCGGCGGAAGGCTGTCCGCCGACTGATTCGTGCGCGCCGTTGTTCAGCACTATGTGCATGTAATTAGGCACGTCGAGCTCAGTCATCATTGTGAGCGCGCCCATGTGCATTATCGCCGCCGCGTCTCCGTCAAGCACCACGACTTTTCTGTCCGGTTTCTCCAGAGCGATGCCGAGCGCTACTGACGACGCATGTCCCATGGAGCCCACGTTGAGGTAATCGTTCGCCTTTGTCTCTCCGCGCCTTTCACGCAGGAAGAACAGTTCCCTTGTGGCACGTCCGGTAGTGGCTGAGTAGACCGTATCCGCCGGCATGTGATCCAGCACGGTCTCTATCGCCTCCTCGCGGCTCATCGGATATACGTCGTTAACATTATTTGGCTTGTCGGGATCCGCCATCACGCCCTTCGGAGCGATCAGTCCGTAAGGGACCCTCTCTTTACGGCAGAAATCAACAGCCCTTCTTATTATTGTCTCAAATTCTTCATCGTCATCTGTGAGGATGCTGTGAGGAATGTTCAATACGTCGAGCAATTTCGGAGTTATTTTGCCCTGCAGCTTATGCTGAGGATGATTAGGCTCCGAATCTCCCTGGCCTCTCCAGCCTATGAGGAGCAGCATCGGAACAGCATAAACGTCCTTATCAGCCAGGCTGGCAAGAGGATTGATGGTATTGCCCATGCCGCTGTTCTGCATATATACCAGCGGGATCTCTTTTGTGGCAAAGTAATGCCCCGCGGCTATTCCCACGGCGTTGCCTTCATTGGCGGCAATGATGTTGCGGTCTCCGAAATGCGCTATCGCGTAATTGCAGAAACCGTTCAGATGGGAGTCAGGAACGCCCGTAAAGAACGTCACTCCGTTATCCGCCAGTGTTTTGAATACTCTTTCCTGATCAAGCATCTATTTCTTTTCTCCTCCCACGGAGCCTTTTCCCTTATAAAGCGTAAAATACTCAGGACTGTCGCCCTTTGTTACTTCCCATGCCCTTTCAAACACGTCGACGACTTCTTCAGGCAGCGGTCCTGCCTTGACAGTTTCCATGTTCTGCTTCAGGTGGCTGAGCTTTGACGCCCCTATAAGGATGGCGTCGCCGCGCTCGCCGTTCAGCATTGAGTGATAGGCCAGCCAGCGGTATGTCGCGTCTATGGTTGTCATGCCGTTGTTTTCGGCCGCTCCTTTTATTATATCAACAGCGTCAAAGAAGCTCTTCTTCCAGTATCGTTTTTGATAATTCGGCCTGTGCGTGAAGCGTCCGTCGGTCGGCGCTTCTTCATACTTTCCGTAACGTCCCGTCAGCAGGCCTCCGCACATCGGGTTGTACGCGTAGAACCTCATGCCGAACTCATCCAGACACGCGTTCAGCTCTGTCTCCGCCTTGCGGGTCAGCGGATTGTATATTCCCTCAAAGACTGTAGGCTTTACCCATCCGTGACTGTCGCAAATGTGCCACGCGTCCGCGACCATCCATGCAGGAAAATTTGACAGTCCGAGTTCACTGAACTTGCCCTGATCGTGAAGGTCTGCCATCGCCTCCAGTACGCTTGTGACCGGTGTCGCCGGATCAGGGAAGTGCAGGAATACCGTATCCACGCTGTCAAGGCGCATCCTCTCAAGCGATTCGTTCACCTGCTTATAAGCGGCTTCTCCGTCCAGCTTTCCGCTGATCCGCGGATTCACCTTTGTGGCTATCCTGAAGGGTCTGTCCAGTTCCGGAAGGACCTCTCCGAGCAGCCTCTCGCAGTTTCCGTCGTTATATACATAAGCCGTATCCAGCTCGTCATAGCCCTCATCAAGGAATGTGTTTATGAACATCTCAACGTCCGGCGAGAATACGCTCTCTCCGAAAGTCATTGTGCCGAGTATGAGACTGACCTGTTTGTTTCTGTTTGTGTTAACGTTGTTTTTCATGATCCTTTATTCCGGGTATCTCCTTTCAGACAGCATCCACCGCGTCCGGGATCTCATCTCTTAAGCAGTCTCCTGATCGTATCTTTATACTTGTAAGCGTACACACACAGCGTGATACAGAGTATAAGCGCGAGAGCGTATCTTATGAACGGACTGTGATCGTACGCCCACAGGGCAAAGAACATCGTCACGAACAACGCGCCCAGTGAGCCGAAAATGAACTTTTCGTTATACGCTTCGATATAGCCCGTCCTTCTGGCGAGATAATAATGTATCACCAGCAGGCAGGCGTATCCGAACAGCGTGGTATATGCCGCGGCGACGTACCCGTATCTTGGGATCAGTACCCAGTTGAGGGCGACGTTGATCACGGCCGCGGCAGCGGTGCCGAAGGCCATGCCCACGGTTTTCTTGGCAAACTGCTCAAGCGCGACATACAGATTGTATAAGAACTGGAATGCCGCTCCCATCACGACCGGAGGCAGTACGACCACCGCTTCCATGTACTTCTTTCCTCCGAGTACCAGTATTATCTCAGGTCCCAGCAGGAACATCCCTATGACGATGAGGTAGAACATGGCGATGTAGTAATACGACGCCTTCCGTATCCCTTTGAAGTTGCCTTCATGTATCTGTTCGCTCGACCACGGGCTCCAGGCTATGTTGGTGGCGTTCCCGAGCATGATCGGTATCATCGCGCAGGTGTACGCAAGGCTGTAAAACGCCGTGTCCGTGGATCCGCAGAACTGCTTTATCATGATCCTGTCCGCCTGGTTCAGCAGGTACTTGCTGAGCAGGTGAGGGATCATCGGTATGCAGATCAGAAGGGCGTATTTGCATTCATCCCACCTGAACTGCCTTCCTTTGTAGATTATGTAGATGTATACGATGAGATCTATTACGAATACCGTTCCGTAGTGGCCAAGCAGTCTTCCGGCCAGCCTGTCCTGCATCAGCAGAACGAGCGCCAGCGAGATCAGCGTGGACAGCAGTACCGATCCGAATGAGATCGCAACGTATGTCTTGTATTTGTAGTTGATCCTGTTCTTTGCCTGGAACAGCGTCAGCGCAGGCGATACCATGGTGGTGATGAACAGCAGGTTGATGTACCGCATGTCCATGGAAAACATCCTGCAAAAAAAACCCGGAAACAGCTGCACTATCCCCCACATCAGCGTAGTGACCGCGGTACCGGAAAGCGCCACGGACGACAGGTATCCGTCAAGGTTTTCGTAGTCATATCTTGCCCGGTTTACCGTCGTATGCATGTCCATGGTAGCGACGATAACGATTATTCCCGCCCAGGCGACAAAGTTGCTGTAATCGCCGAATTCATCGCTGGTCAGCAGGCGTGTGAAGATAGGAGTCGTAATAAAAGCCATTCCCTTCGTCATGAAGGAACTCATCGTATACCATATTCCGGCTCTTATCACCACACTGGCTTTGTTGTTATCGCTCATTATCCATGTTCCCGGAAGACGCGGCCTGCCTCATCCGTCACTCTTTCTCTATATCCTTTATCTTTTTGGCCGGCACTCCTCCGATCACGCACCAGCCTTCTTCAAAGCTTTTAGTCACGACCGCTCCGGCTCCGACTACCGTGTGATTTCCGAGAGTGACTCCCGGAAGTATCACCGCGTTGGATCCGATCCAGCACTCCTCGCCTATGGTGACATCTTTCGCCTCAGCGTGAGTGTCCAGATCTTCAAGGTCGTGGTTTGCAGTTATGATGGCAACTCCGTTCGCTATCCATGTGTCCTTGCCTATCCTGATCTTGGCACCCGTCGCCTGGTAATAATTGCCGACCTTCTGGAAGATGTTGATGTTGTCCTGATCGAACTCGATGTTCTTCCAGTTGCCGACCTTCATCCTGAAGTCGACCGGGAACGGCACCTGCCTGTTCACTCCGATGACCTTCTGGATGAACCAGTTGCGCATTACCCAGCTCCATCCCTTGTCGGGGCTCTTTCCGAAGTATTTTCCCTTAAGGTATTTTGGGTCATAGAATATGTACCCGAGAGCCATGGCTACCGGCCTTTTGATATATTTTTTTGCCATCTTATTCAGTGCTGAAGCCATATTTCACCTCCGGTATCATATCCTATCCCTGTTTTCTCATCAGGAACTCAATGTATTCGAAATCCGTCGCGGAATCCACGTCCGTCGATCTTTCCTTAGGCATCACGTACAGCAGCGGCTCGTCTCCGATGATCAGCTTTCTTTCTCTCAGAAGACCGATGGTCGAGATGTACAGGGCGCCGTTCCTTACGTACATAGGCTTCATCTCCTGACGCCTTATGCCCGTGTTATGCTCCTTGTGCTCCGCCAGGCCAACGTTGTTCTCACCCATGCGGTAATAGTTGAATCCGTTTGCCCTGATGTCCTCATATACCGCGATGAGGGAGTCCGCGTCACTTTCATCAAACATGCTGATTCCTTCGATCAGGTCGTCGGCTGTCCTCATCGGTGAGGTCGGCTGGAGCGTCAGCACCGCGTCATAGCTCTCTCCCAGATCTTCCATGAATGAGAGAGCGTGCAGTATGACGTCAACTGACTTGATCTTGTCTCCGCCAAGGTAATCAGGTCTCATGAACGGGACCTCGGCGCCGTATCTGCGCGAGATCTCCGCTATCTCTTCGCTGTCCGTAGACACTATGAAGCGATCCATCGCCCCTGCCTCAACAGCTCCCTGCGCCGCCTCGATGGTGTACGCGATGAGCGGCTTCCCGTTCAGTTCCTTTATGTTCTTTTTCGGTATTCCCTTTGACCCTCCGCGGGCGGGGATGACCCCAAGATATTTCTTTTTCATTGTCTTTTACCTAATATGTCAGTTTCTTTGAGAACTTGAGTTCAGCGTCCCTGAGGACTTCGGCGATCCTCTTGCCCGCGTTGCCGTCTCCGTAGAGGCAACTCTGCACTCTCGGCATGTCTTTTCTCATCTCGATCGCCTTCAGTATCTCATCCTTGTCGTATCCTACATCGGTGACGTTTTCCGCTCTGTCTCTTCCGGACTGTCTGCTTCCGACGTTGATAGCCGGTACACCCAGGAACGAGCACTCCCTGATGGCTACGCTGGAATTTCCGACTATGCCGTTGCTGTGATACAGCAGCTTCAGGAAGTCTCTGGACGGGATGTCACGGAAGAACCAGATGTTTTCAGGTTTGTACTTTTCCCTGTATACACGGATACCCTTTGACGTTTCATCCGAACCCGAGTCCGCGTTAGGCCATATCCAGTAGGTCGGCTTGCCCAGCTCGTGCATTGCCTTCAGAGTCTCTGTGACCTGCTGTCTGGACTGGCCTCTCTCATCCGTTACCGGATGCTGGATAACGATGTAATAGTCCTCAGGTTTTATCCTTTTCAGTCCGCTTCCGCCGTATCTTTCGATAGGATCGAAATCAAGTTCAGGCATAATAGCCTTTGCCGCGAGGTCTATCGAAGGGCATCCGGTAACGAATACGCTGTCCGGGTTCTCGCCCATCTTTATGACTCTCTCGGCCGCCTTTTCGCTTGCTACGAGGTGGAGGTCTGCCAGCTTTGTGATTGCGTGACGGACCTTCTCGTCGATATTACCTGTGACCTCACCGCCCTGGATGTGAGCCAGAGGGATGTTGGAGTAGGACGCCGCGATGGCTGTCGCTATCGTTTCATACCTGTCCGCTATGGTCACGACGACGTCCGGCTTGAGATCCTCGAGCGCTGTCACGAGTTCGATCATCCCCAGACCTGTAGTTTTTACCATCGCGACCGGGTTCTCGCCCTCCACGACGCTGTAGATCATTCTGTCAATGGTGAATCCGTCATCCTGCATCTGCTTGTACGCCTCACCGTAACGGTTCAGCATGGCGGACGCGGCGACTACCAGCTGGAGCTGCATGTCCGGCATCTCCTTGATGGCCTGCATGGCTCCCTTGATCCTTGAGTAACTGGCTCTGGCTGTTATTACTACACATACTTTTCTCATAGTCTTATTCTCCTGCTATATCTGTATAATTGATGAACTCATCAGCTTTGACGTCTCTGTTGATCTTTTTCCCCAGTATGGAGTCGACCTCCATGGCCGGGATGCCGTTTGCCGGCTTCTTCAGAGCGAGGGCTTCCTTGCAGAGGACCGTTCCCGCGCTGAGATCCTGTTTGGCGCAAACGCTCTTCGCGAATATCTTGCTGTTTCTGGAGAGCTCGCTGCTCACGGCGTCCTTGTCGACCGGATTGTCCTTCATCTGAGTGATGAACCTGATGCCGCTTATCATTTCGCCCAGCTTCTCCGGTGTCAGCGACGCCTTTGTATCAGGGCCGAAGTCATATCTGCTCTTGCAGACATGTACTTCAATTATCCTTGCGCCCATGGTCACAGCGGCGATCGACGGCCAGATCTCTCCCGAATGGTCCGAAAGGCCGGCGATAGGATATTTTTCTATGTATTTCTCAAGAATGTTGAGTCCGACCCTCTCCGGAGCGACCGGATAGTTGGTGGTGCACTGAAGCAGCGCGTATTCGGCATTCGCGGCCTCCAGCTTTTTGGCGTACTTTTCTATCTCCTCTTCAGTGCTCATTCCCGTTGAGAAGATGATCGGCTTTCCCGTTGAAAGGATAAAGTCCAGCAGCCACGGATCGCTGACCTCGCCGGAGGATATCTTCCACATCTCCATCCCGAGCCTGTCGAGCATTTTCGCGGCTTCTACCGAGAACGGAGTGCTCAGAAAGATCAGTCCTCTTTCTTCGGCGTGCTCCTTCAGTCCCTTCCACTGCTCTTCAGTGAATTCCATGCGCTCCCAGTAATCGTATCTGGTGTCGTCCTCAAAACTGAATTTGACGCGCCACGGCTCTTCTGCGGTGCTCTCGGCCGCGGCTATATGGGTCTGGAATTTCACGACATCCGCGCCGGCGTCCGCTATGGCATCGATAAAGGCGTGCGCGTTGCCCAGGCTTCCGTCGTGCGCCTGCGCTATCTCGCCTATGACCATTACCTCATTTTTGTTTTCCGTCTTGAATACATTGTTCATGGCTGTTTCTCTTCCTTCATTATATCGGTGATCATCTGCCTCAGTTCTTCTGTCGTCTCCGGCGCCAGAAGTCTTCCCTTGTCCTCATATGTAGGCAGGAATGTGCGGTAGAGCGTTTCCGAGTTCTGCTGCATCGGCCCGCCTACTATGCGGTGCAGGTTTATTACCCGCGGTTCCTTTCCGAACAGAAGCTTCGGCGTGTAGGTGGCTGTCGAGTTGTACGCTACCAGCACCTTTCCTTCCAGGTCCTCCATATTGGAGTAGAAGACCTCCATAGGGACGGACCCTGTTACCCTGTTCATCTCAATGGCAGGCTCTTCCATGCTTCTCGGGTGGCCCTTGAACAGCACATTCTCCTTCCCCGCCAGAGAGATGATCTCACGGTAGCATTCATCTATCTTCTCAAACATCTGCCTTCTTGAAGTCAGTCCCCTGACGTTGTCAAAAAGGATTATCTTTCCGTCCTGTACTTCCTCTCCGGCCTTGCCGAACACCGCATTTATTATTCTTTTGGCCTCGCCGTGTCCCCAGTCAAGCCGCGGCATCTCCTTTACCGGGCATCCTTCAAGCTCTTCAGGTATCTGAGCGATGGACGGGAGGTAAAGCTCTATATCTACCTTTCCGGGATCGAAGAGATGCCATCCCAGCAGTCTCTCCATGATCTGTCTGTCGCGGCTGGTCTTGAGCACATGCGAGTCCTCAAGATAGCTGCCCAGACCGTCATCATATATGGTGGTCCTCATGTCCGGATTTCTCTTCTGAAGGATCCTCTGAAGCAGCACCTTCGCGTGAGCCCTGCTCGATGAATAGAAGCGCGAATATGCCACGTCCTTTTCAAGGACCCCTTTGAAGCAATGCTCCGGGAACGCCATCTGCCGCAGTATCTTTGCCCTCGCTTTCGTCTGGGACATGCCTTTGCCGAAAAAGCTCATCTCTTCGCAGTCCACGCTGTAAACATGTCCGAACAGCTTCTGCTCTTCAAGCTTAGCGGCTACCTCTTCATAGCCGGAGAAGGTCCCGAACACGTAAATGTCGGCATCGACATTCTCCGATCTTACGATGCTTATCGCTCCCAATATCTGATACGGAGTCGTGCACACAAAACACGCTTCCCGCGTTTCGTACTTTTTACGCATGGCGCACCTCCCCTTCGTTTAGATACCTTCTTTCATAATACGGATGCAGGACCAGATAGATCATTACCGGCATCCCGTACTGACCGAATATGAACTTGTCCGTCATACCGCGAAGCATTATCACTACCAGCAGTATCGCGTGCAGATAATACTTGTTTCTTGTTTCTGAGAAGAACGCCTTTGCCGCATAGACAAAGAACAGAACGAACGTGATCAGTCCGTTGAAGGCGTGGAGCTGTATGAAGCTGTTATGCGTGTTGCCTCCGAATCCGGCGATGACCGGTATCTGCTCGAGCGGAGCGCCGAAAAGCATGTAAACGAAGCTCTCTGCCGCCTTGGACAGATACGATCCCCAGATGAAGAACCTGTCTGATCCGCTGGCGCCCTTCTGGCTCCACTTTCCGAGATTCATGAACCTGTCCACCAGGCTGAGGTTCGTAAGCAGCAGTGCGGCCAGCGCTACCACTACGAGTATCATGACGACCGCCTTCTTTCTGTCGTCTCCGTCGGAATAGTTCAGCAGCCAGCAGATGCCTGCCAGCGCAAGCAGCAGCGCACATGACAGTATCCCTCCTCTTCCGTATGCCCAGATGGACAGAAAGAAGCAGATCGCTGCCGGGATCAGGTCTATCATCCCCATTCTTCTGTTCGCGTTCTCGATCGCGCTGTAATAGAAAAATACCGACAGGATCAGCAGTACTGAAATGTAGTTACGGCTGCTCTCAAGGATAAGCAGTGTGTTTCTGCCGGTCGCGTATGCAAATAAAAAAAATGCAGCAGTGGCATAGAAACACGCAGCCCCCTGAATGAATGTCGAAGGATACAGCAGCATCGTCAGCGCGATGCCTATGAACAGCACCTCGAGCGCGACATCTGTCAGCAAGAGATTGCCGATGAACAGATAGTTTATGTAGCCGGTGATGAAGAACACTCCGAGAATCAGGACAGCCGGTTTCGACATCTTCCACTTGTAAACAAGACCCTTGTACAGGCCCGGTACAGCGGCGGCAACGGCGGTCAGGACGTAAGGCGCCGCCGAATGACCCGTCATTCTGTACAGATTTGCCAAACAGAAAAGGACCGGCAGCCATCCTATCAGGTCTGACATCGATACCTTTTTTATTCTTAATTCCGATCCGTTTAGCTGCATCTGTACCTCTGTGCCCGTCAGTTTGCGTCCGTCATCGCATCAGCGCGACAGGATCGATGAAAGTATCCTCTCCCCCGATGCTTCTGACGCGGCGTATAAGCTCTTCAAGAGTATCGTCACTGACGACACCATCCGCGCATGATCTGAGTTTCTCTATCACTTCTTCTCCCGTTACCGGGTTTTCAGGATCCCCTTTAGGGACCGTTACTTCTTTTGTGTAAGTCTCTCCGTTTTTGTCCAGGATCTCGACTCTGGCTCCCCTGATCCCCTTCTCCCTGTCTTCCATGGATTCATCAGGTATCAGCTTTATGGCATCGATAAGCGCTGCCGTTTCCGGCGTAAGATTCGATATGTCCATGTCGGAAAGGCCGTAGCTTCCGGATACCAGCGTTCTCGCGATCGTGTAGTAAACGGAGAATTTCGTTTCGTCCTTGTCTGAAGGCATCTTTATACCGGCCAGTCTTATCGCGTCAGGATAGATGTACACCCTGACTTCCTGTATGTCCTCCGCTTTTACGCTTTTTCTCAGCGCGGCCGCCGCGTCTATACCGCAGTGCGTGTGCCTGCACGACGGATACAGCTTGATGTAGCAGTCATGTATCAGCAGATGGCCGGATCCTTCCAGACATTTCTCATTTACGGAATCAGTGACCGCGTGGAACCAGCCGTTCTTTCCTTCAAGAGCTTCGGCAGGTCCTCTCACTCCTTCAGCTGCCAGCATCGCGGCAAACATGCCGTTGCTCGCGGCGTTGGCCGGGTTCAGCGGCTTGATGGCCGGACGCGAGTCTCCGTATGAGAGGAGCCCTCCCGTCATGGTAGTCGCGAGCGCTATCGCGTCTTCTATCCCCTGCGCGTCAAGGTGATAAAGCCTTGCGCACGCAGCGGCTGCCGCAAGAGTTCCGGTCATGCCCGTCGAGTGGAATCCCCTCCTGATAAGTCCCGGTACCGCCGCTGAGGATATGCGCACGAAAGCCTCATAGCCCGTGGCGAGAGCGATCAGGACATCTTCATTGCTGCTTCCGAGTTTGTCGGCCAGCGCGAATACGGAAGGGATCAGGAAAACTCCCGCGTGGCCCGCGGCTCTTTTGTTTCCGTCATCCAGCTCGGCCCCGTGTCCGTATACAGTGTTCACAAAGGCAGCGGTCCTTGCCGGGTACTTCGTTTCGCTGAAGAGCACAAAACTTTCAGCCTCGCCGCCCTGCGGCAGGACTGTCTTTTCTATCGCTTCATTGAAATCCCTGTTGACCCTGTATCCCGCGCACGCGGCAGCAAAGAAATCCAGGATCAGCAACCGGAGCCGTTCCGTATCCTCTGAGGACAGCTTCTCTATCGCGCGCAGGTCGCGCGCCAGGCGGGTGGTGATGCCTTCGCTTATATTCTGTTTTTCCTTTGTTTCCGTGTTTGCCGGCATATGTATGTTGGTCCGCGGTCAGTGCCGCTTTCTCTTCATTATGGCTTTGTAGTTGAGCAGTTTGCTGAAGAAATTGACGATGAACGGTTTCTTGTCATCGCGGAAGTACAGCGCGTCTTTGGTGTTCTTCCAGCTGAACCAGGACGGTTTCGTCTTAAAGCGCGTAGGCGACTTTACGAACCACGCCAGATCAGTGTCAAAGTGCCTTGTGCACAGTCCCTCTGTCTTGTTGAACGGATACCTGTCGACAGGCTCGCCCAGAGCGAGGTCTACCAGCATCTTGGCCACATTGTAGCCGCACTGCCTGCTCAGGCGTATGCTGGCCGGGATCCTGCCGTTTATCTCAAGCAGCTTCGGAACGCCGGTGTGCTTGTCCACCATGAACGAAAGCGCGGCTATTCCCTGCCACTTCATCGCCTTCAGAAGGTCTGCCGACCATCCCAGCACCTCAGGGTCGTCTATCGACCTGATCATGCAGGCGCTCCCCGCGTCAAGCGGGTACCACCTGAGGACCTCATCCGCGTAGCCCATGCAGACCGTTCCGTCACGGTCCACAAAGAGGATGGTCCCGAGCCTCTTGTCATAATCGACGCACTCCTGAAGGACGTAATCATCTATGTCTATGCCGTGCTCCGCTATGTACGGCTCAAAGTCTTCTCTCTTTTCGAATTTATGGAATCCGATGGAGCCGAGTCCGTTGCGCGGCTTGATGATCAGCGGAAAATCGGTCTCCGAGATAAACTCTTCTACCGGCTGATCCGACATCCTTGTCTTTGGCATCGGTACGCCCGTTCTGAACGCGTACTCAAAAGTCCTCTGCTTGTCAAAGGCGTTTATGTATATATCTCTCGGAGCGCACGCGAGCGCGGCATACGGCCGCAGCATGTCCTCGTGTGATGTGATGAAGTCGGTCCCCATCTCTCCCACAGGCATGACGACGTCGTACTTGCCGCTCTTCAGAAGCTCAAGGAGTTCCTTCGCTCCCTGCTCGGTATGATCCGCTATTTCCTTATTGATTATCTTTTCGTCCGGCCGGTTCGATGCATAGCCCGTAGTGGAGCGAGAGCTGCACACCACCGTGACGCGGCAGCCTATCTCCTTCAGCCCCCTTACCATGACTATGGACTGTTTGCCGGCGGCGTCTGTTACCAGAACACTGACTTTTGAATAATCCATCAATAATGTCCCTCTGCTGTAAATATCTATTTTCTGTCTTCCAGAAATTTCTCCCGCATCATGCCGGCCAGTTTGTCGTCCACCTGTGGCTTTACCGTGCCGTATCTGCTTTCAAACTCTTTTGTGTAGTCCCTTTGTTTTTCGACATATTCATCAAAAGAGCATATCCTTCTCGCGGGAACTCCGGCGTAGACCGAGTTGTCCGGAATGTCTTTCGTTACCAGGCTCCCAGCCCCGATGATCACATTGGAGCCTATCCTGGTGTCGTACATTATCCTTGTGCCGGCGCCGATGAACACATTGTCCATCACCTCGATGCAGCCCATCCGCTCGGCGAACTTTTCGTCGGGATACTTATTGTTGAGCACGTGGTGGATGACGTCGTGAGTTATGAAACCCACGTTGGACGCGATCCTCACGTTGTCGTGCAAAAATATCAAGTTCGAATACAGCGGCAGCTTGCTGTTCTGGATAAGGCAATTTTTGCCTACGCTTCCGAACAGCCTGTGCTTTCTTATGTACTCCGTCCTCTTTCTTGCGCTCGGAGTGAGAAACAGGATGAACGAGTGGAACAGGCGCTTAGATCTCTTCATGTCTTTCCTCCTGCATTCTTTCCTTGTCCGCAAGTCTGCGCTTCGCTTCAGCCAGTTCCGGCTGATCCTTGAAATCCTTCTTTCCGGCTATTACCCCGGCGATGGTGACGATGGTCCTCCACACCAGCTGAGCGTCATACTTAAGGCTCTGTCTTTCAACATAGATCTTTTCGAGCTCAAGTTTAACGGGCAGGACTTCCCTTCTGTACGCCTCATTGTCCGTATATGTATCGCCAACCGTATAGTCATACAGGCTCGCGGCGCTGGTCAGGCCCGGTCTGACTGTCGCGACGCACTCGTAGTCACCGCTGTACAGCTCATCGACGTGCTCTGCCGTCATCGGTCTCGGTCCCACTATGCTCATGTCGCCCTTTATGACATTGAAAAGCTGCGGCAGCTCATCCAGCTTGCAGCGGCGCATGAACCTTCCGAAGGGAAATACCCTGCTTTCATCAGTCAGGAACATGTCCTTCTTTTTTCCTTTCGGAGGATGCATGGATCTGAACTTGTAAAACTTGAAAGGCTTCTTATCCTTTCCGGCCCTCAGCGAATGATACAGGACCTGCCCCGGGCTGGATAACTCTATCCCAAGCGCGGTGACGCAATATAAAGGAGACAGAGCGACCGCTGCTGAAGAGCAGAGCAGTACGTCCAGGAATCTCTTTGTTGTCTGATATGTACCGTATCTCACTTTTAGAACACTCCTCTTATGAGCATGAAGGCTTCCGCGGCCTCTGCCCCTATGGTCGATCCTCTGTATTCCGCCAGAGCGCGTATCGCTCTGAGCGAACGCGGATGCGGAAAATCATTAAGCTGGGATCTGTAGCACTCCATCGCCGCCAGTTTTTCTTCTATCTCGTCGCTTATATCTACCCAGCAGTTCGGGATGAACGCGTTGTTGACCGAAGGCGTGTTCCATTCGGTCTCCGAAAGCGTCTCATACGCCAGCACCGTTTTTACCGAAGGCGCGTGCAAAGGTCTCACGGCAACCATGGCCGCTTCCGCGACCCACCTGTGATCCAGATGCATGTCTCCGTAGTGAGGTATGAAGACGATCTCCGGCTTTACATCTCTGACTACCTTGCAAAACGCACCGTTCATCTGCGTCTTTGACATCTCCTCGAGCCCGCACGCAGGCAGATCGAGGAATATCGTCTCGCTGACTTTCATCCTGCCATGCGCCTGCTTCGCTTCCTCTTTGATGACCTTCGCGGTCGGTCCCGCGGTCACTTCGCAGACAACGATCTCAAAGCCCTTTTTCTGAAGCTTTATCATCGTTCCGCCGGCGCCCAGGACTTCGTCATCATTATGCGGCGCAAAAACCAAAACCTTCCTGTTCATTAATGACCTCTGCTGATAATCTTCACTTCGTTATACTTCATCATGTAAATGTCGTCTTCGTATCCTCCCAGGCACCTCTCATTCGCGATACCCTTCAGGTTGTTCAGTATCATGGACATATGGTCGCATCCCGCCTCGTAAGCGTGAGGGTATCCTCCGCCGAAGCGCGGATTGACTTCCGAAATGTAGTATTCTCCGTCAACATCGAAAATGTCGATGTCTATCTGGCCCATATATCCCGCTTCTTTGACGAATCTCTCTATCAGCTCGAAAAGCGCAGGATCCTTGAAGCTAACCGCTTTGTCGGTCTCACCGGCGCGCATCTTTATCTTTTTCTTTGTGAACATCGATACGATCTCGCCTGAGATCATGTCGATATACACGTCAGCGCCTATCTCCTGACCGTCCAGAAGTTCCTGTATCATCAGGTTGTCCGCATGCGACATCAGCAGCTCCACAGTCTCCCTGTCTTCTGCCATCGAGATGTTTATGGACGCGGAGCCTCTGTACGGCTTAAGGAATACAGGATATGATATCTCTCCTTTATCGACCGCTTTGTAGAACTCCTCCTTGTCCATCCAGGAGCGGGCGCACTTATAGCCATGTTCCACGAGCCAGTCATACATCTTCATCTTATCCAGAGACATTTCGCATAATTCATAGGAGCTTCCGATGATGGTCACGCCCGCGGCCTCGAACCTTTCCTTGTTCTTAGCCAGCAGCGAGAGTTCCGGGTCGATGAGGCTCAGAAGACCGCTTATGTTCTCCTTTTCGCAGATGTCAAGGATGATGTCGATATATCCCGGATCCGAGATCGGCGGAACGATATAGTATTTATCCGCGTCATAGATCGCCGGACCCAGCTCGCTCGCGTCCGTAGCTACTATCAAGCCTTCGCCCTGCCACGCCTTTTTGAAATACTGTACGATCTTGTTTCTCGTACCGGCTGCAAGTATAAGAAAGTTCTTTTTATCCTGTTTCATAGCGTTGATAATTCTCCTCCCTTCACCAGGGCGTCGAAAAACAAAGGAGTCCCTCCGGTGTGTAAAAACAGGATGTTCTTTCCGGAAATCCCGTTCTTCTTTATGTACTCCCCCATTCCCATGAACGCCTTGCCTGTATATGTCTCATCCAGCGGGATACCGTAATTCCTGAGGGCAAACAGGATCGCTTCCTTTACGCGCCCGTCGCTTTTGCCGTATCCCGAGGTATAGTCGTCGATAAATACCGTATTGCGCTGTATCTCATCCTCCGGGAATCCCTCCGGGAGGTATGAGCGGATGCTGTCAATGACAACGTCCCTTCCTCTTGGCAATTTTCTCGCGATGCTGATCCCGACAGTGGTTTTTTCATCCCCCTTCAGGAGCTGCCCGCATACAAGACCTGCCTGTGTGGTCCCTGTTCCGGACGCGTGGAAGATATAGTCGAAACTTACTCCCAGTTGTTTTTCCTGCTCTGCTATTTCTTCATAGCAGCGGATATAGGCCTCCGTGCCGGTGTTCCCATGACCTCCGCCTTCTATAAAGAACGGCTTGCGGCCCGCTTCTCTTAATCCGCTGAGCGTGGCTTCAATGGTGTCGTGTACGTCAGACACAGGCACCGTAGTGACTTCCACGCCGAAAAGACCCGTGATGATGCTGTTAAAAGTCGTTTCCGAGGCTTCCTCCGGGCATATGATGAAGCACTTCATGCCGCGGCGAAAACACTCGTTGGCCACGACCCTGCAGTGATTTGAGCTGCCCGATCCGTATGTGACTACGCAGTCGTAATCTCCCTCATCTATCTTACGGAAGAAAAGCTCCGCCTTTCTGGCCTTGTTGCCGCCGAAAGAGAAGGGCAGCAGGTCTTCCCTCTTCATCCAGAGATGATTGGATCTATATTCTCCCAGGTCCTGAATGATAGTCATTTGAGCCAGTCCTCTTTCAGCATGCCGTAAGCGACGCGGTCAGCGTATTTGCCATGAGATAAAATGTCCTGTCTGATAACTCCCTCTCTGACAAAACCGAGGCTTTCAAACAGCTTTTGCGCGGCAATGTTTTCGGTCTCGGTGAAAAGATATATCCTGTTGAGCCCAAGGTCCTCAAAGCCGTAGCTAAGGATCAGCCTGCTGGCCTGCTTCGCGACGCCTTTGCCTTTATAGTCTTTATCTCCCATGGCGATATAGTACTCGGCCTTGCTGTTCTTTCTGTCTATGTTAAGCAGTCCGATGGTGCCGACGGCCGTCCCGTCCGCCTCGATGACTCCATCAAAGCGATTATCGTCACCTACATGACTGTCAAACCACTTCTCCGTTTTCTCCACGCTGAGCGGCAGGTCATAGTGAAGGAACCTGTTGTTGTCCGGGTCGTTGATCCACGCGACCTTATTTTCTATATCGCTTTTTTCAAATCTTCTGATGGTGATGGTCATGGTCTCTTCTTCAGAAGCATCTGCGTATAACTTCTATGATCCTGTCCTGCTGCTCCGGCGTCATCTTGTTGTCGCTCGGCAGACAGAGTCCTCTTTCGAATATGTCGGCTCCCACGTCGATGCCGTCCGCTGATGCCTTAACGAACTCGCGGGCCGCGTACATCGGCTGCATGTGCATAGGCTTCCATATAGGTCTGCCTTCCGCGTTGAGAGATGCGATGGCCTCCAGTATCTCTGTAGGGCAGGTCTTTCCCGGCTGCGGCGTGTAAGACGCCTCGTGGTCCGTCCTGCTCTGAGGGCACATTGCCTCCCTGTCGATGATCATGCAGCTAAGCCAGTAATTAGGCACCGAGCGCTCTTCATCGAACGGGTTCATGCTGACCGGCAGGCCCTTCAGCCCTTCTTTATATCTTTCGTAGATCGCTTTCTTTTGCGCGATATGCTCTTCAAGGTACGGATACTGTCCCCTGACTACACCGGCAACAACATTGCTCATCCTGTAGTTGTATCCCATCTCCGTGTGCTGATACCACGGGGCGTTGTCGCGGCTCTGCGTGGACCACTTTCTGATCTTGTCCGCTGCTTCCTTCTCGTCGGTGATGAAGACTCCGCCGGAGGAACCCGTGATTATCTTGTTGCCGTTGAACGACAGCGCCGAGTAATCGCCGAATGTGCCTGTCTGCTTTCCGTCAAGCGAGGCTCCCATCGACTCGGCTGCGTCCTCTACAATGAGAGCTCCGTGTCTGTCGCAGATCTCTCTTATCCTGTCAATCTTTGCCGGCGCGCCGTACAGATGCGCCACGACCACCAGCTTCACCTCAGGGTAAAGTTCAAAGGCTCTCTCGAGCGCGGCCGGATCCATGTTCCATGTGTCATATTCGGTGTCTATGAACACGGCCTCACCGCCTTCATAAGCGACAGGGTTGACGCTCGCGTCAAAGGTCATGTCGGAGCAGAACACCTTGCGGCCGTCCAGGACTCCCTTTGAGACCGGCTGAGGCTCTCCGTAAAGCCTTATTGCCGCGTAGCGTATCGCAAGATGAAGCGCGGATGTACCCGACGCCAGAGCGACCGCGTACTTGCAGCCTATCTTTTCGCAGGTGATCCTTTCCACCTCGTTGATGTTGGCTCCTACAGTCGACATCCAGTTGGTGTCGAACGCCTCTTTCATGTATTTGAGTTCATCGCCGTGCATCGTAGGCGATGCCAGCCATATCTTGTTTTCGAATGCCTTTACTTTGTTATCCTTGTCGTACATAGTGTCTCCTCTGTACCCGTTTTCTGTTCGCGTCACTCATCCACTGTATCCCGGATCGTTCCCGCGTATGTGTTTCTGCTTGTTGTCCCCTCAAGCTCTCTTGACTGGTAAGTCGGACAGATATTCTTTATGTCTCTGCGGATGTCCGCCATGTTGTCCTCAGCTTTAAGGATCAGTCTGTCGAGTTCTGCCAGGAATTTGTCCTCGTCTATTTCTATAGGCTTGCCGATGTGGATCTTTTTGTTTGCGGTCTCCTGCAGGCCCTCTTCATCCATCAGAAGCTCTTCATACAGCTTCTCGCCCGGCCTCAGTCCGACTACCTCTATGCGGATATCCTTCTCCGGCTCGTAGCCCTTCATCCTGATCAGGTTGCACGCCAGATCGTAGATCTTGACCGGCTCTCCCATGTCGAGCACGAATATCTCGCCGCCCTTTGCCATGAGGCCCGCCGTCAGTACCAGAGATACAGCCTCAGGGATCGTCATGAAGAACCTGGTTATCTCTCTGTGCGTAAGCGTTACAGGCCCGCCTGCTTCTATCTGCTTAAGGAAGAGCGGAATCACCGAGCCGTTGCTTCCCAGCACGTTTCCGAACCTGACCGCCACGAATTCTGTCTCCGACCTGTTGTTGTATGTCTGGACTATCATCTCGCAGATGCGCTTGGTGGCGCCCATGACGTTCGTAGGGCGTACCGCCTTGTCGGTCGAGATCATAACGAATCTCTTTACGCCGTATATATCCGCGAGCTTCGCGAGGTTGAGCGTGCCAAGGCAATTGTTCTTGATAGCCTCGTTAGGCGAAGTCTCCATGAGCGGCACGTGCTTATGAGCTGCCGCGTGATAGACTACGTCCGGTCTGTATTTGCTGAAGATCGTATCCAGTCTGTCATAATCCCTGACAGAAGCTATCAGGATCTCAATATCCACTTCCGGATAATACCTTCTGAGCTCCATTTCGAGCTCATAAGTCGTGTTCTCATAAATATCGACTATGACCAGCTTCTTAGGCTTGTTGGCGGCTATCTGTCTGCAAAGCTCCGAGCCTATCGAACCTCCGCCTCCGGTAACCATTATCACCTTGTCGCTGATAAAGTCGTGCAGTTCCGGATTCCTGATAACGACGGAGTCCCTTCCCAGAAGGTCTTCATAGTTGACATCTCTGACCGTGGAACTGAGCGAGTCGCTCAGAGTGCTGGCAATAGCCGGAAGGATCCTGACTCTTGCCTTTGTCTGCTGGCAGATGCTGATGATCTCACGCACTTCTGCCGGAGGAGCCGACGGGATCGCGATGACTATCTCGTCTATGCCGTATTTGTCCGCCGCTCTGATGATCTCGTCCCTGCCGCCTATGATAGGAATGTCGGCAAGCCTCTTTCCCTTCTTTGCCGGGTTGTCATCTATGATACAGGCGATCTTGATCTTTTTGCTGCTCAGCTGATAGTCCTTTATCAGGAGCGAAGCGGCAGCGCCGCCGCCTATTATCATCACGTTGTAGACGTCGCCCTTTTTATGCCTGCTCCTCATTACGCCTCTGAGGATCCTGACCGATATCCTGGATCCGCAGAGCAGAAGGAGCAGTATCATGAAGTTGAACGGATAGTAGCTGCGGAACATGCTTACGCCAAGGAGCATCTTGTAGGCGATGTAGATCGCTTCCGTAATGGCCGCGGATTTGATGCAGTCATACAGTTCTCCGATGCTTGCGTATGTCCAGACTCTGTTATAGAGGTGCAGCAGGGCGTTGACCAGTATCAGGATTATGATGTCTACAGGCAGATAGGTCAGTTCCGTGTTGAGAAACAGCGGATTTCTGTGTATCGAAAAGATGCCGAACCTGAAAACGAACGGCATGATGGCGCTTGCTACGGCAATGCCCGCGTCGATAAGTATAAATACAAGTATTCTTCTTACTTTCTTTGGATTCATCTAATCTGCCCTGCCCTGTTCAATTTAGGCATTATCATATAATTATAATAGATTCTGCTTATACCATTCAATGGCTGCCTGTATGCCTCTGTCGAAACTCCAGTCGGGATCATAGCCCAGCAGCCTCTTTGCCTTGGAGATATCCGCGTTGCTGTGCTTTATGTCCCCTGCTCTGTCCGGACCGAAGTTCGGTTCGATATCCACACCGAGCGCCTTTGTCAGCCCGTAGTAAATATCGATAAGGTATTCTCTGCCGCCGTATGCGACGTTATAGGCTTCTCCCGCGGCTTCATGAGGCGCGGCGCAAGCCTTCAGGTTTGCCTCAATAACATTCTCAATATATGTGAAGTCCCTGCTCTGTCTTCCGTCACCGTTGATCGTCGGAGTCTCTCCGTTGAGAAGCATCTTGATGAACTTAGGTATCACCGCGGCATACGCGCCATCGGGATCCTGTCTGCGGCCGAACACGTTGAAGTATCTCAGACCGTAAGTATCAAGTCCGTAATGCATGGTGTACTGCTTTGCCCATTCCTCGTCCGCGCGCTTTGAAACGGCGTATGGGCTCAGTAGATTTCCTTCTTTGCCTTCCGTCTTAGGGAGGACCGGCTCGTCGCCGTATACCGAAGAGCTGGAGGCATAGACAAATTTTTTGACGCCGTTCTGTCTGGCGGCTTCAAGCATGTTGAGAGTGCCCTGGATATTATTCGCGCAGTAAAAGAGCGGCATCTCGATACTCCGCGGAACGGAGCCCCATGCCGCCTGATTGAGAACATAATCAACATCCCTGCACGCTTCCATGCAGGTATCCAGGTCCTTTATGTCTCCCTTTATGAATTCATATCCGGGATCGTCGATGAAGATATCGACGTTTTTCTGCTTGCCCGTCGAAAGGTCGTCAAGGCAGCGAACCTTATGACCCATATTCAGGATCGCTTCGCACAGGTTTGAACCTATGAAGCCGGCTCCCCCGGTGACAAGAAAGCGCGAACCTTCCGGAAAAGATACGTTCTGGTATCCCATGTTTTCTCTCCTGTCCTATAATCTCCAGTACTTGTACCCTGCCGCTTCGTATTCTTTCCTCGGCAGAAGTCCCTTTACGTCAAGAAGCACTTTGGTCCCCGGTCCGAAAAAGGCATCTATATCTTCCATGGAGTAGTCTCTGAAGCAGCTGTGCGCGACTGCCAGAATGACGGCGTCCGCGCCGCGTATCGACGCCGGATCGGTGAAGTCGATGCCGTAAAGGCGCTTCGCTTCTTCCGCGTCCGCCTCCGGGTCCGCGACCAGCGGCTTTATCCCGTATTCGTTCAGTTCCCTTACTATATCGATCACTTTCGTGTTTCTTGTGTCCGGACAGTTTTCCTTGAATGTAAATCCGAGTATGGCGACCTTTGCCTTCTTGACCGGTCTGCCCGCGGCGATCAGATTCTTGACGCAGTTCTCCGCCACGTACTTGCCCATGTCGTCATTGATGCGTCTGCCGGCAAGGATGACCTGGCTGTGGTATCCAAGCATCTCGGCTTTATATGTCAGATAATACGGGTCGACTCCGATGCAATGCCCGCCTACAAGGCCCGGATAGAACTTGAGGAAGTTCCACTTTGTACCGGCCGCTTCGAGTACCGCCTTTGTGTCCACACCCATTTTGTTGAATATTATCGACAGCTCGTTCATGAACGCGATGTTGATGTCGCGCTGGCTGTTTTCGATGACCTTCGCGGCCTCAGCTACCTTTATGCTTTCGGCCCTGTATACACCCGCTTCGATGACCAGCTCATAGACCTTCGCGACACAGTCGAGAGTCTCCTCGTCCATGCCGGATACTATCTTGGTGATCGTCTCGAGCCTGTGGATCTTGTCGCCCGGGTTTATTCTTTCAGGGGAATAAGCGATCTTGAAATCCTCTCCGCACTTGAGGCCTGATTCCTTTTCGAGTATAGGCACGCAGACCTCTTCGGTAACGCCCGGATAGACCGTGGACTCAAACACTACCACGGATCCCTTTTTCAGGTTTCTGCCGAGTATCCTCGACGCTCCCTCTACAGGTTTAAGGTCAGGCGTGTGGTCTTCGTTTACCGGAGTCGGGACCGCGACAATGTGGAAGCTCGCCTCCTGAAGCTTTGTCTCGTCGGACGTGAACTCCACTGTCGTGTTCTTTACAGCTTCATCGCCGGCTTCATTTGTCGGGTCTATGCCACTCTTATAAAGCTCGATTTTTTTCTCATTGAGGTCATAGCCTATGACGTCCAGTTTTTTGGCAAAAGCAATGGCGATAGGCATTCCCACGTAACCGAGACCTATCAGGGACAATTTCGCTTCTCTGTTGACCAACTTATCATAAAGAACCATTATTCACTTCTCCCCGATTATTCAACTATAACATTCCCGGCACTTTCTTTGGCCGGTTTGCTTCTCTCATAAATTGAAGCGATAGCCGTCTTTTAGATACAGTTATCGCTTCTCTGCTTACTATTGTAGATTTTATAGGTTTTTGATTGATTTTTCAAGGAATTCACAAAGTCTTAACAAACTGTCAGTTCCTCATAAATAAGCTGTTTTCGGCCACACCGGACATGCTTTGTTCCCGGTGCGGGCAGCTTTATTTTGTTCCCAGATATGTCCAGTTATTTATGTCATAGATATTGTCATGCACGTTGAACCATTCGGCCTCGGCATACTGGTTACCGTTGTTCGATGTTATATCCCACTTCATGGAATACAGCAGGTTGAGATCGACCGGTCTTTGACGGTATGTCGTCAGATCATTGCCCGTGAACGGGTTTTTAGGGTCATCGACAATGCCCTCTACGGCCAGCGCCGGAACATCGGCGTTAGTGGCCATGACGTCATCGGTGGTAAAGCCCTTTGCGTCAAAGTCCTTTACAAGCAGTACGCTGTTGAAGGCCATGATGTCCTTATAGTTATCATCGCCGTTCTTGTCAGTGTAATAGATCTTGTACGCGTCATTCGTCTTGCTTTCAAAGAAGTCCTGTCCGTGGTCTGATACGATTATGATCCTTGTGTTATCATAGACGCCTTCCTTGCGCAGGTAGTCCATCCACTTGCCGAGCTCGATCATGGCAGCCACGTTGGA
Organism: uncultured Eubacteriales bacterium; assembly: GCA_902776285.1. GTDB lineage: Bacteria > Bacillota > Clostridia > Peptostreptococcales > Anaerovoracaceae > Crickella. The sequence goes on from CACYPK010000010.1 coordinate 52,760, forward strand.
CTGATAATGAACTGCTGTCATCGCGTCCTGCATCGGCATTTCATTTCCTTCACCGTCCTCGCGGACAGGATGCTGCTCATCATATTTCGTGTTATCGACCTCAGGAGACGGTTCATATGCCGGCTCCTGCAGCAGCATCGCTTCGTGAGTGGTGTCGTTGCTCATCATGAAGAATGATCCTTTTCCGCTGTTGCTCACTTCGGTCAGCTCCGGAAGGTGATCCAGAAAAGCGTACGCCTCCATGAAGGTGTCGCGGTATCCGCTCGCCTTTGAATAACCGCTTCTGGTCTGCGGGAACAGCGTATTTTTTCCCCACGCCGCGTTGTAGTTGCCGTGATCGTACAGCGTCGGCTGAATTACTGCCGGCGCTATCTTGAACAGGCTGTAGCAGAAGAAATTGCGGTTCCTCAGAGCCTTTGTCGTCTCTGTCTGAGGACTGTAGCCGTATTTTTCAAGAGGGATGTCTCTGTCGGACAGATAGCAGTACCAGTCCGGATGATCGTCAAATACGCGAAGGTCAGGTATCCATGAATAGCCCGCGTATGTCGGCTCGCATAGGGTTATGTCATAGCCGGCGCTGTCAAAGAGTTCAGGCATGACTTTAAGCGCCTCATTATGCTTGTCGGCAAGACTTTCATCAGCGCGCTTGTTCATCTCTTCCGGAGTGTAGTCGTAGCCTCCGTAAAGCGCCGGCGAGCCCGAATTTGTCTTGCTGCCGAACGATACCGAATTCGAATAGAATGTGAATCCGTCAAACTTCTCCTTCAGTTCCGGCTTCTCATGCATGATGTACGGAACGAGATGGCCTATCTGGCGGTCCATCATTATTACCACTACGTTTTTCCCTGTCTTGCTGAGCTTTATCGCCGGCTCATTCTCTGTCGCGGCCGCAATGATAGGCGCCGCTTCTTTGAGCGTCCCCCGGATGCCCGCTATGTTCATGCCGGACATGACGACCAGCGCCAGGCACATGGCTATCGAAACGATCTTCACGATCGCGAGCTTCTTAAGGAAAATAAACGCGATCACAAGCGCGACTGCAGCAAGCGCCGCTGCGTTGATGAGGACACTCTTCATCCCTATCTCAAGTGTCTCGTCAAAGATCAGCGTGCTTGAGAAATTGCCGTAGCCCTTTCCGAAGAGCATGTAATCCACGGCAGAGCACGCCGCGAGCACAGCCATCAGCAGGCTGAATATCTGCTTGCCTTCCCTGCTCGCCAGACGGTAGAAAATACCGAACCAGACGAAGAATGTTCCGAAGGCAATAGCCAGCGAGCTGATTATGTACCAGTACGGCGAATAATAGCTCGAGACATTAAGGAACTCCTCGGTAGAGTCCGCTATGACCGAGGACGGGATGAGTAAGCCTGTCACCAGGGTAAGGAACGCCGATGAGGCGTAGAACACGGCCGCGGCGTCCTTGTCATCCACTCCCCTGAGCTGCATCTTTCTGTTCCCCTTCAGCAGCGGGATTTGCAGGCACAGGAGACCTACTATCACTATGGCCTGCGCCCTCTTTGTCGGCATCGGATGGATGAATATCACGAATACCAGCAGCAAAGCTCCGCAGACTGACGCCAGTATCTTGAGCACCTTGTCAGGATGCGGGATCTTATAGAATATGTTCTTCAGGAGCGAGAACAGATTGTTCAGCGTCCAGTAGAACACGAGCCCTGCCGGAGACTTGTACAGGAAGACCAGGAAGATGGCCGCGATGCCGTACATCTGCACCTTGCTCTTGAGCGGGAACCCCTTCATGTATATGGCGGCGCTTATCACGTTGATGAGCGTCATCAGGATAGGCAGCAGGTTGAGAGTGACCGAACCGATGCTTATCAGCGCATCCGGAACGCCCAGGTCGGTGATAGGTCCGAACGACACTCCGCGCAGAGTCTCCAGGCCGGACAGGAATCTGTAAGCAGCGATAAAGAACGGTATCTCAAGAAGCAGGGAGATGGAGCCTTTCAGCGTATCGGTAGGCTTGTAATTGTTCTCCCTGTAGTATGCCTGAAGCATCATGAAGCGCTCGTCGCCCTTGAACGTCTTTTTGATGTGCTTTATCCACGGCGCGAGCGCGTTCTCCCTGTCGCGCTCCTCCGCCTGCACGGCGTCAGCCCTGCGATAAAGAGGCAGTACAAGAAAGTTCATCGCGAGACTCAACATGATGATGGCGTACGCGGGATTGCTGACATGCCTGTCAGCAAGTTCAAACACCACCTCAAAGAAGAGTTCAAGCGGCCCTATTAATATTCTGTATATGATCGAACCTATGCTCATTCAACTTTCTCCGGCTCAGCCGCGCTTTGCAGCTGAGCGTGTTTATTTATCAGATAATCAGTGACGCAACGCGCGCCCTCTCCCATGTATGCCCAGGTCTCTTCTCTGGCTTCGTTGCGGCCCTGCTCGAATTCCGAGTCATTCAGGCATTTGTCTATCAGAGTCCCTATGTTGTCCAGATTGTCTTCTGTAAGTTTGAGTCCCAGCTTAGGCAGGACCCTGAATGTCCACGGTTCTTCCTCAAGCCAGCACGCATCGTAAGGGGAGGCGTCATACTGCACATCCGTGTAGATGAGCGGCTTGTCGAATACCAGACTGAAATCGAACATGACTCCCGAGAAGTCGGAGATCATGATGTCAGACCTCCTCAGCACCTCAAAGTTGTCGTTGTCCCTGTTCCACTCAAGGCGGTCGCTTTCCGGATATTTTGCCATCAGTGAGTCCATCAGTTCTTTTTCGCTGGTGAATGACTGCGGATGAGGTCTGATGACTATTTTGTAAGGCGTCTTAAGCAACTCGTCGATTATCTTTCCTCCGAACTTGCTGAGGATCGCACTCTCTCCCCATGAAGGCGCAAGCAAAACGACAGGGGGCTCGTTTTTCACGGATCCCTCTGCCTCAAGCCGGGCTTTCATCGTATCCAGAAATGTCAGTCCCGTTTTTTCTATCTCTTTTTCGGGAATTCCCCTTACTTTTTCGAGCGCGCGTATCTGTTCTTCATGATAGTCGCCCGATGTCAGTATCGCGTCGTAGAAATCTATACCGAACATCCTGTACATCGTCAGGTCGCTTGCCGCGTGAGGCATGTGCACATAATATTTGACGTACTTTGACCTCTTCCAGTAGAGAACATCAAGGCTCGGCGTCGTGGAAAGGACTATGTCAGCATGCAAAGTGTTGAGCCTGGCAAAAGCCTTGTTGCCCTCTCCTATGAATTCGCATTTTACGTATTTGTACGGTTTCTGAAGAGCCGGATCGTCCGGAGACGCCGTCATATATATAAGCGGGATCTCTCTTTTTTCGAATTCATCACAGACCGGTTCAAAGACATTCCAGTAACGTTTGTGATCTGAAAATATCGCGTAATCGGGATTGTCTTCGAGCTTTCCGGCATTTCCGCTGCTCATCAAAAATCTCGCCTTTACGGCGATATCCTTGAACTTATAGACTCCCGCGCTTAGAAGTCCTATCAGTATTGTGAACAGCATGCTCCCGGTCCCGGGATCGATGTATGCCAGCATTCAGTATCTCCTTGAAGAATAACCGTTTAGTTTTGCGCAGTTATTATACCATATCAGATACGAGGTATGTATTTGCTATCGCTTTATAAATGTTTACAATATGTGCTTTTTATAAAAAAGTGTTCATAATTTGTAGCCAGTTGTGTTAATATGAACAACGGTGTTTAAAAGAAGGATTATTATTATGACAAAGAACGAATTTCAACTTCTATATTCAATAAAGAAGAACGGCGTCCTCAGTTACAGAAAAATGCATGAGTCGACAGGTCTGTCGCTGGGTCTGATCTCAAAGCTTATGGCCGCTTTTGCTGCAGCGGGATATATCGACGACACGGGCATTACAGAACCCGGTCTGAAGGCGCTGTCTCCTTACAAGGTCAGGAACGCCATCATAATGGCTGCGGGAATGTCCTCGCGTTTCGTCCCTCTCTCTCTTGAGAAACCGAAGGGTCTTCTTGAGGTTAAAGGAGAAATCCTTATTGAGAGGCAGATAGAACAGATCAAGGCCGCGGGGATCGACGAGGTAGTCGTGATCCTGGGTTACAAGAAGGAGGCCTTCTTTTATCTTGAGGACAAGTACGATGATCTCAGAATAATCATCAATCCTGAATACAATACGAAAAACAACACACATACACTGTATGTGGCCAAGGAATTCATTGGCAATTCGTTTATCTGCTCATCGGATGACTACTTCGTTGAGAACCCGTTTGAGGACTACGTGTACCAGAGCTACTACGCCGCTCAGCACGTAGAAGAAAAGACGAGCGAATGGTACATGTATCCTGACGCTAAGGGAAACATTTCAAAGGTCGTCAAGGGCGGTACAGTCGGCGACATCATGCTCGGACACGTCTTCTGGGACAACGCTTTTTCTGAAGCCATGCTTGCCTTCCTTGAGGATTCACATGTGACCGGCAAGTACGACCAGGATCTTTGGGAACAGATCCTGCTGGAGAACGTGAAGAAGCTGCCTCCGATGCAGATAAGGATCTTCCCTGACGGAGACATCTTCGAATTCGATTCTCTCGATGAGCTCAGAGAATTCGATGACCGCTATGTGAACGACACGCACAGCTCCATTATGCATAACATATGCAGGGTGATGGACTGCAGCGAAAAAGATATCCTTGGCCTCAAAATCATCAAGAACGGTCTTACAAACACATCTTTCGTCTTTGAGATGAACGGCAATAAGTATGTATACCGTCACCCGGGAGAAGGCTCATCTGAGCTGATTTCAAGAGCGGATGAGAAGGTCTCTCTGGAATTGGCTGAGTCCGCAGGCGTCGATCCGACCTTTATCTACATGGATGATGAGGGCTGGAAGATCAGCCATTTCATAGAGAACGCGCGTACCCCGGATTACGACAGCAGGGAGGATTCATCCAGGGTCATCTCGGCGCTTAAAAAGCTACACGACAATAAGCTGCACGCGAGCAGAGACTTCGACCCTTGGGCCGAGACCTGCAAACTTGAAGAAATGCTGGCAAAACGCGGCAGCGCCATAGCTGATTCCGATTATCCGAGTATTAAAGCGGACATCAAGGCCTGCTATGACCGCTTCGCTGACGCAGGCGCGGAGAAATACCTTTGCCACTGTGACACTTACGCGGGCAACTGGCTGCTGACGGAAGACGGAAAAACTATCCTTATCGACTGGGAATATGCCGGCAACGCCGATCCTGCCTGCGACACAGGGTCATACATAATGGACTCGATGTGGGACGTTGAAGAGGCGGAGGCTTTCATAAGAGAATACTGCGGTGCGGATTGCCCTCAGGAAACTATTGATCACCATCTTGCTTTTACCGCGGTCATGGCATTCCACTGGTATGTCTGGGCTCTTTACCGCGAAGCATGCGGCGCCGTGATGGGCGAGAGCCTGTACAAGTGGCGCGTGATGGCCAGACGCTACAGCAAATACATCATAAATAAATACAATTAATCAATATACGGAGGAACTTATCAAATGGCAGAACTGATCAGAGAAATCGAAGCGGCTGACCTTCCGAAACTGGAGGAGCTTCTCACGATCGTATTCGGAGACGGAGAGTATAAGGACATAGAGCGTCTGGGCGGTATGACCAATCATTCTTACAGAATCACCCGCAATGACGGACAGGAATATCTTGTAAGGATACCGGGTGAAGGGACAGAAGAAATGATAGACCGCTCGGACGAGAGAAAGAGCACGGAACTTGCCTGCAGCCTCGGCATAGATTCAGAGCTTCTGTACTTTGGGGATGACGGCCGCAAGGTCATGCGCTTCATTGAAGATCCGCAGCCGATGACAGAAGGTCTGATGTGCAGAAGTGAGAATATCAGGCAGGCGGCCGATATCTTTCGCAAGCTCCACACCTGCGGAGTGGATACGGGCGTAAAGTTTGAAGTTTTCGAGATGGCCGACCTCTATGAGAAGATAATCCGCGACGGCGGCGTCGCTTTCTACGATGACTATGCTGAGGTAAAACAGACAGTCATGGACATCAAGGCATCAGTGGACGCGAACGGTCCTATCCCTCGTGTTCCTTGCCACAACGATTCGCTCATAGGCAACTGGGTACTCGACAAGAACGGCAAGCTCTTCCTGATCGACTGGGAATATTCCGGCATGAACGAGGCCATGTGGGACCTCTCCTGCCTCTCCATCGAGATCGGATACGATGAAGCGCAGGACGCGGAACTCCTGCTGGACTACTATCAGAGAGAGCCGTCTCTCGACGAAAAGAAATATTTCATAGCCGCCAAGCTGTATGTTGACTATCTGTGGACCCTCTGGGGTCTGACCCGTGTTCCGTTCGACGGAGACTTCATGCAGGAGTACGCGGACGGAAGATATCAGAGACTTAAAGACAACATCGCGGCTTACAGGAAACTGGGTTAGTTCGGAAGGAGGTTAGTTAATGTTTTCAGGAATAATGGCAGGTCTGACATGGGGCATTGAGACGACTATCATCGGCATAGCCCTTGCCATGACGCCTTTTGTATCATCGGAGCAGGCTATCTTTTTAGCTCCGTTCGTATCGACTTTTATCCACGACGCGTTCTCCGCCTTATGGGCATGCGCGTATAACGGTTTCAGAGGAAGGCTCCCCGATCTGGTGCGCGCCTTTAAGACCAGAAGCGGTAAATTCGTTGCTCTGGCCGCGGTCATAGGCGGCCCTATCGGCATGACCGGCTATGTAATGGCAGTCGCTAACATGGGCGCTTCCATCGGTGCTGTTTCGACAGCAATGTTCCCTGCCATCGGAGCGGTGATCGCCCATTATTTCCTCAAGGAGGAAATGCGCTGGTACCGCTGGATATTCCTCATTCTTACCCTTCTTGGGGTATATGGTCTGAGCTATTCACCTGACCTTTACATTAAGAACTTCTGGTTGGGTGTTCTGGGTGCTCTCATGTGCTCTTTCGGATGGGGAATCGAGGCCGTCATCATCGCAAAGTGCGTACAGGATCCGCTGGTCACAGATGACCTTGCGCTTCAGATCCGCCAGACCACTTCGGCGCTCGTATACGGAATTATCCTTCTCCCGGTCCTAAAGGGTTGGGGATTCACTGTGAGTCTTTTCCACGGTACAGGCATGCTGATCCCGACAATCGCCATTGCAGCGCTCAGCGCGACGGTATCCTACCTGTTCTACTACAGAGCGATCTCACAGATCGGAGCTTCTAAGTCCATGGCGCTGAACATTACTTACTCTGCCTGGGCGGTGATCATAGCGGTTATCTTCTTCAAGAACTACGCTTTGCTGAATCCGATCACAATACTCTGCACGATCGGTGTACTGGCCTTCGGTATCCTTTCCGGAGCGGACTACAAAGAGCTTCTCAAGAAAGGGGAACCGGCAGAGGAGCAGGCTGAATAATATAGTCTTCGCAAATTGTTCCGAAGCGTCAATATTGTTTAAACAGGCCATTTATGCCTACTATGACAGCTCTTTACGGGCTGTCTTTTTTCTCTATTTTTATAAAGATACATAGAATCTGCAGCCTCATTCCTTTAACATAGTTTCAGAAATATGCGATAATTACGCAGGACGGAGCGGTGGATGTAATTCCGTCGTGACGTTTTGCTTGCTTTGCAATAATCGCTTCGATCGAAAGAGAGAATAAAATGGATAAGCAAAGAAGGATAATCAAAACCATCGTTTCGGGGCTTCTTGCCCTGGCGCTTTGTGTGTCTTCGGTCACATGTCTGTCCGCGCCGGTCTACGCGGGATCCGTGACAAACCCTACGACTGCCACAAAGACCACGGCCTCCGTTTCCAAAGCAACGAAGCCCGCAGTGGTCGTCCCGACAGCCTCGAGTTTCACGGTAGGCAGCTTCGACCTCATCTTCAACGGAAAGATGCGCACGGATAAAACTCTGAATTCATCGTACCGTCCGACAGGACTGACTGCCAAGGGCAAGCCGGACAGCATCAAGATCGCGTGGTCGCATCCGAAGCTCAGGTCCTCCATCAACGGCTACTTTATCCTGCGCAAGGATACTGACAGCAACAACTGGCGCCAGATAGCGAAGGTTTCAAAGTATACTAAGTCATATAAGGATGAGACCGCGACAGCCAGCAATTGTCTGTACAGATATACTGTCGTCGCGTATAAAAAGACCGACGGCGTGCGTATGATCTCGTTCCCTGTCAAATGGGCAGGCGCCGTGACTTCAGACAGCACAAAAGAGAACGTCACCAAGTTCGGCTTCCTCAATCCCGCAAAGGATTCGACGGTAAAGATCGGAAGCACCAACAAGCTCTCACTGACATTCCCGTACAAGAAGCCGGCCAGCAAGGCAATACGCTGGACAAGTTCGGATACTTCCATCGCAAAGGTCAATAACAAAGGCATTGTCACGGGAGTCAGCCACGGTACGGTCACCCTGACGGGACGCACGCATACCGGCAACGTCATCACCACACAAGTGACCGTCATAAAGCCGGGCACAGCTCAGGCTATCGTTGATGTAATGGCGAGCTGGATCGACTACAGCGAGTCGAACGGCAAGCATAAGGGCATCATCGACATATATAACTCCGTGACACCGTGGCCGAGAGGCTATAAAGTGAAATACAGCGATGAGTGGTGTGCTACATGCGTTTCTGCTGCTGCCATTCAGAGCGGTACGGCCAAGTACACAGGCAGGGAGTGCGGTGTGCCGCAGTTCATCACCTACTTCAAGAACAGAGGCCGCTGGGAAGAGGACGGTTCCATCAAGCCTAGGAAGGGCGACCTCATAATCTACGGCTGGTCTATCGGAAGCGGCGTTACAGTATTCGGAAACAACTGGAGTGCGAGCCACATAGGTGTCGTAGAATCCGTGAAGGGAAACACCATCACGGTCCTTGAGGGCAATATGGGCTTTGGCATCGTCGGAAGGCGGACCCTGACCAAGGGCTGGCGATTCATAAGAGGCTACTGCAGGCCGGCGTATAAGAAATGATCCGGCTGTTCAGTCTGCAGCCGCAAAAGCGCAAAAAACGACGGGAGTCAGCTCATCGCTGACTCCCTCTTCATTTTCGCGCAGTTTAGTTTTTGCTTTAAGCAGCAACTATTAATAGTTTTCTTCGTGGATCTCGAAGTACGCCTTCGGATGCGCGCAGACCGGGCAGACCTCAGGAGCCTTCATTCCCACGACTATATGTCCGCAGTTGCGGCATTCCCAGACCTTGACTTCGCTCTTTTCAAACACTTTATTGGTCTCTACGTTCTCGAGAAGAGCGCGGTAGCGCTGCTCGTGCTGTTTCTCGATCTCGGCTACCATGCGGAACTTGGCTGCCAGCGCCTTGAAGCCTTCCTCTTCTGCCGTCTTGGCAAAACCTTCGTACATGTCGGTCCATTCGTAGTTTTCACCATCCGCGGCAGCGGCAAGGTTTTCAGGTGTTGTGCCGATCCCCTCAAGCTCCTTGAACCAGATTTTAGCATGTTCTTTTTCGTTATCTGCGGTCTTCAGAAAGAGTGCGGCTATCTGCTCAAAACCGTCCTTCTTGGCCTTTGACGCGAAATAAGTGTATTTGTTTCGTGCCTCTGACTCACCTGCGAATGCTGCCAGCAGGTTCTTTTCCGTCTGCGTTCCGGCGTATTTGTTTGCCATCGTTCGTTCCTCCTTTGGTTATTGTGCTATATCAGATTGTAAAGCTTCCCGGGTCCTTCTGTCCACATCGTTAATTTCTTTTTTATGGAATGGGACAGTGTGTTTTGTGCTACAATTCGGGTGTAAGGGAGGATTTGAATATGAACATTTTCAAAACAGGACCGAGGTTCATCCGCGGGTATATCGAGACAAAGCGTTTCACCTCGCTCAAGAAGCAGATCTACAAGCTTCGTGAGGAAGGCGACCTGCAAGGCGAAAGGGATCTCATCCAATTCGGACAAAAGCGCTGGGTAGAAGCTATGTCGCCGGTTCTCGGCCTCACTTATGATGTCAGCGGCGAGGAAAACATCCCGGCTCCTGAGGACGGACCTTTCATGATGTACAGCAACCATCAGAGTTTCGCAGACATCGCGGCGACACTGTGGGTCATGAAGGATCATGGAATGATGGGCTACGTCTCCAAAGAGGAGTGGCGCAAGTATCCGATACTGGCCGATGTCGTTGACTGCTCAAGATCTATATTCCTGGTCCGCAACAACCCTAAGGAAGCCGTAAAGGCTCTGGGCGAGGCAAAGAAAATGCTGGATCAGGGATTCAACATGTGCATCTTCCCTGAAGGCACACGTTCAAAGGGACATGAGATGGGCGAGTTCAAGGCAGGCTCATTCAAGTTTGCCGAGAAGGCCAAGGTGCCTATCCTGCCTGTGACCATAGACGGCACATATCATTTCTTTGAGGAGGACGGCTCGTGGAAGCCGGCGCATATCAAAGTGACGATCCATCCGCTGGTGCACATCGAGAGCATGAGCCGCGAGGAGCAGCACGAAGCTGCCAAAAAGATAGAAGAGGCCGTAAGGAGCGCATTGGATAAATGAGATTTGTCATTCAAAGAGTTAAACACGCGTCAGTCAGCGTTGAAGGTGAAGTGATCGGCAGGATCGGACGCGGATACATGGTGCTTATAGGCGTATGCGATGCCGATGACGAAGCCGTCGCTGATAAGATGGTCAATAAGATGATAAACCTGCGCATCAACAGGGATGCCGAGGGCAAGACCAATCTGTCGCTGGCCGACGTTGACGGAGGACTGCTTCTTATTTCTCAGTTCACTCTGTACGCGAACTGCAAGAAAGGCAACCGCCCGTCTTTCATCGAATCGGGTTCGCCGGAGCATGCCAACGCGCTTTATGAATACATAATCGACAAATGCCGTGAGCGCGTGCCTGTCGTAGAGAAAGGATCGTTCGGCGCCGAGATGGCGGTCGAACTTCTTAACGACGGCCCGTTCACGATAATACTGGACTCGGAGAAACTGTGATCGCAGTTCTGCGACTATTGAAACAATTATGGGAGGAACCGGATAAGACATGAAGACCTTACTCACCGGAGGAGCGGGATACATAGGATCGCACACGGCTGTAGCCATGCTCGACGCGGGGCATCAGGTCGCCGTCGTTGATAATTATGTCAACAGCTCGGCGGAGGCAGTCGCGCGCGTAGAGAAGATCACCGGCAAGCCGGTCGCTCTTTACGAGGCGGATGTGGCTGACAAGACCCGCATGATGGAGATACTTAAGGCAGAGATGCCTGACTGCATCATCCACTTCGCGGGACTCAAGGCTGTCGGAGAATCTGTAGCGATGCCTGTCGAATATTACAGGAACAACATCGACACTACCCTCACCCTGCTTGAGTGCATGAGAGAACTGGGACTGTCCAATATAGTGTTCTCCAGTTCGGCGACCGTATACGGAGAGGACAATGTGCCGCCTTTCACGGAGGATGCTCCTAAAGGCATGTGCACCAACCCGTACGGTTGGACCAAATGGATGCAGGAGCAGATGCTGACTGACGCTCAGTTTGCGAGCGAGGCGTCCGACGGAAGCGCAAATACTGCTAACGGGTGGAAGTCTCCGTTGTCAGTTGTACTGCTGAGGTACTTCAATCCGGTAGGCGCTCACGAGAGCGGCCTGATCGGAGAGGATCCTCAGGGCATACCTAATAATCTGATGCCGTACATTTCGCAGGTGGCGGTCGGAAGGCGCGACCATCTGACCGTTTTCGGAGATGATTACGACACTCCTGACGGCACCTGCCGCAGGGATTACATACACGTCATGGATCTGGCCGAGGGCCATGTGAAGGCCGCGGAATACGCGGTGGATAACAAGGGCACGGAGGTCTTCAATCTGGGTACGGGCTCGCCTTACAGCGTGCTCGACATGGTGAAGGCTTTCGGTGACGCCTGCGGGCACGCTGTAGCCTATGAAATAGGCGCCAGACGGCCCGGCGACGTGCAGGACAGCTGGGCCGACGCCTCAAAGGCGCGCGCCGTGCTCGGCTGGCAGGCGAGCCGCGGCATCGAAGAGATCTGCCGCGACACCTGGAACTGGCAGAGCCACAATCCGCAAGGCTATAAAAAATAATCAATGGAGAGCCGTAAGCGTTTTACGGATGTAAACTCACATAATCATAGCAAAGTATATGAAGAGGGAGTCAGCCTTCGCTGACTCCCTCTTTTTCAGGCATTGCCTTTTTCTCTTTTCAGAAGTTTCCGCTTATCTCTTGACCTTGATCTTCTTTGCCGACGACCACGCGCTGCGGTAGTACGTCTTTCCGATCTTCTTGTAAGTACGGATCCTTACGTAGTACGTCTTGCCTCCCTTGAGCTTCTTGATAGTCGCCTTTGTGGTCTTGTTCTTCTTGACCTGTAAGGTCTTCGCTCCCTTGAAGTTCTTCTTCAGACCATACTGTATTTCGTATCCCGTTGTCTGAGTAGCCTGCTTTGTCCAGGTCACAGTGAACGCCTTTTGGGATGCTGTAAGCTTGGACAGCTTTGTTCCCTTTGGATTGATCTTGAATGTCTTTGAAATCGATCCACAGTAGCGACCTTTGCCTTTTACCGTGACCTTTCCGGTACCAACGTTCTTGTTCGTTCCATATGTTACCGTATAGTCGGTATTGAGCTTAAGCTTTTTTCCTCCATATGTTACGACAATTGTAGGTTTGATCTGCCCTTTTGTATAAGGCTTATCCGGAATAGCCTTGATAGCGCCATCTTCTCTAAGATCAAGTAGTTCAGGGATATAATAGCCTTCATAACCGGCACTGTTATCATACTCATCAATAACATATATACCTACGTAGAAGCAATCGCCGCTCAGTCTTTTGATTTTAAACGGTCCGTTAAATCTTTCCGCGTTTCCGATGGCATTTCCCTCCATGTCGAACAGACTGAATTCGCCATCGTACTCAATTGCGAAAGTCGGATCGGTTACCGCTTCCCCTTCCATTCCTGTATCAGCAGCAAATCTGGTCACCGTTGGATTGAATTCAAGATACTGATTGATTGCGAGATAATCGTCAATTACCGGAAGATTTGCTACTGTATAGAACTGCTCACAAGGTCTGAGCGTATAATCATCTGTTCTTCTGCTTTCTCCATTTTCGTCCTTTAAAGTTGCAGTTAAAACAGTCTCATTATATTCATCCGGGTCAAACTCCGCCTCTTCATTGAAGGTTACTGTTGCAATTCCTGTACTTTCATCAACGTCAAGTGACAGCAGACGATCATCGGCTATGCCCCATTCAATTGTATATGGGCCCGGCTCGTAGCCCTCTGCAGTATCCTGTTCAGCCTCGGCCTTGAATGAGAGACTCATTCCTTTTACGATTTGGCCATCTGTATTCGGCTCGCTGACCTGAACAATTCCCAGTTCTCCGAAAGAATCCTTGACTACTTCGAGGGTAATTACTTTTTTCTGTGTCTTTATATATCCCGGATCCTTGTAGTATACAGTTACCTTCTCTTTTCCCAGCTTCTGTGTCGTTAAGTCGAACTCTCCACCAATATCCTCTACCTTCTTAAAAGGTCCGTCGCCATTTCCCGCTAGTTCTATTTTTGTGATGGTGTAATTAAAGTTTCGTCCGCTAGGTGATTTTGCGCTGTACTCTGTTCCCTCTCCTTTTGAGGTTATACATAGAGTATAACCAATCAAGGTTTCATTATTATCATGAGTGTTTACGAAATCCAGATAAGTGTAAGGATCGAAGAGAGAAATCATTACTGCATTCTTTTTCAATTCCCTTCCCGTAGTCTTATCATATGCTGTAGCAAACAGATATAATTGTTCATCCTCTATATACTCATCCTCAAATGCTTCTCTGATTACTGCTCCGTTAATTGTAATCTTGTTTCCGCTGGCAGTGTAATACTTGTGTTCTGTGCTGTTTACAAAAGGTACAAAGTCTTCATCATCATACACGCCAAGCTCAAATTCATAAATCGGGGTGAACTCAGACATATCGTACTTTTCGGATGTAAGTGATGCTGTCACGGAAAAAGCTGTATTATCGCTGTAGAGAGCGCCGCTGCTCTTTTTAAGCTTTAAGTTGATATAATCTCTGTCTATCGGTTCGAGCCAGCGGGCAAAGAGTGTACGGCCACTTTCTGTCGGTATGAACAATTTGTCGTCTATCATCTCCACCCTGCTAGTCTGGCTGCAGTTTTTACTGTAATACCATCCTGACAGCTCCATCCTTTCATCGTCATCGTTATCTTTATATGGATTGTAACTTGTCACATCAACAGCAAGACCCTCCGGGACTTTTAATGTCAACTGCTTTGTACCACTGGCACCAAAGGTTCCCCCATTAGCATCGAGAATGACCTCTTTATAGTCTGCGGTATAACCGGCATATAACGTCAGAGTTCCCTCATGATTATTAATGAGATCTGCTGTTATTATTGTTCCCTTCTCTACAGGATCAGTGCACGCAGAGTCATAGAACCAGCCACAAAACGCGTTGTTCTCTTTTTCAGGTGTCTGGTCGTAATTAAAGCTGAATATTTCATGTCCGCTTTCATCTGTTGCAGTTGTGAAAATATCCAGAGTCTGTCCCTGGGCACTATCGACAGACTGACGTTCAGTGCTCTCGTCACCCCAGACATCTATAAACACTCCTCCATTAGGGTCAAGCTCTATATTAAGCTTGTTTCCCCATACTGCATATAAAACAGTGTCTTTTTTTATAATATATGTATCTGTATTTATAAGCTCTTCGCTATCTGGCTCTAATGCCCATCCCATGAGTACCATTCCGTCAGTAGAACCGGATATGCCCCAAGTAGATTCACTGACAGTGCTGTTCTTGTAAACTGCAGTTACTAATTCTTCCTCGCCTTCTGAGCCGTCATCCAAATCAAATTTCTTGCCATTTGCGTTGAATGTCAGCAAGTATCCGGTTTCATAATCAGCAGTGAAGGTCTTGTTGCTATTCATAACAAAATCTTCATAAACATCAACAGCCTGACCATTGTATTTCCATAAGCGGAAGATGTTTCTGCCGGTTTCTGTCAAACTCATGGAGATCTCGTATTCCACATAATCCCAATCAATTACACTATTCTTTTTGAACTTGAGAGATTTTGTGGTTTTTAGTTTATCCCCATCAAAATACCCACCATTACCGGCATCAAATGTAGCAGTATAAGCCGCTGCCCATTTTGCATATACTTTCGTGTGACCCGAATTTTCTTCAAGAGTGATGATCCCGTCAATTTCATACTCAACAGGATTCCTGCACTCTTTATCCCAGTACCATCCATCAAATGCTTTTTCATCGTGGACAGGCGGATCTTCCGGTTCGTATACTTCTCCCTCTCCATCTGCCTCTACTGTTATTTCAGTGACTTCATTACCGTTTGCGTCTATGAACTTTCCGCCATTTGCGTCAAAAATGACCGCGTCAGTTTCTGTCCAGACAGCATAATAGGTAGTGTCTTCGTAAGGAGCCCCTCCGGTGTACTCCTCGCCGTCAGGTTCTTCAGACCAGTATTCGAATTCATATCCCGGTCTTTCAAGGCTGGCCCAGTCAAGGTCCGGATAGTCTCCGGCCTCGCAGGTAGTCTTATAAACCTCCCCGATATTGACCAGATTGTCATCCTCGTCATATGCCTTAAAAAATCCGCCGTTGGCATTATAAGTGACAGTGACGGTTTCTCCTTCCGGATCATCTCCGCTACCATCCCATACGTAAAACTCTGCAGTTGCGCTTGCGGTCTCCCCTGCGGAATCCGGATAGGACGCGTAAAACTCTACAGAGCCTTCCTCATTACTCGTGCGCTGTATTGTGAAGACATCTGCCCCGTCTTTAGTAACACTGAGGCTTCCGGTTGCATTAAAGTCATACGTTGCGCCCTCGATTGGAGCCCATTCATGTGTATCCGCCGACCTGCGCTGCATGGTGCATCTGACAGTGACACTATCTCCGGCAGAAAGAGCCTCCACATCAGGCGTCCCTTCAGTGTCAGTATCGATTACGGAAAACTTTACAGGTTCTTCTTCCCCTGCCGTTTTTATCTCGGTCCAGCCTTCATTATCAGAGCATAGCAGCTCATCACCTAAGAAGACTTCTGCTTTAAAGAGGATGTAGCAACTTGTAACTTCCTCGTTATCGTTCACGTTTTTGGCCGCTGCCCACAGGTCAGCACCATCGATATGAACTCCCGCTCTTCCGTCTTCCAATGGAGTCCAGCCGTCACTAATCTCAACAGGCCCCCAAAGTTCATTGTCGGCACTGACGCTGTACTCGATCCTGTAACCCTCTACATCATCGAGCCCGTCGGTGGTGTAAGTAAAATCATATTCATCATCCGACCAGATCTCGTTAGGGTTATCCTCATCAAAGGATATGCTCGCGTCTTCAACGCTTTTACTTGCCATATCCCCTTCCGCGAATGCCATTGCCGGCATGTAAGTTATCATGAGCGCGAATGCCAGCAGCAGCGCCCATAGCCGGTTAAATCTTTTCATAAAAAATGACCCTCCATTCCTAACAGTACTTGTCCCAAAAGTCCCTTAGAGTGTTGATTAATTATATCGGCCCTTTAACTTCTTTTGGGGTCTGACCCCTCCCTTTAACTTTGATGGGGGTGTTCTGTAAAAGCGTCGTTTTTCGCTTTTACGTTAATTGGGGTC
>CACYPK010000011.1 GCA_902776285.1 uncultured Eubacteriales bacterium
TGGTGTCCCCGAATCGAGTGTAATAGAACTATCGTTCGGACTTTTGTCAAAATAGTGTTCTATATCGGCAGCCTCACTATTCGAGACTCTGCCTTTCCGGCCTGAATGGTTCAGAAATATGCTAAAGTGATCATCATATAGATAAATACGGTCTATGAGTGTGTTAACCAGTAGTTTCTGATACTCAAGATCGTCACGGCTCCCAATTTTTATTGATCTCATGAAGATGCGAACAAGGTCGGGTTCTATAATCCTCTGCTTTGCTTGTTCTTTCTGCAGCTGCTTTTTTAGCTCTTCGAGCTCATCCTCCCGTTGCTTCAGTCTGTTTACTATTCTTGCGGAATTCACACCTTCTTCGAGCTGATCCAGCAGGACTTCTATTTTACTCTCAATAGATTTGATCTTTTCGCGTAAACTGATCGCAGTGGGGCTTTCCTGATCCATATGATTTTGTTCTTCAACAGCCTTTATGATATTATCTATCATTTCCTCGGATATGAGATCGCGACAGGCGTCAAGAACAAGCGGCTCTATGACATCCTTTCTGACATTCTTCTTGGTACATTTCTTAGGAGAGTTCAGGCACTTATAGTATCTATAAGTCTTTCCTGTACCTGAGGTACCTGAGACGCCATCCATAGGATCTTTGCAATGTCCACAAAACAACTTACCGGAAAGAAGATAATCCTCAATTGCCGGCCGATGGCCGTGCTTGCGCTTTCGTGTGATTTCCTGAACTTCTTCAAAGAGTTCGTCGCTGATTATACGAGGGACACCGTCCGGGATGCGTACATCTTTGTAAATGTAGATTCCTTTGTACATTTCGTTATGAAGGACCGTGGATAACGAGCCTCGTTTAAACTGATTCCCAAGCTGGGTTTTGATGCCTCTGTCATTGAGATCATCCATGACAGCTTTTATTGTTTCACCAGAAGCTACACGCTCATATATCTCAAGCACTATTGGCGCTCTTTGCTCATCCAGAATAAAGTGATCATTTTCATCGACGGCATACCCCAATGGAACCGTGCTGCCGTTGTATTTACATTGCGCTGCTCTCTGGAGCATTCCACGAGTTACCTTTTCGGAAAGCTGAGCGCTGAACCACTGGCTGATAGTCTCAAGCATACCCTCTGTGATGATGCCGGAGCTATCTGTGGCAATGTTCTCTTTGGCAGATACAACTCTTACTCCGTTGTCGGCAAGTATCTTCTTGTAGTAACCGGAATCATTCTTGTTGCGAGCAAAGCGATCCAGCTGGTATACAAGTATGACTTCAAAGTTGCCAAATTCGCTGTCAGCGATCATACGCAAAAATTCCGGTCGCCTGTCGGTCTTCGCACTCTGCGCCCGGTCGATATATTCCTGCACGATAAGAAGATCATTGGAAGCCGCATAGCGCTGGCATTCCTCAATCTGTCCCTCGATGGACATCTCATTCTGCTTATCTGAACTGTATCTTGCATATATTACTGCGTTTTTCATTTTTTATCTTGTTCCTCTTGCTTCTGCAGATAGTAGAAAGCCTTTTGTGCTTCTATCTCTGCGCGCAATTCTTCCTCGGTAGGAAGATAAAGTTTATATTTGGATGCAAATAACTGATCGCTATCATGCAATATAGAATATCTGGCAATATCTTCATCTGTTTCTGTGCAAAGTACGATTCCAAGTGTAGGATTATCATCGATTGACTTTTTTAGCTCATCATACATTCTTACATACATATCCATTTGGCCTACATCCTGATGGGTTATCTTTCCAGTTTTAAGATCAAACAGAACAAAACACTTCATGAGGTAGTTATAAAATACCAGATCAATATAATAATCTTCTTTCTCTGTGTGGATGTGCTGCTGCCTTGCAACGAATGCATAGCCTTTTCCGAGCTCCATTATGAATGACTGAAGGTTATTAATGATGTATTGCTCAAGATCGGATTCAAAATATGAGAGGTTCTTTTGCATACCTAAGAACTCAGCTATTACAGGGTTCTTAATGAATTCGAGTTTATTCTGGTATGGTGACACAATTTCATACATCTCTTCCTCTACGCATTGTCTGTCCTGAGACTTCAAAATTCGATAATAGTACTGTGTTGATATATTCCGCTGAAGAGTCCTGACACTCCATGTCTGATCATAAGCTTCTTTTGCGTACCATTCCCGAGCGTCTCTATCGAAGACTTGCAGCAGACACTCGTAGTGAGACCAGGAGAGCAATTGTGCCGACAGTGTCGGCATTATTAAATTAGTGTCGGATTGTGCCGACACTGTCGGCACAATCTCAGGGAATTGCTTGTAGAACTGCTGACACTTATACAGAGTCCTTTTGCTGAAGCCTTTCCCATATTTTTCAGTTAGGGCATTTGAAAGATTTTGAATTATCTCTGCACCGTAAGTAGCTCGATCTGCTCCATGTAATTCTTCCTCTGAGATCCGTTTTCCTAAGAGCCAATTTCTCAGAACGAGAATCGTATTAACAGAGCGGTAGGCAGCATTCTGTGCGCTATCGATGATGAAGCAGACATCATCTGTTATGTTTTCGGTACTGACATATTTTATTATCTCGTTCATAATAAATAACTCCCGTTAAATATTTCTTCACCTGTTGTTCCGGAAATGAAAGAATTCTTGCTGCCAGGAAAGAGAAATCTATGCCGCGATTTTCTAATAATTGTATCAGCTTATCATGTGATTAAAATTCTTTTCATTTTTTACCATTTTACTGACGTCAGTAAAATGGTACCAGAACTCAACACCATCTTCATCAACATGCATAATGCTGTCAAAACTGCTCTTCATTGATTCGATTAGATGTTTTTCCATATATTATGATTACTCCTTCCGCATCTTCTCTGAGCATCGGCGACCAGTTTTAACTGGCTACAATTTGTAGTCAGTTCACTTCATTCGGATTTTAGACGTATGCTCAATCCAAACTTCTCAAAACTAAGACTGGAGTAAAGGCCTATTTGTCGTTTGTTTTTTCCATTAATTGGTCTTTGTAAAACTGCAGGATTTTTACGACATCACTTTCGCTGTAAATGGCGGTGTTATCTCGTACTTCCATTGCTGGTGGCTGAACACCGGAATTCTGATTGTAATAATAGCCTTCTTTGCTTCCCGCATCCTCTCTGAGCATAGGATATTTATATCTCCACTCATCATAATCATCCTTGGATATGCTGCCTGTCGTAAGCTTGTTCTTCATGACATACCATGCACGGAGGTCGTCAGCTACTTCCTTGTTGTACTTCGGATGGTTGATATCCTGCTTTAAGCATATATATCCGTCTAGGACAGTAACAGTTAGTCCGTATAGGTCTTCCATCTGAAAAAGGGTGTGCATAAATCCAATCTTTGTATCGATTTCCGGGCTCTGAATAGCTTCCGGTGCAACATCAAAGATTTCTGCGAATTGCTCTATTACATCTCTCTTCGGTTCACGTCTATTCCATTCATACTGAGCCACTCTGACATTTGTCGATTTCCCGGCAAACCCCATAGCCTCTCCGAGTTCTGCCTGTGTCAAACCCTTGCGCCGCCTGAAAAAACGTATCCTTTCGCCTATTGACATGTTAGTCACCTCTCTTTCTGGAAGGATTGTATCATATTATCGAAACATATACAATAAAAATATAGCAAAAAAGATTATTTTATCACTTGACTATGTCAGAAAAAGTTATATAATAATCTACTTCCCAAAAACGACTGTATAAAAACAGAAATACATGGAGAGGCTAACGCCTTCCAATAACGATACAAGTTATCACTTTAGAAGGACCGAAAGGAGGTTTTATGGAGCTAAGCGAAAGACAGATCAAGCAAATTGTCAGAGTGATAATGCCGGAGCTGTATGAGATGCAAGCAGGATGTGACAAATGGTATGACATAATCGCAGAGCTTTGCAGAGGTAGTGAGAGCAGCAACACTTCTGAACAGCAAGAGGCATAGAACTACTGGTATGAATCTGGTGGCGAGCAATAGGGAAAGGAGGATGCGCGTGACGAATATAACACCCATGAAAGCAATCAGGGCTAAATGTATAGACTGCAGCTGTGGAGAAAAGAAAGAAGTAAGACTTTGTCCGATTGAATGGTGCCCGCTATGGCCGTACAGGATGGGGAAACGACCTGCGAAGGATGCAAAGTCGATAAGGAAAAATGAGAACAAAAAAAATCGAGATAGCTAGCAGATTTTCCGAAAAAACACCCTCTGAGATAGCAGTTTTGAAGAGGGGAGTGAAAAGTTAGGAATGATTATAAGGAGGGTAGTGAATGACAGAAAACAATTACAAACTTATCAATATGGAAGATATAGAAGCAGAAGATGTCGAATGGCTTTGGGAAGGATTTATACCGGTAGGTAAACTGACAATTCTCCAGGGAGATCCGGGCAAAGGCAAAACAATGGCTATGCTAAACCTTATTGCAGCCTTCACCACAGGCAGAGGTCTGTTGGAACCTCCGGGAAGTCCAATGATCAGAGAGCCCATTAATGTCATCTATCAGACTGCAGAAGACGGACTTGCCGATACCATCAAACCAAGACTGGTTGCGGCAGGAGCAGACTGCAGCAGAGTCTCGGTCATTGATGAAGGAGAGGAGATGCTTAGTATGACAGACGAGAGACTGGTCTGGGCGATTAAAGAGACAGAAGCGGGCCTGGTGGTCCTTGACCCTCTCCAGGCATATCTTGGAGAAAAGGTTGATATGCACAGAGCAAATGAAGTCAGACCTAGGATGAAGCATCTTGGAGATATAGCTGCGGAATATAAATGCGGCATGGTGCTGACCGGGCACCTGAATAAAAAGGAAACTTCTAAAGCTGAGTATAGAGGTCTTGGCTCAATGGATTTCACGGCTGCAGCACGTAGCGTGATTCTGTGCGCAGAGTTACCGCGTGACAAGGATGTAAGGGTGCTCGCATCTACTAAGTGCTCCCTTACTTATCCACCAGAGCCTGTGGCATTTCGCCTTAGCAAGGAGCGAGGCTTCGAGTGGGAAGGAAACTACAGCATCACTGCTGAAGAATTGCTGCAAGGTACAGGAGTGAAAGGTCAGAAGACAATCGAGGCTAAGGAGTTCCTTACAGCAGAGCTTCCTGCTCCCGGGGAGTATATCCCAAGTACAGTACTGATGGAGAAAGCAAAGGAGAAGAAGATTGCTGAGAAGACATTACGCAATGCCATGAAGGATCTTGGGATTAAATCTCATAAAGAAGCAGACAGATGGCTCACAGGATATGCTGTCTGATATCAGAAAAGAAGGTGGCAAGATGGTAAGACGGTAATTCTGCAAAGAGTGCAGCCAACCTACTATCTTCTTCATAACAATTACAGCATTGCCATGTTGCTATCTTGCCATCTTGGCATAGGCCTCGCCGACTGAGAGCGAAATACACCCATCGCACATACCTTGCGGTTCGTTCTCTGTGTATTTCGCCTCGCGGGGCGGTACCTATAAATAAAGAGCGCTCAAGAAAAGGGGGTGACGCTTATAAAAAATGTGACATTTATACAACATGAAAAGCTGACTAATGTAGTCGGCAGGATCAGATATATCAGCGATGAGAAGAAACAGGAGAACCTTTATGCGGTCTATGAAACAGTGCTGAGGAAGTACTGGAGGGATCTTGCGAAGGAGAATCAGTCGGACTTCAGGCGAAGCGGAACGAGTGGAAACTGCATCGAGGCCAGAGAACTGATAATAGCTTTGCCGAAAGAAATGACCAGATATGATCCGGATGAACTGCTCAGATACTTTGTTGAATCCTACCGGAAAGAGTATGGCGCTGAGTGCATCGCAGCTCTCCATCATAACAAGAGAAAGACGAATTATCATATCCATCTAATCTATTCTGAGCGGCAACAGCTGGAAGAACCGATTAGAAAGATAGCAACTCGCAACATGTATTTTGATCCTGAAGGCAGGCATGTCAGGACGAAAAAGGAAGCAACTGCTGATGGAGAGTTGCTTCCTGGCTACAGCATGATACCAAAAGGTGAAGTGTATGAAGAGCATCTCTTCGATAAAAAGAATCCGCTCTTCAAACAGAAAACATTCACAGAAGATGTAAAAGTTTTCTTCACTGATCTCATGAACAGGCAGCTGTCCGAACCAAATAAGATGCAGGTGTTCCCAAAGAACAGTCCATTCCTTCCGACTAAGAAGATCGGTAAGAACAATCCTAAAGCTGAATTTATAGAAGAGACCAACAGACTAAAGGATGAGTGGAACAAGAATATTTGGACAGCATACCGTAACGGAGCACCAAGGGAGAGCCTGATAACGGCAAAGAGGGAACTGATATCCAAGCCGGCAGCAGAGTCGATCAGGGAAGCCGGAGGCAAAAGCGATCCCGGAAAATACAACAGCATACTCGTAAGGGCGATAGCGATAGTTGCGGAGATGTGCAGACTGCTGAGCAAGCAGGGAAGAGAGACCTGGGCGGAAGCATGGGGCAATGCTCTTGAAAAGCTTATGCAGTATGCTGCCGAAAGGGTTGGCTTCAGGATTTACGATCCCGTTAAAGATGTCCGAAATGATAGAGACGCAAGATGATCCCCAATGGGATAGCAATTATACAACAATACCGGGGAGCAATGTCCCCGGTATTTGTGAAGATAAAATGATTATATACTGTCATCAATAACGAAACTGTCTATGATTCGGTGGATCTGATCCATGGAAAGATGTCCGTTTATAGCGATGAAGGTGCCTTCCTTCTCCATGTATACTATAATGCGAGGGCTGGTTTGATCTCGATATACAACGAGCTCATACTCACCATAGGTTTCTTTATAATTGTCGTAACCTTCATTGTCGATATACATGATAGAATCTTTGTTTAGACTCTCTTCAATTGAGTATTCCAAATTATTATCATCATTCACATATGTATAGTAATAGCTCGAATCATTAAGGGCTATCTTTTCGTTATATGAATAGCTTTCTACAATATATTCAGGCCGGTAGAAATGAGAACCATTTTCTTCGTCAAGGCTGGTAATAACGATAAATCCATCTTTTATATCAAATTTGTAATTAAATATTTGAAGACCAAGAGCAGAAGCGGCGACGACAGCAAGTGACATAATAAGGATCATTGTCGCACATAGTATTAAAGCCCTCTTTGCTATACGTCTTGTCGAACGAGAGCGAACAGGGACATATGTTTCAGCTTGACTGATTTCGTCAGCGGAACTGAAATAGCGGGCATGCGAATCGAACATCCGGCGGCCATATTCAGATAGTATTCTCTCTGCTTCTGCCTTTTCTTTTGTCATTCACACATTCTCCTTGCTCAGAATCTCTGCGAGTTTTGCCTTTATCCTCTCCATGCGTTTTCGAAGAGTTTGTGGACTGATTCCCATCAGCTCTGATATCTCCCTGTAGCTATATCCGGCGCCATAGTAGAAACATATGAGATCCCGATCTTCATTGCTGAGAAGTTTAAGTGCATCGGCGACCTCTTCAGAAAAGCCGTACTCATCCTTGAATGCATCTATATCCGGTTGCCCTTCTATATTAATAAATCCTTCTGTATCTGAAAATGTGACATCAGCATCATGCTTTGCTTGTTTCATGCGGATCTTCAGAGCAGCATTTTTTGTCACCGTATATATATAGTTCCTTGCTTCAGCAGAATTGATATCCGTTATCTTATTTTGATTTCTGTGTGCTGAGAGCAGTGCGTCCTGAACAGCCTCTTCCGCATCCTCTCTGTTGCCTGTTATCTGAATAGACAGCTTCATCATCATTGCCTTGTATTTGTCAGATATGAGCTCTGTAAAGTCTTTTATGACTGAAACAAGAAATGAGATCATGAATTCCTCCTGTGAGATAGTGTTGTCATTATATCTCGCGAAAAAGAAATAATTCAACCCGTGTCACATTTTGCAAAATATCAGGATTTATATAAGTGAGAGACAAGAGCTTTCTTGAATCATACTCATACTGGTTACTATGTTCGCACAGAAAAACAAAGAAATAATATGAATCCTGTCACATTCGGGGGCGGCGCGGATTTATATAAATAGAAAGGCAAATTCTGAAGAACATGAAAAGGAGAAGTAAATATGAGGAAAAGAATTGCCCTGTTGCTATCGATTGTAATGGTGTTGATGCTGAGTACAGTGGCTTTCGCCGCTGAGCAAGACACGGTTGTGACGGAAGAACCGATAGAAGAATATACGTCAGTGTTACGTGTAAGTGCGGAACTGTCAAAAGGTGGGGCTTGTAGCATTGGCGTTACAGAAAAAATAGATCTTGATTCTATAACGGGAACCTTAAAGCTTGTCAATAGCTCAGGAAAGATTATATCAACTAAAACCGGAACATTTACAAAACACGGATCCATTTTTACCTTAAACAAATCGTTTACGCTGCCTAATAGCGGGAGGTATAAAGTGAAATTTACGCTAAAGTCATACAAGGGAAGCAAATTTAAGGAAACTATTACTGGCAAAACAAACACAGTGTCGAAATAGGAGAATAGAAGTATGAGAAAAAGAATTATCTTATTATTATCACTTGTAATGGTATGTATGGTTAACTCTGCATCTTTTGCTGTGACAGAGGATGCTCTGTCAACAAACAACCCTGATGATGCGATAATAAATGTTAGACAGCAGATAGTGGAATTATCTAATTGCAAAGGAGCGCATTCGTTTAGCGATCGGGAGGAAATTAATTTAATAGCTGAAAAGTATGCGTTAGGAGATCCAGCAGACATAGATGAGATAATATATGTACCTTTCAATGAGGCAAAAGGTTTAGCTGCCTCTGATGAAAATATCACTTCGTCAGAAAGTGAGAAGGGAAATGGCAGGAGGAATGCATCTGCGTCAACAACGTATTATGTTAAGAAGAATGGAAGTAGCGAGGAAAGAGGGGGATTAATAAGATCATCAACGTATCGCTATCCAGGAGGCACAATGACAATTACTGAATCAGTTTCAAGAGGGTGGTCATTTACTGAATCAGCAGGAATATCTGTGTCAGATGATATTGTAAAGGCAAAAATAAGTGCGGCATATAATATTTCTTTTTCAAAAAAGGATACTGTCTCTGACTCACAGGATATTAAGGTTAAGGCATATCATAAAAGAAATGTAAAGGCATATGTCAATAAGAGAATATATAAGGGAGAATTGTGGAAAAAATATCTCAGGAAAGGCGATTGGGTCAACACAAAATGTGGAAACACTAAAGTGACTAGAGGTGTAGGAGTAATCTTTGTTGTAGGGAAAAACGTAAAACTGTAAGGAAACTGTTCCAGGAAAGACAAATACAGTAACAAAATAGGAGGGGAATTACTATGATAGCATTTAGAAGAAAACTATTTATAACAGTTGTAATGATAACAATGGTATTTGGCCTTTTTTCAAATTCTTTTGCGTTTGCTGATGCGGATAATCTGATGGAGGGGGATAGTATAGATACAATTGAGGTAAATCGAGTTTCGGATGCAGAGGAATTGCTGGAAAAATACTTTGAGGAGATCGGTTACAATATCGAAATTGGTACTCCTGAATATGTCGAGTATTTAACCGATCTCCTTATTTTTGAAGAAGATGAAGACCTGAAGAAATTGAGCCAATACGAAAATATCAAAATATATGCCAGTGAGTATTTGACCAGCTTGAATGATAGCGGCTTATCCGAGATAAAAGGAAACAAAGTCCTGCTTAATGAAAGAGAAGAGTGCAAATCGATCGCAGCTATTAAGAAAGAAGCAGCTGAGGAAGCTATATTAGAGGATGTAGAAAGCAATGTCTTAGGGATGCTGCCAGATATAAAGGCTAAAGCAGCGAAAGGTTATAGTGCATCAGATGCGGTAAAATACGCAAGAACCTGGGCCAGATGGAGAAATCCGTTATATAATACACATCGCTATGATTGCACCAATTTTGTATCACAATGTGTAAAGGCCGGAGGTAAATCGATGACAAAGCCTTCGCCAATACCTGCGGGCTTGAATGAGACGTCTAAATATTGGTATAGTGTAAGATATTTGGATGGAGCTGGCAACGCGAACGAGCCCCGTTACAAATGGAGAGAAAGTTCCTCTTTCACGGTAGTAGGTGATTTTTATTCTTATTGGAAGTCCAAGGGGATTACCACCAAGTCATACTCATCCAAGACAAAACTTCAAAACGGAGCCAAAATTGGAGAAGTGGTTCAGCTAAAAAATGGCGACGGGAAGTGGTTCCACTCAATTATTATTACAGGTGGCAATAAAGGAGACAGGACTTATTGTGGGCATTCCTCCAACAGAAAAGATTACCCTGTCAAAAAAATCAGTGATGCCGTCTCATACCGCGGATTGAAATTTTAAAGTCAAAAAACAGGAGACCAGGCAATAATGAAGAAAAAAATTATTAAGATAGTTGCGATTCTTATTATTGGGGGGATCCTTTGTACAACTGACTTGTCTCTTCGCACAGCCGTATTTTTCGTATCTCCACACAGCGCAGCAACGATGGAATATGAACACTATAAGACAGAATCAAAATGGTGCGAATTATATAAGATTACAAAAAACCCCCCCTATGAGGATGAAACCGACGGAGACCTTGTTATATGGGCCGTTTACAGGATAGGCCCGTTACACTATTCTAAGTACTTTGGATGGGAGTGATTTGCTATTACATGAAGTGCAGTAGTCTACTGGCAAATCGCAGTAAAAAGGAAATAATGCTGAAAAAGTGGCATGTATTGCCACTTCTAAACTCAACGAAAAACGGCCTCGGCCGTTTTTTATGTTACCTTATTCATCTGTACTCTTACGGCGAATCCGCCGCGATAGAAGTAAAAGTTCGAATAGGTCAGTTGTGGTGTCGTGATTCGAACACGCGGCACACGGTTTAGGAAACCGTTGCTCTATCCCCTGAGCTACAGAGACAAAGGGAGGGGTGCGCTTATGCGGGAAAGCAATTCTTTCCTGCGCGCTTTGGTATGATAACACAGTTTCGCGGAGATATCAAGTTGCGCAAAAAAAACAGTCCTGAAGAGATACGGCGAATTGCTTCACAATCTTGATAAGGGCGTAAGCGAGGAGTAAAATTATTATGTATGTGAAGGCACAATTATAAGCCCGAGCGGAAACTTATACGGGACGTGAATATAAGGAGATGTGTTATGTATAAGGAGACATTAAGACAGGTCTGGGCCGAGATCGATATGTCGGCTTTTGACCACAATGTAAAACAGATCGCAGCTCAGATGGGGTGCCCTAAGATGATTGGCGTTATCAAGGCCAACGCTTACGGACACGGCGCCACAGAGTGCGCTAAGGTCCTCAAGTACAACGGCGTAGACAATTTTGCCGTAGCGACTCTTGAGGAAGCTATCAATCTCCGCGAGGACGGGATCGATGGCAACATCGTTATACTCGGTCTGACACCGAAAGAATGCGTTGACACCGTGATCGAGTACGACCTGATCCCGGGAGTCATGCACTATGACTATGTCAAGGCGCTTAGCGATGAGGTAGTGGCTGAGGGCGCTAAACCGGTGAGAGTTCTTTTCGGACTTGATACCGGAATGGGCAGGATCGGCTTCAGAGTATTCACTGAGGCGGAACGCGAATACGCGGCAGAGCAGTATAAGAAGTTCGCTGAGCTTCCGGGCATAGAGATCGCGGGTGTGATCACTCACTTCTCGACGGCTGATGAGGAGCAGAGAGAGTATACGGGCATGCAGATCGCCA
Organism: uncultured Eubacteriales bacterium; assembly: GCA_902776285.1. Taxonomy (GTDB): domain Bacteria; phylum Bacillota; class Clostridia; order Peptostreptococcales; family Anaerovoracaceae; genus Crickella. The sequence goes on from CACYPK010000011.1 coordinate 11,715, forward strand.
ACTACAAGGCGTTCATCGAAAAGATCAACGCGATGGGTTACTTCCCTAAGAAGATCTGCGCTAACTCGGCTTCGATCATGGTATATCCTGAGATCCACTTCGACGCGTGCCGTCCGGGAATCATTCTTTACGGACTCGCTCCGAGCGGATATCTTAAGGGCAAGGTCCTCGACCTTAAGCCTGTAATGACGGTAAAGGCAGAGATCGTGAACCTCAAGACAGTCCCGGCGGGAACTTCGGTCAGCTACGGCCGCAAGTTCACATCGACAGCAGAAGAGACAAAGATCGCTACGATCGGTCTCGGATACGCGGACGGCTACAGCAGACTCAACAGCGGCAAGATCAACGTGCTGGTGGGCGGCAAGAAGTGCCCGGTAGTCGGAAACATCTGCATGGATCAGTGCATGGTAGACGTGAGCGCGGTGCCTGACGTTAAGTTGGGCGATGAGGTAGTCATCCTCGGTAAGCAGGGCGACGAGGAGATCAGCGCGGACGATCTGGCGGCGATCAACGGAACGATCAACTACGAGATCACATGCTGCTTCGACCTGAGGATCCCGAAGGTCTATGTAAACTATCCGAAGGGAATGTGCGAATAATACTGAGTAATGGACCAATTTACACAGTTTGACGGTAACCTGCTGATCGGCATCCAGCAAGCGCTGAATGCCGATTGGCTTACTCCGGTAATGAAATTCTTCTCGTTGCTGGCAGAAGACGGCATCTTTCTGATTCTCGTATGCCTGGTGATGATGATCTTCAGACGCACCAGGAGAGCCGGAATAATATGCACGCTGGCGCTGGCGTTTACATTCGTTTGCTGCAACCTGATCCTGAAGCCTCTGGTTGACCGGGACAGACCATGGGAGGTTTTCAACATGGTCAATGTGATGCTGCCTGCTTTAGGAGACGGCTCATTTCCGAGCGGGCACTCCGCAAACTCGATGGCGACGGCCTGGGCGCTGTTTATGGCGTCACGGCCGGTACGGACGGATAAAGGCAGAAGTTACGATGAAGTCAGCTGCCTCGGCTGGGACGGAGAAGGTGTTTCGCCAAAGGTAACTCACCGGATATCCGTGATCGCGGTCGCTGTGGCTGTATTGGTAGGAGTCTCGAGGATATATCTGGGCATGCACTATCCGTCGGATGTCGTATGCGGGCTGCTTCTGGGAATATTGACATCGACTGTCACTTACAAGGCGATACTCAGAGCGGAGGACAGCCGCGGGCTGATCGGAAGCCGGACGCAGTAAAACCGGGACGAATAAAGAGATATGAAAAAGATAATTGGGAACAAATGGGACGAGCTGCTCGCTGACGAATGGCAAAAAGCGTATTATCAGGAGTTACGCTCGTTTCTTATTGAAGAATATAAGAACGGGACGGTATATCCGCCGGCGGCGGATATCTACAACGCGCTCAGGCTCACGGACTATGACGATGTCAAAGTGGTGATACTGGGGCAGGATCCGTATCACGAGCCGGGGCAGGCGCACGGACTCGCTTTCAGTGTGAAGGCGGGCGTCGCCGAGCCGCCGTCGCTTGTGAATATCTTCAGGGAACTTGAGGACGATCTTGGGATAAAGTACCGCAGGCCCGCGGAAGGAGGGATCCTTGATCCGTGGGCGAGGCAGGGCGTTCTGCTTCTGAATACCGTGCTCACCGTGCGAGCCCATCAGGCGGGTTCGCACAGGGGAAAAGGTTGGGAGCGGTTTACCGACAAGGTGATCGAACTATTGGCTTCGCGCGAGACTCCTATGGTGTTTATACTGTGGGGCGCAAGCGCGGGCGCCAAGAAGAACCTGATCATGGAAGCCGCCCGCGCGTCCGCCGAATCGGCGGACGGCCGGTTCCCGGCCCTGCGCCACCTCATCATCACCGCGCCGCACCCAAGCCCGCTTTCAGCTTACCGGGGCTTCTTTGGTGGCGCCTATTTCTCGCGCTGCAACTATTTCCTTGAGGATAACGGCATAGAGCCCGTGGACTGGTCGCTGTGATAAAGTCCTACGCAATCTCATTCAGTAGGTATATAATGGATATCGACTATTGGTTCCTGAGCGTTGACAATCTACTTTAGACCAGCAGGACCGAAGTCATCATGAGGGGAATACAGATCACTTCGCATTTTTTCGGAAGGTGGGAAGGAGTTAAAGCTTGAATCTGATACTGACACTGAGATCGGAGATAGTGTGCATGGTCACGCTGCTTATGCTGCTCTGGTATTCATCTGTACACGGATTCTATGACAGCGCCAAGAGATATACCATGCTCAACGTTCTGGCTATCGGGCATGTTCTCTTTGACATCATCACTGTAATCACCGTAAATAATCTGGATACGGTGCCGCCCCTGGTAAACAGGATCTGCCATGAAATTTTTTACATGTTTGCCATCCTGTTCTGCTACATACTGGTGTGCATCGTGCTGGACCTGACATACGGTATCGGGCAGAGCAAGAGGACTGTAATGATCAAAAGGATATTGGCGGTGATACCTGCTGTCTATCTGATCGCCATGTCTTTCCTGCCGATAGAATACGTACAAGGCAACGGCACTAACTACAGCTTCGGACCGTGTGTCTTTGCCGGTTATGCCTGCGCGATGGTGCTCTTCCTCATCAGCGTGATCCTCGTGATAGTAAACATGAAAAAAATGTCGGTCCATGACCGCACCGCACTGATCCCGGCGCACGTCATTATGATGATAGCCATGCTGTTACAGATTAGAACTCCGGAGCTTCTCTTTACCGGAGCCGACATCACGCTTGTCACGGCGGCTGTGTTCATCGGCGTGGTAGACCCGGTAGGGAAGTTCAAACATAAGGCATACTTCGACCAGATGACCGGCCTTCGCAACCATAACTGCTATGATGACGATCTGGAACGCTTCCGCAAGGACGCGGCAAAGGACGCGGAACGCAGCCTGATATATGTCGCCTGCGACATAAACGGCTTAAAGCAGATCAACGATGAGTACGGACACGCGGCAGGCGACGACTACATACGCCACGCAGCCCGTTCACTGAGGGAAGCGCTCACCGGCGCCCAAGCCATCTACAGGACAGGCGGTGACGAGTTCTGCGCCATCTACATTGACCGGACAGCCGGGCAGGTGAGAGCCGAGATAGCCAGGCTGCGTGAGATATTCGGAAGCAGTATGGCGGATGCCGGCATCAAAACGGTAACGGACAGGCCGTTCAGCATCTCAATAGGATACGTCTCCGCGCTGAATGGTGAGGACATAGCCGAGACGGCGGCGCGCGCGGACTCGATGATGATGGAAGAGAAGCGCAAGTACTACCAGATGAGCGGCATCGACAGAAGACGCAGCCCGCGCTGACAAGGCCCGCGCGGTTGATTATCCGCGGCATTTTTGCTAATATATGCGGGTATGCGGACACGGTTCCGCGAATAAAAAGCAAAACGAAAAGAGGAAAAACGATAATGAAAAACGGCGAAAAAAAATACAGGCGGAATGGCGTTGCGATAGGATGTTATGTTATTTCGGCCCTTATGCTCGCTTACGCATTCTATCAGGTCGGGACAACGGTAGGCACCATCAATCAGTACTACTCGCAGACAGATTTCGGTCCTACGGCAATCGAGTATGTCGTCTACTGCCTGCAGGCGGCGATCCAGCCGCTCCTGTATGCTCTGATATTATTCATGCTGGCATACATCCTTGACGCTGTAAGAAAGAATAACCCGGCTAATTACCTCACCGACGAGGAGATCCTTGATGCCGCTGAGGCCAGAAAGCAGAAAAGAGAAGCCAGGAAGCTCGCCAGGGGTGAAAACGCGGCGGCTAAGGCCGGACTCGTAACGACAGACGAAAATTCGGTAGAGGCTGATTTTGCCAAGAGCCTCGATGCGGAGCTCAAGGCTGACGAGAAGAAGACTTCCGGCCAGAGATCCCGCAGCAACAACTATAACAAGTCCAACGCCGGCAGACAGGGCGGCAATTCCGGCTCTAACAGAAAGAAGACTGAAGGCTCCGGCAGCAAGAGCGCGAACAGCGGCAGCAACAGCAGCAAGAGCGGCGGAAACAGCAGCAATTCCGGCAGCAAGAGCGGCGGAAACAACAGCAGCAGGAACGCAAACGCTCCAAAGAGCAATAACAGCGCTAACAATGCAAAGAGCGGCAGCAACAGCAGCAAGAGCGGAAACAGCAATCAGCAAAGAAACAGCAGCGGAAGCAGCCGCAGAAAGCCTGCCTCTGATAAGCCTAAGACTGAGTCTAAGACCGAGCCTAAGGTTGAAGAGAAGAAGGTCGATATAAAGGTCGAAACAAAGGCCGAGACAAAACCTGAAAACATATTCGACGTAATGATCGCCGGACCTGATAAGAATGAATAAAATAAGAGCGTGGATATGATCGACTGGAGAGAAATCACATTAGAAGATAAACCGCGCATAGAAGAGAGGATTTGCGCAAGCGGCTGCCATGGTGCGGATTACGGTTTCGCAAATCTCTTTATATGGCGCAAGGCTTACAGCCCTAAGATCGCTTTCTGCGACAACAGGCTGCTGGTGGGCATGCCTCAGTGGAATGTCTACGCTTACCCAAAGGGGGACGGAGACGTCACGGGTTCCATAGAGCTGCTCCTGGACGAGGCACACGCACAGGGCAATAAACTGCGTATCAGGGGTCTTACCGATAAGACTCTTGAGGAGTTCCTGCCGCTGTACGGCGACAGGTTCGAGATAACCGAAGACCGTGACAACGCCGACTACATCTATATGGCGGGCAAGCTCTGCGACCTACCGGGCAGACACCTTTCGTCAAAGCGCAACCATATAAAGCACTTTGAGAGGAACGGCCCGTGGGAGTTCCACAAGATTAGCGCGGATTCCTGCGGAGTGTTCACATCTTGCGAGGGAGGAAGCTGCGGTAAGCTGTCATCGATAGAAGAGGCAAAAGCCTTCGTGGACGAGTTCTACAAGGAAAAGAACGATCCGGAACTGGCCGACGAGGCGGGAGCCATTGAGGAGATGTTCGCCAATTATGAGACGCTCGGTTTCCTTGGCGGCATGCTGTACCAGAACGGCGAGCCTGTGGCTTTCACGGCGGGAACCAAGCTGGACAACGAGGTGTTTGACACGCACTTTGAAAAGGCACTGCCGGGAGTCGAGGGCGCGTACACCATGGTGAACCGCGAGTTCGCAAGGCTGGTAAGAGCAGAGTATCCTGAAATAGAAGCGTTCAACCGTGAAGAGGACATGGGCATAGAGGGACTGCGCAAGGCAAAGCTCAGCTATCATCCTGACATACTGCTCATGAAGTACTTCGCGATAGAGAAATAGGACCGCTTGCCGGCGGACGCAGGTGAAGAGACCGCATGAAAACGATCGATATCAACGGTAAAGAATATGCTATCGTGCCGGCCAAAAGCGGCGCCGCTTACGAAGGGCTGCGCGATCTGTGGTGCGGGATATTCGGCGACGCGCCGGAATACGTAGATGAGTTCTACGCTAACTTCGGCGAAGACATCATGGGCTATGCCGTGACCGATGAAGCGGGCAGGGTGTGCTCGGCGCTAAGCTGCCACCTATGCGGAGAGTACGAGGGCAGGCTGGTGTACGTGAGTTATGCCATCTGCACGCGCGAAGACATGCGTGGGCAGGGTCTGGCCGCAAGGTTGACAGCATATGTCAGGGATGAAGTGACAAAGGCGGGCGGCATATCGGTCGTCTCACCAGCTGAACCGTCGCTGGTACAGTACTACGCGGAACTCGGTTATGAGCCGCACTTCTTTGCGCCGCAGAGAGCGGTGATGTCGCCGGACTTTGACGAAGAGGCATTCTATGACTTCGACGAGTTCGATCTGGACATAGAGGGCGCCGACCCCACGCCTTTCAGGGCGACGATAGATCTGGAGCCGCTTTCACCGGAAAAGTACAACAGATACAGGGAGGCCTTCCTCGCGGGACGGCCTCACGTGGAGCCGTCCGGAGCGATGCTGAGACTCATGGAGGCGGAGAGCATGGACGGCTGCGGCATGTGTTCAGTAAACAGGGGCGATGCGATTTGCATCGTAAGCGGAGCGGATCCGGCAAGAGTCGTTTTAGCCGAACTCATACTCAACCCGGTGCTGCACGAGCTGTCCATGGACATCGATGTCGAGATAGCCGCGATGATAGCCAAGCACTTTGACGCGGCCGAGACGGAGTTCATTACGCCGGGAGCCGGCGGCTGCCAGACCATGATATACGGGCTGCCCGAAGGAAGATCTGCGGCAGAAGAAACAGAAGAATACGATTTTTACGGAGAACCGTATTACGGGTTTCCGATCTATTAACCGCCGCTGCGCGCAGTGGCCCTGAATCAGGAGGATAATTATGAACGTAGTTTGCCTGGACATGGAAGGCGTAATCTATCCGGAGATCTGGATCGCTTTTAGCGAAGAGAGCGGAATACCGGAGCTCAGAAGGACGACCAGGGATGAGCCCGATTACGACAAGCTGATGAAGTGGAGGATGGGCATCCTCAGAGAGCACGGGCTCAAGCTGAAGGATGTGCAGAACACGATCGCAAAGATCCGTCCGCTTCCGGGAGCGAAGGAGTTCCTCGACGAGCTCCGCAGCATCACGCAGGTGATAATCCTGAGCGACACATTCTCACAGTTTGCTCAGCCGCTGATGGAACAGCTCGGCTGGCCGACCATATTCTGCAACGAACTGGTCATCGATGAAGATGGGTATATCGCCGACATAAAGATGAGGTGCGATCATTCCAAACTCACGACAGTCAGAGGCCTGCAGGCTATCGGTTATGATACCATCGCGGCAGGTGACAGTTACAACGACCTGGAGATGATAGAAGCCAGCAAGGCGGGATTCCTGTTCCGCTCAACAGAGCAGATCAAAAAGGACTATCCGCAGTATCCGGCATTTGAGGAATACGACGAGTTCCTTGCGGCTATCAAGGCGGCTCTCTAAAAACCTACTGCATAAATAGGAATTTTACTTGCAATTATACCCGCGAGGTTGTAATATATGCGACGGAAACAAAGCTATGAAGACGAAAGGAGTCAACGAAATGATCACTAAAGACATGGTCATCGGAGACGTTATCAATGAGTATCCTGAACTGGTCCGTACATTCTTCGCAAACGGCATGATGTGCATTGGCTGCCCGGCTTCCCAGGGCGAGTCTATCGAGCAGGCTGCGATGGTACACGGACTTGACGCGGATCAGCTCACAGCGGCTCTGAACGAGGCGCTCGCGTAAGCGTTTCAGCCCGGACATACGGGCTCGTACAAATCAATACAGACAAAGGTGACAGGGCTTCTGCCTTGTCACTTTTTTTCAAATGTACTAATATTATAAATGTGAAAACGTGCGAAAAAACGGAAGGGGAATGAGGATATGTATTACGAGGTAAGCAAGGAAGTATTCGATAAACTGCCGAATTTTGTAGTAGGCGTAGTGGCCGTGACCGGCATCAACAACAACAAGGAATACCCGGCTATAGAGAAGATGCTTGAGGACAATTCGAATGAAGTCATCAGGTATTTTGAAGAGTCCGGCAACAAGGCCAAGAATGACCCGTGTGTTGTTCCTTACAGAGAGGCTTTCCGCGCGCTCGGAATGAATCCGAACAGATACGTGTGCGCCGCGGAGGCTCTGATGGACCGTCTCGCCAAGGGCAAGGGACTGCCTTCGATCAATCCTGCGGTAGACCTCGGCAATGCAATCTCTCTCAAATATAAACTGCCTATCGGAGCGCACGACCTCTATACATTCGTGCGTCCTGACGGCACGGGCAGGGGCTGCGAGGACGCGGGCCTTGAGGTAAGGCCCGCGACAGCTGAAGACACTTTCAGACCTTTCGGGGCGGCAGAGGGTGAATTCGACAACCCTGAACCGGGTGAAGTTGTATATGTTTCCGGCCATGAGGTAAGGACACGCCGCTGGACATGGAGACAGAGTGAGGTAGGCAAGATGACTGAGAAGACCACGGGAGTGCTCTACCCGATCGACGGATTCTCCGATCTGAACCTCGAAGAAGTGAAGAAGGCCATGAAGGACTTCACCGAGCTTGTCGCGAACTACTTTGCGCAGTCGGGTCGCAGCTGCACCGTAGCTACAGGTCTCGTAGATAAGGATAACCCGAGATTCGAGTTCTAGACTGCCGCATAACTAGCCGGTGGTTTTCACGGACGGTGAAAGGAAAGCAAAATGTACGATAAAGACATAAGAAAAGATGAAGAGATGAAGAAGCGCCTCATCAGGATGGCCAAAGAGAAGCTTCCGAATTCATACGCGCCGTATTCGCACTACAATGTGGCGGCGGCCGCGCTCTTTGACTCGGGAAACATCTACACGGGAGTCAATGTTGAGAGCGCGTTGCTGAGCATCACCATATGCGCGGAGAGGAACGCCATATTCCACGCGATAGCCGAGGGAGAAAGAAAACTCCTGGCGATCGCTGTGGTCGGCGGCCCGGACGGAAAGTGCAGTGAGTACTGTGTGCCATGCGGGGTCTGCAGACAACTGATGAGAGACTTCGCCGACAAGGACAGCATGATCATCCTGTCCGCGAAGAACGAGGACGACTATATGGAGAAGACGCTCGACGAGATGCTGCCTTACAGCTTCGGGCCTGAAAGCCTCTGACTTCTGAAGACATCCGAGGTCAGAAAGAATCCGACCTCCGAAAGTATCTGACCTCCGAGAGCCTCTGGCCGGCGTGACGATCAGATTTTTTCACTTATGAACTTGATGATGAAGCGCGCGAGCGGTCCGCAGCTTTTGCGGTCGCGCACGCCGATGCCCAGAGTCCTGTTGACCGGAGGATCGAGCAGACGGTATTCATAAGCGCCCGGGAACTGCTCCAGGATGAGCGCGGGCAGTACGGAAACACCGACCCCTTGCTTCACCATCGACAGGATGGCGACACAATCTTTTGAAAAATACTTAGCGGCAGGCGTTATGCCTGCTTTTTTAAATACGGCGTACGTGTCCTGGTCGAAGGACTCAATGATAAGAGGATAGTCGTTTCCTGATGGTCCCCTTGTGCATGCCCATTATCTCGCCGATCTCCTGGTCGAGCTTTTCTTCGTTGCTAAGGATGAGCCGCATGGTAGGGATCAGCAGCTGAGCTTCCATGGTCGGCTCAACTCCGCTCCGAGACTTAACAAGCAGTGGAAAGCCTATCTCCTTTTCAAGCGAACGCATCATCTGCGTGATCGCCGGCTGGGTGTAACCGAGCTCATCACCGGCGGCAGGGCGCTGCCGCCGTTTTCGTAATACAGTGTGATATATGAGCAAAAAAGTGCTAAACTTGGGAGCGGAGGCTCAGAATGGAAAAGAAACTCAGTTTAAAACAATTGATGGTAATGGGCGGAGCTTTGTTCTCGATGCACTTCGGAGCGGCGATCATGCTGTTTCCGGTGCAGTGGGGAAAGGAAGCCGGCACAGCGGTGTGGCTGATGTTTATCGGAGCTTTGCTTTCGGTTATCATTCTGCCGTATTTCGGATATCTCGCCCTGGTAAAGGGCGACGGAACTTTCCTGCAACTGTCCAGACGCATCACGCCTAAATTCGGCACATTCTTCGCGGCGCTGACAATCTTCGTCATCGGCCCTTTGTACATGGTGCCTCGTATGAGCGCAGCCGCATGGGCCGCCATCCTGCAGATAACCGGATGGCAGTTCGACAGTTACGTACCGGTAGTGCTTTTTTCGATAGTTTACTACCTGGTCACTTACTGGTTCGTAGTGAATCCGGGAAAGGTCGTCGAAAAGATCGGCAATATCCTGTTTCCTGTGCTGATCGTGATCGTGACGGCTGTCATAATAAAGAGCATCATCTCGCCGATCGCTCCGTGGACGGAGCCTGAGTTTACGCAGAATCCGCTTCTTTACGGATTCCTGCAGGGCTATGCTACGGCCGACCTGCAGTGCGCTCTCATCTTCGGTGTCATCGTAGTGCACGGCATCAGGGACGCCGGAGTAAAAGGAAAGGAGATAAACCGCAGCCTCGCGCTTATAGGCGTCGTCGGGCTTGGCCTTCTGGCAATATCCGTGCTTGGCCACATGATAGCCGGCGCGAACACGGGCGGAACGATAGACCTGACGCTTTCGGCTCTTTATACGGAAATGGTGCTGCAACTCTGGGGAAGCGCCGGCGGCATACTCTTCAACATCGCGCTGGTGGCGGCGGCCCTTACTACCGCGATAGGAGCTGTCTCCTCGACCTCTGAGATCTGGGAAGAGATCATGCTCGAGAAGAACCCTAAGCTCTATACTTACAGAAACTTCTGCATCGTATCATGCGTGCTTTCGTGCATCGTGTCGTTCACCGACCTCGATACGATGGTAAAGGTGGTCGGCCCTGTGCTGGATGCCTGCTATCCGCCGGCCATAGTCATAGCGATGTACTACTGCGTCATTAGAAAGCCTTCTGACGCACGCAACCTGAAAGCGGGAAAGTGGGCAATGATAAGCGCCTTTGCGGTAAGCATCATCGAGATGCTCGTAAGATACAGCGACATGTTCAGCCTCGGCTGGGACGTGCTGGCAAAGGCTTATCACACGCTGCCTCTTTCGGACTACAGCCTCGCGTGGCTGCCGGTGAGCGTGGTTCTCTACGCCCTGATCTGGTGCGCTTCATCGTTCGCGGGCAAGAGCCGGGAAGCATAAATAAAAAGTTCGGATCCGCTCCTGCCGGCAGGGCAGAACGAAATGAGCAACGAAAAAAGGAGTTCGTGATGAACTCCTTTTCGATTGGCTCGTATAAGTCCGAGCTTGCCGTCTTTCTGCGCCGATCTTCGATTAACGCTTGCTGAACTGGCTTGCTCTTCTCGCCTTCTTGAGACCCGGCTTTTTACGCTCTTTCATTCTAGGGTCTCTTGTCAGGAAACCAGCTGCCTTCAGTGCAGGTCTGTAAGCTTCCGCGTCGACTTCGCAGAGTGCTCTTGCGATGCCGTGTCTGAGAGCTCCGGCCTGGCCTGTGAATCCGCCGCCGTTTACTGTGGCGATGACATCAAAGCTGCCGAGTGTGCCTGTGAGTTCGAGAGGTCTTCTGACTTCATTCTTCACGATATCCTTCTCGCCGAAGTATGTGTCGATGTCTCTCTTGTTGATGATGATGTTACCTGCGCCCGGGAGAAGTCTCACTCTGGCTACAGATGACTTTCTCCTGCCTGTTGCCTGATACATAGTCTTTGCCATTGCTTACTCCTCCTTTCTACCAAGTCCATTCTTCCGGCTTCTGAGCTGTATGCGGATGCTCTGGGCCTGCGTATACTTTGAGCTTCTTGAACATCTGGCGTCCGAGCTTGCCCTTCGGCATCATTCCGCGCACTGCGTGGAGGATGACTTCCTCAGGCTTCTTTGCTCTCATCTCTCCGAGTGTTGTCTCTTTGAGTCCGCCCGGATAACCGCTGTGTCTCTTGTAGACCTTATCGGTTTCCTTCTTGCCGCTGACAGCAACCTTCTCTGCATTGATCACGATGACGTAATCACCTGTGTCGATGTGCGGTGTGTAAGTCGGCTTCTTCTTTCCTCTCAGGATCATTGCTGCCTCGACAGCGAGCTTTCCGAGAGTCTTGCCTTCTGCATCGATAACGTACCACTTGCGGTCGATATCGGATGGCTTAGCGATATAAGACTTCATCTTGTGTCCTTTCTACCTACTGGGATCTGCCTATGTGCTTTGCGTCCGGGTTCCCGGTACGGCTGCCTTATCGCAGAGCTTCTTCGGTCCGCCTACTCGGAGAGGGGACGCGTGAGCCTTCATTGAGAAGAGCTTATCCGCATATCCGCCTTTCTGTTTCGGCATAACTAGTAATAAATTATTAGTGCTTCGGCTGCCGGCCCTGTGGCCTGCCTCAGCTCGCGGCGCCGTTAGTCAGCGCACACGCTCGATTAGTATAAGGTGTCAAAGCCTTGAAGTCAAGCGTTTTTATTAGTAAAATCGACGCATGAGCGATAAAAATAAAGGGAATCTGATATTACTGCTGACGGCTATACTCTGGGGTTCGGGTTTCATATCACAGAAGCTCGGAAACAGGGTGATGCCGCCGATGACGTTCAACGCCGTCCGCCAGCTTATGGCTGCCGTGGTGCTGACGCCTATAGTGCTGCGGGGGCTCAAAGCGAGCGGTTATTTTTCACGTGAAAGCAATACGGCTTCGCAGCTGGATGATAGAAAGAAGCGCGCCATAAAAGGCGGCATACTCTGCGGGATCTTCATGCTTATCGGCACGGCGACCCAGCAGATCGGCCTCCTGACAGTCAGCGCGGGCAAGTCGGGATTCATTTCTTCAATTTATATAGTATTCACACCGCTTTTCAGCGTCATAGTCGGGAGCAAGGTCAAGAGGCGTACCGTGATATGCATAGCGATCGCCATGATCGGCTTTGCCGTGATGAGCCTTAAAGACGGGATCAGCGGCGCGACGGCAGGAGACTGGCTTACTCTTGTGAGCGCCGCGGGATTCGCGGCCCAGATAGTCGTCGTCAATCAGTTTGTAGACAAGGACAATGCCGTGCTGCTCTCACAACTGCAGTTTCTGTTCTGCGGCGCCGCCGGCCTTGTAGTTGCCCTTCTGATGGAAGGGCCGGCCTGGGCAGGCGTGCTGGCCGGCATCCCTGTCCTGCTTTATCAGACCTTTGTACCGACGGCCGGCGGCTACACGCTGCAGATAATCGGTCAGAAGTATACCGATTCATCGACGGCCGCGCTCATCATGAGCCTCGAGTCTGTGTTCGCTATGATATTCGGCGCGCTCTTCCTGCACGAGATAATGAGCGCCCGCGAAATAGCCGGCGCGGCCATCATATTCGCTGCCACCATCCTGGGTCAGCGCGAATAGAATGGGATTGGGTGTAAAATTTTGATAAATACTGCCGATAACACACCCATTTTCAGATTTAAAGCCTAAAATTGATCTTAAAAAGCCATTTGGGTGTAAATTCTTGCAAAAAAGTCGAGAATTCACACCCGTTTTTTAAAAATGGGTGTGAATTTCGAATGTTTTGTCTACTTACTACACCCAAATCACGTTTTTATACTTATTTCATCTCTAAGAAATGAAAACGGGTGTAATTTTCGTTCATTCTGCTCGAATGTTACACCCGTTTTTCAATTGTCGCATCACAGGCGACCATGCGGACTCCTTTTATCGTTAATATGTGCTTGTAAGCAGAAAAAGGAGGACACGTAAATGGATAAGAAGATGGATATAAGGAAGAATGAGAAAATGGATAGAATGGAAAATGAGAAGATGGACGGAAGGGAGAAGAAGATGGACGGAAGAAAGAATGAACTGGTAGAAGTCGTTTTCATCATGGACAGGAGCGGCTCGATGAGCGGCCTGGAAGAGGATACGATCGGCGGATTCAATGCGATGCTTGAGAAACAGAAAAAGGAATCGGGCAATATCATCTGGTCAACAGTGCTCTTTGACCACATTTCGGAGGTCGTACACGACAGAGTTCCGGTCGACAAGGTGAAGGAACTCGACAGCGATACATACTATGTACGCGGCTCCACGGCGCTGCTCGACGCGGTCGGAGGAGCGATCCATCACATCGGCAACGTCCACAAGTACGCGAGAGAAGAGGACAGGCCGACAAAGACGCTCTTCGTGATCACCACGGACGGCATGGAGAACTCCAGCGTCATCTTTGACTACAGGCGTGTGAAGCGAATGATCGAAAAACAGCAGAAGAAGTACGGCTGGGAATTCATCTTCCTGGGAGCAAACATCGATGCGGTCGGAGTGGCAGGCAGGATAGGCATCGCTCCGGAGAGATCAGCCAGATTCCACAACGATGGAGTGGGTATTGCGAAGAACTTCAAGGTGGTCTCGGAGTCGATGTCGATGATGGCGTGCGGATGCGCACTTAAGGAAGACATGCTCGAAGAGATACGCGAGGACTACAGGAGCAGATAGCATTGCCGGTCCGGTAACGGATGTGAACAGGCGATGACGCGCGGTTCACATTTATGGCTACGAAAAGAACGGAATTATAGTATTATTATAAGGGCAGCGTGCCGTGAAGGTGCGCTGCCATACCGGCGTACGGAAAAATCACTTCAGATAAGGGCGCCGGCATTGTGAAATGATGGAGAAACGAAATGGCTTTACAGATAATCCGCAACAACATAATAAACGTGGAGGCTGACGCGATAGTCAACACCGCGAACCCTAAGGTCGCGGTAGGCAGGGGCGTCGATCTTGCCATTTATGAGGCCGCCGGCCGGGAGATGCTTCTGGCGGCCAGAGCTGAGATAGGCGAGATGACGCCGGGCCAGGCAGCATACACGCCGGCCTTTGATCTGCGCGCGAAGTATATAATCCACACGGTCGGTCCGGCATGGCGCGGAGGCGGTTTCGGCGAGCGCGAAACCGTCGCTGCCTGCTACCGTAATTCGCTCTGGCTGGCAAAACAGCTGGACTGCGAATCTATAGCTTTCCCGCTGATAGCGACGGGCACTTACGGATTCCCTAAGGATGAGGCCCTGCGCATCGCGATCGCTGAGATCAGCGGCTTCCTTCTTGAGAACGAGATGGAAGTGATGCTGGTCGTCTACGACAAGGAATCGTTCCAGGTGTCCGGCAAGCTGTTCTCTGATATAAAGATGCTGATCGATGACAGCGAAGTGGAAGAAATCGTCGCGTCCGAGGCCGGGCGCAGACGCAATCTGTTTCGCAGGGAGAGAAGAAACGAGGCGCCGGCGGAGCATCATGCAAAGCGGAGAGGCTACAGGTCTTTTGAGGCAGGGTCCGCGATAACAGGATCGGACGGGGACTTCGAGTCCGAAAAGGCGCTTCATGAAGCGCGGGCGGATAAGATAAGCACCTTCTACGATGCGGAAGTCCTCATGTCCGAGATGGACATGGACGTGGAGATGGCGCCCCAGAAGGCGTTCCCGTCCGAGCAGGATTCGCTCGATGAGCGGCTTATGCATCTGGACAAGACGTTCCAGGAGTACCTCTTCATGCTGATAGACCGCAAGGGACTGAGCGATCCAGACGTCTACAAGAAGGCGAATATCGACAGAAAGCATTTCTCAAAAATAAGAAGCAACGTCGACTACCAACCGAGCAAGAAGACGGCGCTCGCTCTGGCGCTTGCTCTGGAACTCAACCTTGATGAGACCAACGATCTGCTGCTTCGCGCCGGGCTCGCGCTTTCGCCTAGCATCATGTTCGACAAGATAATAAGGCACTGCATACAAACAAAGAATTATAATATTTACGACATAAACTGCATATTGTTCAATTATGACCAGCCGACGCTCGGCGCGTAAAAAGGAGGGGCAGGATGATAGTATTGAACGTGACATACAGGTGCAAGGCAGGCATGCGTGAAAAGTTCCTTGAGGCGATCAAGGCTGAGGGACTTGACGCGGCGTGCCGCGCTGAGGCCGGAAACATCAAATACGATTATTATTTCGCGGACGCGGATCCTGACGAGCTGTTCCTGCTGGAACACTGGCGCGATGAAGAGGCTGTCAGACTTCACAATGCGGAGCCTCACTTCAAGCGTCTGGGTGAGCTCAAGGCGGGGTTCGTCGACGAGACGATACTTGAGCGTTTCAGCGTATAAATGATCCTACGCGTCCAGGCGCGCTGATATCGTTTATATACAGTAAAGGGGACAAGACAATGAGTAATATCAATGACAACGAAATGCAGCAGGAACTCAGAAAGGCTGAGAGGAGAGGCCGGCGCAAGGGTCTGTGGGCCCGGATACGCAACTTCTTTCTTGGTGTTATCTGCGGAATGCTCATACTGACGCTTTTCACGTCATACATGCACGGGCTAGCCGTCAGGGATACTTTCAGGGCGCTCTTCACGACTGAGACGGCCGTCGAGGATCATGACCTGACGCTCATCAATCACCGCATTTTCGGATACAAGGCTGCCGACTTTGCCGAGGCTGTGCTCGGCGATGAGGAACAGCTGAAGAAGCTCGAGGTCTATTCGCGCGAGGTGTCGGATGTATCGACTCTCACGCAGGCGGGTCTCTTCAAGATCAAGGCATTCTCGAAGTATCAGTACATTACGTTTAACGGGAAGGCGACCTACACGGTCGATCTGAGCGGCCTGACGGCTGACGATATCACGCTCGACGAGGAGACTAAGGTCGTGACCATTAAGGTGCCGGAACCGGTGCTGGAGCCTATCAACATCCCGAGCGAGATGATCATGTTCGGCGACGTGCAGAGAGAGACCTTCCTGGTGTTCGGCGACATCAAGCTTACACCGGAGCAGCAGGCGGAGGTCGAGACCGCGGCAAAGGAGAAGATGATACAGAAACTCGAAGAAGAGAATACCATCGAAGACGCGAAGCGCGCGGCCGAGCACTCCATCTGGGAGATATTCCAGCCGGTGATCTCCAATCTGTCCTCCAGGTACGCCCTGAAAGTGGAATTCAAGTAGGGTGAAAAGACATGAGAAAAGCCTATGCTATAGCGGAATTCCTGTCCGATGACAATAGACTGGAAATGAAAAAGACCGCCGGGGAATGCGGTTTCGACATCGCATTCTTTGACTCTGAAGAAGAGGCTGCCGGCAAGGTCTCCGACGCTGAGGTCATTTACTGTAAAGATCCGCAGCTGTTCGGAGAAATGCCGGGCCTTAAGTGGTGCCATTCGGCTTTTGCCGGAGTAGGGCCATTCATATCTAGCGGTGTGTTCGACAGCGGCAACGTCATACTTACAAACAGCTCGGGGTCGTATGGACTGACCATTTCCGAATATGTGATAATGGTGACACTCATGCTGATGAAGCGCATGCCCGAATATGAGGAAATAATAAGGGAACGCAGGTGGACCCAGAGCCTGCCCATACGGTCGATCGCCGGCAGCAGGATAGCAATCATCGGCACGGGCGACATAGGCCGCAACGCGGCAAAGAGGTATAAGGCGCTCGGAGCGGAAAGCGTGACGGGCTTCAGCCGCAGCGGACGTCCGTCAGAATACTTCGATAAGATCTGCAAGATGGATGAATTCGAAGAGGTCATGGACTCCGAAAGCTTCGACGTGCTGCTGCTTTGCGTGCCGGGGACTCCGGACAGCAAGGGACTGCTCAGCAGGGAACGTCTGAACATGCTCTCGGACAAGACTTTTGTTATAAATGTCGGAAGGGGAGCGGTCATAGATCAGGACGCGCTCATTGACGCTCTGAATGAAGGCGTCATAGCGGGAGCGGCCATCGACGTCGTATATCCTGAGCCTCTGCCGCAAGACAGTCCGCTGTGGACCGCGAAAAACCTCATCCTGACGCCGCATATTTCAGGCGACATGGGGCTGCCGTATACCGTCGACCTGACGGTCGGGATCTTCTGCGACAACATGAGGAGATACGTCCGCGGTGAAAAACTCACGCATGTGGTGGACATCAACGCCGGATACTGATACTGACTAAAAAAGCCGGGGAGGATCACGCCCCGGCTTCTTTTGATTTATATAAGTATATTGAATTTAAGGATCATTGTGCTATATATTGACCGCGTAAATGATAGGAGATGATCAGATGGAAAAGAAAACCATACTTACGATCGTAAAACTGATACCGGTCGTTTCGGCCGCGCTGGCGTACATTCTGATCTTTTCATCCGCGCATGCCGGAACGCTTACCACGATAGCGGTCCTGCTGGGATTCTTCGGCTTCGTGTTCTTCTTTATAGGACGCAAGGCGGCCAAAGAGGACAGGACGCTGAAGATACTGGGGTGGCTCGACCTGCTTTCGACTGTGGCTATAATCGCGCTGTATGTCATCGCGATGGCCGCGTTTGCGGGAGCCTTCCCGGTTGGCGGAGATGATGAGGGCAGCAGCCACTATGATGTCGAAGATCAGGCGGTAGGATCCAACATCGGCTCTTTCACATCGGTGGATATGGACGGCAACGAAGTGAGCGATTCGATCTTCGCGGATAAGGACGTTACTATAGTAAACGTGTGGGCGACTTTCTGTCAGCCATGCATCCAGGAGATGCCTGAGCTCGCGGCGTGGGCGAAAGAATTGCCCGATAACGCGCAGATTGTCGGCATCGTGATCGATACCCCTCCTGCGGACGGCGGCAACGGCGGAGACTGGGGAGGCGATCCGGACAACATCGAACTCGCAAAAAAGATCTGCAATGAGACAGGCGTAAAGTATACAAATATCCTCGCCGGCGAATCCGTAATGAGTACATTTGAAAATGTCGTAGCTGTTCCGACTACATTCATCGTGGACAAGTCAGGAAATCTCATCTGTTCGCCTTTTGTAGGCGCGGATGTAGATGGATATAAGAAGGCTGTTGAGGACTATCTCGCGGGACTTTAGTTATGGACAATAAGAAGAGACTTATCATTGTAATATTGCTACTTATCGTCTCTGTGGGCCTCGTGACAGCAGGTGTCATGCGCGGAGAACCGGCCGCCGTGTTCACAAAGGCTGTCAACATCTGCCTGGAGTGCATCGGACTGGGGTAAACGCATGAAGATCGCTCAGGATGTCAGACGCAGGATAATACAGATAGCGGCGTTCGGCTTCTCAAACAGCTACATCGGCAACTTCGCGGGCGGCAGGCTGTACAAGGGAAGCTGGAAGAACTTCTGTAACCCCGGCATTAACTGCTATTCGTGTCCGGCGGCAAGATTCGCGTGTCCTATAGGCGCCATGCAGGCAGTCAGCGGGTCGGCGAAGTTTTCGGTGAGCTTTTATGTGATAGGCTTTGTTCTGGCGCTCGGAGTCGTATTCGGCAGAGCCATATGCGGCTTTATCTGTCCGTTCGGGTTTTTGCAGGAACTGCTGCATAAGATCCCGTCGCCCAAAAAGCGCATCTATAAGCCATTGACATATATCAAGTACGTGCTGCTGGTGGTATTCGTACTCATCATGCCTGCGTTTCTTACTGACAATTTCGGGCTCGGCGCGCCGGCGTTCTGCGAGTACATCTGCCCTGCGGGAACTCTCGAGGGCGGAATCCCGCTTCTGCTGACGCATCCGGAACTCAGGGCGCAGCTCGGCGGACTGTTCACGCTCAAGGCGGCGATCCTCTTAGTGACTCTTATCGGCTGCGTGATCTGCTGCAGGTTCTTCTGCAAAGTGATGTGCCCGCTCGGAGCCATTTACGGATTGCTCAACAAAATCAGCATTTACAGAGTCCGTGTCGATCGCGTCAGCTGCGTGTCCTGCGGCAGGTGCGCGAGCGTATGTCAGATGGATATCGACCCGGTTGCCGACCCGGATTCGGCGGAGTGCATACGCTGCGGCAGGTGCGCGGCATCCTGCCCGGTACAGGCGATAACCATGGGATTTAAAGGAAAACAGAACCGGAATGGCATTTCTGGGTCAAACCGGAAGGCCGCAGATAATTGCGGGCAAAAGCCTGCGGTCTTTGAACATACGTAACAACATAAAAAGGCCGGGACAAAAGTGTTCCGGCCATAGTCATGGCGCGCCCGGCGGGACTCGAACCCGCGGTCTTCGCCTTCGGAGGGCGCTACTCTATCCACTGAGCTACGGGCGCATATGCGCCGGGCGCTTGGCCCGGCGCTTTTATATTGCTTTGTTTTATTCCGGCGTGATGGTTTACAGATAGTCGATCTCGTGACCGATAGGCCTGCTCATCAGGTCGTCCATGGCGTCTCCCACGGCGATCTTGCCGTTGATGACATTATAGATGGCCTCAAAGATAGGCATCTCCACACCCATCTGCGCAGCGAGTTCGTGAACTACCTCAGCGGTATACATACCCTCGGAGACCATGCCGATCTCCTTGATGGCGTCCTCAGGCTTGTAACCCTGTCCGATCAGCCTTCCGCAGCGGAAGTTTCTGGAGTGGACGCTCATGCATGTAACGATCATGTCGCCGATGCCGGCAAGTCCGAAGAATGTCGAAGGTCTTGCACCCATCACAACTCCGAGTTCTGTCGATTCAGCGCAGCCGATCGTCAGAAGGGCGGCCAGAGTGTTGTCGCCGTAGCCGGCTCCGTTGGCAATACCCGAGCCGACAGCCAGGACGTTCTTGAGCGAAGCCGCGAGCTCCATGCCCATCATGTCGTCGTTAAGATAAACTCTGAATTTGTTTGTTGTAAAAAGATTTGCCATTGCCAGCGCGGATTCCTCCTTGCGGGATGACATCGCTACGCATGTCGGAACTCCGATGCCGACTTCCTCAGCGTGCGAAGGACCGCTGATGCAGACGTATCTGTCGAGGTCAAAATACTCGCCGATGACCTCGGACATTCTCTTGTGTGTCTTCTGCTCGAGACCCTTGGAGATGCATGTGATGACGGCGTCTTCGCGGATGTAAGGGGCGGAAGCCTTGATGGCGCTCCTAACATGCTGCGCCGGCAGGGCGAAAACGACGAACTCCGCGTCCTTAACGGCTTCCTCGTTTGTCTTGCAGAAGTGATAGTCACCCTCGAGCTTTACGCCCGGCAGGTAGTCCTTGTTTTCCATGTCCGCTTCCATGCGCGCAAGGTGAGCCTGGTCGATATCATACATGTTGATCCTGCAGCCCTTGCCAGCAAGCACTGTTGAAAGAGCTGTACCGAAGCTGCCTCCACCGATAAATGCAACTGTTGTGTTCATGAGTGTTGGTTTCCTTCCTTTTTATGTATGTGATCATGTAAATTGGTATCGCGTCGGTTTGCTGTTTATGTAAACAACCATATAATTATACAGTTTTTGGCCGGCAAATAAAACCATTTCAGTCCTTTATATGATGCGTAGACCGGCCCTCATGTGATATACTGTTAACCGTATAATAAGCGGGTGGGATCGCGCCCGCAAGAAGGAGACAAAAATGGCATCTAACAAAAACAAGAGAGAAATAAGATTCGTTCTCAATGACGATGACTACAACGCGTTCGGACGCTACCGCATCATGTACACCGCGGGCGGCCGCAAGCTTGTAAACAGACAGAGACTGACATATATCATCAGCGGAGCCTGTATAGCCCTGCTGTTCACCGTGTTCCATGTAGATCACAACTTCACAATACTCGCTTACATAGTGGCTGCCGTCATCGGAGTAGGCGGAGCGCTGTTTGCAGAGAAGATCCTTCTCAAGCAGCAGGGCGACTCAATAAAGAAGGCCCAGGATAGTCTCGAGAGAGTGCATCCTGACGAGAACGTGATAACGCTCGGAGACGACATGCTGATCACCGATGCCGGAGAAGACCATCAGGAGTTCGATTACAAGAAGATCAAACTCGTCGACCTCACCGAAGAAGCCATCTACGTCTGGATGAGCGATACCATGATCATGCCTATCCCGCTTCACGCGTTCAGGAACATGGACGAGATGAAGGAGGCCTATAAACTCATCCGCGAGAAGGTCAAGGAAAAGGGCGGAAAACTCGATGAGGAGCAATGAATGCATTTTGTGAAAAACAACAAAAATCAGCCGATTATTAGTTGACATCACACATAAACACTGTTATAGTTGCAAATGAACTTATTCTATGAAAGGAGCACATCTACATGTCTAGAAGAATGATGATGGAAATGGGAATGATGGGCATGTGCATGTGCAGAGCCGAAGAATAGCATAGGATAAGGTCGTAACGAATCCAAAACTGTGTATTATTCTCATGTATGTGAGATGCGGGGGCAGGTCGTTAAGGCCTGCCCCCTTGTTTATGGCCTGCACTTGTTATAAAATGGCGCAGTCTGCTGCTCCGCGAGAGCGGCGGCTAAGGCGGCTGAAACACACTCAGAAAGGAACGAAATGGCAGAACACATCATAAGCCTGCAGGGAGTGACTAAGGAATTCGATACCAAGGGCGGCAAGGTAGTCGCTCTGAAGGATATCAACCTTGACATAGAGAAGGGCGATTCCTACGGCATCATCGGTCTTTCCGGCGCAGGCAAGTCTACACTCGTAAGGACGATCAACCTGCTCGAGCAGCCTACCGAAGGAAAGGTGCTCTTCGACGGGGAGTCGCTGACGGGCCTTGGGAACAAAGATCTCAATCTCAACAGACGCAAGATCTCCATGATATTCCAGCAGTTCAACCTGCTGATGCAGAGAGACGCTCTGGGAAACATACTTTTTCCGCTCGAGATAGCGGGAGCGCCAAAAGCGGAAGCCTTAGAGAAAGCAAAGGAACTTCTCAAGGTGGTAGATCTGGAGGACAGGGCGCACTCATATCCGTCGCAGCTGTCCGGAGGCCAGAAGCAGAGAGTGGCTATCGCAAGGGCGTTGGCATCTGATCCGGAAGTAATACTCTGTGACGAGGCGACTTCGGCGCTCGACCCTAAGACGACCCGCTCCATACTGGGACTGCTGAGAAAGATAAACGAGGAACGCGGCATCACGCTGGTGGTGATCACCCACGAGATGGAAGTTATCAAGCAGCTCTGCAACAAGGTGGCGGTCATCGAGAACGGAGAGATCGTAGAGCGAGGAGAGGTGCAGGAGATATTCAAGAAGCCTAAGACGAAGGCGGCCAGAAAGCTCTTCTTCCCGGACGGCGACTACCGCGAGAAGCCGCTTACAAAGACTTCAACAAAGAACAGGGTCAGGCTGGTATTCGACGAAGCCAACGCGGGCGAACCGATAATCGCCAACATGATCATGGAACTCGGAGCGCCGGTGAACTTCCTCTACGCGAACCTCGATGTGCTCGGGGAATCGCAGAAAGGTCAGATGGTCCTCTGCCTGGCAGCCGACAAGGCGACGGCGGATAAACAGAAGGCATATCTGACAGCAAAAGGAGTCGAATTCATCGAGATACCGGAAGACGAGATCGAAGAGGAGGTGACGGAGTAAATGTCTGCACATGAACTAATGAGCCTTCTTGGACAGGAATCGCTCGCCACACTGTATATGACATTCGTCGGAACCCTGGTGGCATACCTGATAGGACTTCCGGTCGGAGTGTCGCTGGTGGTAACGGGGCCTAACGGTATCAAGCCAAGACCGGTTTACAACAAGGTGATGGGTTTCATCGTAAACGTGATCAGATCCGTACCTTTCCTGATCCTCATGATCGCACTGATACCATACATACGTAAGGTGATCGGCACGGGTATCGGCCCCAGAGCGATCACGGCAGCCCTGATAATCGCTGCGGCACCGTTTGTGGCAAGGCTGGTAGAACAATCTCTTCTGGAAGTCGATCCGGGTGTCGTCGAAGCGGCACAGGCGATGGGAGCAAGCACACTGCAGATCATTTGGAAAGTGCTTCTGCTTGAAGGCAGACCGTCACTTATCAACGGAGCCGCAGTCACGATGATAAACATCCTTGGGTATTCGGCGATGGCCGGTACGCTCGGAGGCGGTGGATTAGGAGATATAGCCATCAGATACGGACTCTACCGTTTCCAGCCAACCATCATGTGGATAACGATACTGGTGCTGATAGTACTGGTGCAGGTGCTGCAGGAGATCGGTATCCGCATCGTGGCAAAAAGCGACAATCGCATAAATTAGTTAACACCCCTGAGAGGGTTTTAAATAGTTAATATAACTCTTGTGAACTATCTATAGTAGAAAGGAAGCAATCATGAAGAACATCAAAAGATTCAGCATTCTTGCACTGGCGCTTGTACTCGCGCTCGGTATTCTCACAGCATGCGGCGGTGGCGGAAGCGAAGAAGCCGCTGACAAGACCATCAAAGTAGCAGCTACACCTTCACCACACGCTGAGATCCTCGAGTTTGTAAAGGACACTCTCGCAGAAGAAGGCTGGGAACTCGAAGTCCAGGTCTATGATGACTATGTAACAGAGAACCCTGCTACAGTTGACGGCGATGTAGACGCAAACTACTTTCAGCACGTTCCTTACCTCGAAGCTTATAATGAGGAGAACGGAACAAATCTCGTAGTTGCTGCAAACATTCACTACGAGCCGATGCAGATCCACGCGGGAACAAAGGACAGCTTTGACGCTCTCGAAGACGGCGACAAGGTCGCGGTTCCAAACGACACAACCAATGAAGCAAGAGCTCTGCTGCTGCTCGAGGCAAACGGAGTCATCAAGCTGAAAGAGGGTGCCGGAATCACAGCTACAAAGGCTGACATCGTTGAGAACCCTAAGAACCTCGAGATCTATGAGGTAGAGGCTGCAACGATCCCTAGCGTACTCCCAGACGTAGCCATCGGAGTCATCAACGCCAACTATGCTATCGGCAACGGACTCAAGTCCGAGGACGCTATCGCTGTTGAGGCGGCTGATTCACTGTCCGCTGACACATATGTGAACGTACTGGTAACAACAGAGGAAAACAAGGACAGCGAAAAGACAAAGGCTCTCGTAGCTGCTCTCCAGACTGATGAAGTAAAGAAGTTCATCGAAGAAAAATATCAGGGCGCTGTACTTCCTAAGTTCTAAAAAAGGAAGAAAGTCTGATAAAGCATGAAAGAAACCAGAGTTGCTGTTCTGGCGGGAACGCCGGTCGACACCGCGATGGGTGTCGAGTACATAAAGAATAAGAACTCAGACGTAGAGGGGCAGTGTCTGCTGCCCCTCTATGAGCCTGTGGCTGAATCCTGCGACGCGCAGCTCGGGTTCCAGTATTCGGATGACGATGCTAAGCTCGCCGTGATGGACAACATCTTCGATCCTCTTATCGAGGACGGCGTGCGCGACTTCTTCATCTACTGCAATTCGCTGTCGGGATCGTTCGACTTCGATTCCTACGCTGTAAAGAAGTCGCTTGAGACAGGCGGAGATGTGAGGATCTATACGCCTCTTCAGGTATACCGCGGTCTGGGCGCCGCGTACGACCGCCTGGGAGTCATTGCCGCCAATAACCTCTCGGCGCATGCCATAGAGGAAACCCTCACGGGCTCACACCCGGGCATCTATGTGATAGGCTCGGGCAACATGGCCATAGTCAGTGACATTGAGGAAGGCCTCGACCCCGCGGAGATATGCGAAAAGCGCGGGCTGGCGGAAGTGGCCGCGTATATGAAGGCCTGCGGAGCTGAAGCGCTGATACTCGGCTGCACGCACTTCCCGTATCTGAAGGAAGAGCTTGCGAAACTGACTGATCTGCCGCTGATCGACCCGGCCGACAAGATGTATGAAGCGCTGACGGACGCGATCCGTTAAGGCGCTGAACAAAAGAAAAAGGCAATCAATAAAAAGTAACCGAAGACCATATATACGGCCTTCGGTTTTCTTTATTTTGCTCAGGTTTTTTAGTATAATCTACTATGTATGATTATGTGCACGGTGGGGCACATTCAAGAATAGATAAACAATAAAAAAGGGACAGGAAAAAATGGCTGGAAACTTTATCAAAGTAGGCAAATGGGGCGAATGCCTCTGGGGTATAGACGAGAACGGAAATCTTCTGATCGACAAGGGAGAAGCCGCAAGTATTGGGAGCGCGGGAGCGCCGTGGAGCGGTTTTGAAGATGCCATCACTTCGGCAGTCGCCACGCGTGAGGTAAGCTTCCCGGACGGGGCGTCTCTGGCAGGCCTGTTCAAAGGCTGCAAAAAAATGGTCAAGGCCGATCTCAGCGGATTCAGGACCGGCAACGTGTCACGCATGGATTCGATGTTCGAAGGCTGCGCGAATCTGGGCGAGCTCGACATCTCGTCGTTCGATACAAGAGCCTGCTCGGACATGAGCAGGATGTTCGCCAAGTGCGCTAAGCTCGGGGACATCCTTCTGGGCGAGGAATTCAGCACCGAGGGCGACGGAAGCACCGACTGCGGAAGGCTCGCCGTTAAGGAA
Organism: uncultured Eubacteriales bacterium; assembly: GCA_902776285.1. Classification (GTDB taxonomy): domain Bacteria; phylum Bacillota; class Clostridia; order Peptostreptococcales; family Anaerovoracaceae; genus Crickella. The sequence continues at coordinate 37,366 of CACYPK010000011.1, forward strand.
TACGGCAAGTACAGGAAAGGCAAGACCATAGCCGTAGAAGGATTCAAGGCTTACTATCACTGTAACTACGGTGAAGACGATCTGCCTGAAGAAAGAGAGACTGTCCCTAACGAGAAATATACCATCGAGGATCTCATGTTTGAGACTCCTGATGAAAGAGCGGCGTTCATAGCGTGGAACACCAAGCCGGACGCGGACGGAGAATTCTATGAGGCGGGCGATGAGGTCGCCGTCGTGGATTCGGATATCCATCTTTACGCGGTCTGGGCGCGTGTGCCGGAGGTCGGCGCCATTGCCGAGCCTCCTGTGATCACCTTCGGAGAGACCATACCTTTTGAGCTCCCGGAGATCACTTCTGAAAACGACCCTGAGGTGAGCGGCTATCTCGAAATAAGCGCGACAGGCGAAGAAGGCACATGGCACGCGATCAATCACGACGCCGTGCTCCCTGTATCATGCGACGGATATCTGATGAGACTCCACGTCGCGAACCGCATAGGCGAATCCGTGTCCAACGCCGTCAGGCTCAGCATCAAGAGAGCCAACATCGACACTTCGGGTGTACGCTGGACAGAAGACGAGAACATGACTTATGACGGAACGGTCAAGCACGTATGGCTCGAGGGCCTGCCTGAGGGAGTCGTTCCTACATACAGCGGGAACGAAGCGACTGACGCGGGCACATATGTCGCCTCCATCACTTTCGACTTCGATCAGGACAATTTCAACGAGCCTCTTGTTGTACGCGAATACGAATGGACGATCCGCAAGGCGCCATACGACATGTCGCAGGCGCATTGGGACTATGACGGAGCGTTCCTGTACAACGGTAAGAGACACGGAGTGGAGATAAAGGGCCTGCCGGAAGGCGTGAGACCGAGCTACGAGGGCAATTCCGCCGCGAACGCCGGAGTCTACACAGCAACGGCAAGGCTGATCTACGATACAAAGAACCACGAAAGACCGCAGGAGATCGCTCCTTGCGTATGGGAAATAAAGAAGGTCGAGATCGACGCTTCAGAACTGGAGTGGTCCGACCACTCATCATTCGTATACGATGGAACGCCTAAGCAGGTCACCATCACCAATCTGCCTGAAGGTGCGGAAGTCGAATATGATGGCGCCGTAGAGACTCCGGCCGGCAAGTACCTGGTGAGAGCGTCACTGAACGGCAATTACTGCTTCATCGGAAGCGCTGAGCACGAGTGGGAGATCGCGAAAGCTTCTTACGACATGTCCGGCGCAGCGTGGGGCGATACTACGGAATTCATATATGACGGCGATGTCCGCAGCGTGGGCCTCGTGTCGTTCCCTGCGGAGCTCGAAGTCAAATACAGCGGCAACGAGGGCAGGAATGCCGGCGAATACCTAGCCAGGGCTTCGTTCGTCAATCCGGATATGCATAACTTCAACACGCCTGAGGACATGACTCTCGAGTGGAAGATCGACAAGAAGGAACTCGACATGTCCGGTGTAAAGTGGAACTACGGCGGCGCGTTCACCTACGACGGCGAGGTCAAGAGAGTAGAGCTCGAAGGCCTGCCGGAAGGCGTATACGCCGAGTACGAGAACGCCGCTGCGTATGACGCGGGCATCTACAACGCCCACGCGGTGCTCAAATACGATGAGGACAATCTCATTGCGATCACTCCGGCGGACTGTCAGTGGAGGATAGTGAAGAAGAGGATAGATATCTCGGATGTATTCTGGGATTATACCGACCCGTTCGTCTATGACGGCGGGGAGCACAGCATATACCTCGCGAACGTCCCTGAGGGAGTCGACGTTGAATACAGCGGCAACACTCACGTGGAGGCAGGCAAGTATGCGGCCGACGCCGTTCTCATCCCGAACGATGCCAACAATTACGAAGTTCCTGAGATAAACGGCTGCACGTGGTCGATCGGCAAGGCCGACCTCAAGCTGCCTGAGATAGTATGGACCGATTCGTCGGCGTTCACTTACGATGGCAGCGAGAAGTCCGTTGAGATATTCAATGACCTCGGAGACACGGTCAACGTCGAATACACCGGCAATACAGGGAAGACGGCGGGCAGATATTACGCCAAGGCGATATTCTCGCCTGTCGATGTCGTCAACTTCAAGGCTCCGGATCCTCAGGGCCATTCATGGACTATAGGCAAGGCGGAGTTCGATATGAGCGGGGCGTACTGGGATTACGCGGAACCGTTCGTATATGACGGAGCGCCTAAGACCGTCAAAGTGGCGGGCCTTCCTGATGGAGTCGCAGCCGAATACATCAACGCGACCGCGACTGACGCCGGATCGTACACATCGACAGCCAAGTTCAGCGTCAAAGATGCCGACAATTACGAAGACAACATTCCTGACATGATGCTCGACTGGAGCATCAACAAGGCAGTGTTCGACATGAGCGCAGCCGGATGGCAGGAGAGCAGGGAGTTCGCGTATGACGGCGAGGTCAAGAGCGTAAGGCTGACCGGACTGCCTGAGGGACTCACCCCGGAATACAGCGGCAACAGCGCCGCGGCCGCGGGCGAGTACACCGCGAAGGCGAACTTCATATATGACGAGAAGAATTACGAGAAACCGGAGATGGCGTCGTGCCACTGGGTGATCGACAGGACTCCGGTAGACATATCGACAGTCACATGGGATTACGAGGAGCCTTTCGTATATGATGGCTTTGATAAGACCGTGGCGGTCAAGGATATACCTGCGGGCACACGCGTGATATACAATAATTCAACGGCGTGCAAGGCCGGCACATACGTGGCGGCTGCCGAGATAGTGCCTGAAGATACAGACAACATGCTCAAGTCAAGGCTCCCGAATCTCACATGGCGCATAGAAAAGGGCGATTACGACATGAGCCACGTGCGCTGGGATTACGAGAAGCCATTCACATACGACGGATCGGAGTTCAGGGTAGTACTGAAGGGACTGCCTGAGGGCGCGCTGCCTACGTACAGGGGCAACAGTGCGACTGACGCGGGCACATATAAGGCGACCGTCAGCTTCACAGCTTCTGACAGCCGCAACTTCAACACGCCTGAGCCTATGGAACTCGAGTGGACCATCAACAAGGCCGACTACGATATGAGCGGCGCTTCATGGGACTACGACGGAGAGTTCATGTATAACGGCAGGATGCATGAGGTATCGCTGCGCGGACTGCCTGAGGGCGTGAGACCTGTTTATTCGTGCAACGCGGCAGCGAACACCGGCTCCTATGAGGCTGTAGCGGACCTCATCCCTTACGATTCCGGCAATTACAACAAGCCTTTCGTAGAGAACTGCAAATGGCAGATCGTGAAGGCCGACTACGACATGTCGGCGGTCAGATGGGACTACCATGGCGCTGCGCCGTACAACGGCAGGGAGCAGAGCGTCCTTCTGGAGCAGCTGCCTAACGGAGTGACCGCGTCGTACACCGGCAACGAAGCTACAGAGGCGGGCACATACACGGCAAGGGCGGTCCTTACAGTATCCGATCCTGCAAACTACAACACCCCTGCGGTCACAGACTGCATCTGGGCCATCATGAGGGCCGATCACGACATGTCCGGCGTCAGCTGGAACTTCGATGAAAAGGGCTTCACCTTTGACGGCAGCAGAAAGACCGTAGAGCTCTGCGGTCTGCCTGACAGCCTGACCGCGACATATAACGAAAACAGCGGCGTCAAGGCCGGTAATTACACCGCGACGGCGAGCTTCGAGTCCTCGGACGATAACTTCAAAGCACCGGACCCTATAAGCTTCGACTGGACCATTGCCAAGGCCGACTACGACATGAGCGGCGCCGCATGGGACTACGACGGCAGCTTCGTCTACGACGCTACGCCTAAGAGAATAGAGGTCACGGGCCTCCCTGAAGGCGTGAGTGTCAGCTACGAGGGCAATACGGCTGTCGACTCCGGCACTTACACGGCTGTCGCGAAATTCGACATCGACACCTCGGATTACAATGTGCCGGATAACATGTACTGTGAATGGAGCATCGAGAAGGCCGATCCTGACATCCGCCATCTCAGATGGGACTACTCGCAGCCGTTCGTCTATGACGGCAGCGTCAGGACAGTCAAGCTTGAGGGCATACCTGAAAGCCTGGAGGTCACTTACGACGGAAGCACGGGCGACACGGTAGGTTTCTACTGCGCCCATGCCGAGCTCACTCCGAAGGATCCGGACAATTACAACAAGCCATCCATCAGGGACTGCAAGTGGCGCATCCTGAAGGCCGACTACGACATGAGCGGCGCGAGATGGGAAGGCGACTTCGACACGGTCTATGACGGCAGCGAGAAGTCCGTATACGTCGCTGGCCTGCCTGAGGGAGTCACACCGGTCTACAGAAACAACACCGCTACAGCAGCGGGCAAGTACAGCGCAGCGGTCGATCTCGAATGCGACAAGGACAACTACCACATGCCTAAGCTGGGTGGCTGCAAGTGGAGCATCAGCAAGGCGACATATGACATGTCCGGAGTCGAGTGGCAGGGCACCGGCGGCTTCATCTATGACGGCAGTGAAAAGCACGTCGAGCTTACGGGCCTGCCTGAGGGAGTCACACCGGTCTACACGGGCAATACCGCGGTAGACGCGGGCAGTTATGAGGCCTCGGTGGAACTCAATTATGACGCTGACAATTACGAGAAGCCGTCGTTCGGCGGATGCAGCTGGCACATCGATCCGGCTGCCATCAAGATAGATCCTGACGCGGTGCGCTGGACTTACAGCAAGCCATTCGTCTATGACGGTACGCCTAAGAGCGTCGCGATAGCTGAGGTCGTGCAGGAACTCGGATTCTTTGACAGACTGCGCGGCGTCGCTCCTAAGGTGAGCCTCGCCGGCATACCTGAAGGTTTCAGCGTTGAATACGACGGAGATACCGCGACCGACGCGGGCGTCTACTATACGACCGCGAGGCTGATCGCAGAGAGGGCCGGCAACTACAAGGAGTGCGAACTTGCTCCTTGCAAGTGGGAGATCCTGAAGGCGCCTATCGACATGTCGGAAGTGCGCTGGGATTACGAGAAGCCTTTCACATTCGATGGAGAAGAAAAGAAGGTCGAACTGCTCGGTCTGCCTGATACTGTCAAGGTCAGCTATACCGACAACAGAGCGATGAATTCGGGCGAGTATGAGGCCATGGCAACTGTCGAGGCCAAGGATCCTGTAAACTACGAGACTCCGGCTCCGGTCAGCGGATGCTGGTGGCACATAGATAAGGCGTCATACGACATGTCCGGCGTCAGCTGGGATTATGACGGAGAGTTCGTCTACAACGGCAAGGAAAAGAGCGTCAGGCTCACGGGCCTGCCTGAGGGCGTAAAGGTCGAAGCCTATGTGGGCAACAAGGGTACGGAGGCCGGCGGCTACACAGCCGAGGCAAGGCTCAGGTACAGACATAAAGAGAACTTTGAGGCGCCGACAGTGCCGGAACTCAAGTGGAGGATCGTCAAGAAGGAGATCGACGTTTCAGAAGTCAGGTGGGACTATGACGGAGCCTTCACCTACGATGACAAGCCAAAGGAAGTCAAGCTCACGGGAGTGCCTGCGGGCCTCGAGGTCGTCTACACCGACAACAGCAGGATCAACGCCGGCACATATACCGCAAGGGCCAGACTCATCTATGACACACGCAACTGCGAGGCAGCGGACATTCCTGACCTCAAGTGGCGTATAGAGAAGGCGTCATACGATACGAGCGGAGCGCACTGGACTTACGAGAAGCCGTTCGAATACGACGGCACCGAAAAGTCCATCAGCCTGAAGGGCGTTCCGAAGGCGATCTCGGTCAGGTACAGGGACAACAAGGCTGTCGCCGCGGGCATGTATACCGCGAAGGCGTATCTGACTTACGACAACGATAATTATGAGGCGCCTGAAATAGAGACGACTATAGATTGGGAAATTAAATAGTAAAAAGGGCGGCTCCGCATCCGGACGCGGAGACTCTGCGGCAGCCGGTCCTTAACGATTGACGAGCGGCGTCGTCCGGATGCCGCGAAGTCAGAGTTTAGTACCGCTGCGTTAAGCCGCAGCGAGGCGGGAGCCGTGCTCCGCGGATGGATGCGGAGCCGCTCTCTACAGAAAAATATGAACGGATATCTGATTGCAATAATAATACTTACTTTATGCTCAACATTTTTCTCGGCTACCGAGACGGCTTTTTCGTCCGCAAATAAGATCAAGCTTAAGAATCTTGCCGCGGACGATAACAAGAGGGCGGCGCACGCGCTTACGCTGTGCGAGGACTTCGACAAGCTGATCACGGCGGTGCTGGTGGGCAACACCATCTCGAACATCTCCATGACTTCGGTCGCTACGGTGTACGGGATCAATACCTGGGGCGCCAGGATAGGTCCGACTATCGCGACCGTCATGGTCACCCTTCTTGTTCTTGTGCTGGGCGAGATATCGCCTAAGATACTTGCCAGAGAGTACGCTGAGGAGGTCGCGCTCTTCCTTACGCCTTTCGTCAGGGCGCTCATATTGATACTGACTCCGCTGACATTCATCTTCAACGGACTCAAGGTACTCCTGAAGAAGGTGTTCGGAAAGAACGATGAGCCTGAGTTCAGCGAGGACGAGCTTCTGACGATAGTCGAAGAGGCAGAGGCAGGCGGCGCCATCGGCGAGGAGCAGAGCGAGCTTATCGCGAACGCGATAGAGTTCAACGACATCGAGGCCATAGACATACTCACTCCGAGGGTCGACATCGTTGCGATCGAAAGAGGCACTCCTGTGGCGGAGATAAAAGAGGTCTTCAAGAAGTCTGGCCTTTCCAGGCTTCCTGTGTATGAGGACGATCTGGATAACATAATCGGCGTCATCAACCTGAAGGATCTATACAACAACAACGTCCGCAGCATAAAGGACACTGAAAAGATCATAAAGCCGGTCGCTTACGTGGCCGAGACCCTCAAGGCGGCGGTCCTTCTCAGAAGGATGCAGGCCAAGAGGACGCATATCGCCATAGTAGTGGACGAGTACGGCGGCACCACGGGCCTTGTAACGCTCGAGGACATAATAGAGGAGATAGTCGGCGACATCTACGACGAGCACGATGCCGTGACTTCAAGAGATGTAAGGTCTGCGGGCAATGACACTTACATGGTCGCCGGCGGCGCGAATCTTGAGGATTTCTTTGATATGTTCGACGAGGAGATAGAGGCCGATGCCACGACAGTCAACGGCTGGGTGATGATAGAGCTCGACCGTTTGCCTAAGGCGGGCGACGAGTTCGATTACGAATCAAGACACAAAAAATTCCACGTCAAGGTCACCAAGGCCGATTCGAGGCGCGCTCTGATGACGCGCATCAGGGTCGAGGACAGGCCTGAAGACGAAGATTAAAGCGAAAGGAATGTACAGACAATGGGTTTAATGGAAAAGATCTTCGGCGACCTCAACGTCAAGGAGGTCAGGAAGATCGAAAAGATCGTAGACGTAATAGAGTCATACGATGAACAGATGCAGCAGCTCTCGGACGATGAACTGAGAGCCAAGACGGATGAATTCAAGGGCAGACTGGCAGAAGGCGAGACTCTCGACGACCTGCTGCCGGAGGCTTTCGCCGTATGCCGCGAAGCCGCGTGGCGGTCCCTGGGCATGAAACACTTCAGGGTGCAGCTCATCGGAGGAGTCGTGCTCCATCAGGGGCGTATCTCCGAGATGAAGACAGGTGAAGGTAAGACACTGGTGGCGACGCTGCCTGCCTATCTGAACGCGCTCGAAGGGCGCGGCGTGCACGTGGTCACGGTCAACGACTACCTGGCCAAGCGTGACGCCGAGTGGATGGGCAAGCTGTACTCGTTCCTGGGTCTCAAGGTCGGTTGCGTGATCCACGCGGTCGAGGGCAGGGCCAGGCACGATCAGTATATGGCGGACATCACTTACGGCACAAACAACGAGTTCGGCTTTGACTACCTGCGCGACAACATGGTCACGTACAAGGAAGAGCTCACTCAGAGAGAACTCAACTACGCGATCGTCGACGAGGTGGACTCGATCCTGATCGACGAGGCCAGGACGCCGCTCATCATTTCGGGCAGGGGCGTCGACTCGAGCGTGATGTACCGCAATGCCAACGCCTTCGTAAAGACCCTGAACGCGGAGGAAGACTACAAGGTAGAAGAGAAGGACAACCAGGTGTCGCTCACAGACGAGGGAGTGAAGCTCTGCGAGGACTACTTCAAGATCGACAACTTCTCAGATCCTGACAACATGGAGCTCAACCACTACGTTCACCAGGCTCTGCGCGCCAATTACCTGATGAAGAGGGACGTCGACTACATCGTCAAGGACGGCGAGATCCTCATCGTAGATGAGTTCACGGGACGTCTGATGTACGGAAGACGCTTCAGCAACGGTCTGCACCAGGCCATCGAGGCTAAGGAAGGCGTAAAGGTGAGGTCCGAGTCCAGGACTCTCGCTACCATCACGCTGCAGAACTACTTCAGGATGTACAACAAGCTGGCCGGCATGACCGGAACAGCCAAGACAGAAGAAGATGAGTTCCGCGACATATACAACATGGACGTAGTAGTAATACCGACCAACATGCCGGTCATAAGAGATGACAGGGATGACGCGGTATACGCCCACCAGAAGGCCAAGTATAAAGCGATCGTCAACAGGGTCGTCGAGGCCCACGCGACCGGACAGCCTGTGCTGGTTGGTACCATCTCGATCGAGATATCCGAACTCATAAGCGACATGCTCAAAAAGCGCGGCGTGAAGCACAACGTACTGAACGCCAAGCACCACGAGCAGGAGGCCGAGATAGTAGCCGAAGCCGGAAGGCTCGGAGCCGTGACCATCGCCACCAACATGGCCGGCCGTGGTACGGATATCATACTGGGCGGCAACCCGGAATTCGAGGCGCGCAAGCAGATGAGAAAGGAAGGCTATACGCCTGAGCAGATCTCGTTCGCGACGGGCTTTGAGAAATCCGACGATCCTGAGATGAATGAGGCAAGAGAGCATTTCCACGCTCTGCACGAACAGATCAAGGCGGAGCGCGCTCCTGAGCAGCAACAGGTGAGAGAACTCGGAGGTCTCTGCATAGTCGGTACCGAGCGCCACGAATCGAGGCGTATCGACAACCAGCTCAGAGGACGTTCCGGACGTCAGGGCGACCCGGGCAACACGCAGTTCTTCATCGCTCTCGAGGACGACCTCATGAGACTCTTCGGCGGTGACAGGATGCAGAACGTGCTGGCAAGGGTCGGCATGGATGAGGATGAACCGCTCGAGGCGGGCATGCTGTCAAGGTCAATAGAAGGAGCCCAGAAGAAAGTCGAGGGCAAGAACTTCAGCATCCGTAAATACGTACTGCAGTATGACAACGTCATGAACAAGCAGCGTGAGATAATCTACGGTCAGCGCCGCATGGTTCTGGACGGCGAAGATGTTTCCGGCTACATAAAGAACATGGCTTACGAACTGATAGACGGCACCGTAGACCCGGTCCTGATGGAATCCAAGTACTCCGAAGAGTGGGATATGCAGAGGATAATCGACGGACTGTCCCAGATAGCTCCTGCTTTCAGAGACAGGTTCAAGCCGGACGAAGATTACATGAAAGGCATCACCGAAGAGCAGCTGAAGGATGACATCAGGCAGATATTCGACGATCTTTACACTGAGAAGGAAGCCGAGATAGGCAGCGAGCAGATGAGAGAAGTTGAGCGCATGATCCTGCTGAGGGTCGTGGACAACCGCTGGATGGATCACATCGACGCGATGGATCAGCTGAAGGAAGGTATCGGACTGCGCGGCATAGGCCAGCAGGATCCGGCAGTAGCCTACGCTCAGGAAGGTTTCGCCATGTTCGACGAGATGATTGCGGACATCAGGGAAGAGACAGTCAAGTTCTGCTATAACGTGACAGTCACCACAAAGACCGAGAGGCGCAACGTGGTGAGCGGAAATACGTCCGCTGCAAAGGAAGAATACAAGGACGACACCGCGGCTCAGCAGTCCCGCGGAGCGAGGGGCGGAGCCATGCCGGCGGCCGCGCCTAAGGCCGACAAGACGGGCAAGCAGGAGACTGTAAGAAGAGATACGCCTAAAGTGGGCAGGAACGATCCTTGCCCATGCGGATCCGGCAAAAAATACAAGAACTGCTGCGGCCGCATGAATTAAAGGCCGCAAATACTCCGAAGCTACATCTGTTTTGAAAGGAGAATGAGATGCTTACGTTTGTTATTATTCTGGTAGTGGTGATCGCCATATTCTTCGCGGTCACGTACAACTCGCTGACCAAGGACAAGAACCGCATAGAGCTTGCAGAGGTAGAACTCCGCAAGTACGAAGAGGCCGGTGATCCGAAGGACATCGACAACGCAAAGAAGTACTACAACGCGGTTCTTCGCGACTACAACAACAAGGTCGAGAGCTTCCCGACCAGCCTTGTGGCTAACATGTTCAACTTCCCTAAGATGCACATAGAGGAATTCGACGAAGGCCTCTAAACAACATCCTCACCATACATAAAGACACCGGAAGGAGATTCTTATGTACAGAGTCAAGATAAAGAGAGCTGCGGCGGTTGCCGGCATACTCGCGATCCTGGCAGCGATGATATCCTTTACATCGCCTCAGGCGCACGCGACCGACAACACGATGGCCACTCTCAATTACAACGTGGATGTCGAAGTTGCAAAGGACAATTCATATGATTTCCATGAGCATCTCGACATGTATTACGTCACGGCCCACCACGGCATCTACAGATACATCCCTATGCAGGGACAGAAGATCCGCAACATAAAGGTGCCGGGATACAACTACGAGACTTACACACAGTCAGGCTATGAGGTCGTCAAGATCGGAAGCGGCAGTTACACGCTCACCGGCGAGAATCCTTACGACATCTACTACAAAATCGCGATGTATGAGGACGAAAACAGCGAGAAGGACATGCTGCTGCTCAACCTGATCCCGACTGACTGGGAGACGGACATAATGTCCAGCAAGTGCACCGTCACGCTTCCGAAGGAGGCCGACCTCAGTAAGGCCAAGGTCTTCTCGGGTTCGTACGGTACAGCAAGCAACGAGGACAACGCCGTCATGGAGACGGGGGCCGACGGAAAGACGATCACGATCACCGCGTCCGATATCCCTGCGCATCACGGCATCACCCTTCAGCTTGAGCTTCCTCAGGGCTACTGGGAAGGCGCTCCTCAGTTCGGCAAGGTGAGCATCGCGCAGATGCTTCTCTTCCTGCTCGGACCGGTTGGAGCTTTCCTGCTGTGGTTCTTATTCGGCAGGGACAAGGATATGGTCAAGACACTCGAGTTCTATCCTCCGGATGATCTGACTCCGGGAGAGATCGGTTATCTGGTGGACGGCAAGGCCGACAGGCAGGACGTCATATCCTCCATCGTCTGGCTTGCGGACAAGGGCTATATAGAGATAGAAGAACTCGACAGAAAGAAGTTCAAGTTCATCGCCATTCAGGAGCCGGGCGCGGAAGTGCCTTATTACATCAGGCTGATCTATGACGGGATATTCCCGGGGACCAGCAGGGAGAGGTCTACGGCGCAGATCGGTTCTTCGACAACATTCGGCAAGAAGTTCCTCAAGTCAAAAGACGCTCTCGCGGATATGTTCAAGGGCAGTCAGGCCATTACAAGACCTGATTCCGTGATGGCAAGATGGGCCTGCACGATCGCGGCCATGGTGCCTGCGGCAGCCTTTGTCACATGGGGCAGCATCAACGGAGACGAGATGGGTGTTTTCGGATTTGGCTGGGCGGCATTCCATATACTGGTTTCGATCAGACTGATGTGCTCGGTATATGACACCATACGCTCTACATCCAAGATCAAGACGGTGCTGAAGAGCTTAGGAGCCATATGGTTCTTCACTGTCGGCGTGGCAATGCTGCCTCTGTTATCCGACGCGCTTTCAATACTGTCAAGACCTAAGGCGCTGGCGGTCATCTGCTATCTGTTCGTAGGAACGCTGGTCAGCATGTTCTTCGCGGTCATCGCGATCGCCAAGACAGACCAGTACACCGACCTGCTGGGCAGAGTGCTCGGATTCAGAGACTTCATAAGGACGGCCGAGATAGACAAGCTCAACGAGCTGGTCGAAGAAGACCCACAGTATTTCTACCACGTCATGCCTTACGCTTACGTGTTCGGTCTTTCCAACAAGTGGATCAAGAACTTTGAGGATCTGCCTGTCACAGCTCCGAACTGGTACCGCGGACCGCGTGACTTCGATCGCTTCGATTACTACATGATGGGCCGCATGATGAGCGACTGCAGCTCCAGCGTGAGCAACAACATCGTCATACCGCACGCTTCATCGGGTGGCTCCGGCGGAGGCTGGAGTTCCGGCGGAGGCGGCGGAAGCAGTTGGAGCGGCGGTGGCGGCTTCAGCGGCGGCGGTTTCAGCGGCGGCGGTGCCGGAGGCGGCGGAGGCGGCGGCTGGTAAAGAGAACGGAGCGCTATGCGAAACAAGATACTTATATTCGGCGACAGCATAACATACGGACAGCGGGATCTGGTTTTGGGAGGATGGACAAACCGTCTGAAACTGGATCTCGCAAATGACAGCTCCATCGCGAGCTGCCATGTCTTTAATATGGGAATTTCCGGGCAGACCTCCGGGGAGATCCTCGCGAGACTTGACAGGGAATGCGAGGGGCGCGTCCTTCCTGACGCCAACAATATCATCATCCTGGCCTGCGGGATCAATGACACGCAGGTGAGCGGTGGGATCGTGCGCACACCGGAAGAAGAGTTCGCGGGAAATGTGCGCGAGCTCATCAGGCACGCCAGAATGCATGCTTCTAAGGTGATATATCTGGGGCTCACGCCTGTCGATGAGAGCCGCACCAATCCTGTATGGTGGGACCGCAGCAAGAACTGGAAAAACGAGCTCATCATAAAGTATGACGGGATCATAGAGGCTGTCTGCAAAGAAGAGGACGTACCGTATGTACATGTTTATGACAGCATTGATGAGAAAGGCAATGACGACGGACTGCATCCTTCCGCTGAAGGCCACCGCGTCATCAACGAGAAGATAAAGGAAGCAGTATACCGGAACCTCAAAAGGGAGAGGGTGCTCAAGGCCGCGGCAAGACCCGACAAAAGCGGCTTTTTCAAAAGGATGCTGCGCGTCCTCAGGAAAAGGGACAGGGCATGAAGAAATACATAATTTTCGATTTTGACGGAACCATCGCGAATACGAACAACATAATCATCGCGTCGTGGCAGTCGACTTTTGAACGTTATCTGGGGCATAAGCTCCCAGTGAGAGAGATAGAGGCGACCTTCGGCGAGACGCTTTACGATACTATCGCCAGGCTGATCCCCGGCGAGAACGTGGACGAAGTCGTGGCGCACTACAGAAACTATCAGGATACGCATCAGGAAGAATACAAGGTCTATATCTTTGAGGGCGTAAGGGAACTGATAGACGAACTGAAGGCGCGCGGATGCGGCATAGGCGTCGCGACATCCAGGACGGCAAACAGTTTCAACAAGTACATGCACGAACTGGGAATGGACGGGTACGTGGATGTGCTGGTGACCATGGAAGACGTGACACATCACAAGCCGCACCCGGAATCAGTCACAAAGGTTCTCGAGAGGTTCGGGGCTTCGCCGGAAGAAGCGATAATGATAGGTGACACAAAGTATGACATAGGCTGCGCCAACAACGCGGACGTCGACAGCGTCCTGGTCGGCTGGAGCCATTATGTCGATGAAGAGGATATGGCGGCCGCCGGATTCGAGCCGACCTATCACCTGGATACACCTGACCAGCTGCTCGAATTAGTATGAGGTATCGATGGATCTGACGACTTTTTTACATGTAATATTTGAATCCGGCTTCGGTCTTTTCTGCGTGCTGGCTGCCATCTACCTGCATCTTTACAGTTTTGTGACGATCAAAACCAGGCGGGTGATAACAGCGGCTCTGCTGGTCAGCGCTTTTATAAACTTTGCGGATACTCTCGCGTATTTTTTCCGCGGAAGCACCACCCCTGCAGGATACGTCATGGTGAGGATCAGCAATTTCGCTGTGTTCGCGGGCATGTTAGCGCTGCTTGCCTTAGGCAGCCTGCTGCTTGACAGGGTGCTGGAAGAAACAGGAGCGGAAGAAGACAAGAAACTGAGCCATGCCATATACGGCATATGCGCGGCAGGAATAGTGATGCTTGCCGCTTCCAGGATATTTGGATTCCTGTATTATTTCGATGAACAGAACAGATACCACCGGGAGAGCAGCTTCGTACTCCTGTCGTTGGTCGCGCTTGCCGGGATCATCCTGCTGATAGCGCGTACCGTAAGAGCGCGGGAGTCACTTAGCAGAGACAAGTTCATTGCTTTTATGGTCTTCTGGCTGCTGCCCGTACTGGGCGCTGTCACCCAGATATTCTATTACGGGATATCTCTTGCCAATATAGCAAATTCCATATCCATCATTCTGATGCTCGCAGTATATCTCCGCGAAGCGATCAGAGAGCTGACGATAAAAAAGAACTTCATACTCACGGCCGCGAGCATCGAAGGCATATCCGAAGAACTTGAAGGATTTTTTGAAAAGATCGGAACAGAGAGGCAGAACCGCATCAGGGTAAGATTCACAATAGAAGAAGCTCTGCTCAACACATGGCAGCACTTCGGCGATCCGACGATGGTGAAGCTGACAGCCGGCGTAAAGTTCGGAAAACCATCGATCAGGATAGATCATGAGGGGGAGGCCTTCAACCCGTTCAGAAAAACAGGCGTCGCAGACACCGACTGGACCAGCAGGATGCTCTCATCCGCGGGACTCAGTCCTACGTACAGTTATTCCCACGGAAACAATACGATGAAGCTGTCGCTTGGCAGGCTGCAGGTCAATCCGGCAATCACGCTGCTGATCGCGATACTCTTCGGTCTGATATCCGGCACCGTCGCGATGATAGCTCTGACGCCGCAGGACGCGGCATTTGTCACCAACGACATTCTCGTGCCTGTATATGATCTCTGGAACCGCATCCTTTACAGCGTGTCCGCCCCGGCCATGCTCGTCATAGTGATGTCCACCATGCTCGATACCCGCGAGGTATCAGAGCAAGGAGGCCGCTCAGGCCGCATAGTCGGCAGGTATTTCGCGGTGAGCCTTATTGTAGGACTTGTTCCTATCGCTCTTGCGTCGCTGATAAACAGAGAAGCGTTCAGTTCGGAAGCGTTCACAAGAGACACCATGGCCGAGCTCATACAGAAGTTCTTCAGCATAATACCTGAGAACCTTCTGGATCCATTCATGGAGTTTAACACCGCTCAGCTGATCATGATGGGAATAGTACTGGCGTACGCGGTAATGGCTGTGGGACAGCAGGCTAACGGTCTGGCCGCGTTCATAAAGCAGCTCTATCTCATAAGCACGCAGCTGGCTCAGTGGATAGCCTCCATAATGCCGCTGTTCACCATCTTCCTTACCGCGCAGCTGGTACTTGAAAACAACGCCGGCCTGCTTATAGGACTGGCCACGGTCATACCTTTCGCTCTCGCGGCGTCCATCGCCGTAGGAGTGTTCATACTTCTGTATGTGTGCGCCAGGATGAATGTCAGCGCCGGCCTGATCCTCAAAAAGCTGTGGCCTTCTTTCTGGCTGACTTTCAGGAGCGGACAGGTGGATGATTCATATGCGCTTGCCGAGACCTGCTGCCGCAAGGAACTCGGCATCCAGAAGATACTTACACAGAGACTCATGCCGCTTGGACTGGTACTGTACATGCCGATGAGCATGATCGGCATGATCTCATTCGTGATTTACGCGGCAGGCAGAAGCGGAATGCAGATAACTCCGGTATGGATGATAACCGCCATAGTATTCGCGCTGATACTTCTCGTAGCGGCTCCGCCTATACCCGGCATCAACCTGCTGTCATACGTTGTCATTATCGGACAGCTGGGTCTGGGCAAAGAATATATTATTGCCGCGATGATATTCGATCTGATATTCAACCTGTTCGCGTCCGCGGCAAACCAGATGATGCTGCAGCTGGATCTGATACTCCAGGCGGACAGGGTCGGACTCTTAGACAGAAAAAAACTTGAGGAAGCAAAAACAGAACAATAAAAGCGGAGGGAAAATGTTACAGCTTGATGAAATAAGAAGCCAACTTCCTGCTCTCAGAGCGAAGATAGAGGAAGTGGGAGGTTATCTTTGACCCGGAAGGGTTAAGGAAAAGGATAAAGGAACTCGAAGACGAGAGCCTTAAGGACGGATTCTGGAACGATCAGAAAAACGCCCAGAAAGTTTTAAAAGAGAAAAAATCGCTCGAGGACAAGCTTTCGGCATACGAGAAGCTCGCTTCAGATGCCGAAGAACTGCCCGAGCTTCTGGATATAGCCGAAGAGCTCGATGACGAAGAAGAAGCGAAGTCCGTGATCGCGGGCTTTGAGAGGATCAACGAAGAGCTCGAGGAGATGAATACACGCATGCTCCTCTCCGGCAAGTACGACAACAAGGACTGCATACTCAGCATCCATTCGGGCACGGGCGGAGTAGACGCCAACGACTGGGCTGAGATGCTTGAGCGCATGTACCTCAGATACTGCGAAAAGAAGGGCTTCAAGACCAGGATCCTTGACAGACAGGACGACGTCGATTACGGCATCAAGAGTTCTACCATAGAGGTGAGCGGAGAGAACGCGTACGGGATGCTGAAGTCCGAGAACGGAGTGCACAGACTGGTCCGCATCTCGCCGTTCAACGCGATGGGAAAACGCCAGACTTCTTTCGCGGCAGTCGAGGTGGTGCCGGACATAGGCGATGACATAGAGGTCAACATAGACCCGGGTGATCTCAAGATCGATACCTACAGGTCGGGAGGAGCCGGCGGCCAGCACGTCAACACGACTGATTCAGCCGTCCGCATCACGCACATTCCTACGGGCATCGTGGTCACCTGTCAGAACGAACGCTCACAGATCATGAACCGCGAGGTGGCGATGAAGATCCTCGTGTCCAAACTGACAAAGATAGCGGAAGAGGCGCACAAGGAAAACCTCAACGAGATAAAGGGAGACCAGTCGATGGCGACATGGGGCTCCCAGATAAGGAACTACGTGTTCCAGCCGTACACGATGGTCAAGGACACACGCACCGGCGCGGAAGTCGGCAACGTTGACGCTGTTATGGACGGAGACCTCGATGTATTCGTACGCGCCAAGCTGTCGCAGGACGCGGGGAACGCCAACGGATAGACGACAAGGAGATCAGAGCCGATCAGTCATTAAAGTATGCTGAGACTTTTTGCGGGAAGAGAGAATATCGATAAAGAGCGTTTCATCTACGATTCCATAAAGGAGCGCGGAGGTGAGACGTTCGTTTTGGTGCCCGATCAGTACACGCTGGTGGCGGAGGAGCAGGCTCTCCAGAACCTCGGAGCGGACTGCCTCTTTGACATTGAGATCATCTCGATGAACCGCCTCGGACTCAGAGTCCTCACAGAGCAGGGCTGCGAGTCGGTCAGGATGCTCGACAAGTACGGACGCTTCATGCTGCTTACGATGCTGATAAAGGAGCATGCCGGCGACTTTGAGATATTCAGAAAGGTGGCGGGCAAGGTCACATTCACCGCCATGCTCAACGACTTCATATCGGATTTCAAGCAGCAGGGCTGCACGCTCGAAGAGATGCAGGAGATGCTAGCAGGTGAGGACGGCGGGGACATACTCAATGCCAAGCTGAAGGAGCTGAGCGGAGTAGTCGGGGCTTATGAGGAAGCCATAAGCGGCAAGTACGCAGACTCTGAAGACTACATATCGATGTACATCTCGGCCATCAGGGACTCGTCGCTTGTGAAGGGCAAGACCATATGGATCTACGGCTACGACAGCATCACACCGAAGTTCGCGGGCGCCGTGATGGAACTCGCTAAGACTGCGGAGTCGGTAAACTTCATAGTCAACAGGAGCGACTTCGGACTGGATGAGATGCTGACCGCTTCTCTGAGGAACCTCGCTTCGGAACAGGGCGTCGACTGCAGCCTCGAGGAGATAGACCGCACGTATGAGATCGCCAAGTCCGAAACCATAGCCCGCATAGAACGGAGCCTGTGGAAGGACCTTCTCAGCGCTGAAGAAACGGCGGCGAATCAGGACTTTGTGCCTGAAGATCTTACGGTGGTATGCGCGGCCAATCCGTACTTTGAGGCGGAGAACGCCGCCGCATACATCTGGCATCTGGTGAGGGATCTCGGCTATAAGATGCGCGAGATACAGGTGATAGCCAATGACGAGGGCGTTATGCAGCCGATAATAAGGCGCGTCTTCGCGGAGTACGGTCTGCCGGTGTTCGCTGATACCTCGCGTGACATCACGGACAGCGCGGCTGTCGGATTCATAGTCAATCTGCTGGACTTTACCGCTCACCGCGGACATTCGCCGTTCCTCTTCGCGATGCTCAAGACCGGACTGTCGGGCTTTGACGACACTGATATAGAGGATCTGGAGAACTACACGAGAGAGTTCCGTGTGAAGGGCTCCATGTGGGACAAGCCGTTCAGGTACGGCAGAGACGATTACGGAGAAGAAAGATTTGCCCGCATCGAAGGGATGAGAGAAAGCATTTCCTCTTCGGTGTCGAAGCTTGACGCGCTCACGAAAGCGGAGAACGTCAGAGCCTTTATCAAGGGATTCAAGTCATATCTGGATGATGAGTGGAAGCTGAGCGCGCGGATAGAGGACGCCGCCGCCGCTCAGGATGAAGCGGGCCTGCACGATGAGGCCCAGCGCATGACACAGAGCTTCAGAAAAGCGATCGAACTGCTTGATCAGGTCGATGAGATAATGGGCGATTCGGAGATGGATCTCGCGGGATTTACCGAGATATATAAGGCCGGCCTCTCAGACGTAGAGGTAGGCGTCATACCGCCGACAATCGACGGACTTTCCATGGGTACCATGATAAGGACCAGACCGCGTCGGATGAAGGCCGCGGTCATACTCGGCGCGTGCGAGGGCGTGATGCCGCTGAAGCCTGAGACCGAAGGGCTCTTCTCGGTCGATGAGAAGGAATACTTCAAGACCAAGGGATTCCCGCTCGGAAAATTATCGGAGATAAAGATGGACGAGGAGAACGCCGCCATGTACCGCATGATGACCAGACCGTCCGAAAA
This sequence comes from uncultured Eubacteriales bacterium, assembly GCA_902776285.1. Lineage (GTDB taxonomy): Bacteria > Bacillota > Clostridia > Peptostreptococcales > Anaerovoracaceae > Crickella. Next base: position 56,498 of record CACYPK010000011.1, read on the forward strand.
GATATACATCAGCTGGGCCATGACGGACGCCGAGGGCAATGACAACGAAGCGTCACCGGTCATAGAGGCCCTTAAGACGCTGTTCCCGAGGATAAAGACAGACGGGCTCATCCGCAGGGACATCATAAGCGAGGGCTTTAAAAACACCCTGGCTCCGGGCGAAGTCGACACTGTCAACACCCCGGACGACGGAATGAGACATCTCATAAACCGCATAAAGGACACGAACGGTCCGGACGAGCCTGACGCTCTCACAAGAGCGATGCTCAGGTGGTATGCCGAAAACAGAAAAGACGATCTGGATGCCATGCTGAAGGCTGCGGCATACGACAACGACCTTAAGCCTCTTGACCGCGGGACCGCTAAGGAACTGTTCGGGCGTGCCGACGGCAAGCTCCACATGAGCGCTTCTTCGATAGGCAGTTACATTGACTGCCCGTTCAAATACTTTATGGACAGGGGCCTCAGGCCGAGCGAGGAGCGAAGCTTCGAAAGCGACGCGCGCTCGGTCGGCGACATCTATCACAACTGCCTCATGGCAGTCGCGGAGCAGCTTATGTCGCGGAGCGATATAATGGAGAAGATCAGGGATGGCGATGATGAAACGCTTAGTGAACTGGTCACCGCGGCTCTCGACAAGCTGTCAGAAGACTACAGGGGCGGTCTGTTCATCTCGACCGGAGCGGAGGAATACCGTATGGGCCGCATACGCGAGATATGCGCGGGCGCGGCAAAAGCGATGGCTTCCCAGCTCGCCGCCGGAAGCGTGAAGGCGGCGGTGTTCGAAGAAAACTTCGGCAGAAAGGGAAAGTTTGACCCGATAAGACTCAAAATAGGCGAAGACGAGGTCCTCGTAGAGGGCACGATAGACCGTGCTGATACTATGGACGTGGACGGCGATGAGCGGGTCAGGATAATCGACTACAAGACGGGCTCCGACAAGCTCGATATGTGGAAGATGCGTCAGGGCTACAGGATGCAGCTGATGATCTACATGATATCCGCTTCGTCCGGAGAGGTATCCCCGGCGGGCATGTTCTACTTCAACATCAAGGATCCGATAGAATCCGCCAACGACATGGACGCCGCAAAGACGGAAGGCCTGGCGGCAAGGACACCGGAAGATGAGTTCAAACTCAAGGGAGTATTTATTGATGAAGAGGGCGTGCTCAAGGCAATGCCCGAAAAAGTGCTCTCGTCCGCTAAGGGCAAGGTCGGCCGCGAAGAATATGAAGAGGTCCGCGGCGAGGTGCTGGCGCGCATAGAGGAGACCGCGTCGGGCATACTCAGCGGCAGTATAGGCATCCACCCGCTCAAGAACGACAACAAGCTTGTCTGCGGATACTGCGGCTACAAGTCGGTGTGCAGGCGCGACCGCGGCTACACCAAAAACTACGCCCGCAGCATAAAAAAGAAACCGAAAGAAAAGAAAGATAATGCCGATTGATATCACTTCTGTAGGGAGCAGCAGCTCCGGAAACTCATATATAATACGCGCTGACGGACATGTCATCATTCTTGACGTGGGGCTGCCGGCCCGCGCGATAAACGGGGCCCTCTGCGAGCTTGGCATAGGACCCGAAGAAGTCGACGCGGTGCTCATAACCCACGAACACGGTGACCACGTTAAAAGTGTCAGGGCAGTGGCGCGCAAGTGCCGCAACGCGGTCTTCTACGCGAGCCGCGGTACCATAGAGCACACGGAGAACTTCTGCCATGTTCCGGAGGAGCGGATCTGTCCGGTAGGCGACGGAGAGATGATAGAGCTCGACGGCATAATGATAGGCGTGTTCCCGCTCAGCCATGACGCTTCGGAGCCGCTGGGGTTCACCGTAGAAGCCGACGGAGAGAAGCTGGCGGTGGTCACGGATACCGGCATCGTGACAGAAGAGATCTACGGGGCGATATATGACTCGGACATGCTCGTCTTTGAGGCGAACCACGACGTGGACATGCTGATGTTCGGAGAATATCCTTACAACGTTAAGGTGAGGATCAAAAGCGACCACGGACATCTTTCGAACGACTACGCCGGAGAGGTGCTTGCCCGCATCCTTCATGATCGGCAGGCGGAAAGTCCGCTCCGCGTCATGCTGGCTCACCTCAGCTTCCACAACAACATACCGCTCTTCGCGAGGCAGACCGTAGAGGACGCGCTCTCAGCGGCGGGATTCCACAAGGGTAGGGACTACCTGCTTGAGGTGGCGGCAAGGGAAGGCCTCACGGGCATGCCGGCAATAAATGATGATGCGGAGTGAACATAAAGAGGGCAATTGATATATAATGCTTAGGATCAACATAATCTGCGTAGGCAAATTCAAGGAAAAATACTGGGAGGCGGCATCGGCCGAGTACATGAAGAGGCTCGGCGCGTACTGCAATGTGTCGGTGACTGAAGTCAGGGAAGAAAAACTGCCGGCGCACGCTTCACGCGCGGATGAAGAGACCGTGATCGAAAGAGAAGGAAAGTCGATACTGGACAAGCTGAACGCGGGCGATTTCGTCATCGCTCTTGACATCGGCGGACGCGAGCTCTCGTCAGAGGCTCTGGCGGCAAAGATCGCGGACATATCGTTCAACGCTTCCGCTGTCGACTTCATAATAGGCGGCAGCCTGGGCCTCAGCCCTGAGGTCAAGGCAAGGGCGGATCTCAGGATGAGCTTCGGCCCCATAACGCTGCCACACCAGCTGGCGCGCATAGTGCTGCTGGAGCAGATATACCGCGCGTTCAAGATCAACGCCGGCGAGACATACCATAAATAAAAAACCGCGGATAATGACGCGCGCAGATAAAAGAAAGGGATAATAATGGCTAATAAATACAGCAAGAGCAACACTTCCAGAAAGGCAGCAGAAGAAAAGACGATGCAGGATTACGAGGAGCGCCGCAAGAGGCTCAACCGCGGCGCCAAGATAATGGCGCTCATCCTTGTAGCCACCATGATAGTGTTCTACGTGATATCCGCGGGACTCTTTCTTTGGGAATAAAACGCTGTTAGCAAGAAGAATATGAAAACTGAAAAACGCCTTGGCGTTTTTTGTTTTGCTTTGTTTTTTCGATATTTAATTCACATATAGGAAAAGCACACCCTCAAAGTGTGATAAAATATAAACAACTGTAATCAGTATTCGGTTATACAAGGTTATTGACTCATTAACAGGAGGTGCCTATGGAACTACAGATTCAAGACCTGGTCACCTCTATCCGTAAGGAAGGGATAGAGGCGGCGAATGCCGAAGCGGAATCCATCATTGCAGAAGCAAAGAAAAAAGCGGAGTCTATCGTCTCCGGCGCGAAGTCTGAAGCGCAGCAATACAAGGATACTGCTGAGAAAGAAATCAACATTCTCAGAGAAAGTGCTGCAGTCAGCGCCGAGCAGGCGAAGAGAGACGCTGTTCTGGCTTTCAAGTCTGAAATCCAGAGCGAGTTCGAGAAGATCCTCGCGGCCGATATCGGCAAGGAACTCTCGGGCGAAGGGCTTGGCAAGCTGATCCGCGCGGCGATCGCCGGGGATAACGTTGCAGATTATGCAGCAGAAGTATCCGAGGTCGGAGATGCTCTCAAGAAGGAGCTTGCTCAGGAGATCAAGAACGGGCTGGAGATCAGGCCGACAAAGGAAGTACAGCAGGGATTCCGCCTTGCGGCAAAGGACGGGTCCGGCTATTTTGACTGTTCAGATGACGGAATCATGGAGATGCTGATGCCATACTTCAGAGATCTGGACTTCCAGTAAAGGAGGCACAGTATGGCTTCGTATTATTATCTGATAGCAAGCCTGCCTGAACTCAGAGCGGACGGAGATATGCCGTTGACATACGACGAATTTCTGTCCTGCTGCCAGTCGAATGTAAGCGAAGAGAAGTATCAGATGCTTAAGGATCTCACCCTCGATTCCACGGAAGGCCCTCTCGTTGATGAGTGGTCGCGCTTCTACGGAATGCTCATGAAGGAGCTTAACTATCAGAGGAGCATGAACCTGGGCAAGAGCTATTCATCCGCTTACGATAAGGACGGTCTCATAGCACAGGCGGCATCCGCCGCGCTTACGGCGAAAAACCCGCTTGAAGCAGAAAAAGTCCTGCTGGAATACGAATTCGAAAATCTCGATTCACTGGTTGGACTGCATATGTTTGACGACTATGTGCTTTTCGGCTATGCGATCAAATTGAAACTGCTTGAGAGGCTGAATTGCTTCGAACAGACGAAGGGCAAGGCTGAATTCCAGTCACTGTTCGACGGGATACAGCAGCGCGTATACAGTTTGTAACAGGAGTATCATATGAAAACACAAACAGGACATGTAGCCGGAGTCAACGGAAACCTGATAAAAGTCGATTTCGATGGCTCCGTTCGCAAGAATGAAGTCGGTTACATCCTCGTTGATGACAAACGCCTTAAAGGAGAGGTAATCCGTATCAACAACGGGGAAGTAAGCATGCAGATCTACGAAATGACGAACGGCATCAAGGTCGGTGACGAAGTAGAGTTCACCGGCGAGCTCATGAGCGTAGATCTGGGTCCGGGCCTGCTGACACAGGTATTCGACGGTCTGCAGAACCCGCTGCCAAAACTGGCTGAGCAGTGCGGTTTCTTCCTGGACAGAGGAGTTTATCTTGACGCGATCCCTGATCGCGACTGGGAGTTTACTCCTGTAGCCAAAGTCGGCGACAAAGTCAAGGCCGGCAGCACTCTCGGAACCGTTCCCGAGGGACTGTTCACACACCATATCATGGTACCGTTCACGTTGAGAGACAGTGACTGGACCGTGAAGTCAATAGTCGGACCGGGCTCATACAACGTACGCTCGACCGTCGCGACGATAGTTAACGCTAAGGGCGAAGAGAGAGACCTTTCGATGGTATTCACACAGCCGGTAAAGCAGGCTGTCAAGTGCTACTCCGAAAAGCTGCGCCCGACTGAACCGCTCGTAACAAAGATCCGCTGTATCGACTCCTTCCTTCCGGTAGCGAAGGGCGGAACGTTCTGCACACCGGGACCTTTCGGAGCGGGCAAGACAGTACTTCAGCACATGCAGGCCAAGAACTCTGAGGCGGACGTCGTAATCGTAGCTGCCTGCGGAGAGCGTGCCGGCGAGGTAGTAGAAGTACTGAAAGAGTTCCCTGAACTGATCGACCCTAAGACAGGCCGTTCACTGATGGAAAGAACCATCATCATCTGCAACACATCGTCCATGCCGGTAGCTGCCCGTGAAGCTTCCTGCTACACAGCGGTAACACTGGCTGAGTACTACAGGCAGATGGGACTCGACGTACTGCTTTTGGCGGACTCCACAAGCCGCTGGGCTCAGGCGATGCGTGAGATGTCAGGACGTCTTGAGGAGATCCCGGGCGAGGAAGCTTTCCCGGCTTATCTGGAGTCCACGATCGCTGCGTTCTATGAGAGAGCCGGCAAGGTTCGTCTCGACAACGGCGAGATCGGTTCCATCACCATCGGAGGTACGGTATCACCTGCCGGCGGTAACTTCGAAGAGCCGGTAACACAGGCGACACTGAAGGTAGTAGGCGCGTTCCACGGTCTTGCGAGAGAGCGTTCTGACGCCCGTAAGTACCCGGCCATCCACCCGGTGGATTCGTGGTCCAAGTACAGAGGCGTTGTAGACATGGATCTCGTAAACAGGGCACGCGGCATCCTCATCAGGAGCACGGAAGTCAACCAGATGATGAAGGTAGTCGGCGAGGAAGGAACCTCATCCGAAGACTACACCATCTATCAGAAGGGCGAACTTCTCGACGCGGTATACCTGCAGCAGAACTCCTTCGATCCTATCGACGAGGCCTGCGTACCTGAGAGACAGCGCAGGGAATTCGACAGACTCTATGATGCGTTGACAAGAAAGTACGATATAACAGACAAGAGAGAGATCCGAGCGTTCTTCAACCAGCTCAGACAGGAATTCCTTGACTGGCACGGTACAGAATTCGAGACTCCGGAGTTTGAAGCGCAGGAGAAAAAGATCTCAGACTTTTACATGGCAAAGGTCGTAGAGTAGGAGGTCGAAGAATATGCAAAAAGTATATACAAAAATAGAATCAATAGTAGGTAACGTAGTCACCGTACGCGCGCCGGGCGTCAAGAACGGAGACCTGGCTCTCGTAGGCGACAGTTACGCGAACGTAATCAAACTGGATAAGGACCTTGTCTCGCTCCAGGTATTCGCGGGAGCTCAGGGCGTCAGCACGACTGACCCTGTCCGCTTCCTCGGCAGACCTATGATGGTATCGTTCTCCGATCACCTGCTTGGACGTATCTTCGACGGAGCCGGTGTACCGAGAGATAACGGACCTGCTCTTACGGAAAACATGATCCCGATCGGCGGACCGTCGTTCAACCCGGCCAAGCGTATCCTTCCTAAGAAGATGGTACGTACAGGTATCCCGATGATCGACGTATTCAACACGCTGGTAGAGAGCCAGAAGCTCCCGATCTTCTCCATCTCTGGAGAACCGTACAACCAGCTGCTGTCCAGGATCGCGATGCAGGCCGAAGTAGATATCATCATCCTCGGCGGAATGGGACTCAAGTACGACGACTACATGGAGTTCCGTGACACGCTTGAAAAGGGCGGCGCTATGGCGCACACCGTAATGTTCATCCACACCGCGGCGGACCCTATCGTAGAGTGCACGCTGGTACCTGACATGTCACTGGCAGTTGCCGAGCAGTTCGCTCTCGAAGGTAAGAGAGTACTCGTTCTCCTGACCGACATGACCAACTTTGCCGACGCACAGAAGGAAATGGCGATCACGATGGAGCAGGTACCGTCCAACCGTGGTTATCCGGGAGACCTCTACAGCTGCCTCGCTGCAAGATACGAAAAGGCAGTTGATATCGAGGGCGCGGGCTCCATCACCATCCTCGGCGTAACGACGATGCCTGGTGATGACGTAACCCACCCGGTACCTGATAACACAGGATACATCACAGAGGGTCAGTACTATCTTAAGGGCGGCCGTATCGAACCTTTCGGATCGCTTTCGCGTCTGAAACAGAACGTAAACGGAAAGACCAGAGACGACCACAGAGCCCTGATGGACGGTATGATCAGACTCTACGCTCAGTACAAGGAATCCCTTGAAAAGAAATCCATGGGATTCATGATGACTGAGTGGGATGACAAGCTCCTGAAGTACGGCGAGATGTTCGAAACCAAGATGATGGATCTTTCAGTGAACATTCCGCTGGAGGACGCTCTTGACCTTGGCTGGGAGATCCTCGCAGAATGCTTCGATCCTGTTGAGACAGGAATGAAGACAAGTCTGATCGAGGAGAGGTGGCCTAAGAAGGACGCGTTGAATTAGTATAAAAGGAGCGTGTCATGGCTATCAAACTTACCAAGAACGAGCTGAAGAAGCAGAAGGACAACCTTAAGCAGTTCCAGCGCTATCTTCCGACTCTGCAGCTGAAAAAGCAGCAGCTGCAGTCAGTCATCATGAGGATACGCCAGGAACTCGAGCAGAGGGAAGCCGAACGCGTTCAGATGATTGGTGACTTGGACGACTGGGTAGCTGTATTCGCAGAGAATGAGATCTTCGATGAAGAACTGAAACTGGACAAACTGGTCCAGCCTGACAAGGTCATCGTAACAGAAGACAATATAGCAGGTGTAAAGATCCCTTCATTCGAAGAGCTCACGTTCAAGGACATCAACTATAATGTGGACGACTATCCGCTGTGGGTAGATACTGCCGTCTTCAAGCTTCGTGAGATCGCCAGACTCGACGCAATAGTCTCGACTCTCCGGAAACAGGTACAGCTTCTGGAGAGAGAACTCCGGACCACATCGCAAAGAGTTAACCTCTTTGAAAAGGTCAAGATACCTGAAGCAAAGGAGAATATCCGCGTGATCCAGGTATATCTGGGAGACCAACAGACCGCGGCCGTAGTCAGGGGTAAGATCTCGAAGAAGAAATTAGTGGAGGTATAGCGATGGTAGAAAAAATGAAAATGGTACACATCGTCACGACTGCCTCTGCTAAGGAAGAGATGCTTAAAGCCCTAAGAGAAATGGGCGTAGTGCATCTCGCCGAAAAACAAAGCGCTGACCGCGAGGTATCGGAACGCTTCCAGACGATGTCAAGGATGGGGATGGCCCTTAAGGACTATGCCGATCCGAAGCAGGAAGTAGCAGAGGTCCTCGCAGACGATGAATTCAAAAAAATGTATTCGGGCGTGCTCGACGCGGTAGAACGCAAGAGCCTCCTGGGGCAGGAGATAAGCGCGGCGAATACTGAGATCGACAGGATCTCGGCGTGGGGAGACTTCTCACCGGAAGAGCTGAGCAAGCTCAGAGAGGACGGCTACGACTTCCACTTCTACAGGATCGGAAGCAAAGAACTTCAGGCCGCTCTCGAAGACGAGAATGTCAAGCTGATACGCCTTGCTCCTATCGACAAGCAGGACGCGGTTGCGGTAATCGGAACGCTTCCTCCTGAGATACCGGCGACGGAGTTCATGCCTCCTGAAAAGAGCATGAGCGAACTCAAGCAGAGCATTGAAAATGCCCGCAGCGGTATCGAGGAGTGCGACGGGATACTGAAAGACGCGTCAAAGTACGATGCCAGTTTCAAAGAACAGCTGGTCAAGATGCAGAACGAGGTGAACTACTCGTCAGCGAGCGCGACAGCGCAGGGCGACGATGACTTCGTCTGGATCTCCGGATATGTCCCTGAAGTCGAAATGGACAAGGTCAGGGCCATGGCTGCAGAAAACAATCTGGCATTCGCGGCAGAAGACGTAGCCGAAGACGATGACAAGATACCTACAAAGCTCCGCTTCAACAAGGTATCCAAGCTCATCGAGCCTGTATTCGATATCCTGGGAGTGCTTCCGGGCTACAGGGAGCAGGATGTATCGCTCTGGTTCTTCCTGTTCTTCACGCTGTTCTTCGCGATGATCATCGGAGACGGCGGCTACGGAGTACTGATACTTCTGGGAACTATCGCGCTCAGGGTGAAACAGAAGAAAGGCACAACAGTCACATTCCTTCTCTTCGTGCTGTCTATCGCCACAATTGTATGGGGCGCGGTCACCGGAACATGGTTCGGTATGGAGAGCGCAATGAAAGTGCCATTCCTGAAGGCTCTGGTAATCCCGAGCCTGGCAACGTATCCGGATTATTTCGGACTCACGTCGAATGTGACACAGAACGCGATAATGAAATTCTCATTCTCGATAGGCGCTATCCAGATGGTGCTGGGTTCCATCCTGTCAATAAAGGATAAGATCCCTAAGAAGGATCTGTCATGGGTCTCCAATCTGGGCTGGGCTATCGCCGTAGTGGCGATGTACCTGCTGGCCCTCAATCTGGTCATCCACGATCCGATCCCTCTGGTACCGGTGTTTGCGCTGATAGGCGTTGCCTTTGTACTCGTCCTGCTGTTCGGGGGAATGTCTCCGGACCTTACATTCGGGCAGGGACTCAAGGCCGGACTGGCTAACGCGTTTACGGACTTCTTAGACACCATAAGCTGCTTCGGAAACGTAATGAGCTACATAAGACTGTTCGCAGTCGGAATGGCCGGCGTAGCGATCTCACAGAGCTTCAACGGGATCGCCGCCAGCATGCACGGCCCTCTGATAATCCTCGGTGTACTGGTCGTACTTATAGGCCATGCACTCAACATAATAATGTGTTTCCTGTCGGTAGTCGTTCACGGCGTGCGTCTGAACGTACTCGAGTTCTCGGGTCAGGTCGGCCTCGAGTGGACAGGACTGCCATATGAACCATTTAAGGAATTAAATAAATAGAAAAGGAGAAATTATTATGAATCTTGCATTTATAGGTATGGCTGCGGCCCTTGGTTTATCTGCTGCTTCGGCATTCGGTGCCGGTTTTGCCGGAATGTCCTCGGTAGGCGCATGGAAGAAGTGCTACGCAAGCGGCAAGCCTGCTCCGTTCATCATGATCGCCTTCACCGGCGCTCCTCTTACACAGACTATTTACGGCTTCCTGCTGATGAACTTCATCAACAGCGCAAACTGCGACGCGGGCATGGCTCTGGGCGTAGGCCTCTTCGGCGGTCTTGCTATCGGAATGTCAGCTCTCTTCCAGGGCAGGTGCGCGGCTGCCGCGTCTGACGCTCTCGGAGCGACAGGCAAAGGTACTGCTAACTACTTCATCGTTATCGGTATCGTAGAGACAGTAGCGCTCTTCACACTGGTATTCGGACTGCTGCTGCTCAACAGCGCGGGCTAAGCCAAACGTTTTTAAACCGGAAAAAAGCAGGGGCTTTCGGGTCCCTGCTTTAACTCGTTAGGAGTGAAAAATGATAGATTTCAAGAAACTGCAGAACGGAAGCGACATCCGCGGCGTCGCCATCGCTACTGAAGGCGGTCCCGAGGTAAACCTCAACAAGGAGGTCGCAGGCCGGATCGCCGGAGCTTTCTGTTACCTGCTCTCAAAGAAGGTCAATAAGAATCCGGTGATGCTTAAGATATGCGTCGGTCAGGACTCGCGTATATCGGGCGACGAACTCAAGGAAGGCGTGCTGGAGGCCATCAGTCTCTGGGGTGCAGAGGGCTTTGACGCAGGCCTCGCGACGACACCTGCGATGTTCATGTCTACAGTGCTTCCTCAGTTTGAATTCGACGGCGCCATCATGATAACGGCCAGTCATCTGCCTTATGAAAGGAACGGCTTCAAGTTCTTCTCGGCGCAGGGCGGATTCGAGAAAGAAGACATAACCGAGATGCTGAGGCTCGCGAGCAGATACAATTTCATTGGCGGAGTATACGATAAAAACGAGGTCGGCCTTATGCCTTTCTACGCCGCCTACCTTCGCCAGATGATCTCTCAGGGGCTTAAGGATATCCCTGGATATCTCAAGGGGATGCACATAGTCGTGGACGCGGGCAACGGAGCTTCGGGCTTCTTTGCGACGGAAGTGCTTGAGAAAATGGGCGCTGATATAAGCGGCAGCCTTTACCTCGAGCCTGACGGCACATTCCCGAATCATCCGGCCAATCCAGAGAACAAAGAAGCCATGGCAGCCATCTGTAAGGCCGTAAAGGACAACGATGCCGATCTCGGTATCATATTCGATACGGACGGCGACAGATCTGCTGCGGTCGGTCCGGGAGGCAAGCCGATAGCCCGCAATGAGATAGTCGCGCTTGCGGCGGCGCTTGCCGCTGATGACTACCCGGGAGGAACGGTCGTTACGGACAGCGTCACTTCAAACGAGCTCCATGAGTTTCTTGAAGGCAAGCTCGGCCTGAAGCACCTCAGATACAAGAGAGGATACAGGAACGTCATCAACAAGGCCAAGGAGCTGAACGACGCGGGCGAGTCCGCGTTCCTCGCTATCGAGACATCGGGACACGCCGCGTATTCGGACAACTTCTATCTTGACGACGGCGCTTTCCTTGCCGTACAGATAGTGATCAACGCTGCCAGGCTCAAGGCAGAGGGTAAGGACATCGCCGCTCTCCTGGACGGCCTTGAGTCGCCGGCGGAGTCACGCGAGGTAAGACTTAAGATAAAGGCGGAAGACTTCGCCAAATACGGAGCCGGTGTTCTCGAGGACTTCAGCAAATGGGCTGAGTACACAAAAGGACTCGAAGTAGTAGAGCCGAACTACGAGGGAGTAAGGGTCAACTATGACCTGGACGGATGCAAGGGGTGGTTCCTGCTCCGCATGTCGCTGCATGACCCTGTGATGCCGCTTAACGTCGAATCGGACACTGAAGGCGGCGCTGACAAGGCTCTCGCGAAGATATACGGGTTCATGAAGGATTATAAGATGATAGAGATCCCTGAGGCCTGACCGCCGCGCGGAGGCAAACGCACAAATGCCGGAAAAACCAAAAAAGTCGGAATCAAGGAATCTGAGAATAAGAAGGATGGCAGTCAATGTGATAATGGTCTGCCTCGCTCTTATCGTTGTCGTGTCCGGCATAAAGGTGTTTACCATCATCAGGGACTACAGGGCCAATCAGGCGGTATATGATAAAGTGTCCGAACAGGCGCAGAAAGACGGATTCACAGGCGACATAGACTTTGACGCGCTCAGGGCGATCAATCCGGACGTAGTCGGCTGGCTTTATTACGAAGACACTCCCGTCAACTATCCGGTGGTGCAGGGCACAGACAACGACAAGTACCTGAATACGATGTTCGACGGCACGTGGGGCTCTTTCGGGACTCTCTTCGTCGACTGCGTTACGGAGGCGCCTTTCAAACAGTTCAATACCATAGTATACGGGCATCACATGAAGGACGGCTCCATGCTTGCCGCGCTCAGCAAGCTGAAGGATCCGTCCTGGTGCGGAGACCACCCGAGATTTGAGCTCGTGACCCCTGACGGAAAGTATCACCTTGAGATATGGGCGTTCCTCAACCAGCCGTCGGACAGCAATATATACGTGACCAACATCAACGACAGCGGGGCACAATCGGAGTACATCGGCCTGGCGGAGAACCTGGCGGATTATGTCACTTCCGTAAGCGTAGCTCCCGGCGACAGACTTGTGCTGCTTTCCACCTGCGCGTACGAGTACGATGAAGCGCGCTATATAGCGGTCTGCAAGATGGTGCCTTGGGAATAATGTTGGCAAATATCTACAAAAACCCGCCGAGTTATGATAAAATCCTTGCGTAATCTGTGGGAACGGAAAGGAAATGATTATGGACTACAAGATGACTATTGCCGGCCTTGAAAGGCATCTGCCTCTTTGCAAGGTCACAGATGACCTGTATATCGCAGGATTCATTATGTTCAATGATGTGGAGATCACCGAAGCCGCTGCCAGAGAGCTTCTGAAGCAGGCGCCGGAGTTCGACGTACTCATCACCGCCGAGAGCAAGGGCATCCCTCTCTGCTATGAGATGGCCCGCCAGTCGGGAAAGCCTTACATCGTAGCGCGCAAGGGCGCCAAGCTTTACATGCAGGACGTCGTCAAGGTCCAGGTCAATTCGATCACTACAGACCATATGCAGACGCTCTGCCTGGGCAGGGACGAGAGAGAGCAGATACAGGGCAAGCGCACCCTGATAGTCGATGACGTGATAAGCACGGGTGAATCCCTCGCGGCTCTCGAGCAGCTCGTGGAGACAGTCGGCGGAAAGATCGTCGGCAAGTTCACGGTCCTCGCGGAGGGCGAGGCCGCTGATCGTACGGACATCGTATATCTCGAGTATCTTCCGCTCTTCAATTCGGACGGAACACCTCAGTAAACGGCGCTCTTCGATAGCAGACAAAAACGGCAAAAAGCTGATAATAACCAAAAGCGCGGTCTGAAATGGCCGCGTTTTCCTTTGTTCTGTTATTTATACACAAATTAGAGTTCAAAATTTGAGTTTTCTCACAAAAAGTGTTGACACACAATCTTCACAATACTATAATCGCACTGTACACAAAACCTGTGCACAAAAGGAGACCAAATGTACTTTAGTTCAAGCCTTATCGTCATTAGCATTATCGGCGTCCTTCTGGTCGTAAGACTGGTAGAGGGCGATGTTATGCTGTAGGGCGATAGAGTACAGAAGGTCAGCAACCTGAAGCTTGGGAGCCCGCAGCAATGCGGGCTTATTAAATGCCCGGGCAAAGGCAAACAGGCAACTATCAACTATCACTCAGTCAGATTTCTATATCTAGAGAAAGGGAGAATCAAAATGAAGAAGACATGGACAAAAGTCGTAGTTGTAGCGCTCTCCTGCATGATGGCATTCGTCATGGCAGCGTGTGGCGGCGGCGGAAGCAGTGATTCGGGAGACAACACACTTAAGCTCGGCTGCACTGGTCCGCTCACAGGCCCTGCAGCTATCTATGGTAACGCTGTTAAGAACGGCGGACAGATCGCAGTTGACGAGATCAACGCAGCAAACCCTGACGGCGTACAGGTCGCATGGCAGGTAGAAGATGATGAAGCTGACGGCGAGAAGGCAGTAAACGCTTACAACAAGCTGATGGACGACGGAATGCAGGTATTTGTAGGTTCTGTAACATCCGGAGCTTGCGTAGCTGTAGCAGAGAAGACGAATGCTGACAGAGTATTCGAGCTCACACCTTCCGCTTCACAGGCAGCTGTAACAGAGGGCAAAGACAATGTATTCCAGCTTTGCTTCAGAGACCCGGATCAGGGTACTATCTCGGCTGACTACATCATGGAGAACTTCCCTGATGCAAAGGTAGGCGTAATCTACAACAACGCTAGTGACTACTCAGCAGGAATCTTTGACGGATTCAAGAAAGAAATGGATGCTAAGGGCCGTGAGATCGTAGCAGTTGAGGCGTTCTCAGATGATGCCAACACTGACTTCCAGGCTCAGCTCAACAGCATGAAAAACGCGGGAGCAGACTTCGTCTTCCTGCCAAACTACTACACACCTGTATCGAATATCCTCGTTCAGGCTGACAAGATGGGATATGCGCCTACATTCTTCGGATGTGACGGCGTTGACGGAATCCTGACACTTGAAGGATTCGACACAAGCCTTGCAGAGGGAGTTTACCTCCTGACACCGTTCACAGCTTCTGCTGAGGATGAGAAGACACAGAACTTCGTAAACGCTTACAAGGAAGCTTACGGCGAAGAGCCTAACCAGTTCGCTGCTGACGCGTATGACTGCGTATATGCCGTATACAACGCATTTAATGCGGCCGGTGTTGACACAAGCGCAAGCGCGGCTGATATCTGTGAGGCTCTGGTTGCACAGTTCGCAGGCGGATTCTCATACGAAGGACTTACCGCTTCCAACGCTATGAAGTGGCAGGCTACCGGCGAAGTTGACAAGATGCCGGCTGTATACATCATCGAGGGTGGCAAGTACGTTGAGAAGTAATACACTGACTGATTTAAGTGTATAGTTGTCGGCCGAGGGGTGCTGCGTGTAATATGCGGCACCCCAAAGCCACGTTTTAGAATATTTATCTAAGGAAGAAATCATGATTTTTTTGACTAACCTCATCTCGGGCCTCAGCCTGGGAAGCGTATACGCGATCATCGCGCTTGGATATACCATGGTCTATGGTATTTCCAAGATGCTTAATTTCGCGCACGGCGATGTTATCATGATCGGCGGATATATGTCGTTCGTAATGACGATGTATATGGGGTTGAACGGATGGCTGGCTCTTCTGGTAGCGATGGTCATTTGCACACTGCTCGGTGTCACGATCGAGAGGCTCGCGTACAGACCGCTCAGAGGAACCGGCTCTTTGGCTGTTCTGATCACAGCCATCGGTGTGTCATATTTTCTTCAGAACATCGCTCTGCTCATCTGGGGAGCAAACCCTAAAATGTTCACGAGCCTGTTCAAGGGCATGAAGCCGGTCCACGCGGCGGGCGGACAGCTGACCATCACACCGGAGTCGATCCTCACGATCCTCGCCAACATAGTGATAATGATCCTGCTGACACTGTTCGTCAGCAAGACAAAGGCCGGCAAGGCAATGAGAGCCGTATCTGAAGACAACGGAGCGGCGCAGCTGATGGGCATCAACGTGAACCAGTCCATCTCCCTGACGTTCGCCATTGGTTCCGGTCTTGCCGCTGTCGCGGGAGTGCTGATGCTTTCCGCTTATCCGGTACTCATGCCTACTACGGGCGCCATGCCGGGCATCAAGGCGTTCACGGCTGCCGTATTCGGCGGCATCGGGTCGATCCCGGGCGCCATGATAGGCGGACTCATTTTGGGTATCATTGAGATATTCTCAAGATCATACATCTCGACAGAACTTTCAGACGCCATCGTATTCGCGTGCCTGATCATCGTGCTGCTGGTAAAGCCTACGGGCCTGCTGGGCAAGAAGATCAGCGAGAAAGTGTAGGTGTGCCATGGCTGAAAGAATTCTCAAGAACATACGCATCGGGGGACTCAAGAATGCCGTTAAGGGCAATGACTACCGCAAGGAGGCTACCATATCCTATGCCATCCTCATCGGCGGATACATCCTGCTTCAGGTTCTTTCTGCGGCGGGCATCGTAGGTCACAACCTGCAGGGTCAGTTCGTGCCGATCTGCGTTTACGTATCACTGGCGGTATCGCTCAACCTCGTAGTAGGCATTTCGGGCGAACTCTCGCTCGGCCACGCGGGATTCATGGCTGTAGGCGCTTTCAGCGGCATCCTTATGTCGCGTGTACTGCTGCAGAGCATGACATTCGAGCCGCTTATTCTGATCATATCGATGCTTTTCGGCGCGTTTATGGCATCCATTGCGGGATTCATAATCGGCATCCCTATCCTGGGGCTGCGTGGAGACTATCTGGCGATCGTCACGCTGGCCTTTGGCGAGATCATAAGGAATTTCATGAACGTCCTTTACTTCGGTTTCGTTGACGGTAAGCTGAAATTCGCGTTCAATCACACGATCGAAGGCATAGAAGATACTGACCGTATCATCACGGGAGCGATCGGCGCGACCGGTACCAAGACTATGGCATCGTTCACGTGGGGACTGTTGCTGTGCCTGTTTACGGTCTTCATCGTCCTCAACCTGAAGAACTCCAAGCAGGGGCGCGCGATCATGTCCATCAGGGACAACCGTATCGCGGGAGAGTCGATCGGACTTGACGTCAGAAAGTATAAACTGATGGCTTTCGTCGTAAGCGCGGCGCTCGCCGGCATGGCAGGGTGCCTCTTCGGCCTCAACTACAGCACACTGGTACCGGTCAAGTTCAACTTCAATACGTCCGTACTGATACTGGTATTTGTGGTACTCGGCGGAGTCGGCAACATCTGGGGCGGAATCATCGCCGCGACGCTGCTGACCATACTGCCTGAGACATTCAGACAGTTTGCTGACTACAGGATGCTGACATATGCGATCGTGCTGATCCTTGTCATGATCTGTACTTATAACCCGGCGATAAAGTCGAGGATCACCGCGCTGTGGAACAAGGTCAAGCCTAAGAAAAAGGACAATGGCCCCGGCGGTAAACCGAGGAAGAAAAAAGCGGGAAAGGAGGCGGCGTAAATGGCGGACTATAAAAAAGAAAAAGGCGACGCTCTGTATGAAATCTCCGATCCCGGACACGCTTACGAAAACAGACAGGAAATCTACTACAATGACAACGTAGGCGGACGCGCCGTATTTGTCGATTCAAAGGAACAGTACGGATCGGATGAGCCTTACGATGATTCTGTATACATCCCTGAAAAAGACAGAGACAAAGCTCCTATCCTCGAGGTAAAAGGACTCGGCATCGACTTCGGCGGACTGACCGCTGTAGACAACTTCAACCTTGCGCTCGGACGTACGGAGATTGGCGGACTGATCGGGCCTAACGGCGCAGGTAAGACCACTATCTTCAACATGCTCACAAAGGTGTACGAGCCGACGAGAGGAGAGATCTTCTTCGACGGCAAGAGCACCAAGGGAATGAACACGGTCGACATCAATAAGGCTGGAATGGCAAGGACATTCCAGAACATTAGGCTCTTTGACAAGCTCACCGTAGAGGAGAACATCAAGGTGGCTCTCCATCACACGACCAATTACGGGCTTATCGATGGCATGCTGCATACTCCTAAGTACAGGCACGAGGAGTTCCGCATCCGCAAGGAAGCGATGAAATACCTCAAGATTTTCGGCATGACCAAGACTGCCGATTACAGAGCGGGCTCGCTTCCGTACGGAGCTCAGAGAAGGCTCGAGATCATGAGAGCCCTGGCGACTAAGCCTAAACTGCTTCTGCTCGATGAGCCTGCAGCCGGCATGAATCCGTCCGAAACGTCCGAACTGATGGAGACCATCAAGGAGATCCGCGATAGGTTCCAAATAGGAGTGTTCCTTATCGAACACGACATGAGCCTGGTCATGGGCATCTGCGAGGGAATCGTGGTTCTCAACTACGGACGTACCATCGCCAAGGGGTCCGCGAAGGATATCCAGAGCAACCCTAAGGTCATTGAGGCCTATCTCGGCAAGAGCCGCGGAAAGATGGAAGAGGAAGAGAAGAACGAAGATATCGAGGAAGCTCTCAGCAAGGGCAAGCTCGAATCCGCTCCTTCCGGAAAACCGGACAGGAAGGAGGACGAGTGATGGGCACAGTACTTACAGTAAAGAACATCAATGTCTATTACGGCGCGATCCATGCCATCAAGGGAATATCTCTTGACGTAAACAGGGGCGAGATCGTTACGCTGATAGGCGCTAACGGCGCCGGCAAGTCGACGACGCTTCATACCATATCCGGGCTTCTGCGCAGCAAGACGGGTGATATCGAATTTCTTGAGAGTTCCATATCACATGTGCCGGCGCACAAGATCGTAGCTATGGGCATATCGCACGTTCCTGAGGGAAGACGTATCTTCCAGGGACTCACGGTAGAAGAGAACCTGCAGATGGGCGCTTTCGTCACAAAGAAGGACCGCATCGCGCACAACCTGGAATACGTATATGAGCAGTTCCCTAGGCTCAAGGAGAGGACCTCGCAGATCGCGGGCACACTTTCCGGCGGCGAGCAGCAGATGCTGGCCATGGGCAGGGCGCTCATGTCAGACCCTGAGCTGCTGATGCTTGACGAGCCGTCGATGGGACTCGCGCCTATACTGGTAGATCAGATCTTTGATATCATCAAGAACCTCAACAAGGCAGGCACGACCATCCTTCTGGTAGAGCAGAACGCTCAGATGGCTCTCTCGGTAGCCGACAGGGCGTACGTTATAGAGACGGGCCGCATAACCCTTTCTGGCACGGGCAAGGAACTCGCGCAGTCCGAAGAGGTCAAGAAGGCGTATCTGGGCGGCTAAAAAGTACCAAATCTTCATAAAATCAACGCAGTGAGCCTGTCACTCTGTGATAGAATCACTGCGTTATTTGTATAAAAAGGAGAGGGACAACTACATGAAGAAAACTCTTGCGATATTACTGATGCTGATGATGTTTGTATCCACGGCCTTTCTTTCCGCGTGCGGAAGCAAGTCTGAAGTGCCGGAAGACTCGGGAGAGCCGGCGGCCGGCGAGCCTGCAGACACAGACGCTGACACAGACACGGTAAAAGTCGTGGACGCTCTTGATGAGATCGACACCGAAGACATGCTGGATCTGCCGCTCCAGATAGAGTCGATAACGCTGTTTGAGGACGGAACGCTCAGGATAGTTCCTACCGGAGATCTTCTGAAGAACGCTGAGACCAACAACGAGATCACTGACGACGCGGCGTATCCGTTTGGGGACAGCGGCAAGGTGCAGAAGTTCTATCTCGTCAGGTACGGCAACGGCGGTTACAGGACCATCATCTGTATTATGGATGACGGGACGCTTTCCGCACTCAGCGCAAAAGAGCTTATAGAGGATCACATCTTCATAGTCATGGACAACGTCACCGGTAGGGATACCTATGTCGACGTAAAGCAGACGGAGAATGAGGATGCTTTCGGAGTCGTTGGCGTGACTGAGGATGGCGAAGAGATAGAACTCGATTTCAGCCTAGATTTCTGACAAAATCACCTATGGCTTGTGATATACTATATACGGGTTATTTTGGACTGTGCTGACCTGCACGAAAGGAAATGAAATGGCAGTACAAACATTGGATGAACGCAGAATGATAACAGACTGGTTCGAAAGCGACTTCAAGGAAGCCGCCAAGGCCACTACAAAGACATCAAGACTCGATGACGGCAAGCTGAGCTACAGCTTTTCGGTCGTCAACGAGTCCGGTTTTGATTTTGACAAATTCGCTTTCAAGATCAAGGTTATAGACAAAACAAACAATAAAGAGATAGGCACCGCGAGGATCAACGCGGGCAAGTGGGCGAGCGGAGAGAAAAAGAACTTCAAGTCACGCCTCAGCATCCCGGCCGACGCGAGGAGCCTGTCTTTCGTCATGTATTCGAATTCGCTTGAATATGAAGCCAGACCTGCAGGTTCCGTTGTATCCGGCTCCACGGATTTCGGCAATGTCCTTCAGGACATGGGCGAGGCTCTGACTGGCGCTGATGGAAGCGGCGGCGTGTTCGGCGAACTCTTCGGAACGGGCGGCATGCCTCAGGGCACCACCGTAACAAAGACAACAACTACAAAGACAGTCAACGGAAGGACCACAAAAACCACCACGACGACTACGACCCGTCCGGCAAGCCAGTCGAGACCGACTCAGAGGTCCGGCGGACAGACCGGGCGTCCGGCGGGGCAGGGCGCAAGGCCGGCAAATCAGGGCGGAACATTCACGGAGCGCCGTACAGAGAAGAAGCTCAATAAGAAGAGGCTCGGCAAGTCCGGCTGGACTGTGGCTTCACTGGTCACGGGAGCGATGTTCCTGATGGCGTCCGCGGGATCGACTGGAGATCCCGAATCCAGGCTCGTGTTCGGAGCGCTGGGTGTGATCCTTATGGTAGCCGCCGGTGTCCTCAAACTGGTGCTCAACACCAAGGCCAAGAGGATAAGGACATACGAGGCAAAGATCAACAAGAAGGGCAATACTTCGATAGACGAACTCGCTGCGTATGTCGGAAAGCCGTTCAGCAAGGTCGCGGATGACCTTCAGGCGATGATAGCTGACGGATTCTTCCCTGAAGCGTACGTGGATATCAATAACAGGCTTCTCGTAATGACACGCAACGGCGAGCCTATCGAGTCGGTAGAAAGATCTGCCGCCGAGAATAAAAAGGCGAGACGCAAGGCCGGACGTGAAAACATGGCTCCTGAGTCGCTCGACGATCTCATCACCATGACAGACGACGCTCAGATCAAGAGCAAACTCAAGGCCCTCAGGACGATCACAAAGAAGATCGACGCCAGAGTCGAAGAAGTACCGGATCTCGAAAAGCAGGTCAAGGACTTCAGAGAGAAATACTATCCTGAGGTCGTGCGTCTGACAGACGCTTACAATGAGAAGATCGCGGACATGGGCAATCTCGACGCTGAAAAGCCAAAGGAAGAGGTCACTACGGACGCTTCCGGCGCGCCTGTGCTCAACACCAACCCTAACTATCTGCAGGAGCAGGCGGCTGAGATCAAGACTCAGCTTATCAGCCTCATCGACTCGGTCACCGAGGCTTCCGAGAACCTGCTCGAAAGACTCCATGAAGACGACATCATGGATATCACAACAGATATACAAAGACTGCAGACTACACTTGCCAGCAAGGGTCTGCTGGATTCGGATTTCGATATCTAATTAAGGAATTATAAGGAGGACAAGATGGCAGAATTTGAACTTACCCCTGAAGCTGTAGTTGACGCAGCAGAAACACAGGCGGCAGTACTCGAGGCTGAGGTTCAGGATGTGGCAGCGCAGGCTGCCGCGATCGACGTGGCTCCGGCTATCGATTTTGCGCCTGAATTCGCGCCTGTAGAGGAAAAGAAAGAGGATCCGCTCGCTAAGTTCACACCTGATGAACAGAGACAGATCAGAGCGGTTGCCGAGAAGATCGACATCAAGGACAGCAACGCGGTGCTCAGCTACGGCGCGACAGCACAGCGCAAGGTTTCCGATTTCGCTGACGGCGCGCTCGAAAGCGTAAGAGCAAAGGACATGGGAGAGACAGGTCAGGTCCTGACATCCCTGCTCGTAGAGCTCAAGAATAACGGCGAGGAGAAGAAGAGCTTCCTCGGAAAGCTGTTCGGCAGCGCTGAGAAGAACTTTGAGAGACTCAAAACTCAGTACAGCACTACAGAAGCCAACATCGACAGACTCGTCAAGCTCCTTGAGGGCCATGAAGAGCAGCTGCTGAAGGACATCGCTCAGCTCGACAAGCTCTATGACAAGAACAAGCTCTACTTCAAGGAAGTGTCGATGTACATCGAAGCCGGCAAGCTGGCTCTCGAAAAGGCAAAGACAGTCACGCTCCCTGAACTCGAGGCAAAGGCAAAAGAGACCGGCGCTGTAGAGGATACACAGGCGGCTCAGGACTACGCAGACATGATCACCAGATTCGAGAAGAAGATCTACGATCTCGAACTCTCCAGAACAGTATGCCTGCAGTCGGCTCCGGAGATCAGAATGGTTCAGAACTCCGACACCATCATGTCCGAAAAGATCCGCTCCACCATCGTCAATGTCATTCCTATGTGGAAGACACAGATGGTACTGGCGCTCAACAATTACCATACACAGAAGGCTATCGAGGCTCAGCACGCAGTCACAGAGGCTACAAATGAGATGCTCAAGAAGAACGCTGAAGCTCTCCACCAGAGCACGGTCGAGACAGCTAAGGCCAGCGAGAGAGGCATCGTAGACATTGAGACACTGCAGCACACCAATGAGCAGCTGATATCCGCTCTTGATGAGATCAAGCAGATCCAGGAGGACGGCAGGGTCGCAAGAGCCGAAGCCGAGAAGGAACTCGCAAGGATCGAGCAGGAGCTCAAGGACAAGATGCTCGGCATCGCCGCGAACGCGAAGTGGACCGGCGAGGACATCGCAGCACTGAAGAGCAACGAACAGTAAGTGATGGCAAAGGACAGCCACAAGGAAACGAATACAAAAGACAAGAGCCGGAGGAGTCCGGCTCTTGCTCTATTGCTCGTGCTGCTGATCGCGGCGGCGTTCTTTATGCTGTCAGATGTATCATTCATTAAGAGCGCCAGAGACGCCGTCATGCAAAAATTCGGCTATGAATCCGTAGATACTGAAACGGAAGAGCCGGATAACGGAGGCGGAACGATAGAGACGCCCGGTAAGGGCGGCAGCGATGACGGAGTTATCGGCGGACTGGATGCCGGCGCGCTTCCGGAGTACAACGGCCAGCATTACATAAAGGTCAACGGCAATGTTCCGGAGTTTCCCGACGAAGTCTATGAGCGGGCAGGGCTGATAAAGGATGGCGACAGCTGGAAGACGAACGGCAACCTGATGGGAACAGTGGATTCAAACAAGCTGACTCCTTATGAGTATTACGGCAGCCTTGACAGCCTCGGAAGATGCACCGGCGCTTACGGGTGCCTCGGAGAGGAAACGATGCCCGAGGAGGGAGTGGAACGCGGAGATATATCGTCCGTCCATCCATCGGGCTGGGCAAAGGCTCAGAACTGGGAGCGCTGCCATCTGATCGCGTGGGCGCTTTCGGCTGAAAACGCCAATCCGTCCAACCTGATCACAGGCACGCACTACCTCAACTATGACGGCATGCGTCCGCTCGAAGAGGAAGTAGAGCATTATATCTGGGAAACCGGCAACCATGTTCTGTACATGGCTGTTCCTTGGTTCAGCGGCGATGAGCTCGTAGCCAGGGGAGTCCAGATGACGGCTTGGTCCATAGAAGACAAGGGCGAAGGGATATCCTTCAATGTGTATTGCTTCAATGTGACGCCAAACGCCGAGATCGACTACAAAACGGGCATCGTCACGACGGAGGAACAGGCTTCTCAGGAGGCGAGACTCTATGTGGTAAACAAGCGCTCAAGGGTCTTCCATTACCCGACCTGTGAGGGCGCGCAGAGCATATCTCCGCACAACCGCGAAGAGGTAACGGCGACCCGTGTAGAGCTCACTTCGCAGGGATACACTCCATGTGGTGCCTGCGAACCATAAGGCGATTGGATCGATTGTTTTAACTTGTTTTTAAGCACCCGAAAGGGTGCTTTTAGATTGACCGTATAGGCGTTCAGTTGATAAAATTAAAAATATTCTTTATTGGGATGCTTTATATGTTATTGATGGTATTTAGAAGTTATTGGAGAGCAATATAGGAGGTAAAAACTTTTGGAGAAAAAACTCAAAAGAGCAGTTGCTCTATTGACAGTGCTGGCGATGTCCGTACTGCTTCTGGCAGGCTGCGGCGGATCCTCCGATGGTGAAGAAGCTCCTTCGGGAAGCACCAACGGAATCACGATCTTCAACTCAAAGATGGAGATCCAGGATCAGCTGCTGCAGATGGCAGAAAAGTATGAGGCGGAGACAGGTGTCCACGTAGAAGTATATTACTCAAGTGACACGGTTTCGGCTCATATGGCGACAAGGTACGCATCGAACAACCCGTACACACTGTCGATGGTAGACGCCAAGGACATTTATTCCCTGGCTGAAGAGCACGCTATCCCTCTCGATGATGAGAAATGGGTAAAAGACACGGGTTACGCGATCAGTATCGGCGATCATGTATACGGATTCCCTGTTTGCGTAGAAGCAAGGGGCATCATATACAATGCCGACGCGATCAAGAAAGTTACCGGCAAGGACTTTGATCCGGAGAAGTATAAGACTCTGAAAGCATGGAAGGGTCTTATAGAAGAACTCAAGAAGGGCGGAATGGAATCGCCTACGGGAGTCATGAAAGAAGACTGGTCGCTCGGAGCTCACTATCTTGCTCAGGTCTATGAAGAACAGGAAGATCCTGACGCATTCCTCATGGACCTCAGCGCGGGAAAAGTCAAACTCATGGAGAACGAAAAGTTCAACTCCCTCATGGACACATTCGATGTTCTGATGGAAAACAACTACGCCAAGGCAAACGCCATCTCGGCAGAGCGTGAGATCTCCGAGAAGAAGCTGGCAGAAGGCGAGATCGCGTTCATGTTCGGCGGTAACTGGGACTGGTCACAGATCAACCAGTTCGACTACACAGAGAACATGGGCATGATGCCTGTTCCTCAGGATCTTGATGACGGAATGAACGAGATGCTTGTTGGCGGAGGATCGAAGTACTTCTTTATCGACAATTCCTCCAACACATCGGAAGAGCAGAGACAGCAGGCGAAGGATTTCCTTAACTGGCTCATCTACAACGAGGACGGTCAGTCATTCCTCGTCAACGACTGCGCTCTGGTTCCTGCGTTCTCGAACATCGAACTGCCGATAAGCGATCCTCTCGGCGCTTCGGTAAGCAAGTACACCAACGCCGGCAAGTTGATCCCTAACTACAACTACATGCCGGACGATCACTACGCTATCCTCGGAGCCATGTTCCAGAAGTATCTGGCCGGCATCAGCGATCGCGAAGGATTCGCTAAAGACGTTGAGACGTACTGGCACACAAAGACTCTGACAAGCCACTCAGAATAGGAAAGGAGGACTGAATAATGGAAAGAAATACAATGGCTTACAAGTCAAAACAATTCCTTATGTTTGCAGGTCCGGCGCTCATCCTGTTCTGCATGGTCATCATCATTCCGTTCATCTACGGACTGTTCCTGACCTTTACGAGCTGGGACGGAGTCAGCGCTGAAAAGCCTTTCGTAGGCTTCGCAAACTATGTATCCGCATTTAAAGACGCGTATTTCTGGTCGGCGATCGGCAGAACGATCATTTACTCGGCCTTCGCGGTCGTATTCGTCAATGTCGTCGCGTTCCTGCTCGCCTACATGGTAACGAGCGGTGTCAAGGGTCAAAACTTCTTCCGCGCGGGATTCTTCATCCCTAACCTGATCGGCGGAATCGTACTTGGTTACGTCTGGAAGTTCGTCTTCAACCGCGCGTTCGTAGCTATCGGAGAGGCGATCTCCGGAGGGACGGTACCGTCATTGCTATCCACGACCGGAGGCGCGATGTTCTGCCTGATACTGGTATCAGTCTGGCAGTACGCGGGCTACATGATGCTGATCTATGTAGCCGGATTCATGAGCGTATCCGACAGCCTCAAGGAAGCGGCCATGATCGACGGCTGCACTCCTTCGCAGGCTATGCGCAATGTGACGATCCCTCTGATGAGGACGTCATTCACAACCTGTATCTTCCTGAGCATTACGAGATGCTTCGTAGTGTACGATGTCAACCTGTCACTGACAAAGGGCGAGCCGTTCTTCAGTTCGGTAATGGCAGCGATGCACGTATACAACAAGGCGTTCACGTATAAAGATTACGGCACAGGCCAGGCTGAGGCTCTCATCCTGTTCATTGTCTGCGCGATAATCGGAATCACTCAGGTATATGTGAGCAAGAAAGGGGAGGTGGAAGCATAATGACTCAGAACGAAAAGGCCGCTGCAGCCAAGAAGAGAAAACACGCCATTATGATCGTCCTCCTGGTCATCGTATTCATCCTGTTCATCGCACCGTTCATTCTGGTGCTGATCAACGTATTCAAGGATCAGGCTGACATCACCGCGAACCCGCTTTCGCTCGTAGGCGAGCACGGATTTACAACGAAGAACTTCCCTGACGCAATGGCTAAGATGGACTTCTTCAACGTATTCAAGAACTCGCTGATCATCACCACATGCGCTACGATACTGACGATCCTCGTATCCGCGATGGCATCGTTCGTAATCGTGCGTAACGGCAAGTGGAAAGCTTGCTCAGCGCTCTTCGCGCTCATGATCGCTTCCATGGTAATCCCGTTCCAGGTACTGATGGTACCTCTGGTATCCGTATACGGCGGAGTATTCGGCATCCTCAACAGCCGTCTCACCCTGATACTGATGCATACGGGCTTCTCTGTATCCATGGCGACGTTCATGTTCCACGGAGCGATCCACTCCAATATACCATTGGAACTCGAAGAAGCGGCGCTTATTGACGGCTGCACCAGATGGCAGACATTCTGGAAGATCGTCTTCCCGCTTCTTAAACCGACAGTTGCTACAGTAGCCATTATCGACGCCATGGCGTTCTGGAACGACTACCTCCTGCCAAGTCTGGTACTCACCGACAAGGAGATATACACGATCCCGATCGCGACTCAGGCCTTCTACGGAACTTATTCCACGGACATCGGTCTGGTAATGGCGGCGCTGCTGCTGGCTATGCTGCCTATACTCATCCTGTATCTCTTCCTGCAGAAATACATCGTTGCGGGAGTTACTGCAGGAGCGGTAAAGGGCTAATCATAAGTTTGCAAAGGTAAGAACTGATAATCGATGGATAAATTCTTTGACTCCGGAAATCCGGTGATGAAGTTTCTTTCAAGGCTGGTGGACCTTGCGATACTCAACTTTTTCACGGTATTGTATTCCATCCCGCTGGTGACTGCCGGCGGAGCTATGGCAGCGATGAATCACGTGCTGCTGCACCTTGTAAGAAAAGACGAGACATATGTAATAAGGATGTTCAAGGACTCATTCAAAAAGAATGTCCGGCAGAGCATACCCGAGGGACTGCTGGTGATACTTATCGGTATCATAACCGCGGTCGACATGTGGGCTCTCCATGGATCCGAGTCAAGGCTGATGACTCTTATGATGATCATCATCACGATAGTCGCAGTATTCATATTCGTAACAGCAGTATACATGTTTGCCCTTCAGGCGAGATACGAAAACACCGTGAAGGGAACGATCGTGAACGCGGTCAGGCTGTCGCTGGGCAATCTGCCGAGAACAGCCGGAATGGCGCTCGCGTGGGTCGCCTGGGTGCTGGTACTTATCTATCTGCATAAGGCCGCGTCGCTGGCTTTTCTGCTCTACGGATTCACTCTCCCGGGGTACCTCTGCGCGATGCTGTATGACGGCATATTCAGAGACCTGGAGGAAGAATGACGGATATCAGTCAGGACCGATCAAGTATATTGGAATAAAAGGAGAAAAAATAAATGGCAAGTTTATCATTAAAACACATTGAGAAGATCTACGAGAACGGTTATCACGCTGTTCACGATTTCAATCTCGAAGTAGAAGATAAGGAATTCATTATCTTCGTAGGACCTTCCGGCTGCGGAAAGTCCACAACTCTGCGTATGATCGCCGGCCTCGAGGACATCTCCGAGGGAGAATTCCTCATCGACGGCGTCAAGATGAATGACGTAGAGCCTAAGGACAGAGACATCGCTATGGTATTCCAGAGCTACGCTCTCTATCCTCACATGACAGTAAGAGACAACATGGGATTCGCGCTCAAGCTCAGAAACGTTCCTAAGGAAGAGATCGACAAGAAGGTTGACGAAGTAGCTAAGATCCTCGACCTCGAGAAGCTGCTCGACAGAAAGCCAAAGGCTCTCTCCGGCGGACAGAGACAGCGTGTAGCCATGGGCCGCGCGATCGTAAGAAACCCTAAGGTATTCCTCATGGACGAGCCTCTGTCCAACCTCGACGCTAAGCTGAGAGTACAGATGAGAACAGAGATCGCCAAGCTCCACGAGAGACTGGGAACAACGATCATTTACGTAACCCATGACCAGACTGAGGCCATGACTCTCGGTACACGTATCGTCGTAATGAAGGACGGTATCGTTCAGCAGATCAACACTCCTGAGCATCTTTACAACAAGCCTTGCAACCTCTTCGTAGCGGGCTTCATCGGATCGCCTCAGATGAACTTCCTTGACGCTGTTGTTGAGGTGAAGGGCAACGATGCGTTCCTGCACATCGGAGATGATGTTCTGAAGATGCCGGCTGACAAGGCCAAGATCCTCAAGGACGGCGGATATGACGGCAAGACAGTCGTATTCGGAATCCGTCCTGAGCACTTCGGTGACGGCAGAGGACAGGAAGGCAAGCAGAATACTCTCAAGTGTAAAGTCGAAGTACGCGAGCTGCTCGGCGCGGAAGTCTTCCTCTATGGAGATATCAACGGCAAGCAGTGCACAGCCAGAGTCGATCCTGAAGTCGACCTCGTGAACGGAATGGAAGCTACATATTCAGTAGATATGAGAAAGATCCAGCTGTTCGACAAGGAGACAGAAAAGAGCCTTCTCTGGGCTGTATAGTCAGCGGACAGAGTAATTACAGGGGCTGCCGCTTTTATGTGGCAGCCCCGACGCATTTTTGATTACCACTCGCAGCCGACATGCTGCTGCGGATAGAGATATGAGCATACGGTATATAGAAGAAACAAGGCAGTTGATACTCGAGACAAATAATACCGGTTATCACATGAAGATCGACCGGCTGGGATACCTTCAGCACATGTACTACGGCCCTAAACCGGGACAGGATGACATGTCGTATTCCTTCCGCTATTATGACCGGGGATTCTCCGGTAATCCGTATGCCATGCGGGATGACCGCACATATTCGCTCGATTCCATGCCGCAGGAATACACTTCTTTCGGTGTGGGGGACTTTCGTGTCAACAGTATAGCGGCGTCATGTTCTGACGGGAGCCGCTGCGCGGAATTCAAATATGTCTCGCATGAGATAATAAAAGGCAAGTACAGCATACCGGGGCTTCCCTGCGTCTATGATGAAGACGGGGAAGCGCAGACTCTTATCGTGACACTGATCGACAATGCCGCCAACATCGGGATAAAACTTTATTACGGTGTGCTCGAAGATCAGGACGTGATCACAAGACATGCGGAGATCATCAATACAGGAAAAGAAATGGTATGGCTGCGGAAGGCGTCATCGATGTGTCTCGAACTGCCATATGGCAGCTGGGACATGATACATTTCCACGGCAGGCATTGCATGGAACGTCAGATGGAGCGCATCAGGCTGTTCCACGGTGTACATACCCTGGTCTCCGGAAGGGGGATGTCGAGTCATCAGCATAATCCTTTCGTGATAATCTGCGATCATGAAGCAACAGAAGACAGTGGCGCTTGCTACGGCATGATGCTGATGTATTCGGGCAACCACAAGACGGAAGTCGAACTCGATCAGTTCGAGAGCGTACGCGTGGTGATGGGCCTTAACGACGACAGATTCCGCTGGGAGTTGGCGCCGGGCTCATCGCTGAATACTCCTGAAGTTATACTGACATACGCAGAGGGACTTACAGCCCTTTCGCATAATTATCACCGCGTAATACGCAATAATGTAGTGCGCGGAAAATACAAGCTTTGTCACAGACCTGTTCTCGTAAACAATTGGGAGGCAACTTATTTCGGCTTTACGGAAGAAAAACTGCTCGGGATCGCGCGCAAGGCAAAGGATCTCGGGATAGAGATGCTTGTCCTCGATGATGGCTGGTTCAAAAACAGGAACGACGATAACGCCGGCCTGGGCGACTGGGTCGCCGATACCGAAAAGCTTCCGAACGGTCTGAGCGGTCTGATCTCCAAGGTAAAGGAGCTGGGACTCAGATTCGGACTCTGGATAGAGCCTGAGATGGTCAGCGAAGATTCGGATCTTTTTAAAGCGCATCCTGACTGGGCTCTGACGGCTCCGGGACGCGCGCCGATGATGGCCCGCAATCAGCTCGTGCTCGACCTGTCAAACAGGGAGGTGCATGAATACTTATACGAAACAATTTCCGGGTTGCTCCGGAATAACGATATAGATTATATAAAGTGGGACTTCAACCGCCCGATATCCGATGTTTACTCGCATTCGACACCGTATGCCAGACAGGGTGAAGTTCCGCACCGCTATTATCTGAGCCTCTATGAGCTTTATGACAGGCTGACCAAAGAGTTCCCTGATGTGCTCTTTGAAGGCTGCGCGGGCGGCGGCGGACGTTTTGACGCGGGCATGCTGCAGTATTCACCGCAAATCTGGTGTTCTGATAATACCGACCCGGTAGCAAGGCTCGCGATACAGTACGGCACGTCGTTCGGATATCCTTCTTCGACCATGGGCGCGCATGTGAGCGCGTCTCCGAATCATCAGACAGGCAGGGCGACGCCTCTGTCAACGAGGGGCGTCGTGGCAATGGCGGGAACTTTCGGATATGAGCTCGACCTGGCTAAACTCACGGATGAGGAATGCGAGGAGATAAAAAAACAGATAGAGAAATATAAGGAGATAGAACCTGTCGTCCATAACGGCAGCCTGTACAGGCTGAGCGATCCGTCTGAAAACAGC
Organism: uncultured Eubacteriales bacterium; assembly: GCA_902776285.1. Taxonomy (GTDB): domain Bacteria; phylum Bacillota; class Clostridia; order Peptostreptococcales; family Anaerovoracaceae; genus Crickella. The sequence continues at coordinate 87,029 of CACYPK010000011.1, forward strand.
AGATATTACTGCTGGGAACATGTCAGCCCGGACAGGAGCCGGTGCATACTCAGCGTCGTCGTTACCGATTCTCAGGCGAATTACACGCTTGTGCATGTAAGGCTTAAGGGATTGGATCCGGAAGCTGTCTATTCCGTAGGCGGAGAATTCGAATGCCGCGGAAGGACGCTGATGCAGAACGGATATACCTTCCCGCAGCTGACGGGAGACTATCCGGCGCGGCAGGTAGATATATATAAAATCTGAGGAAGCACAAGTGATCAGTGAGAAATTAAAAAAAGTAAGAGAATATGAAGAAAGAGAGGCGGAACATGTCCCGGAGACGGACAGACCGGTTTATCATTTTTCGCCTCGTATAGGATGGCTGAATGACCCGAATGGATTCTCCTTCTACAAAGGGGAATATCATCTTTTCTATCAGTATCATCCGTATAGCACATACTGGGGGCCGATGCACTGGGGACACGCGGTAAGCAGCGACATGATAAGCTGGGAGTACCGGCCATGCGTGATGGCTCCGGATAAGGAATACGATAAGGCAGGCTGCTTCTCGGGTACGGCGATGACTCTTCCTGACGGCAGGCAGCTCCTGATGTACACAGGCTGCGGGGACAGCAGCATGGATCCGCTCGGCAAGGGCAGATGGCTCCAGACGCAGTGCGTCGCGGTTTCCGAGGAACAGGAAGACGGAGACACTGAATACGTAAAATATGAAGGAAACCCTGTCATAGACGCGAAAGATCTCCCTGAAGGTTGTGACGCGTATGAATTCAGGGACCCGTACATCTGGCGTACCTCAGACGGCACATACAGAGCTCTTGCCGCGGCAGGCAGGACAGGTGAGATCGGCAAAGATGGGAATTACCTGCATGAAAAAGGCACACAGCTCATATTGTTCAGGAGCGGCGACTGCTTCAAATGGGAGTTTGACAAAGTACTGTTTGAAGATCACCGGAAGATAGGCGTCATGTGGGAGTGCCCTAACTTCTTTGAACTGGACGGCAAACAGATACTGATCGCAAGCCCTATGGACATGCATGCCGAGGCCGATGAAGCGGTCGGATCCGTACGATTCCCGCAGGGAAGCAATGTCTGCTGCATCGCGGGCGAATATGATGAAGAAGCAGAAGTATTCACTCCGGACGGAGGATATGAACCTGTTGACATCGGGCTGGACTTCTACGCCCCACAGGTGATGAAAGCTCCGGATGGCAGGCAGATCATGATAGGCTGGATGCAGGATCCGAAGTGCGGAAACTTCGCGGACGCGGGCGATGACCTGACGAGTCCGGGGCTGCAGTACGCTGTTCCCGTAGATGACCCGGACGGATATCTCCACGGCCAGGCGGGTTCGTGCATATTCGGACAGATGACCATACCGAGGGAGCTCAGATACAGGGACGGAAAGCTTTATCAGTGGCCTGTCAGGGAGCTCTGCGAACACAGAAAGAACAGACTGGACTGTGATGGGGTATTGCTCAGGGATGAGGAACGCAGTTTTGACGGCATCTCCGGCAGGTCTATAGAGCTTGAAGTCGAGATAGCTCCGTACGAAGTGGGCGCTCCGCTTTACAGGGAGTTCACCATAGACTTCGCAAAGGATGATGATCACTTCATCAGGCTCAGCTACAAGCCGGCCAGGTCACTTATCACGATAGACAGAAGCCGCAGCGGCCAGAGCAGTGATATCACTGCCAGAAGAAGTTATAGGGCAAAGTATTCAGACGGCTGTCTCAGCCTGAGGATATTTATAGACAAATGGAACGCTGAGGTGTTCGTCAACGGAGGAGAGCAGGTTATGACGCTGACATACTATACTCCGCAGGAAGCTGACAGGATCAGCTTCGCGGCCGAGGGCAGCGTCATGATGGATGTGACTGCATATCAGTTAGGGGACTGAGACAGGAGGAGATAAATGGCAAGCGGAAGAATGGAATTTCACTCGCAGTCGATAATGCTGCATACAAACTTCAGTTTTATACTGCCCAATGACGTGGAGATGGATGAGGTAAGGGACAAAAGGCATTATGACCGCGAACCGATGAACCTCATACTGCTGCACGGACTTACGGGCACTGATACCGACTGGCTTTACGGCAGCATGGCGCAGTGGATGGCGATACAGTACAACCTGAACATATTCATGCCTACGACCGGCAACTCGTTCTATCTGGACAAAGGCTACAAGGGGGCGAATTACAGGGAGTTCATAACCGAAGAACTGCCGGCGTACATCAGCAGGACCTTCGGGATAAAGATGACCCGGGAAAACAGCATGATCGGAGGACTCTCGATGGGCGGCTACGGTTCGCTGTGCGCGGCGCTTTCACATCCCGAAAAGTTCAGGGCCTGCATCGCGCTCTCTTCAGCGCTTATAACAGGCGGGATCGCGGCAGGCAGCCTTGACGGAGTAGTTCCTCCCCAGATGATAGCTGATATTTTCGGCGATCCGGAAAAACTGACGGAATCGGATAAAAACCCGGAATACCTGTACAAAAAACTCAAAAGAGAAGGAAGGACCATACCTAAAATATACTTTGCCTGCGGCACTGATGATGATCTCATCGGCCCTAACCGCAAACTGAGAGATTATCTCTCTGCGGAATCCGCGGACTTTATCTTTGAGGAAGGGCCGGGACGCCATGACTGGGCGTTCTGGAATGAATACCTCGAACGCGGGATCCGCGCCGTACTGGAAGCGTGACGGCGGAGTATTATATAATCATCATGTGACAGGAGGGAATCATGGCAGAAATCATAACATTGGGAGAACTTCTCATAGATCTTACTCAGAGAGGAAAGGATGAGAACGGCAACGGTGAGTTCACCGCGTTTCCGGGCGGAGCTCCGGCAAATGTCGCCGTGGCGGCTTCAAGACTCGGCGCTTCAGCAGGTTTTATAGGCAAGGTCGGAGATGACGCTTTCGGACGCAGCCTCGCGGACACACTGAAGAAAGACAATGTCGATATAAGAGGCTTATACTACGATGATTATCAGCCGACGACCATGGCGATAGTTTCGGTAGATGAAAAAGGCGAGCGTGATTTTTCCTTTTACAGAAAACCGGGCGCGGATACTCAGCTGACTGTTGACGAGGCGGTTGGAGCCCTATCCGCGGACCTTCCGAAGATCCTGCATATCGGCTCGCTGTCGATGACGACCTCGCCGGGAAAGGAAGCGTGTGAAGAGGCCGTCAGGTACGCGAAGGAGAACGGCGCGGCAATAAGCTATGACCCTAACTACAGGGCGGCCCTCTGGGACAGTGAAGAACGCGCTGTGGAAATGATGAAGTCGCTTCTTAAATATACGGATATACTCAAGGTGTCTGACGAGGAGATGGTCATGCTGACCGGCAGCGACGATTTCGCCGAGGGAAGCCGTATTCTTGCGGAATACGGGATAAGCCTGGTTATGGTCACCATGGGCGGCGACGGAGTTTTCGTGAGACGCGGAGACTACGCCGAGCAGATACCGGGCTTCAGCGTAAAGGTCGCGGACACGAACGGAGCCGGCGATACCTTCGCGGGAGCCATGCTTGCCCAGATCGTCAGAAGAGAAGGCCTGATCGAAGGTCTTACAGAAGAAGAACTCAAATCTTTCGTGACTTATGCTAATAAAGCCGCGTCCATCACATGCTCGCGTCACGGAGCTATACCTGCGATGCCGACGGCGGATGAAGTGAAACTATGAACAGAAAAGGTAATAAAAGAAGCAGATTCGATGCGAGGCTCGAGGTCTATTATGATGAGCTGAGGCAGCTTTTCATGGATCTGTACCATGATGAGGAAGCATTCGAATACTTCCTGGACATGCTCCGGAAAAACTTCAGGGAGCGCAAGAAGACTCTCAAGGATGTGGACGCAAGGCGCTCGGCACACCCGGACATGCATCATTCAAACAGGATGATGGGCATGATGCTGTATACGGAGAACTTTGCCGGCGACCTTAATGGTGTTGCTGAAAAGCTCGAGTATTTCAAGGAATGCGGAGTAAAGTATGTGCACCTCATGCCGCTCCTGGACGCGCCGGAAGACAGCGCCAGAAGTGACGGCGGATACGCCGTATCCGATTTCCGCAAGGTAAAACCGGAACTGGGGACCATGGAAGACCTGGAGAAGCTCACGAGCGCCTGTCACCGCAGGGGCATACGCGTATGCCTTGATTTCGTCATGAACCATACCAGCGATGAACACGCCTGGGCAAAGGCCGCGAGAGACGGCGACCCGCTCGCGCAGAGCAGATACTTCTTCTACGATAACTGGGACATCCCACGTCAGTACGAAGAGACCATGCCTCAGGTCTTCCCGGAGACAGCACCGGGCAATTTCACATACTTCGACGATATCGGCAAGATAGTCATGACGACGTTCTACCCGTTCCAGTGGGACCTCAACTACGGCAATCCGCTGGTGTTCAATGATATGACAGACAACCTGCTGTATCTCGCGAACAGGGGAGTGGACATCGTAAGACTGGATGCCGTTCCGTATATCTGGAAAGAACTCGGCACCAGCTGCCGCAACCTGCCTCAGGTGCATACGCTTGTGCGCATGATGAATATCGCGTGCAGGATAGTCTGCCCGAGCGTTCTGCTGCTGGGCGAAGTAGTTATGGAACCGAGCAAGGTGCTGCCGTACTTCGGCACCGAAGACAAGCCGGAGTGCGACATGCTCTATAACGTCACCACAATGGCGACGATATGGCACACCATGGCAACGCGCGACGTGAGGCTCCTGAGACATCAGCTTCAGCAGATAGAGAACGTGCCTTCGAACTGTATATTCCAGAATTACCTCAGGTGCCACGATGACATCGGTTGGGGGCTTGACTACGGATTCCTGGGACAGTACGGAATGGGAGAGGCTTCGCATAAGAAGTACCTGAACGACTGGTTCACAGGCAAGTATTACGGAAGCCCTGCAAGAGGCGAACTGTACAACGATTCGGAGTGGCTGCGTGACGCCAGGCTTTGCGGGACCACTGCTTCGCTCTGCGGTGTCGAGGCAGCGCTTTATGAAAAAAACGAGGAAGCTCTTCAGCGCGCGATCGACGCGGATGTCATGCTTCACGCGTGTATGCTGACACTGCGCGGCATTCCGGTGCTGTACAGCGGTGATGAGATCGGCATGCTCAACGACTACGATTACCATAACGACCCGGGAAAACAGGCGGACAGCCGCAATATCCACAGGGGAAAGATGGACTGGAAGAAGGCAGACGATAGATTCGATCCGTCGACTGTTACGGCGCGTATCTTCAGTGAGATCAAAAAACTCATCATGATACGCAAGTACAACGATGTGTTCCACTCGGACGCCCACGTGTACCCGGTTGACACCGGAGACAACAGGGTGCTTGGCATCATAAGAGAGTATGAAGGAAAGCGCCTGCTCGGCCTCTTCAACTTCTCGCCTGACTATGTAAACGCGTGGATAGACGGCGGTGAATACAATATGAAACCTTACGGATTCCGCTGGATACTGAACGTATTCTATTGACCGGTGACCGGTCAGCGATCCCTTTTGTTCAGCAGACGGGCCGCGACGCTTCCGGCTGCGGCCACGGCAGTTGAATAAAGCAGAAGACCCGCGGGTATTCCCGCGGTTTTTTGTATGGCGCCGACCAGCGGCTGAGGCGAGATGTGATAAGGATTGAGATAAAACATCGCCGCGTAGCTGTGGACTATGGCGGGATCCGCGGCATGCAGGGACTGCATCAGCGGCTCGGTCATGATATTGATCATGACCGCTATAGCGCAAAGCGCGGCAAAAAGGACAGCGGCATTTGACAGCGCCTTTGCGGACGTGCCGGCTCTGCCCGTTATGAGTATCAGAAGACTTATGAAAAGCAGGATGCCGTGCCATATGAATCCGTGCAGTGTGAGTGCAGTATACGTGCGGAGTATGTCTTCGGGATAGATAAGAGCCGCGGCAGCGCTTATGAAGGTGTAGCCTCCCATGAATGTCAGGATTACTCTTTGAGCGCGCGGCGCCATGGCAGGAAGAAGGACGCAGAGATACATCGGAACCGAGCACAGCTGGAACGGAAAGTACCACCAGTCATACGTTCCGCCGTTGACTATATAGAAGAGAAAAAGCTGCTTATAAACCTCGAGCACGGCAAGGACCGCGCCGGTGACCGTGAGGATCTTCACGAGTCTTTTGTCCGGATCTTCAGCGTTCATCACGCGTTTCGCGAAAAAGGAGGCCAGCAGAACAGCTGCCGCGGCCGTGATGACAGCCGCCGCAATATGAAAGGCGCCGAAAAGCCGGGGCGCTTCCATCCTCCACGCGGTCATATTCAGTAATGGCATCAGGAATTCTTTCATCACAAAAATCATACATTGCGGGAGGCTTAAAATCAATTTGATATGATGTCCGCTGCTGATATAATTGACACATAGCGAATCAATGACAGAAAGGACCGTACAATGGCGGGAATGAACGATACGCCTTCGGGCGAAAGAGTGCATATAGGATTTTTCGGACGCAGAAACGCGGGCAAGTCAAGCGTGGTGAACGCGGTGACGGGCCAGGATCTCGCGGTGGTTTCAGAAGTTAAGGGGACCACGACGGATCCGGTGAAGAAAGCGATGGAGATACTTCCGCTCGGGCCTGTGGTGATAATCGATACTCCAGGCTTTGACGACGAAGGAAGCCTCGGAGACCTCCGCGTGAAAAGGACAAAAAAGATACTCGAGCAGACAGACATCGCCGTGCTCGTAGTGGATACGACAGAAGGGTTCAGAAAGGTCGATGAAGAACTGACGGATCTTTTCAGGGAAAGAAAGATCCCGTGTCTGGTCGCGCTGAACAAGAGCGATATACCTGAGGATTCCGAGGACCATAATGTTGATGAAGAGGACCCGGGCCTGTTTGCGAGGATCGCCAAAAACTGCGATGGCATGATACACGTGAGCGCTCTTTCCGGTGAGGGCATAGATGAGCTGAAAAACAGGATCGCCGCCCTTAAGCCTGAGGAAGGCGGCGAACGTCTTGTAGCGGACAAGATAAAAGCGGGAGATCTTATCGTCCTTGTTGTGCCTATCGACAAAGCCGCTCCCAAGGGAAGGCTCATACTTCCTCAGCAGCAGACCATAAGAGACATACTGGATGCAGGAGCGTCCGCAGTAGTGGTACAGGATACTGAGCTTGCCGGCACACTGGCCAAACTCGGTACGAAACCTTCCCTTGTCATAACAGACAGCCAGGTATTCGGCAAGGTCGATAAGATCGTCCCGGCCGATGTGCCGCTGACATCTTTCTCCATACTGATGGCGCGTTACAAAGGTCTTCTTGAGGATGCCGTAAAGGGCGTCGCCGCCATCACGGGACTTAAGGATGGTGACAGGATACTTATCGCGGAGGGCTGCACTCATCACAGGCAGTGCGGAGATATCGGCACTGATAAGATACCTAAGTGGCTCAGCGGATTCACCGGAAAGGACCTGGTGTTTGAAACCGCGAGCGGAACAGGATATCCTGATGACCTGACTCCTTACGCTCTGGTGGTCCACTGCGGCGGATGCATGCTCAATGAAAAGGAAGTGAAGCACCGCGCTGCGAAGACCGTCGCTCAGGGAGTGCCTATCACCAATTACGGCACACTGATCGCCCATGTCCACGGCATACTCAGGCGCAGCCTGGAGATCTTCCCTGAATATGCGAAACTGCTTTAAAATACTGAACGGCATAAAAGGCGCGGCTCGGAAACCGCGCTTTTGTTTTGGGTTTCATTTTTGCAGAATTGTAGAGAAATGGTTTTGTATTTGCTAAAATGAATCAATGGTATGTTCTTTATAAAGGGCCTGCCTGATTGAACATATAAGGGACAAAACGAGGGAATTAAATGAGAAAGTATAAATGCGTATATGACATAGAATTCCAGGATCTCAAGGAGATCATGGATTTTGTCGTCGACAAGTACGCGGACAACACCGCGTTCATCTACAAGACTCCTGACAGAAAGAGCAAAGTCGAGATCACATACCGCAAGTTCAGGGATGACATCGATACTATCGGTGCGTATCTGATCAGCAAGGGTCTCAAGGGCAAGAGGATCGTTGTCATTGGTCCTAACTCGTATGCGTGGCTGGCGGCTTATTACGGCATCGTCATCAATGTCGGAGTCGTAGTGCCTCTGGACAAGGGCCTTCCTGAAGAGGAGATCGTGAACTCGCTGATCAAGTGCAAAGCCGACGCCATCGTTTATGACGAAAGCCTTGGCTGGGACTTTGAGAAGATCATTGCCAATGAAGGCATTACTGTCAAGACTCTCATACCTATGTCTGAGATCTCGCAGGAAGCTCTGGCGGAGCACGCTAAGCTCGTAGATCAGTACAGACCGGAGTTCAAGGTCATCGACAAGCACGCGACGGACATCATCGTATTCACTTCCGGAACATCCGCGGACGCGAAGGCGGCTCAGCTCTCGCAGCGCAATATAGCTTCGACCATAGCCGCAATGAGAAAGGTCGAGCCGATCTTTGAGGACGACGTGGAGATGATCCTGCTTCCTCTGCATCACGTATTCGGCAACCAGGGCGTTCTGATGTTCATCAGCAACGGCTGCACCAACGTGTTCTGCAGCGGACTGAAGTATATACAGAAGGAGCTCAAGGAATACGGAGTCACCGCGTTCTTCTGCGTACCGCTCATCATCGAATCGATGATCAACAAGGTGCTCAAGACGGCAGAAAAGGAAGGCAAGCTTCAGAAGCTCGAGACCGGCCGCAAGATATCCAAGGCGCTGCTCAAAGTGGGCATCGATGTAAGGCGCAAGCTGTTCAAGGATGTCATTGACGGACTCGGCGGTAAACTGAGGTTCCTCATAAGCGGAGCGGCAGGACTCGATCTTAAGATACTCGAGTACGCGACTGACTTCGGCATCCTTACCGTACAGGGCTACGGCCTCACTGAGACCGCCCCGACCATCGCTTCTGAGAGCTACTTCTACAGAAGACCGGGCTCGGTCGGACACGCCATGCCGGGAGTCGAAGTAAAGATCAACGATCCTGATGAGGACGGCATCGGAGAACTCTTCGCAATGGGTCCTAACATCATGAAGGGATATCTTGACGACCCTGAGGCGGACAAAGAGGTGTTCGTGAACGGCTGGTTCAATACGGGTGACCTTGCCCGCATCGATAAGGACGGTTATATCTTCCTGACGGGCCGCAAGAAGAACGTCATAGTCCTCAAGAACGGCAAGAACATCTATCCTGAAGAGATAGAAGAACTGATCGGCAAGATCCCGTACGTAGCGGAGAACGTCGTGATGGGTGAAGAAGAAGGCGATGACTACAGACTCGTAGCTCATGTGGTCTATGACCCTGAAGCGGAAGAACTCAAGGGAAAGAGCCCTGAAGAGATCCAGGCTATAGCCGACGCGGACATCGAGAAGATCAACGACGAGATGCCTAAGTATAAGCGCATCAAGCAGACTTATCTCAGGACTGAGCCTTTCGAAAAGACAACGACACAGAAGATCAAGCGCCGCAAAGTAAAGACACAGTAAAGGAGAAGAGCAATGAAAAAGGGGACCAGAAGGTTTTCACTGATAGCGCTGTCACTGATACTCGTGATCAGCATGCTTGCAGGATGCAGCTCAAAGCCGAAGCCGGAGGATGCTCAGGCCTATGTCAAGGCCACGCTGGATATCATCTGCACCGGAGATTATGATCACTCGGTCAAAATAGAGGATATCGAAGAAGGCGAAGAGGGAGAAATACGCGACCAGGTAATAGAGTCGATGCTTGCCTCATTCGGCGCGGAACAGGGCCTGGATGAAGAAGTGAAAGGCAGATTCAAGGACAGCCTGATCGACGCGTTCTCAAAGGCAAAATACACTGTCGGAGAAGCTGTTCCGACGGACGACGGCGGATATGACGTCTCCGTTACAATCGAGCCGCTTCAGGTGTTCGCGGGTTTCAGCGAAAACTTTGAAAGCACTGTCCAGGCGAGGGCTTTGGAAGAGTACGACACGGTCATGAACATGTCAGATGAGGAATTGAATTCTTTCGTAATGGGCATAGTCGTGGATATGATCAACGAAAATCTTGCCGATCCTAAGTATGATCCGGCTGAAACAGTAACTGTCCATTATGGACTTATTGATGAAGAAAACAACTTATACGGCTGCGCTTCCGGAGAGGGCGAGAAGCTGGGCGCAAAGATATTCTCGACGGAAGGTATGAACTAAACCGTTCACCTGAAGTACCCGGGAATTCTATAGCGATAACAAATAAGCGGAGCGGGCAGAATAGATTTTATCTATTTTGCCCGCTCTTTTAGTGATAGTAAAATTTATCTGTAAGCAGCCGCCGCAAGCACTCGCAGCGACGGCACTTGTATGTTGTTTTTTATTGTAAAAGGGAGATTTATTATGGCTGACAATCAAAAAATGTGGGCTGATCTCGGTATGAACCTCGAGCTTCACGATATGCTTTGCGAGGTGCTTCCGGGCGCTATCGGTGATGTATTCATGTCGCAGGAGAACAGACCTGCCGCTATGGACTACTTTGACATGGTCCTCGCGGATGTACACGGACTCAGACCTTCCGAGCTCGTAGAGTTCAGAAAGAACGGCGGCAAGGTATTCGGTACTTTCTGCGCTTATGTACCTGACGAAGTCATCTTCGCTGCAGGCGGAATCGCTACAGGTCTCTGCGCCGGTTCGCAGTTCTGGGTACCGGGCGGCGAGAGATATCTGCCGGCTAACACATGCCCGCTGATCAAGGCTATGCTCGGAGCAAGATTCGACAAGACATGCCCGTTCTACAGACTGGCTGACGTTTACATCGGAGAGACAACTTGCGACGGCAAGAAGAAGGCTTATGAGATCCTCGGAACAGACGTGCCTCTGCACGTAATGGATCTGCCTCAGATGAAGAGAGATAAGGACCTTCTTAAGTGGGCGGACGAGATCAAAGAGCTTATCAAGATAGTCGAAGAGACAACAGGCAACAAGGTAACTGCAGAAGCTCTTGCTGAGAACATCAAGAAGATCAACGCAAAGAGAGCCGCTCTCCAGAGACTGTACAGCCTCAGATGGAAAGAGAACGTTCCTATCAGCGGAACCGACGTACTGCTCATCTCACAGATCGCTTACTATGATGATCCTGAGAGATTCGCGGCAATGGTCAACAAGCTGTGCGACGAGCTCGAGCAGAGAGTCGCTGACGGCGTGAACCTCGCGGCAGGAAAGAAGAGGATCCTCATTTCCGGAACACCGATGGCTATTCCTAACTGGAAGCTCCACAACCTCGTTGAGACAAGCGGCGGAATCGTTGTTTGCGAAGAGACATGCACAGGCACAAGATATTTTGAGAACTTTGTTGATGAAGGCGGAAAGGATCTGGACGAAATGGTACAGAACATCGCCAACAGATACATGGGCATCAACTGCGCTTGCTTCACACCAAACACAGCGAGATTCGACGATGTAGTAAGACTCGCTAAGGCCAGCAAGGCTGACGGAGTCATCGATGTAAGCCTCATGTTCTGCCAGACATATGACATCGAAGGCAGAGCTCTTGAAGAGAGATGCAAGGCAGAAGGAATTCCGTTCCTCGGCATCGAGACAGACTACACTGACAACGACGCTCAGCAGCTCAAGACAAGGATCGGCGCGTTCATCGAAATGCTCGGCTAATACCGGCAGTCGACGGATCGATCCAAGGCAATTCGAGCCATCTTGGGTGAAAATCGATCGAAAGTCACTCATTGGCAAAAATCGATCCAAGGCAATTCAAGCCATCTTGGGCGAAAATCGATCGAAAGCCACTCATTGGCAAAAATCGATCCAAGGCAATTCTTAGGTGAAAAGATGACGGGACGGGACTTGCTCCCGTCCCATCGTTTTATGACGGAAGCGCGCGACCCGGTGCATGCAGGTCATCAAGCCGCGCGAGTCAGCAACCCACGTAGGGCACCAACTCGCGCGAGTCATTAACCCACGTAAGGCACCAACTCGCGCGAGTCATTGACCCGCGTAAGGCACCAACTCGCGCGAGGCATTAACCCACGTAAGGCACCAACCCGCGCGAGTCATTGACCCACGCGCGCGCAGCCTCCAAAACAGATCAATAGCAGAGAAATGGTGTGTTTTTCGGGAAAAAACTTGCAGAATCACACCACTTGCATATTATTCATTCACATTTATTGGTAAAAAGGGAGAAATGGTGTAATAATAAAGAATATCGATCAATAAACACACCCGATTGTTGTAAATGGGTGTAAAACAGCACCTGTTTTTAAAAAAATTACACCGCCTGAAAATTATTAATGGAAGAATATTTACACTATTACATATTGTTTCAAAATCATACCGACGCGACCGCGATGTACCGCTCGCTCAAGGGCAAGGGCATGTACGCTCAGATAAGTCCTACACCGAGAGAACTTTCAGTCTGCTGCGGCGTGTCGCTTCTGGTTCACGGCGAGGATGTGGACCGGATAAAGGAGATATCGGAAGCCGAAAAGCTTGCGTATCTTTCGATAAGCGGACTCAACAATACATTCGACAATACGAGGCATAAATATGGCTAAAAAATATATAGGTATAGATATAGGATCGACCGCGTCAAAGGTGTGCGTACTTGAGGACGGCAAGGAGCCTGTCTACGACGTGCTGCCTACGGGATGGAACAGCAAGATAACCGCGGGCATCATCAAGGAAGACCTTCTGAAGAAGTACGGGGACATCGATGACTCGGATATCGTGGCGACGGGCTACGGACGAATCAGTGTGGACTACGCCGACAAGGTCATTACCGAGATCACCTGCCACGGCAGAGGCGGTTACGAGATGATAGGCCGCGACTGCACCATCATTGACATAGGCGGTCAGGACACCAAGTATATAAACGTAAAAGGCGGCAAGCCTATCGACTTTCTGATGAACGATAAGTGCGCCGCGGGAACGGGCAAGTTCATAGAGGTCATGGCCAACAGGCTGGGCCTGACGATAGAAGAACTGTTTGAACTCGCTGAGATAGGCAATCCTATATCCATCAGCTCGCTCTGCACTGTATTCGCGGAATCAGAAGTGATAAACTACATGGGAGAGGGAAGGAGCCGTGAGGATCTGGCGGCCGGAGTCATAGATTCGGTAGCGCTCAAGGTGGCCACCCTCGTTCAGAGGAAGGAACTCCAGGATACGATAATCATAACCGGAGGCTTCAGCAACAACGAATTCTTCGCTTCGCTGCTGAGCAAGAAGCTGGGCAAGAAAGCGCTCGCGATGCCTGACGGCAGGTACGCGGGAGCGTACGGCGCAGCTCTGCTCGCCCGCGAGCGCAGCGCAAAAGCCTAAGGAAAGGCCTGAAAAAAGGCCTGAGGAAAAGAATGAGAAGAAAGAAAAACCGCGCTCTTGTAATAATGATATTCGCCCTTGTGCTGGCTGTCTTTTGCGTGGCGTCGCTCATAATCCACATGGTCAGTTCAAGTCCTGAAGTCGAGGAAGCAAGGAACGCCGCCGAGGAAGTCGAGCAGCAAGAGGCCGAAGAAGAAGCCGCGGCAGAAGCCAAACAGGAAAAGATAGCGGACGAAAAATCCCAGTGGTATCTCATACTTGTGAATGAGTGGAACGCCATACCTGATGACTTCGAAGTCGAGACCGTAGAGATAGAGGACGGATATGTCGCCGATGTCAGGATAAGCGAGGCGCTGAATGAGATGCTCGCGGACTGCAGGGCGGCCGGCTATTCGCCTAGGATAGTCTCCACTTTCAGAACAAGGGAGACCCAGCAGTACCTGTATGATCACACCGCTAACAAGGCTGACACAGCCGTACCGGGACACAGCGAACACGAATGCGGTCTGGCTGCTGACATAATCGATGTGGATTCGATAGGATGGAGCGATCCGCTCATAGACGAGCAAGAGGACATGCCTACGCAGAAGTGGCTCATGGAGCACTGTCAGGACTATGGCTTCATACTGCGCTATCCGAAGGATAAAGAAGAAATTACCGGCATAATCTATGAGCCGTGGCACTACAGATATGTCGGTAAAGAACATGCAGCTATTATTATGAGTAACGGTCTTTGCCTTGAGGAATACCTCAGAGACATGGAAACCTACTATGATCCGGAATGATCCGGATCATTTTTTTCGTATGAGAATGAACGGGGTGCACTGATCGTCCTGACCCGCCGGGTTATCGCGGATGATCTCACAGAGCTGCTCGTCAGTGAGTTTGACAGTGTCGCCCTTGCCCAGGATGTCGCGGGTAAAGTCATTGGCGTCGATGATAATGGTCTCGATGCCTGTTTTTTTATAGATCTCGTTGCACACTCCGACAGGGTCCTTAGGCAGAGGAATGCCGAACTCTCCGTAGATAGGGAACACGTCCGGATAGAATCCGTCCAGACCGCGGACCTCGTCTCCGACCATGTCGTAGAATATGCCTTTCTTACCTACAAGTTTGCCGAATCCGGCGCAGACCGCAGCCAGAAAGACCTTGGCTCCGCCGTTGATATCTATCGCGTACTGCATCTTATATACATCGCCCACGCCTATGCCCGCTGAATTGTGCTGTGTGGCAAAGCGGCTCAGGAACTTCGCGAGTTTTGAGACCTTAACATCCTTCTTAGGGATAACGTTGTTCTGACAGAGCGAGACTATTTTTTCGGCTACCGCCAGAATGTCGCCCTCCTGCCAGAGAGGCTTTACGTAGCGCTCGACCAGTTCGTTGTAATCCTCTCCGATCTCAACAAAGTGAGTGTGGATGGCGCAGCGGTCATAAGTACCGGTCGAAGTCTCGATGGAGACTTCCTTATTTGGGTTAGCAGTGAATTCCATATCTTGTTTCCTTCTTCTAATAATAATTGTCCTGCTTATTTTATCATCCACAGCAGGGAAAGTACTATCCTTTAATAAAAATAAAATCATATTCATAGCCCCGCGGCGAACATTCCGCAGAAAGTACAGAAGCACACCGCGGCAGCGGGCTGACGACGAAAGGAACCGCGGGAACCGGAGCTCCGGCAGACGTACTTCGGAGCGTAATTCCCGTGGGCCCATGGAAGACCGATGAAGCGGCTTGTGCTTCGGGCTTTCGAGGACGTGAGCTGCGGGGACATTGAATATGCATTAAATCTATTAATATTAGTGTCTTGCGCTGGCAACGAAGCACAATATATTGTAAAATTATATGAAATTCAGATATCAAAGGAGGCTATGACATGCTGAGCCCAAGTTATCTTTTAAGAGTTCTCAAGGGCATGAGCCTTGAAAAATATAAGGATGTCCTCGACAGGACAGCTAAGTTCTCCGGGATGAGCAAGGCTGCCATCACCGCTGACATGGTCAGAAGCGCTGTCAAGTTCGGCGCGGGCTATTTCGACTACGTCACATTCGGATTCTGGGATCTGACCGACGAGCAGCGTGATACATTCCTTACAAGGCTCCGCAACAAAAAGCTTATCAGCCATTTCAACGACGACGCGTACGGCGACCTCTTTGACAATAAGGAACAGTTCAACAACCTTTTCAAGGATTACATAAAGCGCGACTTCATCAATTTCCAGACATCATCCAAGGGAGAAGTCAGGGAGTTTGTCGAAAAACATAAGATCATATTCTGCAAGCCGGTAGACGGATCCTGCGGTCACGGCTGCATGAAGAAGAATATAGACGACTACAAGGACTTTGACGAGATGTACAGAGAGCTCCTGCAGGAGGACTCCTGGCTGCTCGAAGAAGTGCTGGAGCAGCATCCGGACAACAAGAAGGTATATCCTTACGCGATGAACTGCCTCAGGATAATCACCGTAGTTGACAAGCAGAGAGTGCCGCACGTCATATTCGCGACGCAGAAGTTCGGACTGAACGGCCGTGTCGTAGACAATTACGGCTTCGGTACAAGGGTCGATCTGGAGACAGGCAGGATCTGCTCGCCGGGAGTCAGCGGCGACGGTTCCATGGCCATCATATATGACGAGCATCCGATGACTCACTACAAACTGATGGGACATCAGGTGCCGATGTTCAGGGAAGCCTGCGAGCTGGCTAAAGAAGCTGCCCTGGTGGTGCCGCAGGTAAGATATGTAGGCTGGGACATAGGCATCACGCCTGACGGACCTGCCATAGTAGAGGGAAACAACTACTGCGCTCACGATTTCTGGCAGCTGCCGGCACAGACACCTGAAAAGACCGGCATACTTCCGGTATTCGAAGCCATCGAGCCGGATCTGGATGTAAGATAAAAAAGCAAAAAAAAGAGCTGCGCTCCAGCGCAGCTCATTCTTTTATTTGACCGTATCCGTATATCATCGGATCGTTAAGCTTGTATCGCTTCTGCCTGCAGAGGTCACCGGAATTTCCCTCGACCGTGAATACCAGATCATCGACTACTGCCGTTACTATGCCGACGTGATCGCGGCTGCCGTCATTCTCCCAGTCAAAGAATACGATGTCACCGGCTTCAGGTACGGCATCCCTGGCGAGCCACTGATCGCTCCCTTCGAACCAGTTTGCGCCATCGCTGACCATAGCGAACGAAGGCGCCTTGCCGTCATTTATGTATCCGCACTGGTCCTCACACCACGAAACAAAGATGGCGCACCAATCGACGCGCTCGTTGAAGCCAAACCAGCTCCAGAACTTTTCACCGCCCTTGTTACCGAGTTCCCGCATCGCCGTCTTTACAAGCGGCTTGTCCGCGGTGACAGACACCATTTTGCTGAGCTTGTTCTCGTAAATCTTGCTGCCAATGGCGCTGCCGGCAAAATACCCGGCGGTAACGGTCAGGACCGCGGCGACACAAACGGCGATCAGGCGCTTTCTTGTCCTTTGCTGTCTCTTTCTTTTACGTAATTCCTGTCTTATCTCTTCGTCTGTCATACCCGAATTATACAGTATTAGACAAGTGCGGACAAATGCTATATGATAAACAGGCAGGGAATGGTAAAAATGGAGAAGAAAAAGAACAACAGACTGCTGATCACAACGCTGGTGTTTCTGGCTGTCGTCTTCGCGATCACAGCCGTCATTTCGGCGTGTTCGGCTTACAATAAAAGAATGGCTGAGGAAAAACTGACAGAGGTCGACTTCTATTCCATGCAGGAATTCTGTGGTCAGAACGCCTCCGCTGTCATGGACGCGCTCGCTTCCGGAAAAAAGGAGAGACTCGAAAAGCAGATGCCGGGCGCTGAAGGCATAGATGACGTGATGGGTTTTGCCGACTGGAGCAAGGCTGATTTCAAGAACGCTGTATCGATGGGAGCCGGCAGCCTTTCCGCTTCTCCGGATGAGAACGGAATGATGGATATCAGCGAAAAGTTCATCGTGCAGGCAGGAGACGACAAATATGTGATCTTCGTTGAGACGCTTACATCCAGGTGGGGCAGGAAGAACGAGGGAGTCAGCTCTGTCGGAGTCACTACATACGAACACTTCAGCGACCTTAATTATGACTGGGCCGGAGAGCCGGATGATCAGAGTGTTCTGGCGGGCAAACTCCGGTGGAAAAAATAAGACCGCTTACATGATAATATCTGCCGAAAAGCGTCCATTGTGATAAAATAATTAGGATAAGCAAGGGCAGACAGGGAGATAATACGATGTTCAAGAAGTTCAAGGACAGTCCATATACAAAGGCCGCATTCCTGATACTGGTGTGCGGAGCGCTGCTGATCGTATTCAGCAGCTGGATCAGCAAGAACCGCATATCGATAGGATTCGAGAATGTCAACAAGACTCTCGCTCCTATTTACATAGGCGGTATTTTCGCGTTCATACTCTGCCCTGTATATAACGCCTGTGTCAAATGGTGCTACGCACACATGCTGGAGGGAGCCCAAAAGAAGGGATACTCCATAGGAAGCATGGTTGCCCGGGAGGACGGAGATCTCGTGGTTGACAAGAATGAGAGGACCCGCCTGCTCAAGGGCGCAAGGGCCATCGCGTCACTGGTATGCGTGATCATAGTGGTCGGTCTGATCGGGCTCTTTATCTATTTCGTCGTGCCGCAGGTCGTGGCAAGCGGGATCAGCCTTATAAACACGATGCCGCAGAGACTGCTTGCATTTTCAGACTGGTGCAACACGAACCTGAGCCACTTCCCGTTCATCGCCACGTGGGTCGATAATCTTGCTCACGCTGAGAACAGCGAGATACTCGGATGGATACAGGAGCACATATTGAGCGGCAACGCGGCCAGCATTGCCTCTATGATATCCAATGGAGTAATACAGGCGGTCAAGTATGTGGCGAACGCGTTCATCGGTCTTCTGATAATGGTATACCTGCTCAACTACAAGGAGAGACTTTTCGCGATCACCCGCAAGCTTGTGAATGCCACATGCTCGCAAAAGCGCAAGGCCAGCCTCTATGAATTCGCAGGCATAGTCAACGAAACCTTCATCGGATTTATCGTAGGCCGTATCATAGACTCGTTCATCATCGGAGTGCTGACATTCATCGTGCTCAAGATCTGCATGATACCGTTCGCGCTGATGATAAGTCTCATAGTAGGAGTGACCAACGTCATACCGTTCTTCGGTCCGTTCATCGGAGCGATACCTTCGGTATTTATCCTCCTGCTCGAAGATCCGATAGAGGCTCTGTATTTCATCATTATTGTTGTCATCATACAGCAGCTGGACGGCAATCTCATCGGTCCTAAGATCGTAGGCAACGCGATAGGCATCAGCAGCTTCTGGGTACTCATTTCGGTGCTGATCGGCGGCGGGCTGTTCGGCTTCCCGGGCATGGCCCTCGGAGTCCCTGTATTCGCGGTGTTCTACAGGTATGTCAATAAGATGGCCGTATCCAGCCTGAGGCGCAAGGATAAGCATACCAATACATCCTACTATTACGTTATGGAGCAGTACGGTCTCGCGGATGATGAGGTGGAGCTTGAACCGGACAAGGGCAAGCAGCAGTCCGTATTCGCGAAATTCAAAAAACCGAAGGCGGATGTCACACAGAACAAATTCGCCTACGACGAGAAAGACAACGATAATAATACTGACTGGGAGATCCTTGAGTAATGCGCGACAGTGTTGTTAAAGCGATCGAAATGATTAGAGAGACTGTGCCTGAAAAGCGGGTGCTCATTGATGAGCCGATGCGAGGGCACACGTCTTTTCGTATAGGGGGACCCGCCGCGGCACTTGTGCTTGTGAATGACGAAGCCGAGCTTTCAGCTGTGCTCGCTGCTGTGACCGCGGAGGGAACTGAGCATATGATGATCGGCAACGGGTCCAACCTGCTGGTCTCGGACGAGGGATACCCGGGTATCATGATAAAATTAGCCGGGTCTTTCGAGAGCATCGAGCGAGACGCGGATGATCCTCTCAGGGTCAAGGCCGGTGCCGCGGTACTCATGTCGAGGACTGCCGCATTCCTTACCGAAAACGGACTGAGCGGCTTTGAATTCGCCAGCGGTATCCCCGGAAGCATAGGCGGCGCCGTATTCATGAACGCGGGCGCTTACGGCGGCGAGATCAAAGACGTCGTAAAGAATGTACGCGTGATGGACCCGGACGGCACTAACGTAAGGGAGATCAGCGGCGAAGACATGCGGTTCTCATACAGGCACAGCAGGGCGCAGGATGATGGCTTCCTGATCCTTTCGGCGGAGATGGAACTCACGCCGGATGATCCTTCGGAGATAGCGGCGAGAGTTGCCGAGCTCGCGGCAAGACGCAATGCCAAGCAGCCGGTCGCTTATCCGAGCGCGGGCAGCACTTTCAAGAGACCGGTAGGAGGATACGCGGCGGCGCTCATAGAGCAGTCGGGGCTGAAGGGTTTCAAAGTCGGCGGAGCTGAGGTATCCGAAAAGCATTCCGGCTTTGTCATCAACACCGGCGGGGCCACATGTGAAGATGTGCTGGCTGTCATGAGGCACGTAAGAGAAAAGGTGTTTGAGGATTCGGGCATATTGCTCGAACCTGAAGTCAGGCTTATAAACTGCAGTCTGTGAGGCAAACATGGGATTTGACTTAGAAAAAATCAAAAAGGAATACAGGCTGAGGTACGACCACCACACTCACACTATCTATTCGAGAGTGGGACCGTACTTTCACGGCAAGGGCCGCATAATCGACAATGTCCGCGCAGCGGCAAAGAGGGGGCTTGAATCGCTTGCCATAACCGATCACGGGCCGTCCGATTTTTACGGACTCGACCCGCGCAAGACCCCGCAGATGAGAAGGGAGATAGCGGCGGCGCTGCTCTCGTTCCCTAAACTGAAGGTCTACCTTGGGGTCGAAGCGGACATAGTGGATACGCCTAACGGCCTGGATGTTCCTCCTGAAGACTTCGCGAAATACGACTTTGTTAACGCGGGATATCACTATGTGCCTAAATGCCACATGCTGCACAACTTTGTGGCCTTCCGCATGCCGTGGCCAAAGAAACTCAAGGAGAAACTGAGGCTCCGGAACACCGAGCGCATCATCAAGGCGCTCAGAAACAATGACATCAACATACTCACGCATCCGGGAGACAAGGCTTACATAGATGAGCACGCGGTAGCGAAGGCCTGCGAAGAGACCGGAACTCTGGTGGAGATCAATGCCAGACACAAGCATCCGGATGTGCGGGACCTTAAGATATACAAAAAATATGATATAAACTTTGTCATAAGCAGCGACGCTCACAGACCAAAGCATGTTGGCCGCTATGCTGAGAGTCTGGCGCTCGCGTTAGAAGCGGGTATCGACCCGGCAAGGATAGTCAACATAGAAAAGAGATAACAGAGAGGCGGACATGGAAGTTGTAATAATCACGGGAATGTCGGGCGCGGGACGCAGTAGGGCAGCAGACTGGTTTGAGGACCAGGGCTATTACTGTGTCGACAACATGCCTCCGGCTCTTACGAACAGCTTCCTTGAGATGGCGTCCGCGGCGGAGAACAACATCGAAAAGGTAGCCCTCGTGACTGACCTTCGCGGGGGAAGCTTCTTCGGAGAACTTGGCGATGTGATAGACGAACTCAGGGCGCGTGACGACATTGATCTTACAGTGCTCTACATGGAAGCAGCGGTGTCGGAGATCGTCCGCAGGTACAACGAGGTCAGGCGCAACCATCCTCTGACAGGCGGACAGGCAAGCGCCAGCGTCATAGAAGAGGAAGTCGAAAAGCTCAAGGGCATCCGGAAGAAGGCGGATATCATACTGGATACCAGCAATCTGAAACTTTCCGAGATGAATGCCGAACTGGACCGCATGTTCTTTGGCGGCTCCGGATCATCGATGTTCGCGATCAATATCAGTTCGTTTGGATTCAAGTACGGCATACCGACGGAGTCCGACGTCATGTTTGACGTGAGGTTCCTGCCAAATCCGTATTACGTGGCGAGCCTCAAGAAACTGAGCGGCAACAACCGGAAGGTGAGGGATTACATATTCAGGAGCGAGCTGGCGGATCAGTTTGTACAGTCCGCGCACGACCTTCTGAAGTCCATGGTGCAGGGCTATATCAACGAGGGCAAGTACCACCTGAACATAGCATTCGGCTGCACGGGCGGACACCACAGGTCGGTAGCCATCGCGAACGCGGTAGCCGAAGAATTCAAAAAGGACGGCATGAGGGTCAGGGTATATCACAGAGACCTCGACCTGCAGAATAAAAAGGGATAAAAGGGGGCGCAGTTGTCATTCTCCTCTGATGTAAAAGGTGAGCTGGCGAGGCTGAGCCCCGCCAAAAAATGCTGCATGCTGGCTGAGATCGCCGGATTCCTGAGAGTATCGGGTTCCGTCAGGATCACCGGCGGCAGTTTTGCTATTGTGGCATCCACGGAGAGCGCGGCTGTCGCGAGGCATCTTAAGGTGCTCATCGAGACTTACTTCAGAAACAAGGTGGATCTGGCCATAGGCGGTTCTCTCAGACCGGGAAGCCAGGGCAAGAAGGGACACAACACCTACTACATCAATATCCGGCCGGAAGAAAAGTCCATGCAGATACTGCGTGAGACGGGAATGGTTCTGATACGCGAAGGCGATGACTACTTCAGCGACGGCATCTATCAGCCTATAGTGAAATCGAAGTGCTGCAAAAGGGCGTATCTGAGAGGCATGTTCCTGAGCTGCGGCACGATGTCCGATCCGCGCAAGGGTTATCACCTTGAATTCGTGCTCGACAAGGAGCAGACCGCCAATGACCTTAAGAGGCTGATCGGATCGTTCGACGATCTTTCGGCTTCGGTCGTGAAGAGGGGCGAAAACTACATCGTTTATATAAAAAAGGCCGCATACATAAGCGACATGCTGGGGATAATCGGCGCGGGCAGCGCCATGCTGGAACTTGAGAGCATAAGGGTCAACAAGAGCATGCACGGCGAGATCATGCGCATATTGAACTGTGACAGCGCCAATGTAGACAGGACGCTGTCTGCGGCCGAGGAACAAAGGACCTGGCTGGCCGAGATAGCGGCCGCCGAAACGGGCCGGATGCCCGAGGCCGGTGAAGTGAAAGATCCGTCATCGGATTTCTGGGCCGAGGGGCTGAGGCATCTTCCGCCGCCGCTCAAGGAGGCGGCGTACCTAAGGCTGTATAAGCCGGAGGCGAGCCTCACCGAGATCGGTGAGTCGCTGACGCCGCCGGTAGGCAAGGCGGCGATCAGCAAGCGCTTCGCGAAGCTGCGCGCGCTCGCCGAAGGTGAACAGAATGGAAAAGAATAAGACTATAGAATTGGTGATAGAGGATATGCTCGATGACGGCAGGGCCTTCGGCAGATGCGAAGGCTGTGCCGTTTTTGTGAGCGGAGGAGCCGTTCCGGGCGACAGGGTATGGGCCAAAGTGACAAAGGTCAAAAAGTCGTCCGCGGAAGCGGCGCTTGCGGAGATCGTCGAGCCTTCACCCGACAGAGTAGCCGCGGAATGTCCGTACTTTGGGCAGTGCGGCGGCTGCGCGATGCAGGAGCTTTCCTATGATGCTCAAAAGAGACTCAAGACAGAACAGGTAAGGGCCAAGCTTAAGAGACTGGGCGGAATCGATGAACCGAAAGTCAATGAATGCGTAGGAGCTGATACCTTAAAGTATTACCGCAACAAAGCGGTCTTTGCCGTCGGACCTCACGGCGAGGCGGGCTTCATGAAAGCCAAGAGCCACTACGTCATGGACATAGATGACTGCATGCTGCAGTCCGACGCTGCCATGGCCTGCGCGGATGCTCTCCGTGTTTTCCTGAAAGAGACCGGCATCAAATGCATAAAACAGCTGACTGTCAAAACAGCTTTCGGCACAGGCGAGGTAATGGCTGTACTCGATTCGGAGAGTAAAGAGATACCGCAGATAGAAAAGCTGGTGAGCATGTTTGATGACGCGGTCTACAGCCTGAACGAAGATGAAGAGGGCGCTTGCAGCCTTGAGTCTGTTGCCGTGATACATAAAGGCAGATGCCGTATCATAGCAGGCAAGCCGACAATTACTGAAGAATTCATCACGGATGGCAGCACACTGAGGTTCGAAATAAGTCCGCAGTCCTTCTTCCAGGTAAATCCTGAGCAGATGGTTAAGCTCTACGATAAGGCTGCGGAGTATGCTGATTTGAAAGGCGGGGAGACCATTCTGGATCTCTACTGCGGCGCCGGATCCATAGGCATCTGGCTTCTTGAAAAGCTCAGGAATAAGGATCCGGAAGCATTCGACCGTACCAGAGTTATAGGCATAGAGTCTGTCAGGCCTGCCGTTCTGGATGCTAATCGCAATTCAGTCATCAACGGTCTCATCAACACACGGTATTTCTGCGGAAAGGCAGAGGAAGAGCTGCCGGGAATGATGGGCCTGGCAAAGCTGTATAAGTGGAACGAAGTCAATGAGCGGGTAGAACGTGAGCCTGAAATAGAGATCGACCGTGCGGACGTGGTCATACTCGATCCGCCGCGTGCCGGCTGCGACGAGGCGCTCCTCGCCGCAGTGGCTGCTGCGCAGCCCGATCGCATAGTCTATGTCTCGTGCGATCCCGGCACCCTCGCCCGTGACATCAAATACCTTACTTCCAACGGTTATGTATTCATAGAAGCGACACCGGTCGACCAGTTCCCGTGGACGACACACATCGAGGTAGTAGCGAGGATACAAAAGAAAAAAGCCTGAAAACCGTTGAAATTACTGCGTTTCAGCGATTCGCGGTTTCTCCCTGAAAAAGCAGAAATAATCAAAAAATCGCCTTTTCTGGGCCTCAAAATCGGGCCGCATGAGCAGGGGAACATATCAACAGGTGTAGTTCTGCTGATATGCTAAATGATGCCAAACCATTGAAAACACTGAGTTTGAGCAAATCTCCGGCTCTGAAAAGTGAGGTGTAGTTCACACAATAGCGCGGATACAATTTTGTGAGTACAATTATCGCTCTTTTCATAACAATTCTATACTGCTTAAGGGCACGGGGATGCATATTCACTGAATAATTATTCAGGCGATGCACAAGGCACGGTACTGCTATACACCGTGTCTTTTTTATATGCAGAATAACAGGTTGCACGTTATATGCAAGCTTTCACAGAATTGTGAACTGACGGATTCCTCGATAAACTGAATCCGGCAATCAATAGGTGAAACCGGAAGAGGAGAACGCAATGGACACAAAAGAAATGAGCTACTTTGACAGACGACTGCTGTATGCGATGCAGCTTGCAATCATAAGTAGAGCAAAAGCTGAGGGCCTGCTCCCTTATGCGGATGAAGTAATAGAACTGGAGAACAGAGTCAGGAAAGCTTACTGGGAAGAGACAGGCGAGCGCCTGTAAATAATTAGGAATCGGGATGAATATTATAGAGACTGTAATAAGCGCATTAGAAGATGCGTCCTTCACTGAAAAGGCTGCAGCACTAGACGCTTTAGTGAATGCTGTAATTGAAGATAGCGAGAAAGCCAGGGAATCGATGGGCAGGAATATCTGTTTTGTTCCTATAAAAACCATCAAGATGTTTCATGAGCACCCTTTTTATATAGATTACGATGAGGATATGGAAGATCTTGTCCGTTCGATTGCAAAATACGGACAGATAACGCCTGGTGCTGTGAGATATGCGGGTGACGGGGAATATGAGCTTTTGTCAGGCCACAGACGTTTGTATGCATGTAAACTGGCAGGTATTAAAGAATTCCTGTGCGAGATACTGGATCTGTCTGATGACGATGCCTGCATATATATGATAGAGGCAAATCGGCAACGCACGAACCTTAAGCTGTGTGAAAAAGGGGATATATATCGTCTCAAAAAAGATCTTATAGATCGCAAGGAAGGAAGAACAACTGAAATCATAGCAGAGGATATCCGGTTAGATCAGGCGGACACCAAACATATTATAAAAAGACTGCTTCGCCTGGAAAAACTTATCCCAGACCTTAGGGAAATGGTAGATGATGGAGAAGTCAGCCTTAGATCAGGGTATGAGCTGTCCTTTCTGCCTGCTCGAACTCAGTGTAAGGTGATTGAGTTTATGGACTACGAACAGCGTAAACCTTCTCATGAGCAATGTATAAGGATGAGAAAACTATATTCTGATGGTAAATTAACACCTGATATTATTGGGAATATTATTTCTGAGGATAAACATAATCAGAAAGCAAAGATTACCATAACAAATGAGAATGTGATATCCCGCATCCCTGAAGAACTATCACCAAGGGGCCAGGAGGAATATATAGAGGCAGCGCTGAAATACTATGAAGAAAAGAGGAGAAGGGGATGAGGAAAAAAGGCACAAGCTCGTATGAAGAGCTTAACTGGTATGAAGCATCAAGTCTTGGAAAGATTTACGTTTCAAGTGAGGTCATATTGTATTCGATCAGTGATCTGGTAGAAATGACAGGTTGGAGCCATGGTACGATAGAAAAGTTATTCAATGATCCAAGCTTTCCATCGATCGATTATGGGAAAAGAAAACTGGTAGAGAATCATGCATTGATGCAATTTCTCTCGGTCAGAAGAGAAAAAGTTAGAAACAGTTATTGGAGGTAGACGTGGCCAGAGATCCATGGATAGATGATGTATATAGCAGGTATGATTATTTTTTTATTAAGAGTTACGTAAGAAGACGTAAACAAGTTGATAACATCCGGCTTGATTGGCTTGATATCGAAGAACTGTACAGGTCACCAGCGGTGGTTTTATTCTCAAAAGAGGAGATTCTTGAGAAAAGCAACTGGAGCGAGGAAGAGGTAAGCCTGTTGTTTGCAGATCGGAGATTTCCAATGACAGAGGTTGCAAGAAAACAGGTAGTTGAAGTCCATGCTTTGATACAGTTCTTTGCCAGGAAGGAAGTAATAAAGATAAAGCAGTTAGAAGACAGGGCTCAGATGGATCTTATCTTTGCACATTTGAAAAAGTAAAAATGGTGAAGTTAAATATAAGTGAAGGAGGTAAAGCATCATGTTCAGACCAAAATTCAAATTCACTTATGATGAAGTCAGGATAATAGTAATGGCGCTGGTCGAACTAAAGAACCAGCTGATAGCAGAAGGCAGATACACTGATGCAGTAGATGACCTTCTGATCAAGTTCGTAGACTGACGATTGTCCTTTCGGCTCCGGCTGAAGTATTACATGGCTCCGTGCAATAAGGTGCGGAGTCAATTTTATTGCAGCCGGAACATCCGGAGGAAGGACAATATTATGAAAGTTATCAAGAAAGACAAAGACGTTATTGCTAAAGAAGAAGAGAGAAAAGAGGCAGACAAGCTTAACGAAGAGTTCTACAACACAGGTATTCCGGAGGAGATGACGGACGATGCTTCCGACGAATCTGAATGGGAACTCTCGCCGGTCGAGGATATGTCAATACAGATTGCGGGATATCTCTCGGAGCTGACATCGGAAAGATTTGCTGCGATGGTCGATGGAATGGAAGTGGATACTATCAAGCAGATCGTTGGCAGGCTGAATGGAGCAGGTCATGAGGAAGCTGTGAGAATGATGCAGGCGATGTTCCTGATCAGTGGAATGGAATATGCTGCAGAAGACCTAGACATCCTGAGCTTCATCGAGGACTTTGATGAATGCGTATACGATTTCTTCATCAATGATATCTTCAGTATGGATTTCTTCGACTGGTTTCTCACAGAAATGTGTCTGGAAAAAGCATATAAGCCTGCCTGTCTGCCACCTATTCTCAGTTAGGAGGTATTGATGGCGAAGACAATAGCTATATGTAATCAGAAGGGCGGAGTCGGAAAGACGACTACTACTTTGAATCTCGGCATTGGATTGGCCAGGGAAGGGAAGAAGGTACTGCTGATAGACGCAGATCCGCAAAGTGATCTCACGACCAGCCTCGGATGGGATGCTGATGCGATAGAGAATTCGCTCGGAAGGCTCATGTATCTTGTGACACAGAACTACAAGCCAGATGTTAAGGATACTATCCTGCATCATCCTGAGGGAGTCGATCTGATACCATCAAATCTGGACCTTTCATCGATGGAGACACAGCTCGTAAATGCAATGAGCAGAGAGAAGGTGCTGGCGAATCTCCTGAAGGATGTGAAGAAGGACTATGACTATATCCTCATAGACTGCATGCCATCGCTGGGTATGATCACGATCAATGCACTCACAGCAGCGGACAGTGTGGTCATTCCGGTGCAGGCGCAGTATCTGCCGGCAAAAGGTATGACTCAGCTGATGAAGAGCATAGACATGGTCCGCAACCACACCAATGACAAACTTCAGATAGGTGGTATAGTCATGACACTTGTAGACAACCGCACAAATCTAGCGAAGGAAGTCACGGACAAGATCCGGACACAGTATGGGATGCATATCCATATTTTCGATACTCAGATCCCTGTGGCGGTAAAGGCAGCCGAGGCATCCAAGGCAGGCATGAGTATATTTTCCTATGATAAGGAATCAAAACCAGCGAAAGCATATGAGCAGCTGACAAGGGAGGTGATGAAGCATGGCGAACGCGAGAGACATAGAGATGAAGCTTCCATCACTAGATGATCTGTTTTCTTCACAGGAGGAAAGAGATGATGCGAAACTCAAGCGAATATATGAGATCCCGCTCGATGAAATAGATCCATTTCCGGATCACCCGTTCAAGGTCCGTGATGATGAGGACATGATGAACCTTGTGGAGTCAGTAAAAGCAAACGGGGTACTTACACCTGCTACAGTCCGGAAGAAGGAGGATGGAAGGTATGAGCTTCTGTCAGGACACCGTAGATTCAGAGCGTGTCAGCTTGCAGGTATCAGAGCGCTCAGATGTGAAGTAGTAGAGATGAACAGGGATGAGGCCACGATATTCATGGTCGAGTCAAACTTCCAGAGAACTACAATACTTCCATCAGAGAAAGCTTTCGCGTACAAGATGAGGCTGGATGCGATGAATAGACAAGGGCAGAGAACGGACCTAACTTTTTCTCCATTGGATAAAAAGTTGAGATCAGGGCAAGACTTGGCCAACGTAGTTGGAGATAGTCAGGCTCAGATTTATAGATTCATCCGTCTTACTGAACTCTTGCCGGAGATTTTGGATATGGTAGATGAAGGGGTTGTGGCAATGAGACCCGCGGTTGAGCTCTCATATATTCCAAAGCTCCAGCAGGGGCTCATATGGGAAAGTATGGAGCTTGAGGGATGCACTCCATCATATGCACAGGCAATCAGGATGAGAAAAATGTCAGAAGAACATAAACTCACACCTGAAGCAATAGATGCGATCCTGATGGAGCAGAAGCCTAACCAGAAGGAACGTATCGTACTCAGAGGTGAACGCTTCAGCAGACTGTTCCCACCTGACCTTCCGGTATCCAAGAGGGAGGACTATGTTGCGGCGGCAATGGAGCATTATGCGAGATTCCGTGAGCGCCAGCGCAGCAGAGACGATGCGAGGTGATTTTACTGCCTGCAGTGAGCACTCACTCGCAAGTCTCCTCCCCTGTAACCCCTCCTCTATGACTACCAGTAACTATCCGAAGAAGAAAAATAATATATTACAATAATCGCTATATCATGACAAACATACAACGCTCAGACCGTTACGACCTGGGCGTTTTTTGTTTGCCTGAATTTGCGGGAAAGGATGACATATGACGAAAACCAAAGACAACAAACCGAATGATGAAGTGATCATGTGCACGGATGAGACAGGTATGCAGCTTTATCTGAGCGAGAAGGCAGCCAATAGGCTCAGCTGGATACTGACTGGAATCTGCGTAGTTCTCAGCCTGCCGGTGATCATCCTCGCATTCATGTGCATCTAGAAAAAGCGAAAGGAGAAATAACGCAATGACAGACAACAAGTTTATCGATGCATTCAAGCGAATGCTCACAATGACGCTTGCACTGATCATGGTGCTCGGCTCAGTGATCCCGATCGCGACCCAGGAAGCATCAGCATTCGGCGGCAAGGTCGGCAGCAAGTATACTGTGACCGACGGAGGCCAGATCAGATATGGATCCGGCGATGGAGGCTACAGCAATTCAAGAAAGTGTGACCTCGGTGATGATCTCGGCAGCAGATACTCATACTGCGTGCAGCCGGCTAAGAATTCACCTCCTACAGGAACGGTGACGGTAGATAAAGTCGTTACGGATGAGGACGACAAGGGCAAGTGGAATGCCCTCAGAAATATCGTCTACTATTCGCCTTCCTATCCAGGTTATGACAAGAACGTCAAGAATATTAAAGGCGACTACTACACAGGAGACTTCAGCAAGGACTGGGGTATCGCGCATCTGGCGCTGTCCTATGTTTATGCCGGAAGGCCATCGGATATGGCTACGTGGAACGGAACACATGCATCCGGACTCGGCGATGTATGGACCAAAGCAAAGAAACTGGGCGATGCTCTGTGGAAGGCGGACAGTTCAAAGGATGATGCTGTCCCTGATAGTTTCAAGGTATTCATCTGCTATATGTCCGGAGTACAGGACATGATCGTCGGATATCTCGAAGCTCCGGGATATCTGACTATGAAAAAGGTGTCGAACAGGACCTCGATCACAGACGGAAACAGCTGCTATTCGATCGCCGGAGCAGAGTACACGGTTTATGACAGCTCAAATAAAGCAGTGGGCACACTCACTCTTAAGGCCAATGGTGAGAGCAACACTATCGAGCT
>CACYPK010000012.1 GCA_902776285.1 uncultured Eubacteriales bacterium
GAACAACACGTTCACTGCAACAGTAACTAACGAGAGCAGCTACAAGACGTTCACAAAGGAATTCGGAACGCTGTCGATCGATAAGAGGACAGTTACGCTAAAGAGCGGCAATGCTGAAAAGGTCTATAATGGCGAAGCGCTTACGAACGCAGACGTCGAAGGCAAGAACGAGAACGGACTTGTCGAGGAGACAGGCTGGGTCGATGGCGAAGGCGCGACATACAGCTTCTCCGGAACACAGACTCTTGTCGGCGGCAGTCCTAACGCATTCACCTACACATTGAATGAAAGCACCAAGGCTGACAACTACACGATCAAAAAAACACCGGGAACGCTGAAGGTTACTGATGAAAATGTTCCTGCTGATCTGGTAGTTACCAAGACAACAACTCAGTCGGAAGTTAAGCTTGGTGACCAGGTGACATTCACTATCACAGCTACCAATATCTATGCTGAGCCGAAGACCATTACTCTGAGCGAAATCGATGATGTGACACTTTCAAAGAGCACATTCGAAAATGTTGCAGCAGGCGATTCGATCGAAGCGACAGCTACATACACGATCACAGCGGCAGATGTTCTCAATGGTAAATTTAAGAATACTGTCACCGCGAAGATTGATGATCTTACAAAAACAGCTGAAGCAACAGTTACGACTGAGGGTAAGAACCCTCACATGACGATCACCAAAGAGACTACAAGCACGACTCCGGAGGGTGGCTATCCGCTTGGATCAACTATCAGCTACAAGATTACGGCTACTAATGATGGTAATGTGGAACTGACCGATATCATAGTAACGGATGAACTGACAGGTGGTAATTGGACAATCGCAAGTCTGGCACCTAAGGCAAGCAAGGAGTTCGAGACCAGCTATGTTGTCAAAGAAGCAGATATCCTTGCAGGTGAGGTGCTGAACGTTGCGACAGGAACAGGCAAGGGACCGGATCCTGATGATCCTCCGACAATTGTACCGGGCAAAGATCCTGAGCCTACAGAGGATATCGACGTTACTCTGACAGTGAACAAGAAGATCACGAACACGCCTGAGGATGGCAAAGCATTTAAACTGGGCGAGACGATCAAGTACAGCATCGATGTAACGAACGCCGGTAACGTACCTTACACGAAAGTAAAGGTTGAAGACAAGGATACTAAGTTCAGTGATACAATTGCTGAGCTTGGTGTTGACGAAACAAAGAGCTTCACCACAAGCCACGTTGTTACAGAGGCGGATATCCTTGCCGGCAGCTACACCAATACGGTCACTGCGAAGGGTGATAAGATCGATGATCCAAAGAATCCGGGACAGAAGTTGACACCGGAAGGTAAAGACAGTGTCACCACCGGCGATGCGAACGATCCGGATGGTCCTACTCCACCGATTGAAGATCAGAAGCCTGGCCTCAGCGTAACCAAGAAGGCCAGCCCGACTTCAGGCGCGGCAGCAGGCTCCACAATCAACTATGTTGTCAGAGTAACAAATATAGGCAATGTAACATTGAAGAACGTTACCGTTTCAGATACTCTGGTGAGATTCGCCAACAATTCAGGCAATATCAAATCACTTGCTCCGGGAGCATATACAGAGTTAAGGTATCCTTACACGGTAACGGAGGCGAATGCAGCAGCAGGCAGAGTTGTCAACACAGCGTCAGCCACAGCAAGTGCACCTAACGGAGATAAGCCAAGCGACAGAGCTACAGTTACTGTTGCAACAGTTGCACCGACGCCAACGCCACCGGGACCTACGCCAACCCCAACTCCGGCACCGGCGCCTACACCTGATGGTGGCGGCAACGTAGTGCCTGTGACTCCGGCAGATGACGGAACAGTTATCCCAGACGAACCGGTACCTGAGGTAGAGCCTGAGGTCGATATCGTCGATCCTGAACCACCTCTTGCAGAGGGTACATGGGCTCTGCTCAACCTGATCTCTGCTATCGTGACAGCACTCGGCGCAGTCATCGCACTCTTCCGCAAGAAAGAGGAGGAAGATGAGAACGACGAGGACAACATGTACAAGGAAGAGGATGAAGACGACAACAGGAGCAAGAAGATGCTTGCTGCCAAGATCGCAGGAGCGCTCGCGGGAGTCGCAGCACCGATCACATTCTTCCTCACAGAGGACATGAGTTTGCCGATGGCAATGTTCGACAAGTGGACAGTCCTGATGGCAGCCATGCTGGCAGTTCAGGTAGTTGCGGCAGTCTTCAACAAGAAGGCATCGGAACTCCCGGACGAAGAGGAAGGTGCTGAGGAAACAGCTAACTAAAGCATGATGAACAGGCGCATAGCCTGAACAAAACAAAAAAAGGGAGGCAGCGACAAAGCTGTCTCCCTTTCGGTAATAGACATCATTCTGATACGGAGGACTGAAAATGAAGGTGGCCTTTGCTTTAATAATCATTTTGGCGGTTATAGCTTGCATGATCTGTTTAGGTGGTCTGTACGGCATCGAAAAGAAAAAGAGCTTTGTAACCGCTGTTTGTCTGCTGATCACCGGCATGTTCGGAATGTTTATTATGTGCTTTATAGAGTCAGGGAACTTCTATGGAGGGTCATTCTTCGGGGCGGTTTTCATCGTTCCATTGTGCATGTATCCTTTGGCAAAAGCGCTCAAGATCGAATACGGTGATATAATGGATATGTGCGCTCCAACTGGCTGCGTTGTACTGTCTATCCTGAAATTCAAGTGCCATCTGGAAGGTTGCTGTTTTGGTAGGTTGTTCATGACCAATTCATGGGCTTTCAGATTCCCGAGCCAGATAGTGGAGTGCGTTGTCGCTCTGGTGCTTGCTGCGGTAATGCTACTGATAATGGTGAAAGGCAAGCACAGGACGATGCTCTACCCCATGTTGATGGTCCTATATGGAATAACAAGGTTCGGTCTTAATCTGTTGCGTGAGGTCCCCGGCTGGTTGGGGCCAATACCTGCTGGAAATGTTTGGTCGCTCCTTTGCATCATAATTGGCTGCATTGTGCTGATCGTTAATAAAAAGAAAAAAGAAGAAGCTGCGGCATAACGCTGACGCAGTCAATCAAACAAACAGGGAGGTGAGTTAAATGAGCTCATCTCCCTGTTTTAATGTCTGCATAAAACCGGCATTATGTATGCGATAGCCGGCATTTTTGGACGTTAGTACTATTTGATCGCTTCCAGCCTGTCGCAAACCGTCTCGTCTGCTGTGGCGCCGCGCACTATGTGGTAATACGCGTAGTCGCCCGGCGTCAGCTGGCTGCTCTCGCGGAATATCTTTTCCGCTTCGTCTTTTTTATCCGGGCGTATGCGCACCGAAATACCGCAGCTCGCCGAGATGAACCTCGGGACGGGCATGATGGTCACCTCGGCCGGCTTAAGAAGCTTTTCGGTCGAGATGGCAGCGTGCGTGGATTCAAAAGTGAGCAGATAGTATTCGTCCATTTATCGGTTTACGTTGCGATTGTGTCCGGCGATTTCAGTTTACAGCTTGATAACCTTGCTGACTTCCTGCATCGCGCCGAGGATATCGTACATGTTGCTGACTGTACCGACCTTCAGGTCGTCCTTGATGCCGTAGAAGTTAAGGCATGTTCCGCAAACGAGGACCTGAGTTCCCTTTTCGATGAGGGTGTTAAGGTTCTCGATGATCTGTGGTTCGTCGCCTGCCGGCAGCTTGACGCCTTCGTTCATAAAGAGAACATAGGAAGGAACTCTCTCGGACTCGCTGAGCGTGAAGATAGCCATCTTAGCAAGGTTGCCGCCGAGCTCGCTGTTGTTGGTGCCGATGGCGTTGGTGTTGAAGAACACCGCGTATGTGTCAGCGCATTCTACGCGGGCGCCTTTGATGGTCTCGCCGTTCGCGAATTTCACGAGGAACTTGTCTCCGAATGCTTCGCTTGTTGCCGGTCTGCCAAGGGCGTCACCGAGTCTCTCAAGATTGCCTACCTGAGTAGGACCGTCAACGATGATCTCTACATCCTGCTCGCCTGCTTCGAGCTCTTTCTTTGCCATGATTACAGGAATAGGGCACTGCTTGCCGCCTGCATCGATTCTCATATCATTACCTCCGTTATATTTTCTGAATAGTGTGTTTTGCAGCCTAAGCGCAAATATCATACACAGAAAATATACTCTCTTTTTAAGCGCTCTGTTATAGATTTAATCAATAATACCCAAAAAATGTCAAGTCCCGGCAAATAATGAAAAGAATGCCGCTGCCAGTCAGAAACATCCCGTTGGAACGTGTCGATATGATATACTTACTATGATTAGACTGAAACAAGTCATCGAGATGCTGCTTTGAGATAAGGTCTGAAACGGGGCATCAAAGCACTGCTATGAGACAAGGCCTGAGACAGCACATCGAAACTAATTATTTTATGGAGAGATTTGTATGATTATATTTGATTTAGACGGCACTCTGTGGGATTCGACGGTCCCTATTGCGGAATCGTGGAACATTCTTATAAAGCGCGAAATGGGTCGTGACGAAGGGCTGACTCCGGCGGACATCATGCGCAATCAGGGCAAGACCATGGACCGGATCGCTGATGATCTTTTCGGCTATCTTCCGCCTGACGAGCGCTATGCTCTGGCGCGCAAATGCGAGGTCTTTGAGAACGAGTACATAACCGAGAGCGGCGCGACGCTCTTTGAAGGCGTAGAGGAGACTCTTGCCGGGATGATGGACATGGGCGTCAAAATGGCGGTCGTCAGCAACTGTCAGGAGGGTTATATAAAGGCGTTCCTCGACTCGATGGACATGTGGAAATACTTTGTCGATTATGAAGAGTGGGGCCGCACGCATCTGTCAAAGGCAGAAAACATAAAGCTTGTCATGGACCGCAATAATGAAGAAAAGTCCATTTATGTGGGCGACATACAGGCGGACGCGGATTCCGCGCATGCGGCAGGCGTTCCGTGCATCTGCGCTGAATACGGGTTCGGTGAGATCTGCGACGCTGAAGGCAGGATCAACAGCTTTGGTGAACTGCCGGCCGTACTGAAAGAGCTGGGATACTTATAAACAGCTTTGCTCCGGAGGGAGAATAGAAAATGAAGCTTAACAACAAGCGGACCGTTCTGGTCGGGCTCGCGTTCCTGTCCATCTGCGCTTTCTGGCAGATGTACGACAGCGTCATTCCGCTGATCCTCACCAAAACGTTCCATATGAACGAGACTTTCTCAGGCGCAATAATGGCGGCAGACAACATTCTGGCGCTGTTCTTGCTGCCGTTCTTCGGGACGCTGTCAGACAAGACCAATACCAGGCTGGGAAAGAGGACTCCGTACATACTCGGCGGAACGATCGTTGCGATCATACTGCTCAACATACTGCCGATACTGGACAACTCCTATTACGCCGCGGAGAGTCACGGCAAGCTGGTAGCTTTTGTAGTCGTTCTCGGATTGCTCCTGATCGCGATGGGCACATACAGGTCGCCGGCGGTCGCGCTGATGCCTGATGTGACGCCAAAGCCGCTGCGTTCCCGCGCGAACGCCATCATCAACCTGATGGGCGCTGTAGGCGGCATC
Source organism: uncultured Eubacteriales bacterium (assembly GCA_902776285.1). GTDB lineage: Bacteria > Bacillota > Clostridia > Peptostreptococcales > Anaerovoracaceae > Crickella. The sequence goes on from CACYPK010000012.1 coordinate 5,519, forward strand.
ATCTATCTGGCTGTCGCGGCGGTGCTTTACCCTAACTCAAAGGTACTGGGGCTCGATCACGTAAACTACGGACCGCTGTTCGTGATCGTCTCGGCGATAATGACGGTCGCGATAATCGCGCTGCTCCTTACCATAAAGGAACCTAAACTGGCCGCGGAAAACCGGGCGTTAGAAGCGCAGCATCCTGAGTGGAACCTGGCGGAAGACGACGGAAGCGGCAACGAGGTGCTGCCGGCAAACGTAAAGAGGAGCCTTGGATTCCTGCTGGCATCCATCGCGCTGTGGTTCATTGGCTACAACGGCATCACCACCTGGTTCACCACATACGTGGACAAGGTGATGGGGCAGGGCCTGGGCGGCGCGTCCACCTGCCTGCTGATAGCCACGGGCGGAGCTATCATCTCATATATACCTATCGGAAGCCTGGCTCACAGGATCGGCCGCAAGAAGACCATAATGATCGGAGTTCTGATCCTGGCGGCATGCTTCCTGGCGGGATTTTTCCTGACGACGGCGTTCCACAGCATCAACGCGATCATGTTTATCGTATTTGCGCTGGTGGGCTTCGCGTGGGCGGCGATCAACGTCAATTCGCTGCCTATGGTAGTCGAGATGTGCAAGGGCTCTGATATAGGCAAGTTCACAGGATATTACTACACCGCGTCCATGGCGGCGCAGGTGGTCACACCTATAGTGGCCGGAACTCTGATGAGGAGCATCAGCTATAAGGTGCTCTTCCCGTACGCGGCGCTCTTTGTGCTGCTGAGCTTCGTGACGATGACTCAGGTGAAGCACGGCGACGCGGCGCCTGAGGCCAAGCACGGACTCGAGGCGTTTGAGGATATGGAAGATTGATGAAGAGAAATACAAGAAAGGTGAATCTGGCTGAGCATTACGCTCACAGGGGATATCACGACAAACCGCAAATACCTGAGAATTCACTGGCGGCGTTCAGGCGCGCCATAGAGTACGGACTCCCATCCGAGTTTGACGTCCATCTGATATCCGACGGCACGCTGGTGGTGTTCCACGACGACGATTTAAAGCGCCAGACAGGCGTAGAAGGCAGCATAGAGGCATACGACATCACAAACCTGAGAAAACTGCGTCTGGAGGGCACTGACGAGCTCATACCGACATTCGACGAGGTACTTGAGCTCTACGAAAATACCGGCCTGGCGCTCCTTATAGAACTTAAGGTCGTCAAGGGAAACCATAAGGCTCTGGCCAAAGCGGTCGCGGAAAGGCTCGACAGGTACAAGGGGCAGTACGTAATAGAGAGTTTCGACCCGCGCGTGCTGATAGCGTACCGCAAACTGAGGCCTGAAGTGATAAGGGGACAGCTGGTGCAGGATTTCCATAAATCGCCTGCCGGAGTTCCTCCGTATCAGGCAACGCTGCTTACACATCTCGCTTTCAACAGGTTTGTAAAGCCGGACTTTATCGCTTACAAATTTAAGGACAAAATGCAGCCCGCGTGGAAGAAATGGCTCAGTAAAAAAGGCATCGTTCCTGCTGCCTGGACGATAAGGTCTGCGGAAAAATACAGAGCAGCAGTACGTAAGGGCTGCGTCCCGATATTTGAGAAATTGACACCAGAAGAATTAAAAGAACTTACAGGATCGAAAGAGGAAAGGACTCATTAGGTGGGAGCTTTGCAAAGGAAAAAACTGACACCTGTAGGGGTATGGCACTGGACACGGCTTATATACAGGTCGATACTGTTTCTGCTTCTGGTATACGCGTATATCAGGTACAGATTCATCTACCATCAGCCGTTCATCATAGGGCTGGAGAAGATGCCTGCGATCATCATTTTCGTCTGGGCGGTATATGTCGTCGAGATGATATTCCGTTTCTTTCCGGCAAAGATAGAGAGCCCTGGCTGCCAGAAGCAGTTTGCGCAAAACTACATAAAGACCGGCGAGACGGATGTGATAGTCCATGACAACAACGCCACGATGCTGGTCGCGCTCATATGGATAGTGTTCAACGGTATCTTCGGAGCGCTGCACATCATGGGCATTCTGGACGACGGCATCATGATACTGCTCTGCGGAGCGTACTCGGTATGCGACATGATATGCATCATGTTCTTCTGCCCGTTCCAGTCATGGTTCCTGAAGAACAAATGCTGCAGCGCGTGCCGCATCTATAACTGGGACTTCGCGATGATGTTCACGCCGCTCTTCTTTGTTGAGAAGACGTACACATGGAGCCTTCTGGTGCTCTCCGTAGCCCTGCTGGTGAGATGGGAGATCACGTTCTACAGACATCCGGAAAGGTTCTCGGAACATACCAACGCGTATCTGAAATGCAGCAATTGCACGGAAAAACTCTGCGTGCATAAGAAACAGCTGCACAAGCTCTGGAAACAGATAGAAGAATACAGCGAGAAAAAACTGAAACAGCTGGAAATCAAATGAAGTCAATAAACCGCCGGCCAGGTGCCGGACGCAAATAATAGAAAACTACAAAGGGGAAATGAAATGAGAAATAAGAGAAGAGACGGAAAGAGAGTCAGATGGCCGGACGGATATCACAATATACTGCCGTACATCATGCCTAAGAGAACCGAGGCAGAGGTATCCATGACCGAGCAGTTCGATGTCACTGATCTCGTAAAATACATGGCTGAGCGCAACGAGAAGGAAGGCACCAACCTCAAGATCTTCCACGCGATCTGCACGGCAGTCGCCAGAACTGTCTATCACAGGCCTAAGCTGAACTATTTCATCTCGGGCAGGACTTACTACGAGAGACCTGACATCACGCTGTCTTTCGTCGTTAAGCAGAAGTTCGAGGATGAGGCTGACGAGACCCTGATGTTCCTTAAGGTAGACCCTGATATGAATTTCGACTCTATCTCGAAGCTCATCATCGGCGATGTCACCAAGGTCCGCAAGGAGAAGTCCAATGACCTCGACAAGCTCATGAACTTCTTCGGAAGCCTTCCGAGGCCTTTCCTTGAGGCTTTCTTCGGCTCGCTCAGAGTGCTTGAATATCACGGCATCATGCCTAAGGCGCTCACGGCAGGCGACCCGAACTACTCGTCCGTACTCCTGTCGAACCTCGGATCGATCAGGTCGGATTCCTGCTATCACCACCTGAGCAATTACGGAACTTGCTCTGTGATGATCACCATAGGCGTTCTCCACAAGGAGCAGAAGCTGATGGAGGACGGCACGTGGCAGCCGAGAGATGTTATCAACTGCACATTCACCATCGATGAGAGGCTCGCGGACGGATTCTATTACGCGAAGTCGCTCCGCATCGCCAAATACATGCTTGAGCATCCTGAGGTAATGAACGAGCCGATCAGCAAGCCGGTGCCGGTCGAGCTTTAAAGATAACGAGAGGACAACGCGATGAGCGAAGAATACATGAGCAGAGAAAAAAGAGCCAACAAGCACATGGCTCCTGAGGATAAGACCAAAAAGAAAAAGAAAAAACGCGGGCTCTGGTGGAAGATCCCTATGTGGATCGTGATCGTCGCGGTGGTTCTGTGCGTGGCGTCTTTGGCTGTAAACTACGGTGTATCGCTCCACCTTAGGCACTACATCAACAGCTTTGAGCCGGTCGATTACAGCGATACGGAAAGGATACTTCCTGAGATCGACAAGGAGACAGGTTATTACACCTTTACCACGGATAAGGATCTGCGGATCATGATGCTCACCGACATCCATCTGGGAGGGGGCATCTGGAGCCGTGAGAAGGACCGCAAGACTGTCTATGAAATAATCACCATGCTCCAGAAGGAGAAGCCGGATCTCGTTATTCTGGACGGAGACAACACCTTCGCGGTGCCGGGACCGGTCTATAACGGCGGAGGCACGCTCAACAACTACATGGCGGCAAGGGACGTCATAAGCATATTCGAGCATGAGGGAGTTTACTTCACGACCGTATTCGGCAACCACGACACTGAAGTGTTCAGCTATACAGGCAGGCAGAAGCTGGGCGAACTGTACATGAAGGACCGCTTCGAGTACTGCATCTTCGATCAGGACTACACGGATGATGCCGAGCTGCCGACGGTCAGCAACCAGATCATTCTGGTAAAGGATACGAAGGGCAAGGTCAAGAAGGCCCTGCTGCTGATCGACAGTAACGCGTATGTGGACGACAGCATACAGGCTGTTCTTGACTGGAACTACGACATCATCAGGGATGACACCGTCGACTGGGCGGCGAATGCGATCAAGGCGGTCGGAAGCCCGGATACCGTAGCGTTCTTCCATATACCAACCAGCGAGTTCAGGATCGCGTACGAGGAACTCGAAAAGAACAGGTTCAAGGATACAAAGAATACCAAGTATATCTCCGGCGTCTGGGACGAACTGATAGACGATACCACGAACAGCCGCATATGGCACGGCGGAATCACAAAGGAAGGTTCGCTCGCGGACATCGACAAGTTCTTTGAGACTCTGGGTCCTGACGGGCTGAAAGTGCTTGAGGCCTGCTACTGCGGTCACGACCACGTGAACAACGCATGGGTCAACTACAAAGGCGTCGACCTGATCTACGGATATTCTATCGACAATCTGGCTTATACGGATATCAGTTATTCCGGTCTGCAGAGAGGCGCGACCATAATCACGATCGCTGCTGATGGAACAAGAAAGACCGAATTCAAGAACGCATACACGGACTACGGCGTACCTACTGATAAGTTCGTGGAGGTATACACAGATCATCTGTATTTCGAAGGCGAAAAGCCGGAGGGAGTGCTGCAGCCGTAGCGCTCAACATAGAAAAGGGTAAGGAATGGCAGGACCGGGACCGGGCCGCATGGGCCCGATGCACTTCCTCACAGAGGAAGAAAAACAGAATATGCCGAAGGTGACGAGGGAACTGATCGCCAGGATAATGAGTTATCTGAAACCTTACTGGCTGCAGTTCATCTTCGTGTTCATCGCGATACTGCTGTCGGCGACCGTCGGGCTTTTACCGTCGATCATAACCGGCCGCATCGTCGATGAGGCGCTGGTCGGCAGGAACATGGAGCTCCTTATAAAGCTCCTGCTTGCCGCGTTCGCGGCGCTGACCGTGAGCCAGCTGGTCGGTGTGCTCGAGAACTACATCAACGCGTGGATCTCGCAACGCATCATTTTTGACATGCGCAACCAGATGTACAAGCATCTGCAATACATGCCGCATTCGTTCTTCACTACGGAGAAGCAGGGCGACATCATAACGCGCATGAACACAGACATCAGCGGAGTCAGTTCGGTCATCAGCGGCACGCTTTCAAATATCGTGAGCAACGTGGCGACCGTTATCACCACACTGGTCGCGCTCTTCAGCATGAGCGCTCCGCTGGCGCTGGTGGGAATCGCGGTCATCCCGCTGCTGGTGCTTCCGACAAGGACCGCCGGCCGCACGCGATGGAAATACCTGACGCAGAGCCAGGCGAAGAGCGATGAGCTCAACCAGAAGATCGATGAAACGCTGTCAGTCAGCGGCTCGATGCTGGTAAAGATATTCACCCGCGAGCAGAAGGAATACGACGACTTCGTGAAGGTCAACAAGGAGGTGACCGACCTCAACCTTAAGGAGCAGAGGTCGGGACAGCTCTTCCGCGTAGTGATGGGAATGTTCACGCAGCTGGGACCGCTGCTGATCTACTTCGCGGGCGGCTACTTCATAATCAGGCAGATAGATACGAGCCTGACCGTCGGTGTGATAACCGCGACGGTGGCTCTCATCAACAGGCTCTACAGACCTATCGAGCAGCTGATGAACATCTCTGTGGACTTCACCAGATCGCTGGCGCTGTTCACCAGGATATTCGATTATTTCGACAGGGAGAACACCATCGTTTCGCCTCAGAACGGGCAGAAGCCTGATGTCGACAACAAGCCGATCACCTACGAGCATGTCGCGTTCAGCTACAACCCGGAGAACCCTATCCTTAAGGACGTGAACTTTGAGGTCCCGGGCGGAAGCATGTACGCGATAGTTGGGCCTTCAGGTTCGGGCAAGTCGACCGTGGTCAATCTCATACCGAGGCTTTACGATGTGTGCGGAGGCGCCGTGAAGATCGCCGGAGTGGATGTGCGGGATTTTGACCTCACATATCTGAGGGAGCAGATCGGCGTGGTAACGCAGGAGTCTTATCTCTTCAACGGCACCATACTCGAGAATCTCAGGTACGCCAAGGATGACGCGTCGATGGAGGAGATCGGGGAGGCCTGCCGCATCGCGAACATACATGAATTCATAAGCAACCAGCCTGAAGGTTACAACACAGAGGTAGGTAACCGCGGGCTCAAGCTCTCGGGCGGCGAAAAGCAGAGGCTGTCACTGGCGAGAGTCATACTGAAGGACCCTAAGATCCTGATACTCGACGAGGCGACTTCGGCGCTCGACTCGATCTCGGAGAACTCGATACAGGACGCTCTCGAACAGATGATGAAAGGCCGCACCAGCATAGTCATAGCGCACAGGCTGTCGACCATACTGAAGGCTGACCGCATACTCGTCGTGAAGGACGGGGTCATCGCCGAGCAGGGTACGCACGAAGAACTGCTCGAACTCGGCGGCACGTACAAGGATCTCTACGAGACGCAGTTCCGCCAGGCCATCGACAGCGAGAACTTCAGAAAGGCTGAGAGCCGCGACATACCGGCAATCGAGAAGATCTACGATCATACTCATGACGCCGAGGAAGCCGGCGACACGACGACCGGCTGGAAGAGAGGCATATACCCGACTCTGCATACTGCCGAGGACTCACTCGAAAGAGGCGACATGTATGTTGCCGAGATAGGCGGCGAGGTGGTGGCGACCGGTATCATCAACAAGATACAGGTGGACGTGTACGCGGATGTCGACTGGAAATACGAGGCGCCTGACGACAAGGTGGCCGTGCTGCACACGCTGGCGGTCGAACCTGACGCGAGAGGCAAGGGAATAGGGCGCTCATTCGTCAAGTTCTATGAGGATCTCGCGAGGGAGCGCGGATGCGAGGTGCTGAGGATAGACACCAACGCCAGGAATACCGCAGCAAGAAAGATGTATGAGAAACTGGGATATACGGAGAGCGGGATCGTTCCGACCGTGTTCAACGGCATAAAGAATGTCGATCTGGTAATGTTGGAGAAGAAACTGTAAATGAGTCAGATCAGTATTTTTGACAGCGCTAAAAACGATAATCAGCCGCTCGCGGCAAGGATGCGGCCGAGGAACTTCGATGAGTTCGTAGGTCAGAAGCATCTTGTCGGAGAGGGCAAGGTCCTGCGCAATCTCATTGAGCGTGACAGCGTATCTTCGATGATATTCTGGGGACCGCCGGGCGTCGGCAAGACGACTCTGGCACAGATAATCGCCGCGAAGACGGACGCTCAGTTCATCACTTTCAGCGCGGTGACAAGCGGCATAAAGGATATCAAGACGGTGATGCAGCAGGCGGATAAGATGACCGCCATAGGCGCGCGCACCATCGTTTTCGTGGATGAGATCCACAGATTCAACAAGGCGCAGCAGGACGCGTTCCTGCCGTTCGTAGAGAAAGGCAGCATTATCCTGATAGGCGCTACGACCGAGAATCCTTCGTTTGAGGTGAACGGCGCTTTGCTGTCGCGGTGCAAGGTGTTTGTACTGCACCAGCTGAGTCCGGAGGACATAGAGCAGCTGGTAAGGAACGCGCTTTCGGATCCGAGGGGATTCGGCGGACAGGACCTCAGGATCAGTGATGACGTCATAAGCGCGCTCGCGTCGTTTGCAAACGGGGACGCGAGGACCGCGCTTTCGACTCTGGAGATGATGGTCCTGAACGCGAATCATTCGAGCGACCCGGCTGACGGACACGAAGTTATCACAGTCACTACGGAAGATTTTGAGCAGTGCACTTCAAGAAAGTCGCTGCTGTACGACAAGCAGGGCGAGGAGCATTACAATCTGATCTCCGCCTTGCATAAATCGATGAGGAATTCGGACGCGGACGCGGCAGTCTACTGGCTGGCGCGCATGCTGGAATCGGGCGAGGACCCGATGTATATAGCGCGCCGCGTGACGCGCTTCGCGGCGGAGGATGTCGGCCTCGCCGATCCGAGAGCCCTGGAGCTCTCGGTCGCGGCATTCCAGGCCTGCCATCTGATCGGAATGCCGGAGTGCAGCGTGCACCTCACCGAGGCCGTCATCTACAACGCGCTCGCGCCTAAGTCCAATGCCATGGACGTCGCCTACATGCAGGCGGCGCGCGACGCCAACGAGCACATAGCCGAGCCCGTTCCGCTGCAGATCCGCAACGCTCCTACCAAGCTGATGAAGGAACTCGATTACGGCAAGGGCTACGTCTACGCGCATGACACGGAAGACAAGATAGCCGACATGGAGTGCCTGCCGGACAATCTGCGCGGCAGGGAGTACTACCATCCGGGAGATCAGGGTTTTGAGCCGCGATTCAAGGAACGCTACGAAGCCATAAAGAAATGGCGCGAAGAACATAAAAAGAAATAGAGCCGCGCGCAAAAAAACACAAAAAGAAATAGAGGCGTGCGACCGGCATACAAAAAAGATAGAGCCGTGCGCGAAGAACAAAAAGCGCCGCGCACGAGGAACTATAGAAAGAAGTAGAGGCGCATCCGAAGAGCATAAAACAATATACTGCACCTTAAACGACACTATCTACAGCACTATCTCAGGAATGTTCCGATCAGGGGAAGGGGGCAGAGATGAAAAAAACCGACAGCCGCTACAAGGCATATGTTCAGATCCTCAAAGAAGAACTCATGCCGGCGATGGGTTGTACTGAGCCGATCGCCATCGCCTATGCAGCCGCGAAGGCCACGGAGACGCTGGGCTCCCGCCCGGAGCGTCTTCTTGTCGAGGTCAGCGGCAACATCATCAAGAACGTAAAGAGCGTAGTGGTACCTCATACCGGAGGGCTGCGCGGTATACAGGCCGCCGCGGCTGCAGGAGCCGTAGCAGGTGATGCCGGCGCCGAACTTGAGGTCATCTCAAACGTGACTCCTCAGCAGATAGAGGAGATCGGCAAATATCTCAAAGAGTCTGAAATAGAAGTAAGGCACGTGGACCACGGCCACATCTTTGACATTGGCGTGACTGCGTTCAGGGGCGCGGACTCGGCGTTCGTCAGGATAGTCGATCACCATACAAACATCGTGATGATCCGCCTGAACGACAACATCATATCAAGCAAGGACGTGAGCGAATCTAAATCCGCCGGCCTGACCGACAGGGACTGCCTCACGATAGAGGACATAGTGGAATTCGCCGATATCGTGGACGTTGAAGAGGTGCGCGAGGTCCTTGAAAGGCAGATCCAATACAACATGGCGATCGCCGAGGAAGGGCTTGCCGGCGATTACGGCGCCAACATCGGAAGCACCATCATGCTGGGCCATGAATATGACCTGAAATACGTGATGAGAGGCTACGCGGCAGCGGCCAGCGACGCCAGGATGAACGGCTGCGAACTGCCTGTCGTGATAAATTCCGGCAGCGGCAACCAGGGCATCACCACAAGCGTACCCGTTATCGTCTACGCGAGAGCGCACAACAAATCAAGCGAAGAACTCCTGAGAGCGCTCTGCGTATCCAACCTGGTCACCATACATCTTAAGACGGGCATCGGAACGCTCTCCGCGTACTGCGGAGCCGTCAGCGCGGGCTGCGGTGCCGGAGCGGGTATAGCCTACCTGCAGGGCAAAGGAGTCGACGGCGTTGCTCATACGGTTGTCAACGCGCTTGCGGTCAATTCGGGCATAGTATGCGACGGAGCAAAGGCAAGCTGCGCGGCAAAAATCGCCGTGTCAGTCGAGGCGGGCCTGATGGGACTGTCGATGTTCAATAAAGGCAACCAGTTCTTCGGAGGCGACGGACTCGTCAAGAAGGGTGTTGAAAGCACCATAGACACAGTCGGAAAACTGGCAAGGTTCGGCATGAGGGAGACGGACGAAGAGATCATCCGCCTGATGTTGGAAGACTGAATGAAAAAACTGAAGGGCGCTGGTAAGAATACTGAGGATGATTGAACAACATACCGAAAAAGACTGAATGAAATACTGGAAAAGCGGAAGAAGTCCGAATATATAACAATGGCCTTTGCTTTGGTCTGATGTTCGTAACGGAAATTGAATTATTACGAACAAACAGCATGCAGAGTATCTGGTGTTCGTAATGATGGGTAGATTATTACGAACAAATAGCATGCAGAGTATCTGGTGTTCGTAATGATGGGCGGATTATTACGAACACAGCAGGGTGATTGCCTTGATTGTTCGTAAAATAAGAGGTTTGGGAATAGCCATAACGGTGTTTTTTACGAACAATGGCCTTGGGTGTTGGTTAATGTTCGTATTATAGAGAGGATTGTTACGAACATGAGGATATGACAAGTTCGAATGTTCGTATTATTAGAAAGGTGGCTACGAACACAGCGGGGTAACTGCCTTAAATGTTCGTAAATGAAAGCGGCGCCTTGCACAAGTCTGATGCTGCCGCTTTTTTATGTGGCACGAATCCATAATATTAGTCCGATTTTGAATGAACCGATGAAATCGGACCAAAAACAAACGCAAAAGATCCCGCAAATTAGTCCGATACCAGAAGAAGTACCGAAATCGTACTAATTCTATAAACAAAACACCGCACAAATTAGTCCGATACCGCAGCAACTTGCGATATCGGACTAACTACATTACTCATAATGCCGTATTACTTGGTAAAGCCTGCTAATAGCAGCCGGCCGGGCCCAATGGATCAAAACCAATGTCTTTTAAGCAGTCTACGACTCTAGTAGCCTGTGGTTTTTTACGCGATCTCGAGGGCGATCTCCATCATCTTTGTGAAGGAGTTCTGGCGCTCTTCTGCTGTCGTATTCTCTTCAGGATAGTTGAAGGAATCGGATATGGTGCAGATGCAGAGGCCGTTCTTGCCGAGTCTGGCTGCGTTGCAGTAAAGAGCCGCGGATTCCATCTCGACACCGAGCACGCCCATCTTGGCCCATTCCATAGCAGAGGCCGCGTCGTCATAGAACATGTCAGATGAGAAAATGTTTCCGACTTTGAACTTAACGCCGGAGGCTCTTGTCGCCGCTACTGCTTTTTCGAGGAGCTCGTATGAAGCGATAGGAGCGTAGGTGCCCGGAAGTCGGTACTGATCGGCGTAGTTGCCGTTTGTGCACGCTCCCTGCGCGATGATGATGTCGCGGACATGCAGCTCGGGGTCGATGGATCCGCAGGATCCGATGCGGATGATGTTCTTCACATCATAGAACGCGAAGAGCTCATACGAGTAAATGCCGATGGCCGGCTGGCCCATGCCCGAAGCCATGACCGATACTCTCTTGCCCTTGTATGTGCCTGTGTAACCCTGGACACCGCGTACGTTGTTTACAAGAACAGGGTTCTCAAGGAAAGTCTCCGCGATGAACTTGCTGCGCAGCGGATCACCCGGCATAAGCACGGTCTCGGCAAAGTCGCCGGCTTTTGCGTTTATATGAGGAGTTGGGATTGACATAAAATGCCTCCTTTCGTTTTCTGTTGTTGACATACAAATCAATTTTACCATAAACGGGGGCTTATATAGAACTGTACTTTCAGCGACCCGGCAGGGTGATAAAAGAATGCTCTTTCCATTATCCGGCGGGACATCAAAGAACCGCCCGCTATGCAATCGGGCCGGCGCTCTATATGTGCTGTTTTTCAACAGATTTTTAATGACAGCGTGCGTTGCTCTGTGATATAATCTTACGGCTAGCGCGAAAGCGTCAGCAGACCAATTTAAAGGGACTTTTTAAAGATGAAAGATATCGAGATCAGAGAATTATTCAGAAACACAGAAGCATATGCCGGCAAAGAGGTAATGGTATACGGGTGGGTGAGAGGCAACAGAAGCTCAAACCAGTTCGGATTCATTTCACTCAACGACGGTACGTTCTTCACGCCTGTGCAGGTGGTCTATGAGGCTGATAAGCTCGCCAACTTCACAGAGGTGTCGAAGTTCCGCCTGAGTTCCGGTGTAAAGGTAAAGGGCACGCTGGTGCTCACGCCTGAAGCCAAGCAGCCGTTTGAGATCAAGGCGGATGAGATCGTTCTCCTGTCGGATTCCGATCCGGACTATCCGCTCCAGAAGAAGCGCCACACGATGGAGTTCCTCAGGGAGATCGCTCACCTGAGACCGCGCAGCAACACTTTCTCCGCGGTATTCAGAGTCAGGAGCGTCGCGGCGTTCGCGATCCACAGGTTCTTCCAGGAGAAAGGCTTCATCTACGTGCACTCGCCTGAGATCACATGCAGCGACTGCGAGGGAGCGGGCGAGATGTTCCAGGTGACGACGCTCGACCTTGATGACCTGCCTCGCACAGAAGACGGCAGCATCGATTACAGCAAGGACTTCTTCGGAAAGAAGGCGGGCCTGACTGTATCGGGTCAGCTTGAAGGAGAGATCATGGCGCTTGCGTTCCGCAACATCTACACGTTCGGACCGACGTTCAGAGCCGAGAACTCCAATACCGCGAGACATGCTTCCGAATTCTGGATGATGGAGCCCGAGATGGCGTTCTGCGACATCAACGGCAACATGGACATGGCCGAGGAGATGATAAAGTACATCATCAGCTACGTCATGGAGCACTGCCCTGAAGAGATGCAGTTCTTCAACAGTTTCATCGACAAGGGCCTGCTGGAAAGACTCGATCACATCGTCAACTCTGAATTCGTCCGCATCACATACACAGAGGCGGTCGATATCCTGCAGAAGTCCGGCAAGAAGTTTGAGTACCCGGTAGAGTGGGGCCTGGAGCTTCAGACGGAGCACGAGCGCTACCTCACCGAAGAGGTATTCAAGAAGCCGATGTTCGTCATCAACTATCCTAAGGACTGCAAGGCCTTCTATATGAGGCTGAACGATGACGGCAAGACGGTCGCGGCTATGGACATGCTGGTGCCGGGAGTCGGCGAGATCATCGGCGGAAGCCAGAGAGAAGAGCGCTACGACGTTCTCGTTCAGAGGATCCGCGAGATGGGGCTCGACGAAGACACTTACGACTGGTATCTCGATCTCAGAAGATACGGCGGCGTATTCCACTCGGGCTACGGCCTCGGATTCGACCGCATCCTCATGTATCTTACGGGCATGAGCAACATCAGGGACGTCCAGATGTTCCCGCGTACGCCGGGCAACGCCGAGTTCTAAGAAGAGAGTAGTTAAATAAGTTAATCAAATAATAATAAGCGGTGATGTCATACCCGCCCGGACAACACCGCAACGCCGGCACTTAGCGATTGACGAGCGGCAGCGAAGTCAGAACTTAGTACCGCTGCGTGAGGACTTAGCGAGAGCGTGTCCGGAAGGGTATGACATTTCCGCAACTAAAATCAGGAGGAACACATGAAAGGCTATACTAGCGACAAGATCCGCAACATCGTGCTGCTCGGACACGGCAGCACCGGCAAGACCACCTTCCTTGAAGCAGGTCTGCTGAACACCAAAGTGATCAGCAGACTCGGTAAGGTAGAGTCGGGCAACACAGTATCCGACTATGAGAAGATGGAGATCGAGAAGGGATACACCATCAACCAGACGCTCGTACCGGTAGAGTACAAGGGCACAAAGCTCAACTTCATCGACACACCGGGATTCTTCGACTTCGCGGGAGAGGCGAGAGCCGCTCTTTCGACAGGCGCCACAGCAATCATCATGGTTGACGCTTCGTCCGGCATCCAGGTAGGTACCGAGAAGGCATGGGACCTTGTAAAGGAATTCAATTCGCCGACATTCTTCATCATCAACAAGATCGACAAGGACAACATCAATGTTGACGAAGTCATCGCTTCGATCCAGGACAAGTTCGGCAGCGCATGTGTTACTCTCGAAGATAAGGACGCTCTCGACGAGGCGGTCGCAGCCGCTGACGAGGAACTCATGGAGAAGTTCTTCGAAGGAGAAGCATTCACTGACGAGGAGTTCGCGCACGGCCTGGCAATGGGAATCCACAACGGAGACATCATGCCTATCCTCAAGATGAGCGCACTGACAGGCGAAGGAGTAGAAGAGGTCCTCGACGCTCTCTGCAAGTACGTTCCGAAGCCGGAGACAGTTGTTACAGAAGCTAAGGATGCAGACGGCAATGACATCGAGATCGCCTGCGATCCTGCGGGAGACCTGGTGCTCTACATCTTCAAGACACTGGCTGACCCGTTCCTCGGAAAGATCTCCTACGCGAAGGTCGTTTCCGGAACGCTCAAGTCCGGCGCTGACGTATACAACCCGCGTTCGGAGAAGTCCGAAAAGCTCGGTTCCGTATTCTTCGTAAGGGGCAAGGCTCAGGAGATGACGGACACGGTAGTCGCGGGCGACCTGGTAGCTCTCGGTAAGCTGCAGAACACAAAGACGGGCGACACGCTCTGCCCTAAGGCAAAGCAGGTCACTGTAAAGCCGGCTTCGTTCCCGACACCTTGCTACTTCGTAGCGGTAGAGGCTGCCGACAAGAACGAGGACGAGAAGATGGCTCAGGGTCTCTCCAGACTCATGGAAGAGGATCCGACATTCGTTCTCGAGAGAAACGCCGAGACGCACCAGACACTGCTGGGCGGCCAGGGTGACATCCAGCTCGGGATCATCCAGGCTAAGCTCAAGGACAGATACGGCGTCAGCGTAAACGTGATCCCTCAGAAGATCGCTTACAGAGAGACCATCAAGGGCACATCCGACGTACAGGGCAAGCACAAGAAGCAGTCCGGCGGCGCGGGACAGTACGGCGACGTCCACATCAGATTCTCGCCATCCCAGGAAGACGGACTCGAGTTCAGCGAAGAGCTCTTTGGCGGATCGGTACCTAAGAACTACGTACCGGCTGTCGAGAAGGGACTACTCGAGTGCATGGAGAAGGGCCCTCTGGCCGGATGCAAGGTACAGAACATCAAGGCTGTTCTCTACGATGGTTCCTACCACGAAGTAGACTCCAACGAAGTATCGTTCAAGATCGCTGCTTCGCTGGCGTTCAAGAAGGGTATCGTTGAGGCCAGACCGTGCCTGCTCGAGCCTATCATGAAGCTCGAGATCACAGTTCCTGAAGCATTCGTAGGAGCAGTCATGGGCGACATGCCTAACAGACGCGGAATGGTTCTCGGAATGGATTCCTCCAGCCGCGGCACAGTGCTGCACGCTGAGGCTCCTCAGGCAGAACTCTTCGACTACGCCATCGCTCTCAGATCGATGACACAGGCAAGAGGTTCCTTCACAGTTGAGTTCGCAAGATACGCTGAGCTCCCTTCGAACCTCGCTGACAAGGTCATCGCCGCTTACAAGAAGGAGCAGGAAGAGAAGTAATAAACGCTTCGCTCTGAATAAATCAAAATCGCGACCCGCCCGTATGACGGGCGGGTCGATTGTTTAGAAAGCATATTGAAAAAAGGTCAGATAATTATGCATGTTTTAAGAGAATCCGAAAAAGAACAGCATGTATATGTGACATACGGCAGGCAATTTGCCGCATACAGGTGGTATAAACCGATAATAGTCGGAGTACTGTTCGTCATTTTTTATGTGCTGTTCGTAGTGCTTCTTACGCTGGGACTTCAGCTGGCTCTCGGCTATTCTACCGGAGACGCGGCAAACATCCTGGAGTACATATCCACCGGCTATGATGATTTAAATGTAGTCGACTGGCAGGGATCGCTGATAAACCTCGGAGGCGTAGCTGTCATGATACCGGCGCTCGCCCTGGCAGCAGTCATCGTGAGGGACCGCCCGTTTTCTTCATACTCCTCGTCAAGAGGAGGATGGAGCGGCAAGGTGTTCTTCAGATGCCTGCTTGTGGCGATCATCTGTGTCTCGCTGCCTATAGCCGTGCTTGCGTTCATGGAAAGCGGCCACGGCCCGGTCAACAAGTTTACGATCATCAGTTTCGTCGTGCTTACCGTGATCGGACCTTTGCAGTGTATTGCCGAGGAGTACGTATATCGCGGACTTCTCATGCAGACGCTCGGCTCCTGGTTCAGGATCCCGGTCGTAGCTGTCATACTGCAGGCCGTGATATTTGCAGCCTCTCACCCGTATAACATGATAGGAAAAGCGGAGATCGTGATAAGCGGGGTCGCGTTCGCGCTCGCCGCATGGATAGGAAGAGGCGTGGAGGCATCTGCCGCTCTGCATGTCGCGAACAACATGGCCATATTCTATCTTGTGGGACTGGACCTCACGAAGATCAGTTCTGAGGCGACCATGGACAGCGTCATCGCGACCGCGATCATTTACGGCGTTTACGTCGCCGTGATCTACTTCATAAGCAGAAAGACGAAGCTCTTCGATCGTGTAAGGAAGAACGACGCGGCGAGGGCCAACGAGAAGTATGTAGAGAAGAAACGCAGAAAAGCGGAAAAGAAGGGAAAGACTTATGAGCCTCCTGCAGGCATACCGCTCGGCAGGGCAGCTGTTCCGGAAACCGTTGAGGCGGATGTGACTCCCGTGAGCGGGGATGAGGCCGGCAAGCATTTTGCGAAGTAGCAGGGACTTGCTAAACAGGTATAATTACATACAAATGATAAAGTCCGGATCCCTGAATGGAGAGGAGGATGAATCTTTATGAGAAAAACCATAGCGCTATTACTGAGTTTAATGATGATCATGATGTTCGCGCTTGCGTCCTGCGGCGGCGGAAGTGAAGACCTTTCCGACAGTAAGTATGTAGGAACATGGAGAGCTGAATCGGTGTCCTTTGCCGGTGAGTCCGGAGCTATCGAAGGCGGAGTGTTCAAACTGACCCTGAACGGTGACGGGACCGGCACCTTCGTAAGTACCGAAGATGACGGGACTGAGGAAGTTTCGAATATCACCTGGTCACTGACAAGTGACGGATTCAAGACAAAGGGTGATACGAAGCTGACCTTCAAGGATGACGGTGAAGACATAACGGCCAGTTTTATGGGCGTAGACCTGCGCTTCATAAGAGAGGAATAAGACAATAAAGAGCCTGCTCAAATGAGCAGGCTCTTCTTTTATGGCGCAACCCGGGCTCTCGATGTGATATACTAACTATGTATATGCACAGAATAAAAAACGGAGGAACCCGTATGAAAAAGATACTGATCGTAGATGACGAAGACAAGATCCGCGAGGTCATAAGAGAATACGCGGAATTCAGCGGATACGAGGCAGAAGAAGCCGCCGACGGTATGAGCGCCATCGGCATGGTCAAGCTGAACGACTACGACCTGATCATCATGGATATCATGATGCCAAAGCTCGACGGCTTCAGCGCTGTCAAAGAGATACAGAAGATAAGGGACATCCCTGTAATAATGCTTTCGGCAAGGGGCGAGGAGTATGACAAGCTCTTCGGATTTGAGCTGGGGATCGACGACTACGTCGTTAAGCCGTTCAGCCCTAAGGAGCTGATGGCGAGGGTCAACGCGGTCCTCAACCGCAGAGACTCCTCGGACAAAAAGATCTCGACGGTCCAGAAGTTCGACGGTCTCGAGGTCAACATGGCAGCGCGCACCATTTCCGTGGACGGAAAGCGCGTGGACCTTACACCTAAGGAATACGACCTGCTCTTCTACATGATACAGAACAAGAACATCGCGCTCTCCAGAGAGAAGCTCCTTGAAGACATCTGGGGCTACGATTTCTTCGGCGACGACAGGACCATAGACACGCATGTGAAGAACCTGCGCAACTGCCTCGGCCCTTACCGCAAGTTCATCGTGACCCTGAGAGGCGTGGGCTATAAGTTCGAGTACGAAGAATAGTCATCAGAAAGGGTGACGGATGGCAGACCACACTGGAAAGAGGACCGGTAACAGGACAGGCGCCGGCAGCAGACTGGATACGAGCAGCATAAAGATGACGACGCTCATGTCGTTCGTCGTTTTCGCGCTCTTTATGGTCGCGGTCCTTTGGGGTCTGTCGAATTTTTTCCTGAACAGCTACTATGAAAGGGCGCGCTCCCAGGAGGTCATCCTCACGGCTGAAGCGCTTGAGAATCAGTTCAGGCGAGACCTTCAGAGCTTCGACTCATACGCCGCGCAGACCGCTGGCACTAATGGCATCTATATAGAGATGGAGCTCGAAGGGGCCAGCCTTGTATACGACGGT
This sequence comes from uncultured Eubacteriales bacterium, assembly GCA_902776285.1. GTDB lineage: Bacteria > Bacillota > Clostridia > Peptostreptococcales > Anaerovoracaceae > Crickella. The sequence goes on from CACYPK010000012.1 coordinate 23,591, forward strand.
ACGCGCACTGTAAATGATACGGAAGACTATGAGCCGGATGTTACGGACATCAGGAATGACCTTGAGACGTCCGGACAGGTAAGCATCTCCGAGACCAAGCGCGACCCGTCAGGCGCCGCGTCCAGACTGGTCTACGCAGCTCATATCAAAGCGTATGGTTACGACAACGTGCTCTGCATCGTCGCGCCGCTTTACCCTGACCAGGTAACTGTCAGGATACTCCGCAAGATGCTCATATATATTTCGTTCATAGTCCTCGTGGTATCGTTCCTGCTGGCGTTCGCGCTTTCGGTGCGCCTGTCATCTCCTATAGAGAACCTGACAAATTCGGCCAAGGAACTCTCCAAAGGCAATTACGATGTGAAATTCAACGGCGCGGGATTTACCGAGACCAAGGAACTCGCCCGCGCGCTCAACAAGGCGTCGTACGAGATGGAAAAGACCGACTTTTACCAGCGTGAGATCATCGCGAACGTTTCACACGACCTCAAGACGCCGCTCACTATGATCCGCTCGTACGCCGAGAAGATAATCGACATATCGGGCGACAATCCGGAGAAGCGCAACGCCGACCTCAACATCATCATCTCAGAGACTGAGCGCCTCAACAGGCTGGTCACTGACATGCTTTCGGTCTCTAACCTGCAGTCCAACAACGTCGAAATGCACATGGAGACATTCGACCTGGTGGAGGCGGCTGAGAGCGTATACGAAAGCTTCAGGGTGCTCGCGGAGTCTGAAGGCTTTGAGATGCGGTTCCACCCTTGCAAGCCTGCCTATGTGGTGGGTGACCGCAGCAGGCTCATGCAGGTGATGACCAATTTCGTGTCAAACGCCGTCAAGTATTCCGGCGACAACAAATACGTAGAAATAAAACTCGTAAGGGGCAGTAAGAAAGTCACGTTCCACTGCATCGATCACGGCGTGGGCATCCCGTCTGATGAGATCGGTCACGTCTGGGACAAGTATTACCGGACATCGGCCAACCATGAGCGCGGCATAGAAGGCACCGGCCTCGGGCTCGCGATCGTGAAGGGCCTGCTCAATCTGCACAACGCCCAGTACGGAGTTGAAAGCGAAGAAGGCAAGGGCTCGGATTTCTGGTTCGAGATGGAGACGGTAAGAAAGCCGCCGGCCAGGAAGACCGGCGAGGAAGCATAAAGGGATAATGGTAAAGAAGGCAAAAACAGTATTCATGTGCACCGAGTGCGGCAACGAGTATACGGCCTGGCAGGGCCGCTGCTCTTTTTGCGGCTCGTGGAACACCATAGTGGAGCAAAAAATAGCGCCTCTCGAGGACAGCAAGGACGACACCCGCAGAAGACTGGGAGGCGAAGCCCGTCCCGTCAGGCTCGGCAGCGTCGGCACGCATGAACACGCACGCATGAGCTCGGGCATATCCGAACTTGACCGCGTGCTCGGAGGCGGCATAGTTCCGGGATCCCTCACGCTTATATCCGGTGAACCCGGCATAGGCAAGTCGACTCTCATCGCTCAGATGGCGGGCAGGGTAGCGGACAGCTTCGGCCCCGTCCTTTATGTGAGCGGAGAGGAATCCGGCGAGCAGGTCAAACTCAGGGCGGACCGCGTGCTCGGAAAGATCAGCGATTCGCTCTACATATATCCCGAGACCAACATCGAAAACATCATGGCGGCCTGCGATGAGATCAGGCCGTGCCTGCTCATAGTCGATTCGATACAGACCATGTACTCGGCGTCCGCCGACTCGGTAGCCGGAAGCCTCACTCAGATAAGGGAGTGCTCGGGACAGCTTATAAGGTACGCCAAGAACAACCACGTGCCTGTCTTCATAGTGGCGCACGTCACAAAGTCGGGCGATCTTGCCGGGCCGAAGACCATAGAACACATGGTAGACACCGTTCTGAGCTTCAGCGGTGAGCGCGACAGAGACCTCAGGATACTGCGCTCGTTCAAGAACCGCTTCGGCACCACGGACGAGATAGGCGCGTTCAGGATGACATCCGAAGGAATGATCGAGGTGCCCGACCTCAGCGGAAGCCTCATTGAGAGCAGCGCCTGCGAAGAAGGCTCGGTCATATCGGCGGTCTACGAAGGAAGCCGGCCGGTGTTCTTTGAGATACAGGCGTTGGTGAGCCGCGCTAACGTGGGATTTGCGCGCAGGACGGCAATAGGGATAAGTCAGAACCGCCTCAGCATGATACTCGCGGTGCTCGAGAAAAAGGCGGGGCTGAACCTGCTCGATTACGACGTGTACGTGAACGTAGTGGGAGGCATGAACACGGGCAGCACTTCTACGGATCTGGCTGTCGCTCTCGCGATCTACAGCTCTTTCAAGAGCAGGCAGTCATCGCGCAGAACAGTGACCGTCGGAGAGGTAGGTCTGACCGGAAACCTCCGCTCGGTACCGAATGCCGACAGGATAATACAGGAAGCCGTGAGGCTGGGTTACGAGGCTGTCATACTGCCGGAAAACAACGCCAGGCAATACCGTGGAGACGCTGATATCAGAGTTATGGGAGCCGCCAATATAAGCGACGCTATACGCGCCTGGCTCTCCAACTGATAAACGCTTTTGGCCGATCATAAAAACAATGCCTGCCCGTAAACGGGCAGGCATTTTGATTGATGACTTATTATAGTTGACAAGTATATATGCTGGTGATAATATTACATATTTATTTTTGTTTGATTTTTGGTGCAAAGGCGGCTATAATCATAGTGTAAAAGGAGGAGACTGTCGTGTTCAAGATCGGCGACTACATTGTATATCCGATGTACGGAGCGGGCATCATTACCGAGATCGTCGAAAAGGATTTTCTCGGTGAGATGCGCACGTATTATAATGTGTCGCTTCCTTATTGCCGCATGGAAGCCTCCGTCCCCGTGGACAACTGCGAGAAGCTGGGTGTCAGGCCTATTATTGACCCCGGACGCATAGAAGAGGTCATGGAAGTGCTCAAAGGAGAAACTGAGCCCATGAACCCTAACTGGAACAAACGATACCGTGAGAACACCGAGAGATTGCAGACAGGAGACATCCTGGAGGTGGCGGCGGTAGTCAGGAATCTCGTCAGGACGGACAGAAAGAAACCGCTTTCCACCGGGGAGAAAAAACTCCTCAGCACGGCCAAGCAGATACTTGAGAGCGAACTCATCTACTCGGGCGGCTACACAATGGAAGAAGCAGACGGGATGGTCGAATCCAACATATAGCAGGGGCTAGATAAAGGATCGGCCATTTACATTGGAAAAAGAATATTTGGTGAAATCCATTGCAGAAGACATTGCGTAGGATTATAGTATAAGACCGTTGAAGAAGATCGCAGAAGGTCGCAGCAGAAAAGACTTTATGGTAGAGAACATTTCTAACTGGATATGCACAGTCATAGTTGCAGCCGGCCAAGGCACGCGCATGGGAATCGATGTGCCGAAGCAGCTGTTTCCTTTTGGTGGCTCGACTGTGCTCGGGACCGCGATAAAAGCATTTACATCTCTTGACTATATTGATAAGGTCTACGTCGTTTCACCGGAGGACGGCTCTCTTGACGAGATATATGAAGAGATCACGGCGGAGTGTGAAAGGGTGACCGGCAGGGAACCGGGGAGCATAGCGGTCGTCCGGGGAGGAGCGACAAGAGCGGACTCTGTCAGGGAAGGCATCAAAGCAGCTTCGTCCGACGCAAAAGAGGCAGGTATAGATGAGGACGACGCGATCGTACTCATACATGATGCCGCGAGGCCGGGTATCAGCGAGGAGATCATAAGGCGCAACATCGATACCATGAAACGCTGCAGGGCGGTATGCACCGCGCTGCCTTCGAGCGACTCCACGCGCATGATCAATATCGAAAAACCTGAATATGTCACAGAATTGGCATTGAAAGAATCTATAACATATCCTATAATGAACACTAACGTTGTCAGGAGGGAACTTATCTACAGGACCCAGACACCGCAGACTTTCAGGCTTTCCGACATTGTGAAGGCTCATGAGCGAGCGGTGCGTGACGGCTATTCTGCCACAGATGACGCAATGGTCGCGGAATATGCCGGCATAAGCGTGGCTCTGGTAGAAGGCTCGACTGCAAATTACAAGATAACCACCAGAGAGGATATCCAAATGACTTGCAAAACAGGTATCGGATATGATGTACACAGACTTGTCCCGGGGAGACCCCTTATACTCTGCGGGACCCCGATCCCCAGCAATCTCGGGCTGGACGGACATTCAGACGCGGATGTAGCTGTACACGCTCTGATGGACGCACTGCTCGGGGCAGCGGGACTGGGAGATATAGGAAAGCATTTCCCTGATACCGATGAGAAATATAAAGGCGCCGATTCGATGAAGCTTCTGGCTGAAGTCAAAGGCATGCTGGGCAACGTGAGGATCGTGAACGTAGATGTCGTGATCATCGCCCAGGCTCCGAAGCTGTCGCCTTATATGGAACAAATGAAGCACAATTTATCGAACACACTCGGGATACCTGAAAGCGCCGTAAATGTGAAGGCGACTACGGAAGAAGGACTCGGGTTCACAGGCAGGGGAGAAGGCATGGCGGCCATGGCCACTGCCGCAATAGAAGGGAGTTTTTAAAAATGAGATTATCCAAGAACCATCTTAAGACGCTCAGAGAGGCACCGTCCGACGCCGTGCTTGAGAGCCATAAACTGCTTGTAAGAGCAAACATGATCAAGCAGGAAGCCGCGGGAGTCTACATGTTCCCTAAGCTGGGCTGGAGAACAGTAAGAAAAGTCGAGCAGATCGTCCGTGAAGAGATGGACTACGTCGACTGCCAGGAAATCTACATGCCGCACATCAACCCTGCCGAACTCTGGAAGGAGACGGGCAGATGGTACGCGTACGGCCCTGAGCTTTGGAGAATACAGGACAGGAACGGCAACGACTTCATACTTAACCCTACATGCGAAGAGATCTTCACCGATTTCGTCCGCAAGGAGTGGTCATCGTATAAAGAGCTTCCGTTCTCGCTCTATCACATACAGTTCAAGTACAGAGACGAGTCGCGTCCGAGATACGGACTCCTGAGAACAAGAGAGTTCATCATGAAGGACGCCTATACATTCGACGCCACGGAAGAAGATCTGAACGTCGCTTACATGAGGCAGTATCACGCGTACGAGAAGATCTTCACTCGTATGGATCTTGACTACAGGATCGTAGAGGCTGACAACGGCCCTATCGGCGGAAGCAAGTCACATGAGTTCTCGGCTCTCTCCGACTGGGGCGAGTCCGACATCCTCTACTGCGACAACTGCGGAATGGCCGCTACAGTCGAAAGAGCTGAGTGCGTAGACGACGAACCGCCTAAAGAAGAGATGCAGCCGGTACAGAAGGTGTTCACACCTGGCACAAAGACCATCGAGGACGTCTGCAACTACCTGAAGCTGCCTGTGGAGAAGTCCATCAAGGCTCTCATGTTCACAACATATGACACAGACCTTCAGCCGAAAGACAACGTAGTGGCATTCGTCAGAGGCGACAGACAGCTCAACATGATCAAGCTGGTCAACGCTCTGAACGTGCCTGAGCACTACATCGAGTTTGCTGACGAGGATGTCACAGGCCCTATCACAGGATCCGTCGCTGGATTCACGGGCCCTATGGGACTCAAGAACTGCATCGTAGTAGTTGATACAGAGCTGGTAGGCACAGTCAACATGTGCGCCGGCGCCAATGAAGAGGACCACCACCTGACAGGAGTCTGCTACGGCAGAGACTACACAGGAGATATCGTTACGGATATCAAGACGCTCCAGGAAGGAGATCGCTGCCCGCACTGCGGAAAGCCGGTCAAGTTCAGACGCGGTATCGAGGTCGGCCAGATATTCAAGCTGGGACTCAAGTATTCCGAGAGCATGAACACTACTTTCAAGGACGAGAACGGCGAGGATCATCCGTACTGGATGGGCTGCTACGGTGTAGGGATCACAAGATCCATGCAGGCCATAGTAGAGCAGCATCATGATGATAAGGGTATCATCTGGCCGCTGTCGGTAGCTCCGTATCACGTGATCGTCACGGTCATCAAGCCGAATGACGAGACGCAGCTCGCGGTCGCATATGACATCGAGAAGAAACTCGAGAACATGGGCGTAGAGGTAATGGTAGACGACCGCGATGAGAGACCGGGAGTCAAGTTCAACGACGCCGACCTCATCGGTATCCCTATCAGGATCACAGTCGGCAAGTTCGCCGGCGAGGGCAAGGTAGAGTACAAGCTGCGCCGCGAGTCAGAGCATGAGCTCGTGAGCATCGAAGACGCGATCGCTAAGGCAAAGGCTCTCGTAGACCTCGAAGGAGACGGCAGATACTTCTTCTCGAGACTGTCCGAAGAGACACTGAACGCTCACTAATATCGAATGAGCGATTGCTAATAAAGCAATCACTAAATTCCGGATGGGTGATTGCAAATAGTAAATAAGCAATCACTAATATCGATTGAGTGATCATTAATACTAAAAAAATACGGGCATCGGCAATAAGCAGCCGATGCCCGTTTTCTTTAATCCTTTTACTTAAAATAAGATTTTTTCTTTTGGACTTAAGTAAAAAAGAACTTTAAGAATCGTTCCATTACTTAAAATAAAAGAATAATCTGTGATTTTAAGTAATCTTCTGATGGAATCATAAGAATTCTTACTTAAAACGTGAGATCAAACTCTGTTTTTAAGTAACAGCAGCAAAGAAAATAGTTTATATTTACTTAAATACTTGAGATCCCTTCACGATTTTAAGTAATTGACGTCCAAATTATTCCGATTTATTACTTAAAAACCAAAGGTTCTTTTCGATTTTAAGTAAAATATCAGATTTGCTATAATATAACCACTATGAGTATGCTCGCGGAACTGTTTATTGTATTTTTCAAATTAGGCGCCTTCACCATAGGCGGCGGCATTGCCATGCTCCCGCTTCTTCAGAACACACTTACAGAAGAGAAGAAGTGGTTTACGAGAGAGGAGTTCGTGGACATAGTGGCGGTTTGCCAGAGCCTGCCGGGAGTGGTGGCGATCAATATGGCTACCTATGTCGGTTATAAGAAGAAGGGCCTTTTGGGATCGGTGGTCTCTACATTCGGAGTCACCATTCCTTCGTTTGTTCTCATACTCCTGATCGCCCGCGGAATAACCGCGCTCGGCGACAGCGGAACGGTAATGGGAGCCATGGCCGGACTCAGGGCGGCGGCGCTTGGTATGGTAGCCGTAGCGTTGATACAGCTGGCGCCGTCAGCGCTCAAAAACAAGTGGGCTGTACTGGCGGCAGTGTCTTCGTTCGTGCTCATAGCAATACTTAAGATAAACACGGCTTACGTGATATTGCTCTTTGCCGTGATAGGGATTACCGTCACGATGATAGGCAGCCACAAGACCGCGGCCGCGGCGGCTGAGGCAGGAGGCGCTCCTTCCACAGAGAAAGACGGAGAGAACGGCAGTGCTCATTCTGCGGAGAAAGACGGAGAGGGAGGTGACGGCGAATGCTGATAATTCGACTCTTCCTCAGTTTCTTCAAGGTCGGACTCCTGGGGTTTGGCGGCGGTCTGGCGATAGTCAGGCTGATATACGACAGCATACAGCCTTTCATCGACATGAGTCAGGAGACCTTCGCTAACATAGTAGCGATATCCCAGATAACTCCCGGACCTCTTGCGGTCAACACGGCGACCTATGTGGGCTATGAAGCCGCGGGCTTCCCGGGCGCGCTGGCCGCGACTTTCGGAGTCATACTGCCGGCCTTCTGCATAGTCAGTATAGTCTGCAGGACGATACAGAAGTTCAGGGACAGCAAGATAGTCAACGGGATGCTGTCGGGCATCAGGCCGGCGACCATGGGTCTCATAGGAGCGGCGGCCGCTACGCTTGTAAAGCCTTCTTTGGCCGGAGCGGGGAGACTGGGCAGCGGATTGCTCCCGAAACTCGGAGCGGATGCGGGCAGCGGTCTGTTTGCAGTGATTTCAGGCTCGCCAGTTGACATTATTTCTGTTATCATATTAATCGCAACAGTAGTGCTTATAGCAAAGTATAAAAAGAGCCCGTTCCTGGTCCTGATCATTATGGGATGTATAGGAGCGGTTCTCGGAGTTTAGAAATAAGCGGTGCACACACACCCTTTACAGGGCGCGGGGCACTGTCCCGTCCCATAAACAAATAGGAGGAAACATGCAAGTTTACAACACGCTTACTAACAGGAAAGAAGAATTCGTACCGATCGAGCCGGGCAAGGTCAGGATGTATGTCTGCGGACCTACGGTCTACAATTTCTTTCACATAGGAAACGCCAGACCGTTCGTGGTGTTCGATACGCTCAGAAGGTACTTCAAATACAGAGGCTACGAGGTCAAGTTCGTGCAGAACTTTACCGACGTGGATGACAAGATCATCAACAGGGCCAAGGAGGAGGGCATCAGCGCTCCTGAAGTCTCCGAGAAATACATCAAGGAGTACTTCAACGACGCGGAGGCGCTTGGCGTTCTGAAGGCCGACGTGCATCCTAAAGTCTCGGAGCACATCCCTGAGATCATAGAGTTCGTTCAGACCCTGATAGACAAGGGTTACGCTTACGAGGCGGACGGCGACGTCTATTATTCGACTCGCAAGTTCCCTGAATACGGCAAACTGTCGGGACAGAACATCGACGATCTTGAGAGCGGCGCCCGCATCGCGATAGGTGAGGTCAAGGAGGATCCGCTGGACTTCGCGCTGTGGAAGGCCCGCAAAGAGGAATCCGAGATCGCTTGGGAGTCGCCTTGGGGGATGGGCAGACCGGGATGGCACATCGAGTGCTCCACAATGGCCAAGAAGCACCTCGGCGAGACCATCGACATCCACGGCGGTGGACAGGATCTTACGTTCCCGCACCATGAAAACGAGATCGCGCAGTCAGAGGCGTGCAACGGTGTTCCGTTCGCGCATTACTGGATGCATAACGGATATATAAACGTAGACGGAAAGAAGATGTCGAAATCGCTCAACAACTTCTTCACGGTCAGAGACATTCGCGAACAGTACAGCGGCGACGTCATCAGGTTCTTCCTGCTGAGCGGCCACTACAGAAGCCCTATCAATTTCTCGGACGCGCTCATGGAGCAGTCGAAGCAGGGCTACGAGAGGATCGCGACAGCGATCGAGACGCTCGAGTTCCTGAAGACCAACGGCAGCGACGAGGCTATGGCGGATGAGGCGGCAAAGATCGCTTCGCTCGATCAGTACAGGGACAAGTTCATCGAGGCGATGGACGATGACCTCAACACAGCTGACGGCATCGCGGCTATTTTCGAACTCGTTTCGGAGATCAACCTCGACGTTAAGGATGGCGCTTCGAAGTCGTTCGCTGAGGAAGCCCTCAAGAGGATCAAGGAACTGACTGATGTTCTGGGTCTCTTTGGCGGAGAGGATGAAGAGGAAGGTCTGGGTGACGATATTCAGGCGCTCATAGACGAGAGACAGGCCGCGCGCAAGGAAAAGAACTGGGCGCGCGCAGATGAGATCAGAGACCAGCTGGCTGCCATGGGCATCACGCTCAAGGATACGCCGCAGGGTGTACAGGTAATCAGAAACTGATCGCAAACAGTGGCGGCGATAGTATATCCCTTGCGGAGTACGGCTCCCGCCTCGTGCGGCTTAACGCAGCGGTACTAAGCTCTGTCTGCGCCTCCAGCTTGCCAGTCGCTAAGTGCCGGCTACCGCAAAGCCTCCGCGCGGGACATACTATCGCCGCCCTATTATCCAAATACACTAATTATGAGTAAAGCAGATCAACTATTCGTGAATATGTGCAGAGATGTTCTCGACCACGGCTTCAGTACCGAGGGCATGCCTGTGCGTCCGCGCTGGGAGGACGGTACTCCCGCGCACACTATCAAGAACTTCGGCGTGGTCAATCGTTATGACCTGTCGGAGGAATTTCCCGCGCTTACGCTCAGGCCGACGGCGATCAAGCTGGCGACCGATGAGATGCTCTGGATATGGCAGAAGAAGTCCAACAGGCTGGCTGATCTGAAGAGCCATGTCTGGGATGAGTGGGCCGATGAAGAGGGCACCATCGGGAAGGCCTACGGCTATCAGATGTCAAAGAAGTACAAGTTCAAGCAGGGCGAGATGGATCAGGTGGACAATGTGCTGTGGTGCCTCAAGAATGACAGGTACAGCAGACGCATACTTACCAACATCTACAACTTTGAGGATCTCTCGGAGATGAGACTTGAGCCTTGCGCGTACTCCATGACTTTCAACGTGAAGGGCGACACGCTCAACGGCATACTCAACCAGAGGTCCCAGGACATACTGGCCGCGAACAACTGGAACGTGGTGCAGTACGCGATGCTTCTGATGATGATGGCTCAGGTGTCGGATCTTAAGGCCGGCGAGCTGGTTCACGTGATAGCGGACGCTCATATCTACGACAGGCATGTGCCGCTTATTGAGGAGCTGATCTCCAGGCCGCAGTACCCTGCGCCTAAGGTGACTCTCAATCCGGATGTTAAAGACTTCTACGCTTTCACGACGGATGACATAAAAGTGGAGAACTATCAGCACGGCGAACAGATACGGAACATTCCGGTTGCGGTATAGGATGACAATACAAGAGATAAACAAAATGAATACAAGCACGCTGGCTTACCTTGGGGACGCCGTCTTTGAGGTAATAGTGCGTGAGAAGATAGTCATGGAAAAGCCCGGCGATGTAGGAAGGGCGCACCATACCGCTGTCAGGTACGTCTCGGCGGCAGGTCAGGCTCTGGCCGCAAGGACCATGATAGCCGAGGGCTTTCTGACTGAAGAAGAGGAACATATCTACAAGAGGGCGCGTAACCACCGCGCCATGTCGAGACCGCAGAACGCGGATCCTCGCGAATACAAGATAGCTACCGGCTTCGAAGCCCTGCTGGGCTTCCTCTACCTGTCGGACGACAGGCAGAGGCTCCGCGAGATCGCGGCCGAAGCCGTCCGCATAGTCGATTCCAAAAAATAACTCTGTTAAGCAAGATCTGACGGGAGCCGGCATGAAACTTCGTTTTTCGGAAAACAGCAAAGTGTTCACGATCCACACGGACGGGATACCGTACCTCTCGTTTGACATGCTCGACGAACTCGGCGTGCCAAATCTTTACAGCACCAGATATATAAGCTGGGATGCGGAGAACGGAAATGGTATCACCGGTCTGAGGACAGCCATAATGAAGACGGAGGATCCCGCGGAGGCAGCCCCTGTATGCAGGGCAAACAGGGACGCCCTGGCGCGCCAGCTGGGCTCATCGCTCGCGATGGAGATCTCCACCGATCAGAAGCACACGAATTACGTACATGTCGCTTCCGGAGAAGACCTTGGGGTCCCGCCGGTCGGCAGCGTTCTGCACAGGCAGTTCGTTGACGGCGTAGTGACCGATATTCCGGACGCTCTTCTGACAGCCTTTGGCGGGGACTGCCCGCCTGTGTACATAGTCGACCCGGTGAAAAAGACCGCCGGACTTGTGCACGCGGGCTGGAAGGGGACGCTGGGAAAGATTCCGCAGGTGGCGGTAGCCCAGATGGTCGTGAAGTTCGGATGCGATCCTTCGGACATGTACGCGGCAATAGGGCCGGGAGTCTGCAAAGACTGCTACGAGATGGGCGACGAGGTCTATGACGCGTTCGCCGCTCAGTGGAGCAGGGAGGACGCCGACAGGATACTGAGCCGCTACCCGGCAAAGGACGGGGACGGCAGGGAGATCCCGGGCGGCAAGTACCACCTTGACCTGAGGGAGGCCAACAGGCTGACTCTCCTGAGGGCAGGCATACCCGAAGACCATATCGCTGTATCCAACGTATGCACCATGTGCAACGTAGATAAATTCTATTCATATCGCGGCCGCCGCCTTGAAAACGAGCAGGCGGCCATGCTGGTGAATCATTGGGAGAGGTGACATGAATCTGATCGTCGCGGCAGACAGCAAATGGGGCATCGGAAAGAACGGCGGACTGCTCGCCGATCTTCCGACTGACATGAAGTATTTCAGGGAGCACACCGAAGGCAAGGCCGTCGTTATGGGCCGCAAGACCCTCGAGTCGCTGCCGGGCCGTAAGGGACTGCCCAAAAGAGTCAATTACGTGCTTACCACTAATCCGGACTTCAAGGCGGAACGCTGCATAGCGGTCCACTCGGAAGACGAGCTTTGGGATGCTCTGTCCAGATACGAGCCTGACGATGTCTGGCTCATAGGCGGAGCCTCGCTGTTCAACTGGTTCTACTCGATGTGCGAACGGCTTTATGTCACAAAGATCGACGCGGATCTCGACGCTGACACGTTCATAGAAAACTTTGACGAGGACCCGGACTTTGAGATCATCTCGGAAAGCGAGCCGGTCACGGAGAACGGCATAACATACAGATTCAGAGTCTACCAGAGAAAGGCAGACTGACGGTATTGCCATGAGCAAAAGAGACAACAAGAGATTCAAAGATAAAGACAGAAAGAGCGCGCCTAAGAGAGGCGGCAAGAACCGCCGTGATTACGGCGACAGCTACGAGCCTAAAAGGAAAGCGGCAGGAAGACCGCGCGACGCCCGCAAGGTGCTGGGCTTTGACGCGGGAGAGCCTTTCGAAGACCGCCGCGCGCAGATAGGCGCGGACGGACTCGAGGTAGTAGCCGGCAGGAACCCGGTAGTCGAGGTTCTTTCCGGCGAGCGCGAGGTAGAGCGCGTATTCATAGCCGACGGTTCGGAGGGCTCGGTATCCAAGATCGTAGCGCTCGCCAGGGAAAAGGGAGTCATTGTCGACTTCGTTCCCAAGGAGAAGATAGACGCTATGGCGCCCGGCGTGAAGCACCAGGGTGTTGTCGCCAAGGTGAGTGAGTATAAATACGCGGATATGGAAGAAGTCTTTGCCAGGGCGGAAGCGTCGGGCGAGGATCCTTTCATTATTATTCTGGATGAGATATCCGACCCGCATAATCTGGGCGCGATAATCAGGACGGCTGAGTGCGCCGGCGCTCACGGGGTCGTGATCCCAAAGAGGCGCGCCGCCTCTTTGACGCAGACAGTCGCGCTGTCTGCCGCCGGCGCCATAGAAAACATGCCGGTCGTACAGGTCACCAATCTTGCGCGTACCATAGAAGACCTTAAGGAAAGAGGCATATGGGTAGGCGCGGCCGACATGGACGGCGAGACCTACTATGAAGCCAACCTAACTGGCCCTATAGCCATAGTCATAGGCAACGAGGGCAAGGGGGTCGGCCGCCTGGTAAAGGAAAAATGCGATTTCGTGCTTTCCATCCCAATGTACGGAAAGATCAACTCGCTGAACGCGTCCAACGCTGCCGCGGTTCTTATGTACGGGATCAGAAGACAAAGAACGGAGCACAAACGCTGACACGAAAAAGGCGGTATTCCTATTGACGGAAACCCGCAAGCGGAGACACAGGCTCTCCGCTTAAATCTTTTTTGGGGAAAAACAAGAAAGCGCTTGACATCGTAACCCTTGCAAAGTAAACTAATTGAGCGACTTTAAGAAGAAAATCGGAGCACTGGGCAACCGGGCTTCGAGTTTTCGATTGAAAACGACACAAATTTCAAGCATTACATAGATCACGGAGGAAAGAGATGGCAGCAGGCGTTAGACAGAAAGTCATCCTGGCATGCACCGAGTGCAAGCAGAGAAACTACAATACCATGAAGAACAAGAGAAACAATCCTGACAGGATCGAACTCATGAAGTATTGCAAGTTCTGCAACAAGGAGACTCTCCACAAAGAGACCAAGTAATCTGTAGACAGAAACACACGGAGACAGATCATGGCAAACAGCAATAACACCGGAAGCAAGCAGGACCAGGCGAACAAGTCAAAAGAAGATCTCGCCAAGGCAGCGGCAAAAGCTTCCGCAAGCAAACAGAATCAGAACAAGGGCAAGAGCCAGGGCAAGAAGAAGACGGGTATCATCGCATACCTCAAGGGCGTCAGGCAGGAGTTCAGGAAGGTCGTATGGCCTACAAGAGAAGAACTCACGACTGATACTATTGTTGTATTTGCCTGCGTCATTTTCTTCGCGCTTGCGTTCTGGCTGATCGATACGGGATTCCTGGCCGCTCTCAAGGGCATCCTCGGAATAACCCTGTCCTGACCCAAGGAGTATTAAATGACAGATAAGATCGATAACATCGAAAATATCGAGACCACCGAAACGAGAGAACCGGTCAAGTCCAGCGTGTCCCCGCTCGAAGGCGAGGGCCTCAGAGGCGACGGAACAGCCAAGTGGTATGTTGTGCACACATATTCCGGCTACGAGAACAAGGTCAAGAACAGCATCGACAGAATGGTCGAGTACCGCGGCATGCAGGACCTCATCCAGGAAGTAGTCATTCCGACTGAAGACAGGATCGAGATCAAGGACGGTGTCAAGAAGGTAAAGACCCGCAAGCTGTTCCCGGGATACGTAGTCATCAAGATGGTCGTAAACAACGAGACATGGTACCTTGTGCGTAACACTGAAGGCGTTACCGGTTTCGTAGGTCACGGTTCCGATCCTATCCCTCTGACAAAGGAGGAGATCGTAAGGATGGGAATCGAAAAACTCAGGATCGACCTGGATATCGAGGTGGGCGATACGATCCGCATCATCGGAGGAGTCTTTGAAGGCCAGCTCGGCATAGTAGAAGCCATCAATCCGGAGAAGCAGATCGTGAAGGTCCGCATCTCGATGTTCGGTAGAGATACCCCTGCGGAGATCGAATTCTCCCAGGTAAGCAAGCTGCGCTAGCAGCCTGCAAAAAACTTAAGAAAGGAGAAAGCAATGGCAAAGAAGATCGACGGCTATATCAAGCTGCAGATCCCTGCCGGAGGAGCCACTCCTGCACCACCGGTTGGTCCGGCTCTCGGACAGAAGAGCGTCAACATCATGGACTTCTGCAAGCAGTTCAATGCAAGGACACAGGACCAGCAGGGAATGATCATCCCGGTCGTAATCACAGTTTACACTGACAGATCATTCGACTTCGTGTGCAAGACTCCGCCAGCCGCAGTCCTCATCAAGAAGGCAGCAGGCATCGAGCACGCGTCCGGAACCCCTAACAAGGAAAAGGTCGCTTCCATCACGCTCGCACAGGCAGAAGAGATCGCAAAGACAAAGATGCCGGATCTCAATGCAGCATCCCTCGAGGCAGCAGTAGACATGATCAAGGGAACAGCCCGCAGCATGGGAGTCACGGTAGTTGAGTAATGAAGTGGGAGGCTGAAAGCCGCTTGTACCACAAGGAGGAAAAAATGAAAAGATCAAAGAGATACGCGGAGCTCGCGAAGACTTATGACAAGCACGAGCTCGTAGACGTAGAAACAGCAGTAAAGCTTATCAAGAGCTTTGACAACGCAAAGTTCGACGAGACCGTTGAGATGCACTTCCGTCTCGGAGTAGACGGCAGACACGCTGATCAGCAGGTAAGAGGAGCCATGGTACTCCCTCACGGCACAGGCAAGACCAAGAAAGTCCTGGTTTTCGCTAAGGGCCCTAAGGCAGAGGAAGCACTGGCAGCAGGCGCTGACTTCGTAGGCGCTGAGGACATGGCAGAGAAGATCCAGAAAGAGAACTGGTTCGAATTCGACGCAGTCGTAGCGACACCTGACATGATGGGAGTCGTAGGACGTCTCGGTAAGATCCTGGGACCTAGAGGACTCATGCCAAACCCTAAGTCGGGTACAGTCACAATGGACCTCACAAAGGCCCTTGCAGACATCAAGGCCGGTAAGGTCGAGTACAGACTGGACAAGTCCAACATCATCCACTGCATCATCGGCAAGAAGTCCTTCACGGAAGAGCAGCTGGTAGAGAACGCTAACGCTCTCATCCAGGCCATCGCAAAGGCTAAGCCGGCAGCAGCAAAGGGACAGTACTTCAAGAGCATCAGCATCGCCGCGACGATGAGCCCTGGAGTAAAGGTAAACCCTGCGACAGTGACACTCTAGTCTGACAAGACAAAGAAAAACGAATATCCAACCTAAGACAGCGGGTGCGAAAGCTTAATTTCCCGCCGAGGTACAATTCATAGATTTGAACCCCGCTGTCTTTATGAGCAGCGGGGTATTTGTACCTACATGACAAAATAAGGCGAAGGGATATCGCCGGAAAGGAGAAAAAATGTCTGTAGAAGCAAAGCAAGCAAAACAGGTCGTCATCGACGAGATCAAGAGCAAGTTTGACAAGGCCGGATCCATCGTAGCAGTTGACTATCTGGGACTCACTGTAGCCGAGGCTGACAAGATGAGAGCAGATCTCAGAAAGGAAGGCGTCGACTTCACAGTATACAAGAACACGCTCATCAAGAGAGCGATCGACGGAACCGAATTCGCCGGTCTCGCTGAGGGAGACATCCTCAAGGGTTCAACGGCGCTCGCGTTCAGCAGTGATGACATCACGGCAGGCGCAAGAGTTCTGGCAAAGTCCATCAAGGAATTCAAGAAGATGGCGTTCAAGGGCGGATACGTAGAAGGAAACGTTTACGATAAGGCCCAGATCGAAGAGTTCGCAAGCATTCCGGGCAGAGAGGTGCTCATCGCACGTTTCATGGGAAGCATCCAGAGCCCAATGACAAAGCTCGCGCTCACACTCAAAGCTATCGCAGAAAAAGAAGCATAATTAAACTGATTACACACAAGGCGGCATGAAAACCGCGTAACTGAAATTTTGAAAAAGGAGAAAAACAATGGATAAGACTCAGATCATTGAGGCTCTGAAGAGCATGACTATTCTTGAGATCAACGAGCTCGTTAAGGCTCTTGAGGAAGAATTCGGCGTAAGCGCAGTAGCAGTAGCAGCACCGGCAGGAGCTGGCGCAGCAGCTGCTGAAGAGGAAGAAAAGAGCGATTTCAACGTCGTTCTGAAGGAGATCGGACAGGAAAAGATCAAGGTTATCAAGGCTGTCAGAGAAGCTACAGGACTCGGCCTGAAGGAAGCAAAGGAACTCGTAGACTCCGCCCCTACAACAATCAAGGAAGGCGCGCTGCCTGACGAAGCTAACGCTCTCAAGGAAACTCTCGAGGCTGTTGGCGCTGTAGTAGAACTCCAGTAGTTCAACTTCATTTGCGGATGGCCTTCCGCAAATTTCCGTCCGAACCGTACGGCTCTCGCCTCGCTGCGGCTTGACGCAGCGGTACTAAGCTCTGACTTCGCCTTCGGCTCGTCAATCGCTAAGTGCCGGCTACCGCAGAGCCGGTTCGCCCGGATATTTGCTCGCGGCCTTCATACAAACAAACACTTTACAAATTGGACTGTGCGATATCAGTCCGACCCACGCAATAAAATGAGCCCCGGCTATCGAGGCTCATTTCGTGCGTAATAAGAGCCGTAAAATACGGCAAAAACAGGGAAAAATTCTGCATTTTTTAGAAAACAACAGAAGGAGCATAATACAATGCCAACCCCAGTAAAAGTTGGAAGAAAAGAGCGTATGAGCTTTGCCAAGATCCATGAGGTCTGCGAGATGCCGAACCTCATCGACGTACAGACAAAGTCGTACAAATGGTTCGTTGAAGAGGGCCTCGGCGAGGTGCTTGACGACGTATCGCCTATCCGCGACACAACTAACACGCTTAGTCTCGAGTTCGCGGACTACCATTTCTCCGACACTCCTAAGTACGATCAGGAGGAGTGCAAGGAGAGAGACGCCACATACGCCACCGCTCTGACTGTAAAGGTCAGACTGATCAACCGCGAGACCGGTGAGATCAAGGAGCAGGACGTATTCATGGGCGATTTCCCTCTCATGACTGAGAAGGGCACATTCGTATACAACGGAGCCGAGAGAGCCATCGTCACACAGATGGTGCGTTCCCCGGGACCGTACTTTGACGTAACGACCGACAAGTCCAACCAGAGACTGTACAGTTCGCAGGTCATCCCTAACAGGGGAGCATGGCTCGAGTATGAGACAGACTCTCAGGGCATCCTTTACGTCAGAGTAGACAGAACAAGAAAGCAGCCGCTGACATCCTTCCTCAGAGCGCTCGGCATCATCGATCCGGAAGCTCTTGCTCTCAGCAGCAACGAGGACATCATCGCTATCTTCGGAGAGGATGACAGACTGCTTCGCACACTCGAAAAGGACACGACCAAGAACAGCGCGGACGGCCTCAGAGAGCTTTACAGAAGACTGAGACCGGGAGAGCCGCCTACAGTTGAGAACGCAAGATCGATGCTGATGGCGCTGCTCTTTGACGAGAGGCGTTACGACCTGGCCAAGGTGGGCAGGTTCAAGTACAACCGCAAGCTGGGACTGGGCAACAGACTCGTTGATACAGTCGCGGCGGAGGATGTCGTTGATCCTAATACCGGCGAGATCATGGTCGAAGAGGGCGGAGCTATCTCAAGATCCCGCGCCATGGAGATCGAGGACGCCGGCGTTGCGTCAGTCCTGGTATACAGCAAGAACGAGGACGAAGAAGGCGTTGTCACAAAGGTCATCGGAAACAACTTCGTAGATCCTGCAAAGTACGTCACCATCGACCTCGCGCCGTACAGACTGTCCGAGAAGGTGTTCTATCCTGCCCTCATGGATATTATCGAAAAGTCGGAGGGAGACGAGGACAAGCTCAAGTCGCTGATCGCGAACGGAAGAAAAGAGCTCAGCCCTAAGCACATCATACTCGAGGACATCATGGCTTCGATCAGCTACCTGATCAACCTCGGCCACGGCGTCGGCGAGACAGATGACATCGACCACCTCTCCAACAGACGTCTCAAGACCGTCGGCGAACTCCTGCAGAATCAGTGCAGGATCGGATTCGCAAGGATGGAAAAGACCATCAGAGAGAGGATGACGACAGAGAACTCGACACCTCAGCAGCTGATCAACATCAGGCCTGTAACAGCAGCCATCAAGGAGTTCTTCGGATCTTCGCAGCTGTCGCAGTTCATGGACCAGAACAACCCGCTCGCGGAGCTGACTCACAAGAGAAGGCTCTCGGCGCTCGGACCTGGCGGTCTTTCGAGAGAAAGAGCCGGCATGGAAGTCAGAGACGTACACTACTCCCACTACGGAAGAATGTGCCCGATCGAGACTCCTGAAGGTCCGAACATCGGACTTATCGGTTCGCTCACTACATACGGAATCATCAACCAGTACGGATTCATCGAGACTCCATACCGCAAGGTAGACAAGGAAAAGGGCATCGTCACTAAGGAAGTGAAGTACCTCGCCGCGGCTGATGAAGACCTCATGATAGTTGCTCAGGCGAACGAGCCTCTCGATGAAGAGGGACACTTCGTCAACAACAAGGTCGCCGTAAGAGGCATCAAGGGCGAGATCACCATGGTGCCTAAGACCGAAGTCGACTACATGGACGTTTCGCCTAAGCAGGTAGTATCCGTAGCCACGGCAATGATCCCGTTCCTTGAGAACGACGACGCTAACCGTGCGCTGATGGGATCCAACATGCAGAGGCAGGCGGTTCCGCTGCTCGTTACCGAGGCGCCTTACGTCGGCACCGGTATCGAGTACAAGGCAGCCTGTGACTCAGGCGCCGTAGTGCTGTGCAAGAACGCCGGCGTTGTCACATACGTCGACGCCAACTACGTCAGAGTCACAAGAGACGAAGACGGCACGGTAGATGAGTACAAGATGCTCAAATTCAAGCGTTCCAACCAGGGAACCTGCATCAACCAGAGACCTATCGTCGCTTTCGGCGAGCACCTCGAGGCAGGTGAAGTGGTAGCTGACGGCCCGTCCACAAGCATGGGCGAGATATCGCTCGGCAAGAACCTCCTGATCGGGTTCATGACATGGGAAGGCTACAACTACGAGGACGCTATCATTCTTAACGAAAGACTCCTCATGGACGACGTGCTGACATCGCTGCACATCGAGAAGCATGAGTGCGAGGCCAGAGACACCAAGCTCGGACCTGAAGAGATCACCAGAGACATCCCGAACCTCCCGGGCGACATGCTCAGAGAGCTCGATGAAGAAGGTATCGTCAGGATCGGAGCTGAGGTCAAGTCGAACGACATCCTGGTCGGCAAGCTGACTCCGAAGAGCGAGACAGACCTCACTCCGGAAGCAAGGATGCTGCGCGCCATCTTCGGCGAGAAGTCCAAGGAAGTCAGAGACTCATCCCTCAAGCTGCCTCACGGCGAAGAGGGTATCGTCATCGACGTAAGAGTATTCGATAAGACAAACAGCACAGAACTCCCTCCTGGAGTCAACAAGATCGTCAGGGTCTATGTCGCGACAAAGAGAAAGATCAACGTAGGCGACAAGATGGCCGGACGTCACGGAAACAAGGGCGTTATCTCCAGGATCCTGCCGCAGGAAGACATGCCGTTCAAGGAAGACGGTGAGCCGCTGCAGGTCATGCTGAACCCTCTGGGCGTACCGTCACGTATGAACGTAGGACAGGTACTCGAGGTGCATCTGGGACTCGCCGCCAAGTCGAAGGGCTGGTACATTTCAACGCCGGTATTCGACGGAGCGCATGAGAGCGACGTTATCCAGATGCTCAAGGAGGAAGGCTATCCTGAGACGGGCAAGCTGAGACTCAGAGACGGACGTACGGGCGAGTACTTCGACAGCCCTGTAACAGTAGGCTACATGTACATGCTCAAGCTCCACCATCTGGTAGACGACAAGATCCACGCCAGATCGACGGGCCCGTACTCGCTGGTAACACAGCAGCCTCTGGGCGGAAAAGCCCAGTTCGGCGGTCAGAGATTCGGAGAGATGGAAGTATGGGCGCTCGAAGCTTACGGCGCCGCTTACACCCTGCAGGAGATCCTGACAGTCAAGTCCGACGATATCATCGGACGCACAAAAACATATGAATCGATCATCAACGGAGTCAACATCCCTGAGCCGGGTATCCCTGAATCCTTCAAGGTACTCATCAAGGAGCTGCAGGCGCTCGCTCTTGACATCAGAACAAAGGCAGGCGATGACAGCGAGATCAAGCTCAGAGAGACTTCGGAATATGACGGCGCGCTGACATTCGACAGAATGATCAGTGAAAACGACAGAAGAGTCGAGCGTGAGAGAAGAGAGCACGAGCAGGATGCCGACGCTGCTGAAGCAGCCGCCGAGATCAATGCTTCTGAAGCTGACGACGATTTCGACTCCGACAGCCTGTCTTCGATGATCGAAGCGCTGGCCATGGCAGGCGTTTCCGCACCGGAGCCTGACATCGACCTTACGGAAGCAGTTGAGATGGACAGCCTTGAGGACCTGGCAGAAGCCGAGGCCGCAGAGGCGTTCGAGGATGAAGAGTAAGAAAGGGGGAAATGATCATGATCACAGATAACAACCAGGATCTCAGAAACATCGAATCCCTGCAGATCAAGCTCGCGTCCACGGAGGAGATGCTCAACTGGTCGCACGGCGAGGTAACCAAGCCTGAGACAATCAACTACAGATCGCTCAAGCCGGAGTTCGACGGCCTGTTCTGCGAAAGGATCTTCGGACCTACCAAGGACTGGGTATGCGGCTGCGGAAAGTACAACAAGATCCGTTACAGAGGACTGATCTGCCCGTACTGCGGAGTTGAGGTCACAAAGGCAAAGGTCAGAAGAGAGAGGATGGGACACATCGCTCTCGTATCCCCGGTATCCCACATCTGGTACTTCAAGGGCATCCCTTCGAGGATCGGCCTTGTGCTGGACATGACACCGAAGGAACTCGAGAAGGTGCTGTACTTCGCGTCCTACGTAGTGACCGACCCGGGCGACACACCGTTCCAGTATAAGCAGATAATCGAGGAAGAAGAGTACAACGAGGCGCGCGAGATCTACGGCAAGAACTTCGAAGCCGGCATGGGCGCTGAGGCCATCAAGAAGCTCCTCAAGGACATCGACGTCGATCAGAAGGCGGAGGAACTCAGAGAGCAGCTCAAGAAGGCATCCGGCCAGAAGAAGATCAGACTCGTCAAGATCCTTGAAGTGATCGAGGCTTTCAAGCAGTCCGGCAACAAGCCTGACTGGATGATACTCGACGTCATCCCTGTCATCCCGCCTGATCTGAGACCTATGGTCCAGCTCGACGGAGGCAGATTCGCGACTTCTGACCTCAACGATCTGTACAGAAGAGTAATCAACAGAAACAACAGACTTAAGAAGCTCGGTGAGCTCGGCGCTCCTGACATCATCATCCGTAACGAAAAGAGGATGCTGCAGGAATCCGTCGACGCGCTCATCGACAACGGCAGAAGAGGCAGAGCCGTTCAGGGAGCGGGCGGACGCAAGCTCAAGTCCCTGTCAGACATGCTCAAGGGCAAGCAGGGAAGGTTCCGTCAGAACCTGCTCGGTAAGAGAGTAGACTTCTCGGGACGTTCCGTAATCGTAGTAGGACCGGACCTCAAGTTCTATCAGTGCGGTCTTCCTAAGACGATGGCTCTCGAGCTCTTCAAGCCGTTCATAATGAGAGAGCTCGCCAATAGGGAGCTCGCTCAGAACACAAAGCAGGCAAGAGTCATGGTAGAAAGAGCGGAGCCTGAAGTATGGGACGTTCTTGATTACATCATCAAGGATCACCCTGTTCTGCTCAACCGTGCCCCGACACTGCACAGACTCGGTATCCAGGCATTTGAGCCGGTACTGGTAGAGGGCAAGGCCATCAAGCTGCACCCGCTCGTATGTACCGCTTTCAACGCCGACTTCGACGGAGACCAGATGGCCGTACACGTACCTCTCTCGGTAGAGGCGCAGGCAGAGGCAAGGTTCCTCATGCTCTCGGTCAACAACATCCTGGCTCCTAAGGACGGATCTCCTATCACGGTCCCGACACAGGACATGATCCTCGGATCATACTACCTGACACATCCGGGAACAGAGGAGAGGAACCGCCCGGCGGAGAAGGGCGACGGCAAGAGCTTCGCTGACTACGATGAGATGATCATGGCTTACAACGCCGGAGTCGTCGGCATCCACGCGAGGGTCAAGGTGAGACGTTTCGCTTACGAAGGCGACCCGGGACAGCTGGTGGAATCCACTGTCGGAAGATTCATCTTCAACGAGGGGCTCCCACAGGATCTCGGATTCGTAGACAGAGAGAAGGATCCGTATTCACTCGAAGTGGACTTCCTCTGCGACAAGAAGGCTCTCGGAAGGATCATTGCCGCTTGCTTCAAGGCTCACGGCAATACCGATACAGCCCTCATGCTCGACTACATCAAGGATACCGGTTATCACTACTCGACACTGAGCGCCGTTACCATCAGTATCTCCGACATGGAGATCCCTGCAGCGAAGGCGACCATCGTAGCCGAGGCGGAGAACAAGGTAGACCAGTACGAGGCTCTCTACAGAAAGGGTCTCATGTCCGAAAAGGAGAGATACGAAAGCATCATCAGCACCTGGAGAAAGGCTACTGATGACACAGCCGACGCTCTCATGGACAACCTGGGAACGCTCAACAACCTTTACATCATGGCAAGATCCGGAGCCAGAGGTAATAAATCTCAGATCAGCCAGATCGGCGGTATGAGAGGTCTGATGGCGAACGCGACAGGTCATACGGTAGAGATCCCTATCAAGGCTAACTTCCGTGAAGGACTGTCCATACTGGAATACTTCATTTCGTCAAACGGAGCCCGTAAGGGACTTACCGATACGGCTCTGAGAACAGCCGACTCCGGATATCTGACAAGACGTCTTGTTGATATCTCGCACAGCATCATCATCAATGAAGAGGACTGCGGAACGACAGAAGGCATCGAAGCCAGAGCGTTCAGGGACGGCAAGGAAGAGATCGAGAAGCTCAGCCTCAGGATCGCGGGCAGATATGCCAGCGAGGACGTTGTGGATCCTGCGACAGGTGAAGTTCTTGTAGCTGCCAATGAGTACATCAGTGACGACATGGCGGAGAAGATCGAGAAGTGCGGCATCGAGTCCGTGAAGATCAGATCCGCAATGACATGCCGCGCAAAGACAGGACTCTGCGCTAAGTGCTACGGCAAGAACATGGCCACAGGCAGACTGGTACAGGCCGGTGAGGCTGTCGGTATCATCGCCGCTCAGTCCATCGGTGAGCCGGGTACACAGCTGACCATGAGAACGTTCCACACGGGCGGCGTAGCGGGTTCCGACATCACTCAGGGTCTCCCTAGAGTAGAGGAGCTCTTCGAGGCGCGTAAGCCTAAGGGTCTTGCTGAGATCTGCGAAGGCGACGGAGTCGTTACGGCGATCGAGCCTAGAGAGGACAACAAGACCGACGTTATCGTCGAGGAAAAGGGCGGCGAAAGGAATTACATCATTCCGTTCGGAGCCAGACTCAACGTAGAGGTCGGACAGGAAGTCCACGCAGGTGACCAGATCACCAAGGGACCTCTCGATCCTCACGACATCATGAGGCTGCTCGGAGTACAGGGCGTTTATGAATACCTCCTGAGAGAAGTGCAGAGAGTGTACAAGAATCAGGGTGTAGACATCAACGACAAGCATATCGAGATCATCGTCAGCCAGATGCTTTCCAAGTACAAGGTCGAAAAGCCGGGAGACACAAGGCTTCTGCCGGGCGGCCAGTACTCCAGAAGAGACATCGAGGCTGCAAACGAGGCTGCAGAGGCAGAAGGCGGTGAGCCTTGCACGGCCAACAGACAGCTTCTCGGTATCACCAAGGCAGCTCTCGCAACGAGCTCGTTCCTCTCGGCGGCATCCTTCCAGGAGACCACGAGAGTTCTGACAGACGCTTCCATCAAGGGCAAGACCGACAGGCTCGAAGGCCTCAAGGAGAATGTCATGATCGGTAAGCTGATCCCTGCCGGAACGGGCATGAAGCGCTACTCCGAAGTCGATGTGGACTACGGCGAATGGGACGAGTTTGTCAACGGCAAGGCAGAGCGTGAAGAAGAGCTGGTCATCGCCGGTCTCGAAGAGGAAGAAGCGGCAGCAGCGGCAGCTGCCGAGCCTGAAGAAGAGATCAAGGTGTACGGCGAGGTAGCAATAGTTGAATAGTTGACGTACAGTGCGCCGGAAAAGACAGGGGGTTTCAGCACTCCATGCGGATTTATTTCCGCCTGCCTTATCCGGCGTGCATTTTATCAACAAAAAACCAGTGAAAACATTGACATTGCAATACTTTGCTAGTAAAATTTAAAAGTTCGAGACCCTCATTGGGTTTTGATAAAAAAATCTTAGAAGAAAGGAGAAAAGAATGCCTACAATTAACCAGTTAGTACGTCAGGGCAGACAGAGCTCGGTAAAGAAGTCGACAGCTCCTGCGCTCGGTAAGAACATGAACACACTTCATAAGACTCTTACCAACGTCAACTCCCCTCAGAAGAGAGGCGTATGCGTAGCAGTTAAGACAGTAACTCCGAAGAAGCCGAATTCGGCTCTCCGTAAAGTCGCAAGAGTTCGTCTCACCAACGGAATGGAAGTAACAGCTTACATTCCGGGCATCGGACACAATCTGCAGGAGCACAGCGTCGTGCTGGTCAGAGGCGGCAGAGTCAAGGACCTCCCGGGTGTAAGATATCACATCATCAGAGGTACACTCGATGCTTCCGGCGTTGCAAATCGTGGACAGGGTCGTTCCAAGTATGGAGCAAAGAGGCCTAAAGTTAAAAAGTAATTAATTAATACTGAGTACAAAGGCATTCTTTATTCTATAAAGAGCGCCGCGGGGGCTGCTGCATGAGTAAGGTGACGGAATGAGTCATCCGAAGAAAGTCGTGCAGGGTCAACGAGTACCGACTTATTTTCCAAAGGAGGGAAGAGAAGTGCCAAGAAAAGGTAACACACCAAAGAGAGACGTTCTTCCTGATCCTGTCTACAACAGCGTAGTAGTCGCTAAGCTGATCAACAGCATCATGCTCGACGGCAAGAAGGGCGTTGCCCAGACTATCGTCTATGATGCGTTCGATACGATCAGAGAAAAGACAGGCGAGGAACCTCTCGAAGTATTCGAGAAGGCAATGAACAACATCATGCCGGTTCTCGAAGTAAAAGCAAGAAGAATCGGTGGTGCGAACTACCAGGTTCCTATCGAAGTAAGACCTGAGAGAAGACAGACTCTCGGCCTCAGATGGCTCACAAGATATACAAGAGCAAGAGGCGAGAGAAAGATGTCCGACAGACTTGCAGGCGAGCTGATGGATGCTGCCAACAACACGGGTTCGTCCGTAAAGAAGAAGGAAGATACCCACAAGATGGCAGAGGCCAACAAGGCTTTCGCACACTTCAGATTCTAATTTGAAGAAACAGTTAATTCACAAAGTAAGCAGTGAGAAAGGAGGGAGTAATGGGCAGAGCGTTTACTCTTGAAAAAACACGCAATATCGGTATCATGGCTCACATCGATGCCGGTAAAACAACCACAACGGAAAGAATCCTCTTCTACACAGGACGCACCCATAAGCTGGGTGAAACTCATGAGGGCGCTGCCACCATGGACTGGATGGAGCAGGAACAGGAACGCGGCATAACTATTACTTCCGCCGCGACAACTGCTCAGTGGAAGGACACCAGGATCAACATCATCGACACTCCGGGACACGTCGACTTCACGGTCGAGGTAGAGAGATCCCTGAGAGTTCTGGATGGAGCAGTGATGGTGCTCTGCGCCAAGGGCGGCGTTGAGCCTCAGAGCGAGACCGTCTGGAGACAGGCAGAGAAATACGGAGTGCCGCGCATGATATTCGTCAACAAGATGGACATCATGGGTGCCAATTACTTCCACGTACTGGACATGATCCATGACAGGCTCAAGGCCAATGCCGTAGCTGTACAGCTGCCTATCGGTTCCGAATCCGAATTCGTCGGTATAATCGACCTCATCAAGATGAAGGCCGAGCTCTACCACGATGATGACCTCGGAAAAGTGTACGAGGAAAAAGAGATCCCCGCTAACATGATCGAAGAGGCAAAGGCGTGGAGAGACAGGATGCTCGAAGCCGTAGCCGAGTGCGACGAAGATCTCATGATGATGTATCTCGAAGGCGAAGAAATGCCGGTAGAGGACATCAAGAGAGTCATCCGCCGCGAGACCATCAAGGGCAACATGTACCCGGTGTTCTGCGGTTCGGCTTACAGAAACAAAGGCGTTCAGCTGATGCTCGACGGAGTTGTCGACTACATGCCGTCGCCTCTGGACATCCCGGCCATCAAGGGCGTCAATCCTTATACCAAGAAGGAAGAGGACAGACCGGCCGACGATAACGGACCGTTCTCGGCCCTAGCGTTCAAGATCATGGCTGACCCGTTCGTAGGCAAGCTCGCGTTCTTCAGAGTGTACTCGGGCTCGATCGATTCGGGAAAGCATGTGTACAACGCTACAAAGGACCGTAAAGAGAGGTTCGGCCGCATCCTGCAGATGCACGCCAACCACAGAAACGAGATCGACACTGTCTACTCGGGCGACATCGCCGCGGCGGTAGGACTCAAGTTCACGACCACGGGCGATACGCTCTGCGACGACAAGCACCCTATAGTGCTTGAGTCGATGGACTTCCCTGATCCTGTCATAGAGATCGCCATCGAACCTAAGACCAAGATCGGTCAGGAAAAGATGGGAATCGCGCTTGCAAAACTTGCGGAAGAAGACCCTACGTTCAAGACTTACACGAATCCTGAAACGGGTCAGACCATCATCGCGGGCATGGGCGAGCTCCATCTTGAGATCATCGTGGACAGGCTCCTCAGAGAATTCAAGGTCGAGGCCAACATTGGCAGGCCGCAGGTATCCTATAAGGAGACTGTCACCCGCTCAGCGGATGTGGACTGCAAGCATGCCAAGCAGACAGGCGGCAGCGGCCAGTACGCTCACGTCAAGATCAAACTGTATCCGAGAGAGCCGGGCGAAGGATTCGAATTCAAGAACTCCATCGTCGGCGGAGCGATCCCTAAGGAATACATCCCGGCCGTACAGAGCGGTATAGAGGAGGCCATGCAGGCCGGCCCTCTGGCAGGCTACAATGTAGTCGATGTCGGAGTAGAACTGTACGACGGATCATTCCACGAGGTCGACTCATCCGAGATGGCGTTCAAGATCGCGGGATCCAAGGCGTTCAAGGAAGCCGTTATGAAGGCGTCTCCGGTACTGCTCGAGCCTGTGTTCAAGGTAGAGGTAACTGTACCTGACGCATACATGGGCGATATCATCGGAGATATCAGTTCGAGACGCGGCAGGATCGAAGGTTCGGACATCGAGAACGGCGCGGCCGTAGTAAGAGGCTTTGTACCTCTTTCGGAGATGTTCGGCTACGCGACCGACCTGCGCTCAAAGACACAGGGACGCGGAGTGTACACGATGCAATTCGATCACTTTGAAAAATTGCCGGAGAATCTGGCAGAAAAGATAATCAAATAGTTTTCAGACAGTTTAGTTTAAGGAGTAAAAAATGGCTAAGCAGAAATATGAAAGAACCAAGCCGCATATCAACATCGGCACGATCGGCCACGTTGACCACGGCAAAACGACTCTTACAGCAGCGATCACATCGGTACTGAACAGAAAGTAC
>CACYPK010000013.1 GCA_902776285.1 uncultured Eubacteriales bacterium
GATCCACCTGTTCCCATCCCGAACACAGTAGTTAAGCTCCTTAGCGCCGATGATACTCGGAGGGTGACCTCCCGGGAAATTAGGACGTCGCCGCTTTTTTTATTTTTTGAAAACAAATCAGGGCTTATTTTTTTGTTCTCTTTTGTGTTGTTCTGAAATTAGTACATGGCCTTTTTCTAAATCTTAATATTTGTTATGTTTTTGGACACTGAAAATGGTAAAATAGTTTCGGATCTATAGGTCGCGGATTTGTCACGCTCATAGAAAACTATCACTAAGTTATTTATATGTTACTTATTGTTATGGAGAGGGAATAAAAATGAAAAAAGCATTAAGCGTTCTTCTCATAGCAGCAGCGGTATTCGGTTTCTACGGCAGCGCCGTAAGCGTAAACGACATACTTGCCTGCAAGGACTATTGGGAAGAAGCAGGTGAAAAGTCCACGGCTGACATGAACAAGCTCGAGGACGGCCTCAACCAGCTTAAGGACAACGAGCAGGCCTACCTTGACGGTAAGGATCAGGTCGCTGAAGGAGAGCAGGCTCTCGCAGACGGTGAAGCTCAGTACGAACAGGGACTCGCTGATTACGCGGCGGCTCCTGCAAAGCTCGCTGACGCCAGAGCGCAGATCGCGGCCGGCGAAGCGGAACTCGCGCAGGGATATGCTGATTACGCTGACGCCCCTGAATCGCTGGCTAAACTGGACAAACTGATCAAGGGACTTAAGTCAGCTGATTACGCCTTCAATGTTGAGGGACCGGACGGTGGCCCTTGCTGGAAGGAAGGCTTTGAGCACAAAGTCAGCAAAAAGGTGCTTCAGGATATGGCTGCCGGCAAGGAGACCAGCGATTCTCCTGGACTCAAGCAGGCCAGAGAATTCCTGACACAGGTAGTTGAGCAGAAGAAAGACATGCTCGACGCGGCTGCAACCATGGGCGGCATGAAGAGCAGCCTGTCAAAGAAGATCCTCAAGGCACACACCTATACCCAGTTCAAGGAAGCTCTCAGCAGCGGCATCAAGCCTCTTGCTACAGCGGCAACGAAGCTTGAAGGCATGAGTGGTACAGTCAAAGAAGCAGTTGCAGAAAATGCCGAGGGATTCGAAAAAGCAAAAGGCGCGCTTGCTATGCCTGCAGCTCAGAGAGAGGGCTTTGCAGATAAGTTAAATGAATTGCTGGGTGGAATCGACCTTGTCCTCGGTATGAATGTCCCTGAAAGCACGACAATCGATCAGCTGGAAGCAATGATTCCTAGTCTGCCAGAAGGATATCAGACAAAAGTACAGAATATGGTAGCAGGTATCAGGGGTTATAAGCTGGGGGATACCCTTAAAGAGGCAAAAGCAAATGCTACAGCAGGATATCCGCTCTATTCAGATCCTAAGGCAGTAATAACGGCAGGCATTAATGACGCACTTGCAGGACTTGGCGGCACAAGCAGTCTGGGAATGGTCGAGAGCCTTGATAAAGATCTGTACGATTCTTTGACAAAGGATATCGCTATCCTCACACAGCAGGTTACCGTAGATGATCCTACATTCAGCGCCACTATCGATCAGTTCGCGGCTGACATGACAACTCTGGCCGGCGCGCTCAAGGCGGCTGCCGAAGTGGCAGATAGCACAAGCGGCACATTCCAGACATGGTGCGATGGCTTCGATCAGCTTGACGCAGGTCAGAGAATGCTCGGCCTTGGTACTAACCTGGATGACACAGGTCTGAGATTCGCGTTCCAGAGCATGCTCACAAACAAGACTCTTAAGACCGCGATCCAGCAGAACGCTCCTTCACTGATCCCTATGATCAGACTGTTCAGTTATCCTACGGTACTTCCTGTCGAGACATTCGATCACTTCGACAGTGACATGCATACTATTACCGACACTCTCATCCCGGCACTTCTTCCGATCCTTCAGGGTGTAAAGGCTGAAGGTGAGAAGTCGTACAGAGAAGCTCCGGGCAAACTGGCGGCAGGTGAAGCTGCTCTTGCTGATGGTAAGAGACAGTATGCTGAGGGACTCGCAAGCTATGAAGCAGCTCCGGCTCAGCTGGCAGAAGCAGAGCAGATGCTTGCTGACGGACGCGCTCAGCTCGAAGACGGTAAAGCTCAGCTCGCTCAGTACGAAGACGGTGAACAGCAGGTCAGAGATGGTCTTGCAACACTCTTCAACACTGAAGCAGATCTTGACCTCGAAAGTATTGCCGACAGACTCGGCGGCGACGGCGACTTTGATAACGGTGACGACCACCTCGATCTTGACGAGGGACTTGCGGCAGTTGATGTCGGCAGAGGCTATCAGGCTGATGACGGCGTGCTTATCACAAAGGAGATCATGGCCAGAGCAGTCGGTACAGCCGGCCTCCTCGGCGCAGGTGTACTCGCAGTACTCGCGGCTATCCTGTCCTTCCTCAAGAAGAACAAGGGTGCAGGCATTGCAGCTATACTCGCTGCGGCAGCAGGCGCATTCGGCGCGGCTTACGGCTCGGGCGCAGGCACATACTTCTCTGACATCGCAGGCTCGAATGTAGGATCCATGGCATGGATCGCAGCGGGCGTTGTCGGCGGAGTCGCGCTCATCCACGCGATCGTTCATTTCGCATCGCCAAAGAACGCGTAACCGTTTGATGCGAGCGGACAACTGAAAAGATACAAAGAGACGGGCAGCAGCCCGTCTCTTTTTTTGCTGCAAAAATTGTACGTGAAAAATACAAGAATCTTTTTTGCATGGGATCCGGCAAAAAATGACCGGCATCCGACAATGATCGACCGAAATGGAAGAAGTAGCCAAAACGCAGTGATTTCAAGGCGTTGACAGACTTTTTGCAGCAGTTAGAATGAGTGCATCACACCACCGGAGACCGGAAAAAATGATGAAAGGAACACTCATTATGTCTGAAAAAATGTCAACACACACTTACTGTCCGGAGCATAAGAGGCGGGCATCTGCCTCCGCGCTGATCATGATCCTGGCGCTGGTCTGCTTTTTTTGCGCAGGCATCATCGAAGGGCCGGCGCATGCCGCAAGCGCAAACGGCCGTTACAGCCTTAAGGGAGCAAAGTATCAGCTTTATACCAACAAAGCCTGCTCTGCCAAGGCCAAGGACGCTGACGGGAAAAATGCCGTTCTTACAACAAACGTAAAGGGAGACTCAAACACGCTCAGGATGGAACCGGGCACTTACTACGCGAAGGAAGTCACGGCAAGCAAGGGCTACAAGTTAGATAGCAAAGTCTATACCGTGAAGATAACGGAGTCGGATACTTTGTCAGATCCAGCGACCTTCACATCGACAGAAGAGCCTCTGTACGGAACACCTGAATTCAGGCTTTACAAAACGACTGATGAAGAGGGATATGACTACGAAGACCTGCTCGGCGCTGAATTCACGGTAAAGTATTACGATGTAAGCGCCAAGGCGGATATAGCGGGAGCCAAACCGAGAGACCAGTGGACTTTCGCGGTGACTCAAAAGGAAGTCTCCGGCGGAGAAGGAGATCAGGAGGAACGCTGTGCCGGCTTCGACTGGCAGACAGACACCCCGGTCTCGTACAGTCATCAGGGCAGCGGAACGTTCTATATGGCAGGGGGGAAAAGAGTCCTGCCGCTGGGGTGGTTCACTATCGAGGAGACAAAAGCTCCGGCGGGGTTCAGGCTCTCGGATAAGATCTGCTATGGGCGCGTGATCGAAGATTCCGGCAGCGGTGAAGCCATAGTCCGGATAGAAGGAGCTGACGCGTTCGGCAGTCATGTAAGAGAGCTGACGATCAAGAATGAGCTCAGTACCACAAGCATCAAAAAGGCGGACGCGGATACAGGCGAAGCAGTGAGCGGAGCTACACTGCAGCTACTGAAGGACGGCACGGTCATAGATGAATGGGTCACTGATGAAGAGGCGCATATAATAAAAGGCCTTGATGCCGGCACATACACGCTGCGCGAGCTGAGCGCTCCATACGGCTACGACATCGCAGAGGACATGACGTTTACCATCAAGGAAGGACAGGACACATCTGTAGAGATGGTCAATGTACCGCTCACCATCAAAACAACGGCAACTGACGCCGCCACCGGAAAACATCTGGGAAGCGTCCGGAAGGACGAGACCATCATTGACAGCGTACATCTGACAGGACTGTACGAAGGCCGTGAATACAGGGTGAGCGGAAAGCTGATGGATAAAAGCACAGGTAAAAGCATAAAGAATGCTGACGGGAGCGATGTCACCGCGTCAACGGATTTCACGGCGACAGCGGAAACGATGGATATAGAGGTTGAATTCACCGTTGACTCGTCATCGTTCCGTGCGGGAAGCAAGACCGTGGTCTTTGAGACGCTGTACCGCAAGTCGCAGGTCCACGACGAGACAGTGCCCGCGGAGATACAGGAGCACAGCGACATAGACGATGAGGCGCAGACCATCATATATCCCGGGATAACGACCTCGGCTGCGGATAAGTCAACAGGTACGCAGAACATGCTCACCGGAGAAGAAACCGTAATCGAAGATACCGTGAAATATAAGGGGCTTATCACGGGTGAGGAGTACACCATAGAGGGCGAACTCTACGATAAAGCAACGGGCAGCCTGACAGGGATAAAGAGCGAAGCTACGTTTACGGCTGAAGCGGAGAACGGTACGGAGAAGCTGGATTTCAGCTTTGATTCAGGCGGCATGGAGGGACATGCTCTTGTGGTTTTCGAGACTCTCAGGAGCGGTGATGTCACGCTCGTTGAGCATGATGATCCCGCCAATCACGATCAGACCGTATACGCGCCTAAGATAAAGACGACCGCGAAGGCTCAGGAAGGCAACCGTGAGATAAAGGATGTGATCTCTTACGAGAACCTTCTGCAAGGGCAGGCCTACGTGTTCAGGGGCTGGCTTGTGGATACCGCGACCGGAGCTAAGGTACCGGACTCTGACGGCAGCGTGACGCTTACGCCGGAAGAAGAGACATCGGGAAAGATAGAGATGATCCTGAATGCGGAGAAGTATGAAAATATGCAAGGCCATAGCCTGACTGCTTTTGAGGAGCTCTACATGATAATCAGCAAGGACGGCAAGGATACGGAGCGGCTCGTGGCTGAACACAAGGACACGGGAGACAAGAAACAGACGGCAGGTATATATCAGGATCTTGTCATAAAGAAAAAGGTCAGAGGCGGCGGGGACCGCAGAAGGACGTTCTCGTTCACCATCTCGTTCACCCATCTGGTGCCTGACACCGCATATGAGATAGAAGGCGATGATGCCAAGACATTCATGTCGGATCCGTCGGGAAAGGCGAACGTTCCGTTGGGCCTGGCGTCAGGCGGGCAGGTGACGGTAAAACAGCTTCCTAAAGGCGCGCAGTACCGGATCACCGAAAAAGCGTCAGACCACGTAGCCTCGTTCAGTATCAGCTCGGAAGATATGGAGAATAAGGGAGCGAAGATCGCAAAGGCTACAGGAAGCAACAGCGCCGATACTTCCCGAGATCTCACTACAGCGCATGAGACAGTAGATCTTCTTGACGGGACCGTAGTGGTCAAGTGGGAGAACAGCAGACACATCATATCGCCGGAGACAGGCGATATAAGCGGACTTGTGACATATTCCGTCCTGGCATTCGCGGCGGCGGCAGCCCTCGCGGTATTTACCGCCGGACGCATGATCAACAAGAGAAAGGAGATTAGAAATGAAAAGCACTGATCCGTATGGAAACCTTCCGGGAGGAAAGAAAAGCGTGATATGCGTTTTAGCGATACTCATGATGATGTTCCTCGCAGATCCGTCATCCGCAATGGCTGACAAGGTATCGTACACCGCATGGAGAGAAGGTTCCGCGGCGGGAGAGACTACCATTTTCAGTGTCGTCTCCGAAGGGACGACATACACCGGGACATGCGCGAGGCAGGGTGTCGCAATGAGCCCTTCAGGTACTGCCGCGGTATCCAAAATATCCAATAACAGCAAGGTGGCTAAGCTGGTATATCACTACGCCATAGAGCTCGGCGGCTCAAACTGGTGGACAAGCGGCCATAAGACCGATAAGGTCGGAACGATCCTGGGGATGCCGAGCGATGACGCGACGAATGTTACAAAAAGAGCCATGATAGAATGCTTCTGCCAGATCTACAACATGGGAGCCTCGTCATGGTACAGCACCATCACGAATCCCAACAGCGGAGGCATGGCGACGGACACGGCGGCAAGGATAAGGGACTTTTATCAGAATGAAGACGTCAGCAATATAAGCGTGCCGGGAGGCTTTGAGATATGGTACGCGGACGCCGGCAATGCCCAGCCGTTCATTCTTTGGGCGTACAATCCGGTGGGCTACGTAAAGGTGAAAAAGAAATCGGGAGGTACATCTATAACAGGATAAAAGCTGTCAAAGAAAATGTTTGACAGCAGTACAAAGAGATGTTATTATATGGCGGTGTGGTCAGCAGGGTTGACCATGCCGCTGATCATTTTGACGGAGATCCGTGATGAAAGACGACATAGAAAGAGTTGAATACGCGAGCATGCTATATGACTTTTACGGCAGCCTTCTGAGTGAGGCGCAAAGCGAAGTCATGGCGCTCTATCACGAAGACAACCTGTCGCTTTCGGAGATCGCCGAAGAACTCGGGCAGACACGCCAGGCAGTCCACTATACACTGAGGAAAGCGGAGAAGGCGCTCGAGTCATACGAAGAAAAACTCGGACTGATAAACTCATACAGAGAAAACCAGAAACTGGCGGCGCTTGCCGCTGAGATCCTGGAGAGATCGGGCGCTTCGAAGAAAGAGGCGACAGATCTGAAGAAGATCATCAACCGGCTGGCAGAATAAGGACAGAAGAATGGCATTCGAAGGATTATCCGAAAAACTACAAGGCGCGTTCAAGGACCTCAGAGGTCAGGGCGTTGTTTCCGAGAAGGACTTTGAGGACGCGATGCGCGTCGTCAAGATGGCTCTTCTTGAGGCAGACGTCAACTTCAAGGTCGTAAAGGAATTTGTCGCGACCGTAAAAGAAAAGGCGCTCGGCGCCGGCGTGCTCAAGAGCCTGACTCCTGACCAGATGGTCATCAAGATCGTAAAGGATGAACTGGTCGATATGATGGGCGGCACGGCAAGCAAGCTTACATTCAACCCGGGCGGATTCACGGTTATCATGCTGGTAGGTCTCCAGGGTACAGGTAAGACCACGACCGCCGGCAAACTGGCCGCGTGGCTCAAGCAGACGGGCAAGCGTCCGATGCTGGCTGCCTGCGACGTCTACAGACCTGCTGCCATCGATCAGCTGGAGATAGTCGGAAAGGCTGTCAACACGCCGGTCTACGTCAACAGAGACACGAATGACCCGGAACAGATCGCAAGTGAAGCCGTAAGAGAAGCCCTGAGGATAGGCTGCAACGTACTCATCATAGATACCGCGGGACGTCTGCAGATAGACCAGGAACTTATGGACGAACTGAAGATCCTGAAGGCATCGGTCAGACCTCACGAGATACTCCTGGTAGTGGACGCCCTTACAGGTCAGGACGCTGTCAACATCGCGGACGGATTCAATCAGGCGCTCGGAGTCGACGGCATCATCATGACCAAGATGGACGGCGACTCAAGAGGCGGTGCCGCGCTTTCGGTAAAGTCAGTCACCGGCAAGCCTATCAAGTTCATGGGTACCGGCGAGAAGTACAACGCGCTCGAGCCGTTCCATCCTGACAGGATAGCGTCCAGGATACTCGGCATGGGCGACGTGATGTCACTGATCGAGCAGGCCGAGAACGCCTTTGATGAAGAGGAGACCAAAAAGCTCGAAGAGAAGATCCGCCGCAACAAGTTCGACCTTGAGGACTTTTTGGGGCAGATGAGACAGATCAACAAGCTGGGCGGACTCAGCAAGCTGATCGACATGATCCCGGGCATATCGGCTGCGCAGAAGAAGGATATAGACTTTGAAGCGGGCCGCGCGGAACTCAAAAAGTGGGAGGCAATAATCCTTTCGATGACCCCGCTCGAGAGAGCGAAGC
Organism: uncultured Eubacteriales bacterium; assembly: GCA_902776285.1. GTDB lineage: Bacteria > Bacillota > Clostridia > Peptostreptococcales > Anaerovoracaceae > Crickella. The sequence goes on from CACYPK010000013.1 coordinate 8,002, forward strand.
CAAACGTGCTGAACGCTTCAAGGCGTAAGCGCATAGCTAAGGGATCCGGCCACACCGTACAGGACGTCAATCAGCTCATCAAGAAGTACGAAGAGATGAAAAAGATGACCAAGGTCATGGCCAATCCGGATTCGAAAAAGGCGCGCAGCATGATGCGCAATTTAGGATTCTGATACTAAAAGCCGCGCCGCAAAACGCATTTCCGGACACAGGAACTTAAGCGGTTTGCAGAAAAGCCGCGGCATGTAAGATATAACAATTAAATGGAGGAAACAAAATGGTAAAGATCAGACTTAAGAGAGTTGGAGCTCACAAGAAGCCTTTTTACAGAGTAGTCGTTGCTGACTCGAGAACACCGAGAAACGGCAAGTTCATCGAGGAGATCGGCACATACGATCCGCTGAAGGATCCAAGCGAGATCATCATCGACAACGAAGCTGCAAAGAGATGGCTCGACAACGGAGCTCAGCCGACTGATACAGTAAGAGCACTTCTCAAGAAGTCCGGCGCTATCGAATAAGGAGGCACGGAATGGGAAGTCTGGTAGAAGTAATCGCGAAAGCGCTGGTCACTAAGCCGGACGAGGTCCTTGTCACCGAAGAGACTGACGGAAGAGACATCATAGTCAAGCTTAAAGTAGCCGATGAAGATATCGGTAAGATAATAGGCAAGTCGGGAAGGATAGCTAAGGCGATCAGGACCGTGGTAAAGGCTGCGGCGATCAAGCAGAATCTCAGAGTGTCGGTGGAGATAGTTGAAGAAGACTGACGTATCTCAGGAGAAAGTCCTGATAGGCAAGGTCGGGAGCCCTGTGGGCATAAAGGGTGAGTTCAGAGTGAACCTGTACTCGCAGGATCCCGGCAATCTGAAGGAGGGCAAGGTCCTCCTTCTTGAGCGTGCGGATAAAAACATAAGCGCGGCCATCGAGGGAATAAGGTTCCAGAAGGACAAGCCTGTCGTAAGACTCAAGGGCATAGAAGACCGTAATGCCGCTGAAGATATCAGAGGCATGGACGTCAGCATCAGGGCCTGCGACATGGAAGAACTGCCTGAAGGCGAGCACTATGTGCGCGACCTGATAGGCTGCAGAGTCGTGGACATCGCGCAGGGCGCTGCCGGCGAGGGCGGAGCCGAGATCGGCGTGCTCGCCGATGTGATACAGAACACGGCGCAGAGCATACTCGATGTAAAGGCCCCTGACGGCAAAAGCGTACTCATACCCGCGGTCGACGCGTTTCTCAGAAGCATCGATGAAGAGGCAGGCGTCATAGAGGTAGAACTCATTCCGGGATTTCTCGACTGACAGGATCCGCGTACAGCCACTGCGCAAAACGAAAAAGAATGAAGATCAATATACTCACGATCTTTCCGGAGATGTTCGCGCCGCTTCGCATGAGCATGCTCGGGAGAGCGATCGACAACGGAATAATCGAGCTGAACGTCACGGATATAAGGGACTATACGATCGACAGGCATAACCGCGTAGACGACACGCCTTACGGCGGCGGGGCCGGCATGGTGATGCAGGTGCAGCCTATCCTTGACGCGTTTGAAGGCAGCGGTTTTGGCGGAGAGGTGATATACATGTCTCCGCGCGGCGAGATGCTCTCCGGCGCGCTGGCAAAGGAGCTTTCGGAGAAGACTGAGATGACCATACTTTGCGGTCACTATGAAGGCGTGGATCAGCGCGCTCTGGACAGACTGGGCGTTCGCGAGGTCTCAATAGGCGATTATGTGCTGACCGGCGGAGAACTGCCTGCCATGGTCCTTATAGATACTGTGGCGAGGTTCATTGACGGCGTGCTGGCCGGTGATGAGTCGGTCAATGATGAGTCGATATACTCGGGACTGCTGGAATATCCGCATTATTCCAAACCGAGGGAGTATGACGGCGATGAGGTTCCGGAAATACTGCTGTCCGGCAACCACGGCGAGATAGACCTCTGGCGCTGGGAACAGGCGCTGGCGCTCACAAAAGAAAGACGCCCGGACCTCTTTAAGGCATACCTTGAAAGCGAGCCGGAACTGTCAAAAAAACAAAAGCGGATACTGCAGAAATATCTGTGACGGAGGCAGCCGCGAGGCCGTCTCAAAAATACACAAAATGTAGTAATTTCAAAGCCCAAGCGTAAATACATATTGTATTACGGGGCTTTTTTGTTGTATAATCTTTCTGAATATGGAAACTAATCGAAAAGGCCTTTTGAGCAGAAAGTGGATAGTCGCGATCCTCGTATACATCGGACTGATCGCGCTGTGCTGTATAGTAGTCTATGCCGTCCCTTCTGTCAGGGGCATGCTCGAGAAGACATATATAGCGCAAAACGGAACGATAGACGTCAAGGATGAGGTCTCAGGTTTTATCGTGAGAGATGAGACCGTTTATGCCGCGGCAGAGAAAAGCAAGATCAACAGGCTTGCTGAGACAGACAAGCTGGTCAAAGCAGACACCAGGGTGGTAGAACTCACTCCGACAGAAGAAGAGCCTGAAGAAGCCAAAAGCGAAGAGACAAAGGATTCAAAGTCCGAAGACAACAAGGAAGCCAAGTCCGAAGACACGAAGACCAAAGATAAAAAGGACGCCAAGTCTGCGGAATCCGAAGAAGAAACCGCGGATAACACCGGCAGGTACAGAAGCATAATGGAGGAGCTCGGTGATTCGGTAAAAGTCACCGAAAAAGGAGCTACCAAGGATCCGGGTTACGTCAGCTATTATGTCGACGGGGCAGAGAACAAACTGAATACGGACAACCTTGATGGTCTCACGGAAAAAGACCTCAAGGATCTTACAGGCCGCAAGGCCGTAAAAGTACCTGAGAAGCACTGCGGCAAGGGCTATCCTGTATTCAAGATCGTCCGCAACAGCAAGTGGTACCTGGTGTTCTTTGAGGACAACGAGTCAGCCGCCAGATATGTTCCGGGCGAAACCGTAACAATAGATATAAACGGCGAGCCGGTCACTGTTACGGTCAGCAGGGTGGACAGCGGCACAAAGACATCGAAGATAGCGCTGTCGTGCAAATCGTTCTTTGACGGCTTCTTCGAAATGAGAGAACTTGATACCACGGTCACCTTTGTAAGCGCGGAGGGCCTGGTGCTCGAGGACTCAAGCATAGTCGAAGCTCCGGACGGCCGCCGCGGAGTGTTCGTGAAGAACAAGCTGGGCGAGCACGTATTCAAGCCAATCAGGGCCAAGGCCGATGATGGCACCAAGTGCGTGGTCTTTGCAGATATCTATGTAGACGCCGAGGGCAATTTCGTAGAGACGATAAAGACATACGACGAGATAATCGCCGAGCCGACCGAGGACGATCTGGCAAGTCTTAAGAAAAAGGTCAAGAAAGAAAAAGAACCGCAGGCAAAAGAAACTCCTGCGGAGTCAAAGGACGGCAACTGATTAACGCCATGAGTATAAGCGAAAGGTTTTTAGAAGTAAAAAAACGGGTCGATGAGGCCGCGCTCAGAAGCGGCAGGGACCCGGCTGATGTCAGACTGGTGGCTGTCACCAAGACGCATCCGGCGTCCAAGATCAACGAGGCGATAGAGGCGGGAGCCGCCGACATAGGCGAGAACCGCGTCCAGGAATTGCTCGAGAAGATCGATGACGTCGCTCCTGTCAGATGGCACCTTATAGGTCACCTGCAGACCAACAAGGTCAGACAGGTGATAGACAAAGTGGTGATGATCCACTCTGTCGATTCCCTCAAACTGGCGCGCGAGATAAACAAGCGTGCCGCTGCCGCGGGCAGCGTGATGGACGTGCTGATAGAGATCAACTCCGCCATGGAGGAGACCAAGTCGGGCATAGCGGCAGGCGACCTTAAACAGCTTGTGACGGAGATCACCGCTGAATGCGAAAGCGTAAGGGTATGCGGCATCATGTGCATACCGCCGATCGCCGCGGACCCCGAAGATTCGAGACCGTATTTCAAGGAAGCGGCAGAGCTCTTCAAGGAGATGAAGGGCTGGGATCTCCCGGCGGAAAGATTCGCGCCGACCGAACTCTCCATGGGTATGTCGGGCGACTTCGAGGTGGCGATCGAAGAGGGAGCAACAATAGTCAGAGTCGGCAGTTCGATATTCGGACCGCGCAATTACAGATAGAGGAGGAAAAAGCAAATGGGTTTCATGGATAAAATGAAAGACCTGGTTGGGATCACTGATGAGTATGAAGATGATTACGATATCACTCAGGAAGAGATCGATGCATACAAAAAAGAGATGAGCGGAGCAGCCGCTTCCGCCGCGCCTGAGGTTCCGTCGAAAACCGGCATAAGCCCGCTTGCGTTCAGCGAAGTGGCGCCGCCGCAGAAGTTCACCGAAAAGCAGGCGGAGGTCCAGGACAGCAAGGCTTCCCGCAATGATTCAGGCGCGTTCAGGATGGTGGTCATAGAGCCTAAGAATATCGAAGAATGCCGCAAGCTGATCGACAATCTCAGGAACAACAAGCCGGTCATCATCAATCTTGAGAAGGTAGAGACAGACCTGGCCCGCAAGATGTTCGATTTCCTGAGCGGAGCCACATACGCGCTCAGGGGCAACATACAGAGAATCAACCAGAACATCTACCTTTTTGCTCCTCATAATGTTAACATAAGAGCAATGGTAGACAGGACAACGGAGTCCGGTAAGACAACGAAGGAAAGTCCGTGGAAATAGACAGTCCGCAGGTAAATATAGCAAAGGCAAGATAAATCAACAGGAAAGGTGAGGTAGACACTATGATAATGCCGATCGATATCGATAAGAAAGAATTCAGCCGTGACAAGAAGGGATACAACTCCAGAGAGGTAGACGAATTTCTGGACCTCATAGTAGCCGATTACGAGAAGGTCCTCAACGACAACAGGACCATGGCTCACAAGATCAAGGCTCTCGAAAAGCAGCTCGAGGAGGCTCAGAAGGACGACAACGCCATGGTAGAGACTCTCGAGACAGCCAAGAAACTTATGGCTGACATCTCGGCAAGCGCTGAGAGAAGAGCTGAGCTCATGATGAGAGACGCTGAGCTCGAGGCGGAAAACATGCTGCTCGACGCAAAGGTCAACGTAAGAAAGCTGAACGATGAGCACGCTGTACTGAGCACAAAGGTCAGAAGACTCAAGGAGAACTTCCGCAAGATGCTCGAGGCAGAACTCGCGCGCATCGATGATGATGACTTCGATATAATCAGAGATCTCGCAGAAGAGGAGATCCTTCCTGTGATCGAAGAGCCTGTAAAGGAAGAGGCAGTGTCAGTAGACAAGGCTCCGACACTGGTGATCGACAAGTCCGCGGTAGAAGGACCGGTCGAGGTAGATTTCAGCGCTCCGAAAGATGCAGCTACTTTCTCCGATCTTTCGGACAGCCTCAAGGCAGTGGCCGATGACGCATCCATCGACAACACGATCATCCTGAAGTAAGAACGATTTTCCGAAGTCTCTTTCGGAACGGATCACACTTTTCTTGTCAACGATCGATAATAATAAAAACGCTTTACCACTCGTGGTGAAGCGTTTTGTTGTTTGCTTTTTTATTTGAGATGGCAGGGACAGCTTACTCGAAGTCGTAGCTCCCGAGTTTTTCCTCGCGGCCTTCGTTCAGGTAGTCGCAGATCGCGACGTATGTCTCGTGAGATATGTCGTGCTCTATCTTGCACGCGTCTTCTTCGGCCTGTTCCGAACTCACGCCAAGCTTTTCCAGGAAAGCGGTCAGGGCCTTATGTCTTTCATAGATCCTCTTCGCGATCTTGTAGCCAGCCGGAGCCAGAGTAATGGGACCGTTGGCGTCCATGTTGATGTAGCCGCTCTCTCTAAGGCGCTTTACAGCGTATGAAACGCTGGGCTTGGTGACGCCGAGTCTCTTCGCGACGTCTATGGAGCGGATGTAACCGTGCTCCTCCTGAAGGATAAGCATCGCCTCAAGATAGTCTTCTGCGGATTGTCTGATCTTCATGTTATCTTTCTCCTTGGGAAACTGTCACGGCCGACATCCGGCCGCCGGCGTCATGATGTTTATATCCGCCAATACAATAACATAATAATTACAGATATTCAATTGTAAAGTGGTTTACAATTAATCCGCGTGCCGGTGAATTCTTTTGAATGAAAACTGCGTGAAATTGTATCAAATCAGGTGCAAGCCCGTGAAAGATGTGTTACTATTATGACGTTGACAAGACGGGCCCCAAAACGGTTGCCCGGCATCAAAAGAAATCAATTCCAAAAGGAGGAAATTATTATGGCAAAATGGGTATGCAGCGTATGCGGTTATGTTCATGAGGGAGAAACAGCTCCTGAAAAGTGCCCTGTGTGCAAGGCTCCTGCAGAAAAGTTCATCAAGCAGGACGAAGAGATGACATGGGCTGCTGAGCATGTACTGGGAGTAGCGCAGGGAGTAGATCCTGAGATCATCGAAGATCTCAGAGCCAACTTCACAGGTGAGTGCACAGAAGTAGGCATGTATCTGGCTATGTCCAGAGTAGCTTTCAGAGAAGGCTATCCTGAGATCGGTGAATACTGGAAGACCGCTGCTTATGAAGAAGCTGAGCACGCTGCCAAGTTCGCGGAGCTCCTGGGCGAGGTCCTCACGGACAGCACAGAGAAGAACCTCAGAATGAGAGTAGAAGCTGAGAACGGCGCGACTCTCGGAAAGACAATGCTCGCCAAGAAGGCCAAAGAGCAGAACCTCGACGCTATCCACGATACAGTTCACGAGATGGCAAGAGACGAGGCCAGACACGGCAAGGCATTCGCGGGTCTTCTGAAGAGATACTTCGGCTAATAGAAACGCCTGTATTTCAATGATTGATGAAGAGACTATCATCTCGGTGATAGTCTCTTTTCTTTGCTTATTATTATTTATGATTTATAATTACTAAAACTGTTTCCAAACTATAGAAGTGAGGTAAATGAACAATTCGGGTTATTCATTAATTGTGCTATTTATAATCTGCTTTGCTGTATTTTTTGCTATAAAACATCTTTTGCCTAAAACTCCAGAGAGACAAGGTGAAATAGGTGAGTCTAATATAGCGTCCTTAATTACGAGATCCATACACAGAGGTCTTTACGGATATGTGCTGCAGAACCTATATGTGCCTAAAGTAGATGGCGGTACATCGGAAATTGATGTGCTTCTTGTTTGCACAAAAGGCATTTTTGTTTTTGAGAGCAAGGACTATGCGGGATGGATCTTTGGGGACGATAAGCACAAGTTTTGGACAGTAACGCTATATGCAGGAAAAGATTGGAAAGGCTCCAAAAAGACAGATAAGCACAAATTCTATAATCCAATATGGCAAAACAATTCGCACATTAGAAATCTCCAAAGAATAATAGGGGATGCTATCCCAATGCATTCTATTATTGTTTTTTCCAATCGATGTGAGCTAAAGAATGTTATAAACAGTAGTGATGCGAGAATAATGCAAACACGCTATTTGAAGCACTATATGTCTGATGTTCGAAACATTTATGATGTGGTTCTTTCTACGGATGCAGTAGATAGCGTATATAATTTGTTTCTACCATTAAAGGATAATTATGGAGAGAAAAAACAGAATCATCTTGCTTATATTAGCGAGCAACATAGCAATCCTACTCGGTGCCCTCGCTGTGGAGGGGAACTTTTAATAAGGACTGCGAAAAAAGGATCTAATGTAGGGAGGCGGTTCTATGGATGTTCAAACTATCCAAAGTGCAAATATACCAGGAGTATCGATAAAGATTCCATATAATAAAGAGCGTCGATGAGATGCTCTTTTCTGTTTAATACAATTGATAAGCGGTAGAAATGGTCCGATTTCGGTTGATGGTCCGAAAAAGGACCAAAAAGTCGGGCAAATCAGGCTGAAAAATGGTCCGATTTCGATTGGTGGTTCGAAAATGGACCAAAAAAGAGGAAAACATGAGCGGGAAAATGGTCCGATTTCAGTTGATGGTTCGGAAAAGGACCAAAATAGTGGAAAAGTTGAGCGGATAATTGGTCCGATTTCAGCCAATCCTTCTGGATCGGACCAACGGGACTAAAAAAGGGACAAAAAAAGAAGAGGTCGGCGGTTGCCGGCCTCTTTTCCTAATCATTTATACGCTTATTCCGGATTGGCTACTCAGTCAGAAGCAGCCGCTTGTTTTGGATTGGCTATTCTGCTTCTTCGACCGGAGAGTCCGCGTTCTTGCGGATGCTCTCGATGCCGTTCATGCAGCTCTTCTTTGCCTTGTAGCCTTCGCCTGTCGCGATGATCTCGCCGTTTCCTGCCTTGAGGCGGAAGCGGAATTCGCCGGCCTTGTCGACGTATACTTCGAACTTAGGATTCTTTGCCTTTTCGAATCCTTCCGCTGTCTGGTCTTCGACTGCCGCGACAGGAGCGTTCTTCATTACGCTCTTGATGCCGTTCTTGCATGCGGACTTGGTGGTGTAAACTTCTGAGTTGGCGATGACTTCGCCGTTGCCGGCCTTCAGGTCGAACTTGAAGCCGGTATTGGTCTTTTTGATTACATATTTGCCCATGAGATTCCCCTTTCCTGATAGCCATTTCGAGTAAAGAAATATGCAAAATCATTATATCATATGACGGTTGACAAAGGCTTGTGCTTTTGGATTTTCAGTCTTGCGAACAAACGTCTTTGACCTGCGGATCTTTCGATATTATCCAAAAAAACATAATAAGTGCATAACAACATATTGACATAAAAAACGCCCATGACTACAATATATAGTGTTCGGGATGGAACACGTTTTTTTTACGCCCTATAATAAAAAAGACGTGAAAGGCATGAAAAATAAGGCTTTCCGATCGACCCACACAGATAATACTTTCAACAAAGAAATCAATATATAGGAAAACAACGGAGAGAACATCATGAAAAGCATTATCAAGAGAGACGGCAAGGAGATGCCGTTTGATGAGTCTAAGATCTTCAACGCCATTTACGCTGCCAACAAGGCGGTCGATGGTGAGAAGATGTCGAGCATCGACTTTACTTACCTCACCAAAAAGATCGTAGAGCAGCTTGAAGGCGACACATGCACTGTAGAACAGGTGCAGGATATCGTCGAGGCGATGCTCATCAAGTATGACTGGGAAAAGACCGCCAAGGCTTACATCCTCTACCGCGCTGAGCACGCGAAGATCAGAGAAGCAGAGTCCGATCTGATGAACATCTACAACGAGCTCACTTATTCCTACTCCAAGGACGCGGACATCAAGAGAGAGAACGCCAACATCGACGGCGACACTTCCATGGGCACCATGCTCAAGTACGGTTCCGAGGGAGCCAAGTACTTCGTGGACAACTATGTTCTGCCTAAGGACATCGCCAAGGCTCACATCAACGGTGACATCCACATCCACGACAAGGATTTCTACATGCTCACCGAGACATGCTGCCAGATCGACCTCATCAAGCTTTTCAAGGATGGGTTCTGCACGGGCCACGGCTACCTCAGGGAGCCGCAGTCGATCATGAGCTATGCTTCACTGGCATGCATCGCGATCCAGGCCAACCAGAACGAGATGCACGGCGGCCAGTCGGTACCGAACTTCGACTACGCGATGGCGCCGGGCGTCGCAAGGACATATATAAAGGAATACTTCTCCGCGCTGACAGAGATCATCGCCGCGAAACTCGACGTGGCATACTCTGAAGCGAAGGCGATCGCCGACAGGATCAAGGCTGAAGCTCCTGCTCCGACACTTGCTACGAACGGTTCGTACGGTGAGGTTCTGGGCGAGTGGTTCGACAAGGGCGGCGAAGCCGGCGGACTCACAAGAGAGCAGCTGGTAAGATGCAGCGCTCAGGCCGCTGAGGCAGCATGGGCGAGGACAGACAAGATGACCTACCAGGCGATGGAGGCTCTTATCCACAACCTCAACACTATGAACTCCAGAGCGGGCGCGCAGGTGCCGTTCAGCTCGGTCAACTTCGGTACGGACACGACTCCTGAGGGCCGCATGGTCATCAAGAACTTCCTGCTCGCCACTGAGGCGGGACTCGGAAACGGAGAGACACCGATCTTCCCGGTCTCGATCTTCAAGGTCAAGGAAGGCGTCAACTACAACGAAGGAGATCCTAACTACGATCTCTTCAAGCTGGCCATCAGATGCAGCGCAAAGAGGCTTTTCCCTAACTTCAGCTTCCTGGACGCTCCGTTCAACCTGAAGTTCTATGAGGAAGGCAACTACAACAAGGAAGTCGCCTACATGGGATGCCGTACAAGAGTTATGGCTAACAGCCACGATCCGTCAAAGGCGGTCGTATGCGGCAGAGGAAACCTCAGCTTCACATCGATCAACCTGCCTAGACTCGCTATCGAGGCCAACAGGGACTTCGAGGTATTCTACAAGAAGCTGGATGCCATGATGGAGCTCGTCGCAAGACAGCTGCTGCACAGATTCAGGATCCAGTGCACAAAGAAGGGCCGCAACTATCCATTCCTGATGGGACAGGGTATCTGGATCGACTCCGACAACCTCGGACCTGATGACAGCGTAGCTGAGATCCTCAAGCACGGTACGCTTTCAATAGGATTCATCGGACTTGCCGAGACGATGAAGGCTCTTACGGGCAAGCATCACGGCGAGGACGAGAAGGTCAGAGAGCAGGCTTTCGAGGTTATCAGGCACATGAGAGAGTTCTGCGACAGAAAGAGCGCGGAGACCGGACTCAACTTCACTCTGCTGGCTACACCGGCTGAGGGACTCTCGGGCAGATTCGTCAAGATCGACAGAGAGAAGTACGGCAAGCTGCCTGGTATCACGGACAGGGATTATTACACCAACTCCTTCCATGTGCCGGTTTACTTCCCGATCGGAGCTTTCGAGAAGATCGCGATCGAGGCGCCGTATCATGACCTTACGAACGCCGGACACATCAGCTATGTTGAGCTGGACGGCGATACGGCCAAGAACCCAGAAGCCTTCGAATCGGTCATAAGGTTCATGAAGGAAGCGGGCGTTGGCTACGGTTCAGTCAACCATCCGGTAGACAGAGACCCTGTCTGCGGATACACGGGAGTCATCGATGACGTCTGCCCAAGATGCGGAAGACGCGAGGGCGAGCCTGTCACGATCGAGAGACTGAACGAGCTTCGCATGAGGTATCCGAGCGTACCTGTTCCTTGCGACTGCAACCACTAGTTGTATGGGGAGCCTGTGGGTTATCCACAGGGTTTTCCACAGGCTTATCCACAACATGATGTGGTTACATGTAAAAAAAACAACAATATACATTAATATTGCTTCACAAATACGTGATTTGAGATATAATAAACGGGCATAAAAAAAGAGAAGAGAGGTACGGAGGTACGTTATGAATAATAAGGCAGTAAAGAACATCAACGGCAAGGTCGGCGAAGGTGTGGAATTCGAAAGGATCAGAAGGATCACGGGATATCTCGTAGGCACGCTCGACAGATTCAACAACGGCAAGAGAGCCGAGGTAGAGGACAGAGTCAAGCACGGTCTGTCCCACAACTAATCGACCGAAGAGTGACTGTTGGCCGCCCCGACCGGAAAGCGGTGGGCGGCTATTTTTATGAAAGAAGAGGCGCTGCCATGGCAGAGATTGACAAGAACAAAGTCATAAGGATGTGCGGTATCGAGCCCGAGTCTATAGTCGACGGGCCGGGCTTCAGGTATGTTCTTTTTGTGCAGGGGTGTCCGCATCACTGCAAGGGCTGCCACAACCCGGAGTCCTGGGATCCTGCCGGCGGATATGACATGACGATTGGCGAGGTCATCGAAGAGATCAAGGCGAGACCTAACATCAAGGGCGTTACTTTCTCGGGAGGAGAGCCTTTCGAGCAGGCGGGCGCGCTCGTCGAAGTGGCTAAGTATCTGAAAGGCAAGCGCTACAGCATAATGAGCTACAGTGGCTATACGCTGGAAGAACTCGAAGCGAAAGCGGAGAGTGAGCCGGCTGTAGGCGAGCTGCTGGGTATGCTGGATATTCTGGTGGACGGACGCTATGATGAGAAACTCCGCAACCTGACACTCGTATACTGCGGATCCGAGAATCAGCGCGTCATAGACATGAACAAGACCCGCGAGGCTAGAGCAGCCGGCAAGGGGGATGAGATAGTTCTGTACAGGTCGGGCTTCGACTTTGAAGTGAAGATCATTTAGACAAGGGGGCCTGCATGAAGCTGGAACTTGTCGCGACGGCGACTTTCGGTCTCGAAGCAGTGGTAAGGCGCGAGATCGAAGCGCTCGGTTACAAGATAATAAAGACAGAGGACGGGCGGGTCACCTACATGGGAGACGAACGCGCGATAGCGAGGTCGAACCTGTGGCTCAGATGCGCCGACAGAGTGTATGTGCGCATGGGCGAGTTTAAGGCGGCGGACTTTGAAGAGCTCTTTCAGCAGACAAAGGCGCTGGAATGGGAGAGCATCATACCGCTTGAGGGCGCGTTCCCGGTGGTAGGCGGATCGGTCAAGTCGGTGCTGCACAGCGTGCCCGCCTGTCAGAAGATAATAAAGAAGGCAGTCTCCATGAGGCTGTCCGAGTTTTATTGCAGGGAGATGATGCCTGAGACCGGCGCCGAATACCGTATTAGGTTCATAGCTCACAAGGACAGTTTTCTGATGCTGCTTGATACGAGCGGCGCCGGACTGCATAAAAGGGGATACAGGGTGCGCGATGTGGCGGCCCCTATGAAGGAGACCCTTGCCGCGGCACTGGTGCAGCTCAGTTTTTACAGAAAGGACAGGGTGCTGGTGGACCCGTGCTGCGGCTCGGGTACCATACCTATTGAAGCCGCCCTCATCGCGCGTAATATCGCGCCGGGTCTTGGGCGGTCATTCGTATCCGAGGAATGGGACATCATGGGCGCCGGCCTCTGGAAAGAGGAAAGAAAACTGGCATACGAAGCCGCGGACTTCGGCGCGGATGACGCTCTGAAGATAACCGCGATGGATATAGACCCGCGCGCCGTGGCCGCGGCCAAAGCAAATGCCGATGAAGCCGGCGCCATTGACGACATAGATATCGTCAGGATGGATATGACCGCCTGGGAGCCCGGCGCGGGCATACCGAAAGGCGCCGGAAAGGACGACCACGTCGTCGTCATATCCAATCTGCCTTACGGCAAACGCATAGGCGATGATGAAGGCATCAGGGCTATCTACGCCCATATCCGTGAAATGATGGAGAGTTGCCCTAACTGGTCCTTCTTCCTCATAACGTCTGACAAGACCCTTGAGAAAGAGATCGGGCGCAAGGCTGACAGGCGCCGCAAGCTGTACAACGGCACTATAGAGACGCAGTTCTATCAGTATCACGGAGCGCGGCCGCCAAAGAATCAATAGGTCGATAACGAAGCGCTGATGGATTACATAAGCGTGACGCTCGGAGGAGTGGTAGGGGAAGAGTATTCGAAATCCATACGGGCAGGGACGTATAAAGGCAGTCGAATGAAGACCGCGATTTGTTGGCGATTTGAGTAGATAGACCCGCCGGCAAAATGATATACTCGCTGTAGTTAAGTTTACTGAGTAACAGAGAGGCAGAGAAATGGTTAAGTTAGAATTCTACTATCCATCAAGTGACGGTAAGACGCAGATCCACGCCATCAGATGGGAGCCGGAAGGGAAGCCAAAGGCCATAGTGCAGATAATCCACGGCATGGTTGAGTTCATAGACAGATATGACGAATTCGCAAGATTCCTTGTGGAACACGACTATCTGGTCTGCGGAGAGGACCATCTCGGACACGGAGCGTCTGTTATCTCCGATGAGTACCATGGATTTTTCGGCAAACACGGTAATGACTGGGTCATTTCCGACATACATGAGCTCAGAAATATCATGCAGAAAGAGTATCCGGATCTTCCGTACCTGATGCTCGGACACAGCATGGGGTCATTCCTGGTAAGGCAGTACATTACCGAGAAAGACGCGGAGTATGCAAAAGGCCTTTCCGGTGTTGTCGTGATGGGAACGGGCTGGCAGCCTAATGCCGTGCTTAACGCAGGCAAGCTCGTAGCCATGATGCTTGGCACAAACAAGGTCGGCAAGAAAGCCAAACTGATAGACAGCATGAGCTTCGGCTCGTATCTCAAGAGGATAAAAAATCCTAGAACAGTCAGCGACTGGCTTACCAAGGACAACGACATAGTGGACAAGTACAGGCAGTCGCCATGGTGCACCTTCAGTTTCACACCGAACGCGTATTTCCACATGTTCAACGGCATGCTGAAGGCCCACGATACAAAACGCATGCAGAAGCTTCCTAAAGATATGCCTCTGCTGCTCACATCAGGAGCTGAAGACCCTGTCGGCAACTGGGGCGAAGGCGTTCGCAAGGCATACATGGCTTACCTCGAGAACTCCCCGTGCAAGGTGGATATCCGCCTCTATGAGGATGACAGGCATGAGATACTGAACGAGACAGACCGCGAGGATGTATTCAAGGATCTCAGAGCGTTTTTCGACAATTGCCTGAAGGGATACGAGGAAACATACGGTGTTCTGCCGGTAGAATATTAATGCAATACAGTATAGATTTAGTACTGAGGATAGTTATCGCCGTTATCTGCGCTGTCGTTTTCGGCAATGGCAGTGTTGTCGCGTTTAACCGCATAAAGACGCAGTGGTTCGAGGACTGGGACGAAGACAGTATAAATAAGGACTCCGGCATCGAGCCGAGAAAGATACTGCCGATCAAGCTGGTGGAAGCCGACGCTGACGGCAGGCAGAGGCTCCCGAGCAGTCCATGGAAGTACGCTTTCACAGGATATTTTGCGATTACAGGGCTTTATCTCGCGATAAGGGGCGGAGGCCTGTTTTTCGAGATTTCGGTGCTCTGCGTGCTTTTTATCGTCCTTGAGATGGCCATCTCCGATCAGCTCTACAGAGTGGTGCCGGATGAGTTCAGCATAATGCTGGCGATAGCAGCGGCGGCATTTGTAGAGTACCACGAGAAGTGGTGGGAACCGGCCGCGGGCGCGGCGCTCGGCCTCGGCATATCCGTCGCGGTCCTTCTGCTGGGCATGCTGCTCTTTAAGACCGGCAGCATAGGAGGGGCTGACATAAAGTTCTTCACCTGCATGGGTCTTATAACCGGACGCACGGGCATCGTTATCATTTATATACTGACGACGCTGCTTTTTGCGGTTCATTCCGCGGTGCTCATAGCGACACACAGAAGCACCATAAAGGACAGGAATCCGATGCTTCCCGCAGCCTGCGCCGCGACGACAATCTACTTCCTGTTCCTCTGGAACATAGGGGACATGCTGCTGCTCGAACTGTAGGCGGCTGCGTATAGGTAACATATGGGCAAGAACGTTCTGATCAAAATAGAATATGACGGCACAAACTTCAGCGGCTGGCAGATCCAGCCCGAAGTCCGCACGGTGCAGGGCGAGATAGAGCATGTGCTGAAATACATCGCCGGACATGATGTCCACATCCACGGAACGAGCCGCACCGACGCGGGCGTGCATGCTCTTGGTCAGTGCGCGACTTTTGATTGGGATTCGAACATGCCGGTAGAGAAGCTGCCCGAAGTGATGAACCGCAGGTTCGGAGCCGGCGGCGAGGGCAGGAGCGGAGCGCCGGGGGACATCCGCATACTTTCGGCTGAGATGATGCCTGATGACTTCCACGCGAGGTATTCGTGCAAGGGTAAGACCTACAGATATGTCATAGACAAAACAGGAGACATATTCGTAAGGAACCGCGCGTTCCAGTATCCCGGCGCTGCAAAGCTTGATATCGGAGCAATGCGCGAGGCGGCTTCGCACATCACGGGGACCCACGACTTCAAGTGCTTTGAGACAGCGGGAGGCACGCCGCGCGAATCCACTGTCCGCACGGTTTCCGCGCTGGATATAACGGAAGACAGCAATTCCATAACAATAGAGATAACAGGGGACGGCTTCCTGTATAATATGGTAAGGATAATCGTCGGCACGCTCATCGAGGCCGGCGAGGGACGCAGGACAGCCGGAAGCGTCGCTGAGGCGATAGAGAGCCGCGACCGTTCAAAGGCGGGATTCACGGCTCCGCCGCAGGGGCTGTATCTTAAGGAGATCTATTTCGAATAATTAAATATACCTGATGATATGCGAGAGCCGTACTCTGCAGACGCATATCAGCAGGAAAAAGGTGAATCATTAGTGTACAAAGTCAGGATAGACAAATTTGAAGGGCCGTTCGACCTGCTCATATACCTGCTCGAGAACGCGAGGATGGACATATATGACATCAAGGTCGCCGAGATAACGGAACAGTACATTGCCTACCTCAAGGAGATGGAAGCTCTCAACGTTGAGGTGGACACTGAGTTCATAGTGCTCGCGGCCATACTCATACGCCTTAAATCGCGCATGCTGCTGCCTAGGATCAACACCGAAGGCGAACTCGAGATCATTGAGGATCCGAGGGTCGAGCTTCGCGGAAGGCTGCTCGATTACATGCGCATCAAAAAGGCTTCTGAACTGCTCGCGGCGGCCGAGGAATACAATCTGGCCGTTCACGAGAAGCCGGCAGAAGACATGTCGGTCTATCTTGAGAACCCTGACGAGATACTGCGCGTGAGCGACGAGCAGATGGTGAACGCGTTCATACTCTTCCTGACCAGGCGCAAAAAGGTCGAAGAGGTGACGGCGCGCTACCAGAGGGTGCGCAGGCGCAAGGAGACCATAGAGGCGCGTATAAGGGACATGACTGTTCTGCTCGGACAGAGACTGAAACCGGGGACCGACGGAGTATCATTTACGGAGCTCCTGCCGGAAAAACCGGACAGATATGACATAACACTCTCGTTCATGTCGCTGCTGTCGATGATCAAGAACATGGAGTACGATGCCAGACAGGCAGAGAACTTCGGAGAGATCACGGTGGTCAGAAAGGATCCGGAGATCCTGGCGGCCCAGGCTGACGCTGAGGCGGCGGGAGTCATAGAATACGCCGACGACGAATTCGATGACGAATTCAACGACGAGTTCAACGATGAGATCTATACAGAAACGGAGATTTCAGATGTACAGCAATAAAGTAATGAAATCCGCGCTCGAGACCATGATGTTCATGTGGGGAGAGCCTCTGGAAGTAAAGGATGCGGCTGAGGTCCTCGAGGCGGACAGAAAAGAAATAAGGGAGCTCTTTAAGGAACTCCAGTCCGAATACGAGCAGGAGGGACGCGGCATCCGCATAAGAGAGGTCGACGGAGCCTTCGGCTTTGTCACACTCGCGGATAACGACATGTTCCTCAAAAAGCTCTGTACGCCTGTCAGGGTCAGAAAACTGTCGCAGGCCGCTCTTGAGGTGCTCGCGATAATCGCGTACCGCCAGCCGGTCACCAGGTCAGAAATCGACTCCATCAGGGGCATCAAGAGCGAGAGGGTCATCGACAACCTGATCGACAAGGGACTCATAGAAGTGACCGGAAGGTCGGAGGGTGTCGGCAGGCCGCTCATCTACGCGACTACCAAGGAATTCCTCAAGAAGTTCGGATTCGCTTCTCTCAAGGATCTGCCGGAAGTGCCGGAGTACGAAGAGATGAGACGCGAGCGCGAAGAGGAAGGCTACGGCCAGATGTCGATCGATTTTGAAGGCGGCGAGGAGCCGGAAAACTAAGAAAATAAGGAGTTAAGAGATCTGATATGAGGATCAACCAGTATATAGCGTCGGCGGGTGTAACGAGCCGCCGCAAGGCAGATGAACTTATAGCGGAAGGTCGGGTGAAAGTCAACGGAAAGAAACTGACTTCGCCCGGTTATCATGTAGAAGAAGGCGATGTAGTTGAAGTAGACGGCGCGCGCGTAGAACCTGCGGCCCGTAAGGTATATTACCTGCTGAACAAGCCGGCCGGCTATGTGACGTCTACTGCCGACAAACAGGGCAGACCGCTGGTCACGGAACTCGTGCCGGACAGCGTCAGAGTGTTCCCGGTCGGCAGACTCGACTACAACACAACAGGCCTTCTCATAATGACCAATGACGGAGATCTGGCAAACGCGCTGATGCACCCGTCAAAGGAGTTCGATAAAAGGTACCTTGTACGCGCGCAGGGAATAGTGACCCGCGCCGAAGCAGCGCGCCTGGAGCAGGGCATAGATATCGGCGGTTTCGTGACTTCCCCTGCGGAAGTGAGCCTGCTGAAACACGACCGCAATTCCACGCTCGCCGAGATAGTGATACACGAGGGCAAGAACCGTCAGGTTCGCCGCATGTTTGACGCGATAGGGCATCCGGTACTGGAACTCTGCCGTACGGGCCTTGGAGACCTTACGATAGGCAAGCTCGCCATAGGGCAGTGCCGCAAGCTGAGTCCGGCCGAGGTGGAAGGCCTGAAAAGAGCAGTCAGATAAAAACAGCAGTCAAATAAAACAGACCGGAAGGATGAACCTTCCGGCCTTTTTATTGTCGTGATCCGGGGCTATTCTCCCAGATATGCCTGCTGGACTCTAGGGTCGTTCAGCAGCGCCTTGCCCGGTCCGGCCATCGTTATGACGCCGGTCTCCATTACGTAGGCGTAATCGGAGATATCCAGGGCCGCCTTGGCGTTCTGCTCGATCAGCAGGATGTTGACGCCGTCTTCCCTGATCTTCTGGATGCAGGCGAAGATGTCCTTTATGACCAGCGGAGCGAGTCCGAGAGAAGGCTCGTCCAGCATCAGCAGCTTAGGCTTTGACATAAGCGCGCGCGCTACAGCGAGCATCTGCTGCTCACCTCCGGAGAGCGTAGCGCCGAGCTGCCAGGTCCTCCCGGCGATCCTCGGGAAGAGTTCGTAGACCCAGTCACGGTCTCTCGCGATCTCGGCCTTGTCCTTGCGAAGGTAAGCGCCCGCCGCGATGTTTTCGTCTACCGTCAGATCCGGGAATATGCGTCTGCCTTCAGGGCAGAGGATTATGCCTTCGCCGACTATGTCCTTTGTCTTGAGCGAAGTGATCTCCTTATCATCCCAGTAAATGTGGCCGTCGCTCTTAGGAACCAGTCCCATGACCGCTTTCAGCGTAGTAGACTTGCCTGCGCCGTTAGCGCCTATGAGCGAGATGATCTTTCCGTCAGGAACGTCGATGTCTATGCCTCTGAGAGCGTGGATACCGCCGTAGTGAACATTCAGGTTTCTGATTGCCAGCATTATTCGTCACCTCCCAGATAAGCTTCTATTACTGCAGGGTTGGCCTGGATCTCGGCCGCCGTGCCGTCCGCGATCTGCCCGCCGTAGTTGAGCACGTAGATGTGTTCGCATATTCCCATGATTACCTGCATGTGGTGTTCGATCATGAGTATCGACAGATCGAACTCGTCGCGTATGCGTCCGATGAACTTCATCAGGTCATCGGATTCCTGCGGGTTCATGCCGGCCGCCGGCTCGTCGAGCAGCAGGATCGATGGGTGCGTAGCCAGAGCGCGGGCGATCTCTAGATGTCTCTGCTTACCGTATGGCAGTGAGGTCGCCAGGTCGTTTCTGTTCTCATACAGGTCGACTTTGCGGAGCAGTTCTTCTGCCTCAGCTCTCATGGCCGCTTCCTCAGAGCGCGCCTTCCTGCTTCTGAAAGTGGCTCCGAACACAGACTCCGTCTGGTTCATGTGCATGGCCACCATTACGTTCTCGAGTACGCTCATGCCTTTAAAGAGTCTGATATTCTGGAACGTACGCGCGACGCCAAGCTTTGTCACCTTGTCCGGCAGCATGGTCAGCGCCCTGGTGTACTTGCCGGCGTTGCGGCCTTTGTAAGCCTCTTTCATCTTGCCCTGCGGGTGGTTTTCTATGACGACCTCTCCGTTTATCTCAACGGAACCGTTCGTCGGCTCATATACGCCTGTGATGCAGTTGAAAGCCGTTGTCTTGCCGGCGCCGTTAGGGCCGATCAGTCCGACGATCTCATTCTTGTGAACTACCAGATTGAGATTGTCTACAGCGACGACTCCGCCGAACTGCATGGTTATGTCGGAGAGCCTGAGTACTACTTCTCTGTTGTCCATCATTTGCCCTCCTTGTCGAATACCATTACAGTGTCAGAGACCGGAAGCGGGGTGAAGAGGGCCTCTCCCGAAGCCATCCTTGCCTCGTTGGAGGATTTCGCTTCCTTCGCTCTTGCCTTGGCGGCAGCCTTGGCGTTTCTGGCTTCCCGCCTTGCCGAGGCCTTTGCCTTGCGTCTTTCAGGCCATGACTTCAGATTTGCAGGAAGATTCTTCCACCAGTCTATGAATCTTTCCCAGCTGAATTCCTTGTCGCCCATGATGCCGCGCGAGTAGAAGAGAACGATCAGCATGATCAGGATCGCGAATACTACCTTGCGGAAGCCCGGTCTCATGAAGCTCGCCGATATGCCCAGCCATTTGCCTGCGTCGAGACCTCTCAGCCACCATTCCGAAGCGGCTGTGAACAGGAACGCTCCGATGACCGAACCCGTAATGGAGCCGATTCCGCCTATGACGACTATGAGCAGTATCTCATAGGTCATTACCGTGTTGAACGGCGTGGCGTTGATGGTCGTCTGGAACATGGCCAGCAGCGCGCCGCCTATGCCCGCGAAGAATGAAGAGATCACGAACGACAGCTCCTTATGCTTGAACAGATTGATGCCCATGGCCTCTGCCGCGATCTCATCATCCCGGATGGCGCGGAACGCGCGCCCGTAGGTGGAGTTGATGAGCAGCAGTATTATCGCGATGCATATGCCTCCGATAAGTACCGGGAATATGGCGTTGCCGTATGTCGTATATTTTCTGAGAACGTTGGACCCGTTCGTGACAGGTCCCAGCGTGTTCCACTGGAAGAACGCTCTCAATATTTCAGCGAAGCCGAGCGTCGCGATAGCCAGATAGTCGGATTTCAGTCTGAGCACCGGTATGCCGATCAGGAAGGCGATAGCTGCTACTATCAGTCCGGCTCCCAGCATAGGGAGCAGCATGCCGAGATAGTGGCCAAACACTCCCAGGCTGCCCTCGAGCACCTCGACCAGCGACCACTTGATGATACCGCCATCGAAATACTGATAGACGGCGTCATGTGACGCGGCCGGGATGGTGAAGATGGCGTAGGTGTACGCGCCTATCAGCATGAAGCCCGCCTGACCCAGCGAGAAGAGTCCCGTAAAGCCGTTCAGCAGGTTCATCGATGCCGCTACCAGTGCGTATATGGATCCTTTCTCAATAACGGTGATGAGCATCTTCCAGGATGATCCCGGCGAGATCATGATGTCGCCGAAATATACTAAGACAAGGAAGAGTGCTATGGCTGCTACGGAGAGAGCCGATCTGGTTTTCTTGTTCAGTGTTGTTTCCATGGCGCCCTCCTATACCTTATCGATATTCTTCTCGCCGAAGAGTCCCGTAGGCTTGACCATGAGGATGACTATCAGGAGAACGAAAGTGAAAGCGTCAGAGAATGTGGTCCAGCCGGCACCCTTGATGAGGTTCTCACAGATACCTATAACAAAGGCTCCTACGACAGCTCCCGGTACGGAACCTATTCCTCCGAATACCGCAGCTACGAAAGCCTTGAGGCCCGGCATCGCTCCCGACATAGGGTTGATGCCCGTGTAGTTGGAGAAGTAGAGGACGGATCCGATCGCAGCGAGTCCGCAGCCTATAACGAATGTAACTGTGATGACTCTGTTGATGTCTATGCCCATGAGCGAGCTCGTCTCGAAGTCACGGGAAACTGCGCGCATCGCCATACCGATCTTTGTATGCTTGATGAGCATGACAAGCAGGAATACGAGAACGATCGTCAGTACCGGTGTGATGACAGTGACCATCTTGGTGGTAGCGGAGCCGATCTTTACCGTCTTCTGCAGAAAACCGATCTCAGGATATGTCTTTGTAAGACCTCCGGTGATGTAGAGCGCGAAGTTCTGCAGCAGGTATGACACGCCGATCGCGGAGATCATTATGGACATACGCGGCGCAGAACGCAGCGGCCGGTAGGCAACTTTTTCTATCGTAGTGCCGAGTACTATCGCGAAGATTATTACCAGTATTACCGACACCCAGAGAGGGAGGACGGTTATAAGGTAAACCATGATGAGTCCCGACCACATGAATACGTCGCCGTGAGCGAAGTTGATGAGCCTCAGGATACCGTAAACCATCGTGTATCCTATGGCTATCAGTGCGTATTGACCGCCGACAGCGATGCCGGCGAGTATGTATGGTAACCAGGTATGTAACATTTTATATCCCTTTTTTACAAAATCGCGGGAAGCCTCGCGGCTTCCCGCATTTCTACTTGATCAGAAGATCGCAAATCCCTGAAATATCCCTATACCCGTATAAGAATTATTCTGCGGACTGTGTCTTTACGAACTCCCATGCGCCTGTCTCAGTGTTGCACTTCTTTACGAAAGCTTCAGTCTTGTTTGCATCGCCTGTCTCATTGAACGAAACATCTCCGCATACCAGGCCGCTTACTTTCAGTGAAGGCAGGGCAGCGAGAATGTCGGCAGGATCAGTCGAGCCGGCAGCCTTCATTGCCTCGAGTGCTACGTAGTATGCGTCATAGCCCATTGCTGTTACAGCTGCGAGGTCTGTGTTGCCGCCGTTGTTTGTCATGGCTGTTGAGTCTTCTTCCATCCATGCCTTGATGCCTTCGTCGAACTCAGGGTTTCCGCCTTCCTGATAGAAGGTTGTAACAGTGATATCTACGCTCTTGCCCTTGGCAGCTTCTGTGATAACGTTGGAATCCCATGTGTCTCCTGCAAGGATCGGCATTCCGAGATCCTGAGCCTCGGCCTGGTCGATGATGAGTGCAGCAGCTTCTGTGGATACAGGTGCGAAGAATACATCGCAGCCCTTGTTCTTGGCGTTTGCTACATAGGAAGTGAAGTCGGAGTTCTTGTCAGGGAACTGCTCTTCAACGACCTCGCCGCCGTTTGCCTTGAATGCTTCTACGAAGTAGTTTACAAGTCCTACTGAGTAGTCATCGCCCAGCTTGGAGAGGCAGTATGCCTTCTTGCATCCGCTGTCGCTTGCATAGTTAGCGAGAACTGTGCCCTGGAAAGGATCCAGGAAGCAGATCCTGAAGTACTGCTCACAGTCAGCTGTTACCTGAGGGTTTGTGCATGTTACGCCGATGGCAGGCATGCCTGCATCAGCAAATACATCAGCAGCAGCGATCGATACGCCTGAGCCGTATGATCCGAGAACGATGGATACGTTCTGGGATACGAGGTTCTGAGCTGCCGTCACGGCCTTGGAGTTGTCTGATTCGTTGTCTACTTTTACGAGTTCAACGTTATACTCCTTATCGCCGATCGTGACGGTAGGGGTCATCTTGTTGGCATACTCAATACCGAGAGTCTCCTGCTTTCCGCCTGCGCCGTTGTCTCCCGAAGCAGGTTCAAATACGCCGATCTTTACAGTGTCGCCGCCGCCGGATCCCGAATCGCCGCCGCCTCCGCAGCCTGCGAGTGCCAGCATCGCGAGCATGAGTGAAAGTGCCAGAACTAAAATCTTCTTCATTTTGATTCCTCCATTAAACATTTCTTACAAGACGCAGCGGCCCGAAACCGCCGAAAAAATGTTAACAAATATGTAGTAATTCTTACACGAATCGTCGGACAATTCAAGGCTTGCGGGACTTGAGACAAATAAAAAACGGGAGGATTCCGTCTCACACGAACATTGACCCCTCCCGTGTCCGCGACACGCCGACAAGCGTCTTTTAAACTATATCTGAAGGTCGGACATCAGATCCTTATCCTTGCCGCCTTTTATGTAAGCTTCGATTATGTCTACAGCGCCTTCGATTCCCGCGCGGCTGGTGTTGATCAAAAGGTCATATACATCGCGGCCGCCCCATTTGTTGTCGGTGTAGAACTCGTAATATCTGCGGCGCTGCTTGTCGATATGCTTGACTGCTTTTTCTACAGTCGCCACGTCGTAGAGATTCTCCGGCTCGGCAGTATTGTGGATCTGCAGTTTTCTTCTGACTCTTTCCTCGAACGGCGCGAAGAGGAAGATGCTCACATGCCTTTCCTCCGCGAGGATGTAATCGGCGGCGCGGCCGACTATGACGCAGCTGCCTTTAGAAGCGATCTCTCTGATTATGTTGAATTCTTCTTCCTGTATTTTTGTGAAAGGGGAGGTCTGGAAATTGTCCATGGCCGAGAAGACGCTGCCGAATGAAAGCTCCGGAGCCTTCTCGTCGTTATCACGTATGTATTCCTCGTGGTAGCCCGTGCTTTTCGCTGTCATCGCGATTATCTCTTCGTCATAAAACGGGACATCGAGCCTTTCCGCAAGTCTCTTCGCGACCTCGTGGCCGCCGCTTCCGAATTCACGGTCTATGGTTATGATCACTTTATCTTCCATGTCAGTTCTCCATTCTCATTATGATAAAGAATTATATCACATCTTCGGGCCCTAAAGCGACGCCGTGACAGCGTCCGCGAATGCCTGCATATCCCTGAGACTTGAGAATAAAGCCCTTGCGTTGTCCGGCCGTCCGCCGCCCCGTCCGTTGAACTGCGGAGCGTATTCTTTTACCAGCTGTCCGCATTTATGCTCCTCGGATGAGGAAAGCAGCAGGCAGGTATTCGACCCCGTCTGCTCCATGATAAGAAAGAGTCCCGGTATTTCATTGATCACAGAGAAGCCGAGCTTCAGCAGGTCATCGGCGCTCAGTATGTCCGACTTGTAGACATGGCACTTGCTCTGCCGACTGCCGATCTCTCCGATGATCTTTTGCTTCTCGGCTTCCTTGACGTACGCCGTCAGTTCTGCCAGATGCCCCTTGAGAGCCGATACGTTTTCCGCTTCAATGTCGAGCCTTGAAGGGAGGTCGGCAGGGGAGCACGAGTAGCGCTTCGCGGCATCCGCCAGGAGCGCCGAGTCCGCGGTCAGCTTGTCGAAGGCTGCCTTGCCGCAGTCAAAAAAGACGCGGTTCATTCCCTTGTTCGGCTCACACTTGTATATGGCGACCAGCCCGACTTCCGCCGAGCTTGCCGGATGCGTTCCGCAGCAGGCTATGCAGTCAAATGGATCCGCGGGATCGCCTACCGTGACGACGGAAACTCTGCCTTCGTGCGGGACCTTCTTGCGGACCGGATAGGCAAGGGATGACTCGTAGTCGTCAAACCATGTCACTGTCACCGGAAGGTCCGACCAAACCGCCTCGTTGACCCTGCTCTGTGCCAGGTCGAGCTCCTCGTCCGTAAGCATTCGGCCGTCAAGGTCGATATCTATGGTGATGTAGTCATCTCCCATGTGGAAGCCTTTGTTGACTCCTCCGAAGAGCTCGTACATGGCGCCGCTCAGCATGTGCTCGCCGCAGTGACGCTGCATGTTCCTGAAGCGGAGATCCCAGTCGATGGTCAGCGTGACTCTGTCTCCGGCTTTGAATGTGCCCGCCGGAGCATCGGTCTCATGCCATACGTCGCTTTCGAGATCCTTATCTGACGCGCGGCATATCTCAAATACCGAAGCCATGCCGTCAACAGACACCGTGCCGGTATCCGAAGGCTGCCCGCCACCCTCGGGATAGAAGACAGAAGCGTCGCATGCGATCACGTCGCAGCCGTTTTTTTCACATACTGCCGTAACGACAGCCTCATTTGAGACCGCATATACGTCTTTACGGTAGATCCTTTCAGTGCTCATTTATGTTCCTTTCTTATGTTTCACGCGTTTCACAAAATCGAACAAAATGCGTGTCCAAAATATTTTTCAAATATGTGGATAAATCCCGTTGACACAAGGAAAAAATCGTTTCAAATGTTGAAATTTCAACGATACAAGGAATGGAGTTTTCCACATGCACAAGTGGAAAAGATTGTATACGATTTTTTGAATCCTTGTGGAAAAGTCGCAGACCTTGAAAAATAAGGCATTTTGGTTTTGTTGAAAAATCTCCGGCAAAAAAACGAACAAAATGTGAAGATGCGCGTTTTTTTGTTTTAAAAAGTATCAGTCGCTGCCGGGTTCGACCAGATCCTCGAACATCGCGCCCGGCGCACGGCACAGCGTCTGGAATACGGATGAGTCCAGCCTGAACCGCCCCTTGTTGCTCAGGAAAGGGGCGTAGAGCGAGAATATCGTCTCGTCGTCGAGCATCGAAATGTGCCTAAGATCGTTGCTCATCAGCACCAGCTCGCCGGCTATGGTCAGAACGGCGTATCCGTAGACGTCATCATTCATCCTGTAAGCGGATGTATCGACGTGGGAGTTGTTCCCCTTGTACGCCGTGTAAAGCCAGCCGTTCGGGACCATCGTCGCAGTCGAGTTGGCGAAAGGTCCTATGTATTTCGGATCGAAGCCCTTCAGCATATCATCCTTGCAGTCAAAAACAGTGATGTATTCCGGCCGGCTTATCTGCATCGCGGCTTCGAGATCCGAAAGCCTGATGACAGACCCGGTCCTGATCCCGGTCACGACCGGATTGGTGGTACGGTGACTGCCGCTGAGCCAGATGATGAATGTAGAGTGATAGTACGCGTCCCTCGCGAGCGTAGTCATGCTGCAGCGGAACGGGAAGGAAATACCGTCCTCCGAAGGGTCCTTTCTTTTGTCACTGCGCTTTATGTCGCATCTGACCAGTGTCTGTATGCCTGCGTCCGTGAGGCCGGTGCGGCGCAGCTCTTCCGGATCTATCGATGACAGATATGAAGCAGCCGCGAAGTCGCAGTCGACGAGACGCATGATGAAATAGTTGATTGTCTCGAATGCCGACAGATTGCGCGGAGAGACTTCTTCTATAGCGTCGCGGCTGCTGCAGTCAGCGGATGTGATGCCTGCGCAGTTGAGCGCGTCTATCATATAGCCGAGCCTGAGCCTTGCGTACTCGCGGAACGTTTTGTTTTCGTCATCATCGTATTCCCGCGAGATGTCTTCGGATGACAGAGGCAGGGCGTCTTCTATGAGCCTGAGCATGCATGCCGCGTCGATCTCCCTGGCGCTGCTTCCCATGACGGCGATGAAGCGCTCCCACAGAGCGGTCATATCTTCCTTTTTATTTCCATAGTCCTCTTCACCCGGCGTGCAGATGAATTCGCGGTACTCGTCTATGCCGTATTCAGAGTAGTCCAGATGGATTACTTGATAAAGCCTGGCACGGCGGTTCTCTCTGCTGCGCCAGGTCACTTTAAGAGCTACGACTCCCATGAGCCTCGCGCACACGGCACGGCAGGACTCAAAGTCGTAGTCTTTGAAATGATCGTACTTATCTGACTTTTTTCCTATTATGAGTTTGAATTCGGCCATGCATAAAGTATAGCAGATAAGAGGCTATTTTTTCAGATAATTGTCACACAGGCAGTGTTGACTTTGCGCGCGGCGGGGTTATAATAAGTACGACCTTATCAAGAGCGGGGGAGGGAATGGGCCCTTCGATCCCGCGGCAACCTCACAGGCAGTGAAGGTGCCAATTCCCACGGAGCGAAGGCCATGCTCCGGCAGATGAGAGTCCAGGGTTCTCTCTGCGCGCGGCAGAGAGATTTTTTTATGGCCTGTACGAAAGGAATATTTATATAAATGAAGAGGTTATTTACATCAGAATCAGTTACTGAGGGACATCCTGACAAGCTCTGCGACCAGGTGTCCGACGCCATCCTCGATGCCATCCTCGCTCAGGATCCGAAGGCCCATGTGGCCTGCGAATGCGCCGCGAAGACCGGAATGCTTCTCATATTCGGCGAGGCTTCGGGCAACTTCGATGTCGATTACGAGGCGATCGCGCGAAAGGTCATAACCGATATCGGATATGACAGCGATGAAAAGTGCTTCAACGGCAACACGTGTAAGATAATAGTACACATGGAGGAGCAGTCGGCGGACATAGCGATGGGTGTCAACGAGTCGCACGAGGTAAAGACAGGCAGCAGCTCTGACGAGTTTGCGCACATAGGCGCGGGCGATCAGGGCATGATGTTCGGCTATGCCAATTCGGAGACAGAGGAGCTCATGCCTCTTTCGGTCAAGTACGCTCAGGTCCTGGCAATGAGGCTTGCCGAGGTCAGAAAGGACGGCACTCTGCCTTACCTCAGACCGGACGGCAAGACACAGGTGACAGTCGAGTACAACGACGGCGAAGTCACAAGGATAGATACCATCGTGGTTTCGACGCAGCACAGCCCGGACGTGAGCCTCGATCAGATCAGATCTGACATAATGACGTATGTCATCGATCCTGTAGTGCCTGCCGATCTTATTGACGAAAACACCAGATACTTTATCAATCCGACCGGAAGGTTCGTCATAGGCGGACCTATGGGCGATTCAGGACTGACCGGCCGCAAGATAATCGTGGACACTTACGGCGGACATTCATCACACGGCGGCGGAGCCTTCTCCGGCAAGGATCCTACAAAAGTGGACCGCTCCGGAGCTTACATGGCCCGCTACATTGCCAAGAACATCGTAGCCGCTGGCATCGCGACCGAGTGCGAGGTGCAGCTGGCGTACGCGATCGGTGTCGCCGAGCCTGTATCCGTATGCGTTGACACGTTCGGGACGAGCAAGCTCGACGCCGAGCAGATCGCCAGGTTGATATACGATCACTTTGACATGAGACCGGCAGCGATCATCAGAAAGCTGGAACTGGACAAGCCTCAGTACAGGGCGCTCGCGGCTTACGGACACATGGGCAGGACCGCTCTGGGCGTAAAATGGGAAGATACGGACAAGGCGGACGAGCTCAGAAAAGCGGCCGCCTGCTGCTAGCGGTTTAGAGACCGCACGCAGCGGTGTTCTTCCGGAACGATGAGTGACGGGAGAATACCGCGACGAGATGCGGTCGCGATAAAGGGAAAAAAGATGTCTTGTTTTGAGAAAGTAAGCTTTGAACAGTGGAAGGCCGACTGCGGAGTCAGGGGACTCAGCGACAGCGGGCTCAGGGAATGGTACGACGCCATAAAACTGCCGCGCCAGGCGACGGCGGCTTCAGCCGGCTGCGATTTTTACATGCCTTTCAATCTGAACTTTGAAGGCGGAAGCAGCTTCAGGATCGCGACCGGCGTGCGCTGGGTCTGCGACAGGGAAGAAAACGACCGGGACAAGGTGCTGCTTATAGTTCCCCGCAGCGGACTCGGTTTCAAATACGGCATAAGGCTGTCGAATACGGTGGGCGTAATAGACGCGGATTACTGCGATTCGGACAACGAGGGACACATTATAATAAGCCTGGTGAATCCGTCTGATACTACAGTCATGCTGGAGGAGGGCAAGCCATTCGCGCAGGGCATAGTCGTGAAGTATGAAGTGCCTGACGGCGCGGACTCGGAAGAAGCCAGAAACGGCGGCTTCGGCAGTACGGACAGATAGGACCGACCGGAGATAATATATGGTAAAAGAAACCAGAACAGCTGACGTAGTGATAGTAGGCGGCGGCGCGTCGGGACTCGCGGCCGCGATAGAGCTGGGGATGAAAGCCCCGGCGCTTGACGTGCTTGTTATAGAAAAGCTGGCCGAGCCGGGGCGCAAGATAAGGGCCACCGGAAGCGGCCGCTGCAACATAAGCAATACGGGCGCCGCTGGATTCAATCGCATCATGGAGTTCTTCAGGGAGATAGGGCTCGTTACCAGGACTTACGATAACGGACTGGTCTACCCGTATTCCGAATCGGCCGCTGACGTGGCGACGCTACTCGTGGAAAGGGCGGCTTCGCTGGGCGTCAGATTCGCTTGCGGTGAAGAACTCATGTCAGTCAAATACATGCCGTCATCGCTGGTTTCGCAGCCTCTGCCGGGAAGCGGCAATGTGTTCCAGCTGGAGTCGGTATTCAAGGACCGCGACGGCATACGGAGCGTGATCACTCAGGCGTCGTTCGTCATAATGGCGACGGGCGGCAAGGCGGGTCCTACGTACGGAACCATAGGCGACGGCTACAGGATTGCGAGAAATCTCGGACACAGCGTGGTGACGCCGGTCCCGGCGCTGACGGGCATTGAGTGCGGGGAATGGGACGAAGATCATGGACCTTGCGGCATAACCCTCGGCGGCACCAGAAGCGCCGGCGTGGTATCTCTGTACAGGGATCGTTCTCACGCGTTCAGCGAAGGAACAAAGATATTTGAAGAGGCCGGCGAGATACAGTTCACAAAATACGGGCTGTCGGGCATATGCGTTTTCAACATGACAAGACACATGAGATACGACAGGCGGGGCGGCGAGAGCCTCGATGACTTTCTCGTAAAGGCGGATCTTTTCCCGGACGGAGATCTTGCCGAATACATAAGAGACAGGCAGAACGGGGCGTTTTCGGAGACACCGGCGGGAGAGCTCCTGCGTACGGTGCTGAAGGAGCCGCTAGCTGACTATATCATCAGGACAGTATCCGGAGGAGCGGTCGATGAAGAAGGCCGCGGTATAGAGGACAGACCGCTGTCGTCGCTGAGCGATGAAGAGGTGAGAAGCTTTGCGGATCATGTGCACGCTCTGACATTCCACCCGTCGCAGATACGCGGCTGGAACGACGCGCAGGTGACGATGGGAGGAGTCTCTCTTGACGAAATCAACGAAGCGACCTCGGAGTCGCTTCTGGTGGAAAGCCTGTACATAACAGGTGAACTTGCCGACAGGGATTATCAGTGCGGAGGCTTCAACCTCAGCAACGCGTGGCTGACAGGACTTGCCGCCGCGGACGATATAGCCGGAAGGACCAAGGAGTAAGGAAGATCCCGTGAAGAGATACAGGCTGGCGCAGATAAAGACGGAGATAGAAGAACCTGTGGACGTACTGCCCTCGGTGATCGCGAAGACTCTCGGCATAAAGGAGAGCGATATCCGCGATTGGGAGGTCAGGCGCAAGTCCACAGACTCTAGAAAGAAGCCGCATATACAGTTCGTATATACGGTCGATTTCTTTACGGACAAAAAACTGAAAATATCCCGCTTCCGCGACCTGAGTATCGTTGATGAAGAGGCCGAAGCGGCGGCTGTAAGACCTCCGGAACACGGCAGCGTGATCATGGCGCACAGGCCTGTGGTAGTCGGCATGGGTCCCGCGGGGCTCTTTGCTGCTCTCGAACTGGCAAGGGAAGGCTACAGACCTCTGGTGATAGAGCGAGGCCCTTCGATGGAAGAGAGAGTCAGTGCGGTCGAAAGATTCAGGCGCAAGAGGGTGCTCGACCCCAAAGCCAATCTTCTATTTGGCGAGGGAGGAGCCGGTACCTTTTCTGACGGAAAGCTCGCGACCGGTATCAAGGACGGACTGATCCGTGAGGTGCTGAAGGAATTCCGCGACGCGGGCGCGGGCGAGGACATCATGTATCTTGCCAAGCCGCATATAGGCACGGATGTGCTTCGCGAGGTCATAGTAAACATACGCGAGAAGATAGAGGCTCTCGGCGGAGAGATACGCTTCAATACGAGGCTGGAGTCGTTCGTGACCGCGGACGGATGTCTCAGGGCTGTCGATGTTCTCGGTAAATCAGATCCGGGAGCGGAAACCGCAGCAGAACGTATTCCGGCAGAAGCGCTCATACTTGCCATAGGGCACAGTGCCCGCGACACATTCACAATGGTCAAAGACGCCGGACTTGATATGCAGCAGAAACCTTTCTCAATAGGCGTACGCATGGAACATCCTCAGGCGCTCATCGACGCGGCGCAGTACGGTGAAGAGAACGTCGGAAAGTTGCCGCCGGCTGACTACAGGATCAATTATAAGGCGTCGAACGGCCGCGGAGTCTATTCGTTCTGCATGTGCCCGGGCGGCGAAGTCGTCGTCTGCAGCACGGCCGACGGAGAACTCTGCGTCAACGGCATGAGCAACAGAAAGAGGGACAGCGGGACGGCCAACAGCGGCATACTCTGTGATGTGCGTACATCTGACTTCGGGTCGGACGACGTGCTTGCCGGAGTGAGGTTCCAGCAGAAATACGAGAGACTGGCGTTCAAAAACGGCGGCGGAGATTTCACCGCGCCAAAGTGCACTATGAAAGACTTCCTCGGCGGAAAAGAAGGCGGTGAAGAGGCCGGCAAAGAAAGCGCAAAGCGCAGGTCGGCGGTAATTGATTCGCTTCCGGACTTTGCCGCGAAAGCCATAATAGAAGCCGTACCGGACTTTGCCAGGAAGATCAGGGGCTATGACTCTCCGGATGCCGTGGTCACCGCGGTCGAGACCAGAAGCTCATCGCCTGTAAGGATCATCAGAGGCGATGACGGACAAAGCAATATAAAAGGAATATATCCGGCCGGAGAGGGAGCCGGTTACGCGGGAGGCATAACTTCCGCGGCCTGCGACGGCATCCGAGCCGCCAGACACATAATTGAGAAATATTCGAACAAATGAAAAACCGGCCGTCAGTGACCGGTTCTTTGTTTGGCAGTGTCAGAGCCCCATGGATTCGCGGATGCCGTACAGACCGGCAGGTTTGTCAGCCATCCAGACGCACGCGTTGACAGCGCCCTTGGCGCAGCCTTTCCAGTTGAGGCAGTGGTGGGTGATCTCAAGTCTCTCGCCGTCCCCAAAGAAGTAGACGGTGTGACTTGACGGAGTATCGCCGCCGCGTATGGCGTGGAAGGTGACCTTGCCTTTTTCGCGCGGATGTCTGCCGAGCGGCCTGCCGTACACGGCATCGTCGACAAGGTCGACGCCGACCGCTTCGCCCATGCTCTCGATCAGCTCGCGGGCGGTGCCGCTCGGAGCATCAAGCTTAGTATTATCGTGCATGTCCACTATCTCTATATCCGTATCTTCGTAGAGTTCCCTTGCCGCGTCCATGAGAAGCTTTCTCATCACGTTCACCATACGGTCGGTGTTCGCGGCTATGAGAACGGGTATCTCGTTTGCGGCTGCTTCGAGCCGGGCGCGCTGCTCAGCGCTGAAGCCCGTCGTACCTATTACGAGCGCCTTCTTATGCTTCAGGCAGGCATCGAGCACTTCCATGCCAAGCTCTACTCTTGAGAAATCGCATACGACATCGGCGCTGTCGATCACGGACTCGAGGTCATCGACGACGGGCGCGCCTACGGTCTTTCCGGTCATGGCGACCTCTCCGATATCCTTGCCTATATAGTCTCTGCCCTTAGGACCGATGCCGGCTACTATCTCAACATCATCTCTCGCCGCGGCTTCGGCAACGATAAGACTCGCCATCTTGCCGCGCGGGGCGGTTATTATCAGTTTCATCCTCGGACTCCTTATTTAGCTACTTAGCTACCTTGAAATTCAGTACGATCTCGCTTATCTCAGGCTTCATCTGTGTAAGCTTTACTCCTGCTGTCGTAAGCATCAGCTTGGAAGCCTGTGTTGACGGGGTGTCCGCGTACTTGTCGGACAGGTAGATGACCTCTTTGATGCCCGACTGGATTATCGCCTTGGCGCATTCGTTACATGGGAAGAGGGCAACATATATCCTGGCGTCTCTGAGGTCCTTGCCCGAAGCGTTCAGTATCGCGTTTAGTTCTGCGTGCACCACGAACGGGTACTTTGTTACTTCGCCTTCACGGTCCCACGGGAATTCATCATCAGAGCAGCCCTTAGGGAAGCCGTTGTAGCCCGTGGTAAGGATCACGTTGTTCCTGTCAACTATGCACGCGCCGACCTGGGTGTTCGGGTCCTTGCTGCGCTTGGCGGCCAGCAGCGCGACTCCCATGAAGTATTCGTCCCAGGATATGTAATCTTCTCTTTTTGTCACCATGTCTTCCTCCGAAAAACTCCGGCCGCGGCCGGTTTGAAGTGTCTGTCTGATGTGATTTTACGACACGCGAGCGCACTTAATCAAGCCCGCCGGAAGTGTCTGCGGACTTGAACAGACAGGCCCTTGAGTGTTACAATATTTAGGATTATGGCTTCACGAGAGAAAACGATGACAATAGATAAAAACGTTAATAAAAACAGCAATAAGAACAGCATTTCACGCAAGGTCGCGGCGGGTCTTCTGGCCGTGCTCATCCTTTGCGTTTTTTCATTCATCAGCAGTAGAAATACGTACGCGGAAGAGGGCGAGAAGGAGGCGACCGGGACTTCAGAAAATGTCGCGACAGAAGTCGAAGCCTTTGAGGTAACCAACTACGACATGAAGGCATGGGTGAGCAAGGATCACTCATACAAAGTAGAAGAAAAGATCAGCGTCAACATCCCGGCTCAGATGCAGAAGATAGAGTTCGCGATACCGAGCGGCAACTTCCGCATAAGCGACATAGAAGTTGAAAACACCGCTTACGAGACCAAAAAAGCTTCGGAAGCCAGTACAGTAGCGATAACCGATGCCGACAAACTGTCTCCGGGTCCGCATGTCTACACGGTCAAGTACCGCATAAGAGAATACGACGATCTCGACACGGAAAAGGACATGTTTTACTTCAACGCGCTGCTGCCTGAGTGGAAGCAGCCGATAGGCGCGGTCAACATCACTGTCGGCTTCCCTGATGATTTCCCGTTTGACGACATGCAGTGCTATGCCGGCCAGTTCGGTGTGCAGGACGTCAACAACAAAATCAAATTCAGAACAGATGACTCCACACACGCGCTGAACGTCATGGGCGAGATGATACCGGAGAACTTCGGCATCACTCTCAAGGCTCAGCTTCCGGAAGGATACTGGGAGGATGAACTGAACGGAAAATGGTCAATAAGCGCCGCAATCCTGCTGATGGCGGGAGTTTCCATGCTGCTGCTGATCCTGTGGCTCATAGGAGGCAGGGATCCGAAGGTAAAAAGGCAGACCGTGACGAAGCCTATAGAAGGGCTCGAGCCGGTAGAACTGAGTTATGTATTCAACAGCGAGGTCAGGATCAGAGACGTGCTGCTGATGATCCTTCAGTTCGCGCAGAAGGGCTACCTCAGCATCGTCGAGTACGAGCCTAAGAGATACAGGCTTATCAAGGGCAAGCGTCCGGCAGGTGAAGAGAAAATGTACCGCAACGCGTTCAGCATTCTCTTTGAGGACGTGTACAAGGGCAGGGCACTCGAGATGGATAAGGTCCGTCCGAGGATAGAGAAGATCAGGGACGCGATAGAGAACGACGTCGCGGCGGGTTTCACGACCAATGACAGCGCGGCGTTCACACCGGTATCCCGCGCCTTCAGATATGTCGGAGCGGCCATTCTCGGCGTAGGTCTCGCGGCTTCGACCGCGGTATCGTACTACTACGATTATCGCAGTCCTAATCTGATAGAGAGCCTGGCGGTCGGTATCGCGGCTGCGCTGACATCACTGCTGCTTTGCAAGGTGATCGACAACCGCGATTCAACATCGACTTCTGCGGGTGTGTTCACAGTGGTTATGTGCTCGCTGTTCTTTGCGCTGCCGGTCATTTACGCTTCATACCGTGTCGCGGTCAACACAGGCAAGCCGATCGTCGTTCTTCCTATGATGATGGCGTCAGCGCTCGCGGCCTTCCTCATTATCATAATGAGAGCAAGGGGAAGGGAGAACGCCGTGCTGGTCAGCAGGATACGCCGGCTCAGAAACTTCATTTACCATCCGACGCCTAAAGAACTGCTCGAGAACCATCTGGCGGACAGCGATTATTACTATGACATGATGCTGTACGCGCTGGCATTCGGAGCCGAAGAATCGTGGGCAATATCATTCCTCACGCTCGAGGTCCCGGAGCCGGAATGGTATATCGATGAAATAGAAGGAGAGGCCTTCTCGAACCTGAGAGGCACACCTACAACGATAGATCACGCAAGAGATTTCAGGTCATTCATAAGGACCTTTGAGAACATATAAGAGAGAGTAATGGCAGAGAAACAGAAGATAATCAACATAGCAGTAATAGCGCATGTAGACGCGGGAAAGTCCACGCTCGTGGACGCTCTTCTCGCGCAGTCGCATGTGTTCAGAGAAAACGAGCAGATAGTGGACTGCGTGATGGATTCCGACGCGATCGAAAGAGAGCGCGGCATCACGATCTATTCCAAGAACTGCTCAATAATGTACAAGGACTACAAGATCAACATAGTCGATACGCCGGGCCACGCCGATTTCAGCTCTGAAGTGGAGCGCATCATGAAAACGGTGGATACGGTCATTCTGCTTGTGGACTCGAGCGAGGGGCCGATGCCGCAGACGAGGTTCGTTCTGAGCAAGTCTCTCGCGCAGGGCATCAATCCGATCCTCTTCATCAACAAGATAGACAAGAAGGACGCGCGCATAGACGAGGTTGTCGATGAGGTCTACGAGCTTTTCATGGATCTTGAGGCAAACGACGATCAGCTTGACTTCCCGATTCTTTACGGAATAGCCAGGCAGGGCATCGCCGTCAACGATCCGTCAGAGGTCGAGGGCATCAGCATAGGTGAAGGCGCTGCCAAGATCGGAAAGTCTCCAAAAGGGTACGAAGGTTTCAGCATAGAGCCGCTTCTGGAGTGCATCACAAAGCACTGCGATCCGTATCCGGACAGAGACGAGGAGCCGCTGCAGCTGCAGGTATCGACGCTTGCTTATGACGACTATATCGGACGTCTTGGAATAGGCCGCGTCACCAGGGGCAGGATAAAGGAAGCCCAGATGGTGTCCGTGACCAGGGCGGACGGCAGCGTCACAAAGAACAAGATAAATCAGGTATTCGTATACAGAGGTCTGAGCCGCACTACGGTCGCGGAGGCGGGCTCCGGCGACATAGTGGTGGTCTCGGGCATATCCGACATATCCATAGGCGATACCATCTGCGATCCGGATCATCCGGAGTCGCTGGGTACCATAAGCATAGAAGAGCCTACGCTCTCCATGAACTTCATGGTCAATACATCGCCGTTCGCGGGCAAGGTCGGCAAGTACGTCACGTCGAGGCACATAAAGGAAAGGCTCGAGAAAGAGCTTGAGGTCAACGTGGGCCTGTTGGTCGAGCCGACCGATACGACCGACTGCTTCAAGGTGTCGGGCAGGGGAGAACTCCACCTCTCGATACTCATAGAGAACATGCGCCGCGAGGGCTATGAACTGGCGGTATCCAAGCCTGAAGTAGTCATCAAGCGCGGACCGGACGGCGAGAGGCTGGAACCGGTAGAAGAGGTTGTCGTCAGCGTACCTGATGAGTACTCAGGACCGGTCATCTCCAAGCTCAACATCAGAAAGGGCCTCATGACGGCAATGATGTCAGAGGGTAATGGGTGGTCACGCATAGTGTTCACCGCTCCGACGAGGGGCCTGATGGGATACCGTTCTGAATTTATCAACGATACAAGAGGCGAGGGCACAATGGTGAGACGTTTCAGCGGATTCGAGCCTTGGAAGGGTGAGATCCCGGGCCGTGTCAACGGAGTTGCCGTCGCTCAGGAAGAGGGTAATTGTACGGCTTACGCGATATTCACGATACAGGAGAGAGTGCAGATGTTCGTGAAGCCGCAGGATCACGTCTATGAAGGTCAGCTGGTCGGCATGAACGCCAGATCGGACGACATGGTGGTGAATCCGTGCCGCGCCAAGAAGGCGACCAACATGAGAGCCGCGGGTTCAGACGATACGATCAAGCTTACGCCTCCGCGCGTATTCACGCTCGAGGAAGCTCTTGAGTTCATCGATGATGATGAGCTGGTCGAGGTCACGCCGACGGATATCCGCCTGCGCAAAAAACTTCTTACGGAACTGGAGAGACGCAAATACAACAACCGCATGAACAGGTAAGCATACCGAAAGGAGAAAAAAATGAAGATTCTTGTTATCAACCCGGGCGCTACTTCAACCAAGATCTGCGTATTCGAAGACGAAGAAGAAGTGATGCGCGTGGGAATCGACCATGACGCGTCCGAGATCGCGAAGTATCCGCACGTGGTGGATCAGGCTCCGTTCAGAAAGGAAGCCATTCTTGAGACCATCGAAAAGAACGGATACAAGCTCGAAGATTTTGACGCCATCTGCGGAAGAGGCGGACTTTTCAAGCACATCCCTTCCGGGACTTACAAGGTGAACGACGCGGTCATCCACGACATAGAGAACCCTCCGTACGGCGAGCACGCCGCTAACCTCGGAGCGTATATCTCAAAGGAACTTGCTGACTCGGTCGGCATACCGGCGTTCTTCGTGGACCCTGTCTGCGTAGATGAGATGGAGCCGCTCGCAAGGTATTCGGGACTCGGCCTCCCGGGATTCGAGAGACAGTCCTTCTTCCATCCGCTCAACCACAAGTCGGTCGCGCGTAAGGCTGCCAAGCATCTCGGCAAGGCATATGAGGAGCTCAATCTGGTAGTCTGCCATCTGGGTGGCGGCGTATCGGTAGCCGCGCACAAGAAGGGCAGAGTCGTCGACGTAAACAACGTTAAGGACGACGGAGCCATGGGCATGGACAGAGGCGGAGCTCTTCCGGCTAACGCGCTCGTCAACCTCTGCTTCAAAGAGGGGATGACCAAGGCCGACGTCAAGAGGATAATCGGACAGGAAGCCGGCGTGTATTCCTATACAGGCACAAAGGACTTCAGAGATGTAGAGAACGCGGCGTTCAACGACGGCGACGAGAAGATGCTGATGGCGTTCAAGGCCATCGCTTATCAGCTGGCAAAGGACATCGGCGCGATGTCGGCCGTCCTCCGCTACAACGTAGACGCGATCATCTTTACGGGCGGAATGGCATACTCTGAAAGATTCTGCGACGAGATCGCTTCGTATGTGAGCAAGATCGCGCCGATCATGAGATTCCCGGGCGAAGAGGAGATGAGAGCGCTTGCGGAAGGCGCGCTCAAGGCCCTCAGAACCGGAAGCTGGGAGACTTACGAATAGAGATTTGAAGAACAGAAGCATAAGGACAGCGGCAATAGTGTTAATTACTACGGCATTGTTTGCCGCTTCTTTCTTATGGCCTTTTGATAACATAGGCATCGCAAACGCTGAAGACGAACTGACCTACCATGAGGACGTCGAGGACGCAGTGGCGGAAATGCGCGAGGCCATGAAGGAGCGCGAGACAGAGGTCACCATAGGCATCATAGGGACCACGGATCAGGACGGATTGAGGCAGTCTATAAGCGAACTGCTGGACCGCGCGACCGAACACACCGGAAAGCCGGACGAAGGCGATTACATCAACTTCCAGTACGCGTCGTATAAGGGCGAAGCCCGCACTACGCATTCGGGTGCTCTGCCTGCAATAGAGATCAAATACGACCTGTCGTATTACGACAACGCCGAGCAGGAGGCTGCAGTCAGTGCCAAAATAGATGAGATCCTGGACGGGCTTGATCTTGAGAGGAAGACCGATTACGAAAAGGTCGAGGCCATCCACGAGTATCTCTGCAAAAATGTGAAATACGAGGAAGCGGAAAGCAGCGACGACGTCAGAAGGACCGCCTACGGAGCTCTCGTTGAGGGCAGGGCGGTCTGCCAGGGTTACTGTGTCGCGCTTTACAGGCTGCTGCTTGAGGCGGGCGTCGACAACCGTGTGATATTCGGCAACGGCGTAGGACCGAACGGCGAATCGGCCGCTCATACATGGAACATAGTCGATCTGTATGGCGACTACTATTATGTCGATATCACCTGGGACGATGCCGCGGGAACGGAGGAATACTTCCTTATCCCTGCGGGCGCGGGATTTGAAGACGAGCATATCGCCGGTGAAGAATACGATGAAGACTTCTTCACGGAAGAGTATCCTGTAGCGCCAGAAGCGTTTGCCGGGGACGTAATGGGCTCATTTGACAAGATCATTTGGGCAGCGCAGGATCTTGAAGCGGCGGTACTGAACAAAGCTGCCAAAGATGCTGAAGAAGACGCTTAATTATGTTGCAAAGAAAAGCCCGATATGTTAACATAATCGGGCTGACAGAAAAAGAAATCATTTAGCCGTGGAGGATTGACCGAGTGGCTAAGGAGCCTGATTGGAAATCAGGTAAGGCGTAACAGCCCCGTGGGTTCGAGTCCCATGTCCTCCGCCATAAAAGCCTTGGAAATACTGAGTGCCAGGGCTTTTTTCATGGCTTCGGTTTTGGGTACAGCTGGGTACAGCTTATGCTGCCCCGGTGAAAGAGATCTGAACACGAGCATTTTCAAGCTGTTTAGCTCTTTCTTCCCGTGCAGACCTGTCATAACAGTAGTTATTAAGAGTTGTTCTGGCATCATTGTGACCAACATAGTTTTGTATGGTCCTTATGTTCACATTCGCATCAATAAGCGATGAAATGAACGTTCTCCGGCCAGAATACGGAGTATTTTGTGGTATCCCTATGCTTTTACAGATGACAGGGAATGTCTTGCGGAGCCGGTCGTAGAAACTCTTGAACTGCTCGTTCATCATGAAGATATATTCCGGATCTTCTATTCCTTCTTCCAGCTGCCTGTTTCTGGCAGCTTCTATAAGCTCTTTGGCAAGCGAAGTCAGGATGATCCGCCTGAAGCCGTGCCCTGCTTTGGTGCGGTTTTCCTTTATCTCGTTTGCTTTGTCTGAGTAATACCTTCTGATGATGATCTCGTCACCATCAATGTCGGAATAACGCAGAGTAACGAGCTCACTAGGCCTGAGACCTGCCTGAAAGAGCATTATTATGCCAAGCGGCAGAAGCTGATGAACAGGGTAGTATTTACTTTCGAAAAGCTCCCAGCATTTCCTGTAGAGCGCAATTTCCATATCAGGCGAGAGAACTTTGTTCTCGTCTGACTTGATCTCAGGCTGACGGAACACATTGCGGTTGGTGATCTTGAGCATCGTGTAAGGGTTCCTGTCAATGATCTCCTCCATGGCAGCATATTCAAACATCTGCTTCATCCATGTGGCGATGTTTCCGAATTCCTTCTGGGTCAGGTCGTGATCTTTTATCAGACCATACGCCCATTCCTGAAGATGCTTGAGCCTGATCTTTCTTATAGGAACATTGATGATATCAGTATCTTTGTAGTGATTCTTCCATACTGACAGGTTCCTTTTGACAGTAGACTCAGCCCAGGTTGTCTTCTTTTTATACTCAAGAAACTCAGGAAAGATGCTGGCAAGTGTTGGCTCTTTGATCTTTTCAACGTTCTCAAGGTGCCACAGGAATACCTTATCAAGCAGTTCTTCCTCAGTCACAGCTTTGATAGTGTACCTGCCGTCGCTTCTGCTCTTATCTTTGAGCTTGATATAATAGCGCTGGTCGTTGCCGTTAAGCTTTTTGATCTGTCCTCTGTAATTGTCAAGGATCTTGTTCTTGCGTGCTTTAGTCATATATTCTTTCACGCCGTCCAAATCAATACTACCATCCCCATTGCGAAATTGTAAACATTCATCCGGACAACGTGTTATGAATTCCAGTACTTCGGCATCAGAAGGTGCTGATGCCTTCAGCAGGAATTCTTTCTTGCTGTCAGTCATCCAAACACCTCCCGTCATATTCAAAATTACAGCAAAAAAAATAAAGTGATGAACTTAGTTATCACCTCCCGTCTCGATCTCTGTGGTTCCTGCTGCGGGTCATTCCGCAGGCACTGAGTTCTATTTCTATGTCATTTTGTACCTGCTGACTTCTCTCAAGTGTGAATTCAGCAGTCCTGATTTCTTTGCGAAGTTTACCGATGTCTGCGGTAAGCGCGTCTCTCTCAGCCTTCAATTGTTCTATCTGCTCAGGCTCTGAAGCTCGCCTCAGTTTGTTTCTTACCTTGTTTCTGGCTTCGGAAAGATATTCCATTTTATGTTTTGAATCAGATATGAAAGTGTTCACATCTTCATCCGTTCTGAGATGTTCCCGTGCCATAAGCATAGCGCAGGCGGAGTACTTATCACACATCCGGCCGGCCTCACGCATCTCAGGTGACAGCGGCCGGTGCTTTTTCTTCGGGCGGTATCCGAGCAGATACAGATAATGAAGATAAAGTCCGTAAAGTCCTCCGATCTTTCGCGCTGTCTTCTTCGTACCATTGACATGGACGCGTTTATGCTTCGGAGGCTTCATGGACATGATATGTCTTTCGCGATTAGCTGCTACAGTTTCGTAATGATTGTCATTGACTCTCTGAGCGATCCTATCGAGCTCATAATCTTCGCCAAGCCGGTAAAGCCTTACGGCCTTCTGAGAATTTACAGATCTGATTGTCGGATACTTCCTTGCATAACTGTAGCTGATGATATATCCCTGCTGCTTCATCAGACTGATGAAAGTAGGGAAATTGGTACTGAGTGAAACAGCATTATCTATGGCTTCACGCATCAGATTGTATCTGGTAGGCTCTCCGTTCTTCTCGGCAAAGTGGATCTGCCTCGGAGTTTTCCCGCGCGGTTTTTCTATA
This sequence comes from uncultured Eubacteriales bacterium, assembly GCA_902776285.1. Lineage (GTDB taxonomy): Bacteria > Bacillota > Clostridia > Peptostreptococcales > Anaerovoracaceae > Crickella. The sequence continues at coordinate 50,024 of CACYPK010000013.1, forward strand.
ACAGAAAGGCCTTCCTCACGACATATCTCATCAGATAATCTGCGCAGTCTGCTGTATGCAGCCTTATTATCATTGAATTTCTTCCCATCTATGAATGAGACTGAACAACATACAAGGTGGTTGTGCAGATGATCACGATCCAGATGGGTAGCGACCAGCACCTGGTATTTGTCTCCCCACATCCTGCGTGCGAGTTCTACTCCAAGCTGATGACATTGCTCAGGCGTTACTTCGCCCGGCCTGAATGACTGGTAACAGTGATAGGCGACATTGCCACCGGTCTTTCCGAAAAGCATCTGAGTATTGATCATCTCCTCG
>CACYPK010000014.1:0-1471 GCA_902776285.1 uncultured Eubacteriales bacterium
CGTAAAATGAAAAAGTAAATGTCCAGTTTTTATGGAATTTTTGGTGTTTTTCGTTACTTTTACTTTTTCACATTTCAATGCTTTAATTTGAGAGGGTCACCATCTGCGGAAAGGAGTTTTATGGAACCAAAACGTAGACAGATGAATGTCACAGACAGAATAGTTATTGAAATGGGTCTTTATGCGAACAGATCTTTTAATCAAATCGCAAAGACATTGAACAGACACTCAAAGACGATCCAGCGAGAAGTCCTCAATAACCGCACATTTATCCCCGGTCCATTTATGCTCAACAATAATGACTGTAAATACTCAAGGACATGTGTGCTCAGAAACATATGCGAGGATGGTTGCTCGGAGTTCGGTATCCGCTGCAGGAACTGCATTTCAAGACGATGCTATGATCACTGTTACCGGTACAAACCCAGGAGATGTTCCTACCTGGAGCATCCTCCTTATGTGTGTAACCATTGCTACCAACGGAGAGCATGCACTAACAACAAGTACATGTATATAGGCAAACAAGCCGATGAAATCTCAAGAAAAAGACGCTCCGAGTCCCGAAGCCACATTCATGTACGTGGACAGGAGCTTCGGGATTTCGATGAATTCATCACCCAACAGATAATGAAGGGACAGCCCATATCTCACATTTATGCAGAGCATGGAGATGAGCTTCCGGTAACCATGAGGACGCTCTACAATTACATAGATTCAGGAGCAATGACCGTAAAAAACATTGACCTTCGAAGAAAAGTCGGATACAGAAAACGCAGAAAAAAGCGTGCTAAAACGGTCCCTAAGCAGTCATGCCGGGTCGGCCGCACCTATGAGGATTTTCTGAGGTTCACTTCCGAGCATCCCGACCTTCGAATCGTTCAAATGGATACTGTGCGAGGGAGCAAGAAGAAAGGACCGGTCATTCTGACTATGCTTTTTGTAGATACTTCGGTCATGCTTATGTTTCTGCTTCCTGACGGAAAGGCTCAGACTGTAGTGAATCTTTTCGACCAGCTGACAGCTGCTCTTGGACTTGCGACTTTTCACGATCTTTTCCCTGTGATCCTTACAGACAACGGCTCGGAGTTCAAATACGCCAATGCTCTCGAAAAAATGATGACCGGGGAATCCCGTTGTAATCTGTTCTACTGTGACCCTCTGGCCTCCTGGCAGAAAGGCGAACTGGAAAAGAACCACGAATACATACGCTACATACTCCCTAAAGGTCGTGATTTCTCTGACCTTAATGACGAAAAGATCATCAGGATCATGAATCACATAAACAGCACTAAGCGTATGGGGATCGCCAGAAAGAGCCCTTACGAGCTCATACACCCTGAAGATTTAGCAATGAAGATCCTCATGAAAGAACTAAAAATGGACATCATCCCACCCGATGATGTCCATTTAATGCCAACGCTCATTAGATAACTCTTGATGTCTTTTGCAGATGGTGATCCACTTGCTCATG
>CACYPK010000014.1:1510-51312 GCA_902776285.1 uncultured Eubacteriales bacterium
TCAAAGGAAAAACGTGGTCGTCCATTTGTGATGCATAAAAAAGAGCATTTTTACACGATTTCCTGCGATTTCTGCCTCATTATACCATGCTAGTGCTTTAAAAAAGCATCTATTTTGCTCTTCAAACAGCAATACCTCTTCAATCAGCATCTATATTAACTTTTACTTTTACATTCAACCGTTCAAATTCAGGCTTTTTTACTGAAAACTACATCAGTCTCGTTACATCAGCCTCTTGTATACGTCGATCGTGCTGTCTATCTGGTACTTCAGAAGCCATAAAGCATCGTTGTACTCCGGCGTATCCTTGACCACTTTCATGAGCGCAGGATAATACTTTTCCGTTTCTCTCATCATGCGGAATACTTTCCAACGCTCCAGGCCCCATGACATCGTTGTCAGATTATTGCACCTGTCAATGAGTTTCACGAGCGCTGCTTTCGGATATGTAGCCAAGCCTTTGTAGTATTCGGTCAGCACCGCTTCGCGTGTCTCAGGTGTCTTTTCCGGACAGGTCATCAGCGCAACGATCTTCCTTGTCTCATCATTTACAGGCAGATCTTCAGGCTTATAGATCCTGATGCCGCTTTTGTCCTTGCAGTCCTCAACGACATCGTGCAGCAGTATTCCGGCTATGATCTCATCCTCTTTGATCCCCAATGCCAGCGCATGGCATGCCATAGTCAGCGGATGCACAATGTATGGCATCTCGGATTTCTTCCTTGGCTGTCCCTTGTGAGCCGCAAGCGCAAAATCGAGAGCTTTCAGAGTGTTCTCCATCTTAGCGGCCTTGGCGAAAGACTTCACATAAGTCTTCATGTGTTCCCAGTCATATACCGTCTCTTTGGTTTTGAAGGACACCCACTCGTCATCGATGATCCAAGACATTGGGACTTCAAGGACTTCAGCCAAGTGGATGAATGTTTCAAGCTCCGGCTTGTACTCATCACGCTCCCACGAAGATACTGCCTGGAAAGTGACCTTCAGTTTTTCCGCGAGTTTCTCCTGTGTCAGGTCCTTCTCTTTTCTGAGTCTGCTGATGTTTTTCCCGATTTTGATGTCTTCCCAGTCTTTCATCTTCCGTTTCTTCTCCCTTCTTTATCCTGTCTGGCCATTATCGCCATTGCTTCTTCCTCTGATATTTCACATATCTCACGCATAACATCCGGATCGCCTATCCTGTCCGGACTGTATCCAATCAGATGATCGTTTATAAAGTGCATGACATCCTTAAGCCATTCGCCGTTTTCGTAGGTGTAGTACCAGTGATTCGTATCAGGTCCCCTGCCTAGGAGATCCCAATATCCAATATAGTAGTATCTCCATTTACGTGTCTTTTTCTTATCCATTTCTTTGCCCTCCTTACATGTTTATGATAGGAGGTTTCCCACAATAAGTGTAGCGAGTGGCAGTTGAACTTTCAATAGAAAGCTCAAGCCTGACTTGATATAATCAATGTGTCGGATACTGTTTGAGTATCGGAGGATAATCATGATGAAAAACAAATGGGCTTCGGTCATCGTCGCGCTGGTCTGCATGGCAGTCCTGATTTTCACCGGATGCGACAAGATAGAGAGTGTAAAGAAGGCGATCAGTTCTGACGCAGATATCCTTGATTCCGCGTATTTCTACGACGAGGACACGAATGTTTACAGAACAGTCGTAATCGTCCAGAACAACACGGCGAATCCTATAAAGAATGGATTCGTTGTCGCGAAGGCATACGATGAAAATGGTGAGCGTATCAATAATGTCATGGACTCGGGCGCTGAACAGCCTCTGATGGGTTCATACAACTGGCTGTGCAAGGGAGAAAAGACTGCCGTTTTATTCACGAATGAAGGCTTTGCCGATGACGAAGAATTCGATTTCATGAACTTGCAAAGTCGCTACACCGCGATCCCGGCGACACTTGAGTGGGGAAACGACAGTGGCTCGAGGCAGGACCCGGATCTGCTTCCGCATGGACTGAGCGTCACCGCTGTTGAGCCGTACTATGATAGCGAAGTATGGTTTGAAGGCGACTACGGAGAGTACATGGCGACCATCCATAACGACAGCGAGACCGATTACACTTTCGATGACAGTTATTTTGGATTTGATGCGGGCGACAAGCTCTTCGGATTCGATATAGTTGCCGTATACAGGGATTCTGAAGGCAAGATCTGCGATATGCAGGATCTGCAATATACAGGTATATACGGAATGCCTGACCTTCCTGCGGGGAGCGACACGGAGCTGTACTTTTTTGCAGAACATGCGGTCGAGGATGAAAGCCTGACGCCGGAATACTATATTTCAATAACAGATATTACAGACAAAGCGGGCGAATAGATCGCCCGCTTTTTTCGTATAGTCGATCTTCGTGGTCTCTTGATGATCACGCAAAGGAAAAAGGCCTTGCGGCCTTTTTGAGAGTTGAATATAATTGAGTCAGGAAGAGCGTCGTTCGTCAACGACTAACTCAACCGTTTTGTGGGTTGCCGCCTAGTTACGTGAACTGGCGGCTTTTTTGATGCTCTATCTCGCACGGTAGTCCTATCTTACTTTATTACCATATTCAACACTACTAATATCGGTTTCTGCTATTTATTCTGCCAGTCTGGGGATCTCACTTGGATGGTCTATTATGATATCTGCGTGGTTTTCTTCCAGCTCAGTCCTTGGTCGGAAGCCCCAGGTGACGCCGACTGTGGTGACGCCGGCATTCCTGCCTGTCTGCATGTCAGTGTTGGTGTCGCCAAAGTAGAGGCACTCGTCCTTGCCGGCGTCAAACATGCCGAGTATCTCGTACACGCCTGTCGGATCCGGCTTGATCGGTATCCTGTCGGTCTGGCCCTGGATGTGGTCGAATGTGCCCTTGCCGAAGATGGTCTCCACAACGCCTATCGCGCTCTCGTGCGGCTTGTTTGAGAAAACCGCAATTTTGATGCCGCGGCGCTTGAGTTCCATAAGAACCTCTTCGATGCCGTCATACGGTTTCGCGTGGTAGCACGGGTCCTCCTGCATCCAGGCGCGGCACAGCGGCAGGCCTTTTTCGAGATGCTCGTTCAGAAGACCGTCCTCTGTGTCTCCCGACGCGATGAGAGCGCGCTTAAGGGCATTCTTGATGCCGTCACCGGCAAAGTAATTGAAAGCTTCTGCCGGCTGCGGAGGCAGTCCGTAGAGCGCGAGTGTCATATTGACGGGCCTGGCGATGGACTCCTGCGTCGCCGCAAGAGTGCCGTCCAGGTCAAAAATGCAAACTTTGATCATTATTGTTTCGCTTATCCTTTTTCTGAGAGCGACGCATGGCCGGTGTCACGCTATTTGACTCCCAATAGTTCTTTCATGTACGCGGTGTAGCCCAGAAGGACCTCTTCTGCCGGGCCTTTTCTTTCCTTCTCGTAGGAGCCGAGTTCTGCCAGCGTTATGGCCGACGTGATGAGCCTGCCCTGATGAGGTATCGACTGCACCAGTCTGCTCTGGAGTCCGGCGGGAGCGTCACACACCGAGAGGATGACTTTTTCCTTCTTCGGATACACTATGACCATGAACCTGTTTGTCGCGGGCAGGCAAATATATTCCGCAAATGAGCCCAAGGTCGGCTTGTCTATGAAGAAGTCTCCATACTCTTCTTTGTTCCAGTTCGCTTCCATGAATTCAAAGAGCTGTTCCTTGCTGTCCCATGTGCGTCCTGTCTTGATAACCTGTCTTCCGATCATGGAGTACCTCCTTTATTCGTAGCCCATGCTGACGAGTTCCCACGCGCCGCCATCTTCGCGGGCGAGCCACCACTGGTAGTCGGTGTATTCCTTGTCCGCCTCCCACGCGGTGCCTTCAAGCAGTTCCGCTTCTGTCGGCGAATGGAAGTCCGTGATGAACTCTATCACCTGCGTGTAATCCTTGCCTTCTCCGAGGCTGTTGAGCCACGCTATGTTCTCTTCGCTGTTGCACTCGTCTCCGGCGTACTTTACGCTGTGCAGCTCGCAGCCGAGCCAGTTCTCAAACTCCTTCTTGAACTCGGTGATGGCCGCGTCCATTTCTTCCTGGGTGTACAGCTCGGATGTGCCGTAATCGACTGTCGCGGCGTGCGACGAGATCTTGCCCAGATATTCTTCAAATGTGATGTTCTTGTCCATGATCTCCTTTGCGACCGTAGGGTCATCCAGATATCGGATGTGCCACGGCTCATAAGCGTAACCTGTGATGTCCTTTTTGCCAGGCAGGTATCTGAGGATGAAGCCGTGCTCCGCAAGTCTGGCGTGGATCACTTCCCAGATATCCGTGTACTGGACCAGGTCCTCATTCTCATACACATCATTGCCGTCGATGGTGAAATATAAGTCGAGCGCCAGACCGGTCTGATGTTCTGAGTATCCCGGCACAGCGACATGCGTCGTAGTGTATTCCTCGCCGTATTTCTCCATGAAATCATCCCATATCTTCTGCTGCTCCGCGACGCTCCTGTAAGCGGAATCGAGCTCAAGTTTGACTTCTCCACCTTCGTAGCCTTCAAGATCCTTCTCGACCTCTTCCTTGAGAGCGCAGTACGCATCGTATGCCTTGCTTTCGGTCTTGACCTCATCGCCTACCGAATTGGTGATAGTCGTGATCTGCAGGGCTTCCTCCCAGCCGTCCGGGAGGCTGCTTTCCTTGTTTACCAATGCCATGTAATCGATCCCCGCATTTGTTTCAGTTTCAGTGTCAGCGCTATCATCCTGAGGGGCATCCGGTACTTTGCATCCCGTGAAAGACAGCGCGAACGTCATGACCACGGAGAGCAGGATTACAAGTAATCTGGTTTTTTTCGTCATTTTGTGATCGCTCCTTTTTTTATTTTGCGGCTGCTTCAGAACGGCCGCCCGTTTGCTTTTTGCACGTACGTTACCTCAGTATCCGTATGCTTTTTTACAAGTACGTTACTTCAGCAGCTGTATGCTTTTTTACGCGTCTGTTACCTCAGCAGCTGAAGGCTCAGCGCTATGAGTATCTGGCCTATGTAGTAAAGGCTGATGTTGGTGTTGCGCAGGCTCTGCCTGAACTCGCTGCCGAAGGTGTTGAGTATCAGTACGATGTCGCTGATCAGGAAGAATACCGCTCCGACCGCGAACATGATGTTGAACGGTGACGGCGCCGCGATGACATTGCCGATTGCCACGCAGTTGAGCAGCATGATAGCGCCTATGTAAACGACACCGAATATCTTGAATGCCGGCTTTGCCGTGACGCGCTTGAAGATCCATACCATCAGAATCGCCGTCAGTATGATGCCGATGATGATGCAGGCTGCCTTATACGAGCAAAGCGGCAGTATGGCGGCCAGGTAGAGGATGTGCCCGGTCAGGAACACAAGTATGCCCACCAGGAATATCGCCTGGCCTTTCTTCTCAAACACCATCCTGAGGTTGAGCAGGACGTCGGCCGTGCTGCCGATTATGAGTCCCGCGACTATCAGGGTGGCGACCTGGTTCCACGGACTGCAGAAGGCGCCGACCGCTACGAAGCAGAGGGACGCCAGGCCCTTCAGGATCACCGCCGGGACGTATTCACCCGCGGCTTCTTTTTTGAGGAATAATGCGGCCAGTATGGCGCAGAGCACTACCAGCGCGTATATCATACGGATCTCCTTTCATGTCCCAAACTTCCCTTCTTATTGATGATATTCTAAATGCGCGGGAGCGTCAATTGATATCCCGTTTTGTGTTGAATGGGCGTCAGTTGATGTCCCATTTTGTGTTGAATGGGCGCCGGTTGATACCCTCTTTTGTGTCGGCAGTGTGTCAAATTTGTTTTATTTGTGAAACATGTCAAAATATTATTGACACACTTTTTCGATGAGACTATACTCCCAACTGTCACAAGGAAAACAGCCCTGCGTCATTGCGAAACCACGGTGGAGCAAATGCGTAACCGCAAGGCTGGCAGTTATCCCCCATCTCCGGAGGTAAGAAAAATGATGTACAATTACGACCCCGAAAAACTGGATGAATTGCTCGAAACGATGAAAGACGATGACAGCGTCACGATCACAGGCAGGCAGCTCCGCGAGCTTGCAGACACCATCAGAAAGAAAGGCAAGGGCCGCAAGCCCATAGCGCTCGACGATGACCTGTTTGACCGTGTCGTAAGACGCTGGCAGAGCGGAGAAATAACTGCCCGTGCAGCGATGCAGGAGCTGGACTTAAAACCCAATACTTTTTACAGAAGAGTGAAAGAGAGGTACGAAGACATGGATGAACTCAGAAAAGAACTTAAGAAGGTCGCAAAGGAAGAAAAGCGCGAGCTCAAGGAACTCAAGAAGCAGGTAAAGGCAGAGGCCCGCGAGGCCAAGGAGGCCGTTAAGGATAAGGCCGAAGATACTATCAGCGCCCACAAGATGGAGAAAGAGATCCGCAAGGAGAAGATCGCGGCAAAGATCGACCACAAAAAAGAAGTCGATGAACTGCGTAAGACAGTCGAGGCCGAGGTCGAGGCGATCAAGTCAGCTGAATAAAGATCAGTGACTGCAAGCCGCCGGATAAAAAGCGAAACGGCTGGTCATGACTGCCGGCATCTTCGAACAGCCGAATCAATGTGGACTGCTGGCTGTGATTGCCGGCGGCGACTAATGAATAATTGAATATTGGTTATAAAGATGAAGGGCGGCAACGGTGCCGCCCTTTTCATGGTTTTTTTATTTGTCTTTGCCGCTTTTGCGGAGTTTGCGCGCGTAGGCCAGAGTCTGCTTGAGGGCCGGGTCCTTGTCGACGCCGGCAAGTCTGAGTTTGTGTGCGTAGGCCAGGATCTCGGTGAAGTCTTCGCCGGGCTGCAGGCCGGCGTCGATGAGGTCGCGGCCCGTGACATACGGCTTTGCCATTGTCTCTTCAAAGACGCGAAGCCTTCCGAAAAGGAAGTCGCTGTCGCCTGTGAATTCGTCGCTGCCGGCGAATACAGGTCTGTCGGCTGCGGCGAACCATATCAGGTCTTCCGACGCGGCCGCTTCGTCGAACATCCTGTTGGTGGATTTGACGCCCGGCTTTGAATAGGCCGAGATGTTCGGCCGCATGTGGAGCGGTACCATATTTTTCACGTAAGCTATTACGTCCCTCTCGTTTGTGAGGCGTTTTATGAAGTTTTCCACCAGCGGCAAGCCCTTTGTCTCATGCTCGTAGGCGTGGATGCGGCCGCCCTTTTCCGACGTGGTAACGATCTTGCCCAGGTCGTGTGTGAGCGCCAGCAACATGAACCGGTACGGATCGGACACCTTGTCCCTGAAGGCGGCCGCCCTGTCGAGAACCTCCATGGTGTGTATCCAGACATCCCCTTCCGGATGGTAGATGGGATCCTGCTCGAGGCCAATCAGCGGCTCAAGCTCCGTAAACCATGTATGCAGCTGATCCATTTTGCGGAGCTCTTCGAAGAAGATGGACGGCCTGTCCGCTTTGAGGAGGGCTTTTTTGAGCTCCTCTTCTACACGCTCTTTTGACAGCGCTGAGAGATCGATTCCGCGGCAGAGCTCGATGGTGTCCGGCGCGATGGTGAAGTTGAAGCGGGCCGCGAACTGCGCTCCGCGCAGGACCCTGAGAGGATCCTCAATGAAGGTCTCAGGGTCGATATGCCTGATGACCTTGTTGGCAATATCTTCGCGGCCCCCAAAGTGGTCCACGATCTCGCCCGTCAGCACATCCTCCATGATCGAATTGATCGTGAAGTCGCGCCGCCTCGCCGCGCCTTCGGTCCCGATATACGGATCTACATCGATCTCAAAGTCCCTGTGACCTGTGCCGAAAGCCCGCTCGCGGCGCGGCATCGCTATGTCCAGATCCTCTTTCCTGAGCGCGAAAACTCCGAAGCTCTTCCCGTACGTGATCGGCTCTCCCACCTTCTCGAGTATGTGGTAAAGAACATCCGGCTCTATGCCGTGCACCTCAATGTCCACGTCCTTATTGTCTATCCCAAGCAGTTTGTCGCGCACAAAACCGCCGACGTAGAATGTCCTCCCGCCGGCGTCTCTGACAGCCATTGCAATCTTTTCAGCGACGCTTGCCAATCGTTTTGAACCTTTACTACTGGGTATTTCCCCGATTCCTCTGTTTTCCCTTTATATTATATCAACGTTTCCGCCAGCACTCGAGCCTTTCTTACATCTGGTTCCCGTGCGGCCCTATCACTCTTCTACAGCCGCGGGATCACATCCTTTTCTATTATGCTTTTTATCAGCGGAACATTGATCACAGCATCGTTATCATACGTGACTATCAGATTCTTCCATGGCACGATCCCCACCTGCTCAAGAAGATCCATTTTCTTCTTATGCCTCACGCAATAATAAGGATCGTCCATCATGCCGGCGTGCTCCCAATAGAACGGTTTCATATCCCAGCCGCGAAAAGTGAGGTCAGGCGCCAAAACCACATTGCCTATTCTAAGCACCTGCTCATACCTATGCGGAACTCCATAGTTCACAAGCTGCTCTACAATGTGCTGCTCTGATTTCGACCTCACCTTGTAGCCAGCGGAAGTAAGGAACTTGAGCTTCTCCGGTTTGTACGTGCTTTTTTCATATGGCTCCTTGCCCCATTCGATGTGTCTTTTGATTGCCTCTTCCGCGCCGGCAATTGAATATATTGCGCAGTTCCCTGCTCCGCCGCCAAAGAAGTACTCATCCGGCAGATCCTTGTACGCCTTCTGCATATGTTCTTTCAGATGATTGAGATCGCCCTCCTTCAATGCCCTCTCCGCCCTCTCAAGAACCTTGATATTGTTCTCCAGAGCCTTGATCGACAATGACAAATACTCCTTCCTCGCCAAATCCCTTATCATTTTCGTATCATTGTTGAGTGACGTTCGCATATACCGCTCATTCTCATAAAAAGTATGGTAATAGTTCTCCTTACCATGGTTGATACAACGCCATAATGTTCCGTCTGGGCAATTCCTTAGCTCGATGGTGTGATTTTTAAGGATTTGCTTTTGTTCCCACACCATTTCCGCTATCTGATCCCTATAAACTCCCATAAAACGACTCCTTGGGTGTGAATTCTTAACTATACGCTGTTGATTCACACCGTTTTTTCATAATGTGGTGTGAAAAGTAGTTTAAACGTGACAGATTCACACCATTTACGGAAAATCTGAATATATTACAGCTGAAAGAAGCAAAAAAGGTGTGAATTTAGATTATTTCGTCAGAATTTTACACCCAGTTTTCAGACCAAGTATCCTAATAAGAGAAATAGTGCAAATTCTGCAGATAATAGTGCTTTGTTTATCTAGTAAAGGGGGAAAATCGCTTGACAAAGAAGTTGTAAGGCAATGACCTTGGGTGTGTGCATTTCAGATTGTTGGGGAAAGGATGAAATAGCGGATGGATCGCCTGTGAGGAAAGAGATGCGGGGTGCCCTCACCTGGGCACCCCGGGTCTGCTTGCCAATCGGCCTCGCTCTATAGCTGCCTGCCTGGGCATAGTAGTCCCCGGACAGGCAGCGCGGGCCGCTTGGAGCAGACCGAAAAAGCTCTTGTTATCAATGAGATACAAGAGCTTTCAATAAAATGGTTATGTATTTTTGTATTTAGTGCAGTTACGCGATCTTAATGTCAAGAGTTGCCCGAAGTTGAGAATTGCTTATGGCCGAGATTTTAACTGCGGTCGAGAGTTGCTTGCGGTTTAAAGCTACTCAAGGTCGAGATTTACCTGCGGTCGAAAACTGCTTAATATCAAGAGTTGTTTTGAGAGTTATTTGAAGTCGAATTCTACTGTGTCGTCCGCAGGCTTTTCGGCGTCCGCTGCTTTCTCAACGGTATCGCTTTCTGTTGTTTCTTCGACGACCTCGATAGTCTCATCTGTCGGATACGGATCCGGTTCAGGGAATGTTTCCTCGTCGACGTAGCCGAAATCATTAAGTTCGTCTACTGTAAGGCCGGAAAATATGTAGTTGAGCGCCTCCCTATTGTAGTAATAGAAAAGACCCAGGAATATTATCGCGAGGCCCAGCGCAATGACTGTGTCGGAATCTATTCCGGTCTCTACGCAGAAAGCGACGAGCGTTCCGCCGGCTATGAACCAGCCGATACCGCGTGGGTCAAAGAACTGCTTCATCACATAAACGAGGATAAAAACGAGTCCCAGGAGCAGTGTGCTGAGTGTCGGGAGAAAGCCGGTCGATTCTGTTGCCGACGCGCAGACGAGCACGCCGAATATGAGCCATCCGATGCCTTTTGGTGTGATTTTCATTTCTAACCTTTCCTATTCTTCTGCAGGGGTGCCTGCCAGTCCGATTTCCTCGGCATGCTCTTCCATGCCTCTGATGCAGATCTCGACGACATCGCGGAGTTCCATGCCGAGCATCTCGCAGCCCTTGCGAATCACTTCGCGGTCGCATTTAGCGGCAAAACGCTTATCCTTGAAACGCTTGATAAGGCCTTTGGCCTGCATGCCGATGATGCCCTCCGCGCGGAGACGGCCGTATGCCTGGATTATGCCGGTCAGCTCGTCGACGGTGAAGAGCGACTTTTCCATGTTGGTGATCGGCTCTACGTCATTGATGATCCCATATCCGTGCGCGAGGATGGCGCGAACGTCAGCCGGATCGACTCCCGCGTCGAGGAGCGGCTGCTCGGTGTGGAGTAGGTGCTCTTCAGGGAATTGCTCGTAGTCGTAATCGTGAAGATATCCGACGGCCATCCAGTGTTCCTTGTCTTCGCCGAAGTGCTCGGCCATGGCTCCCATGGCTGCCATTACGTTGAGCGCGTGGATGCGAAGATGTTCTTCTGTGACCACGGCGTCGTTAAGTTCCTTTGCCCTTTCAAGTGTAAGCATTTCATGCCCTCCCTTTATGCTTGCGCGCGTATCTTTTCACATGCGCGTGTCTTTTTTCATTTGCGCATATCATTTCTCGATTGCGCGGGGTATTTATTTCTGCGCGGATTTTCTGCGTGCGCGGTTCAGCAGTTGCCCGTATATACGTAAGTCAACTGCTCACGCGCGACTTCCGCGAGCCTGTATATGAGCCCCACATCGGTCGCCCTGCGGTCCGTCATGTTGAAGCGCGGGAAGAAACGCGATATGTGGAGCGGGATCTCTTTTCCTATTATACAGCCATTCGCGTCCGTTAGCGAGGATATCCATGCGCACATTTCGCGGATCTCGTCTTCGCTGTCGTTCTCGCCCGGGACGATGAGTGTGGTGAGTTCGACGTGGCAGTGCTTTACGGCCTCTTCGATGAAGGCCATCGTCATTGCGCGGTCGCCGCCGAGCATGTCGTTGTAATAGTGGTCGGTGAAGCCCTTCAGGTCGATGTTCATTGCGTCGATGTAAGGTGCGAGTTCTGCGAGGACGTCGAGCGAGGCGGTGCCGTTGGTGACTATAACGTTGTACATACCCTGCTCGTGGACCAATTTGGCGGTATCGCGTATGTATTCCCAGCCGATGAGCGGCTCGTTGTAGGTAAAGGCGACTCCGATGTTGCCGCGGTTTTTGGTCTGAGCCGCGATGGACGCGAGTTCTTCAGGCGGGATGTATTCGGCGGTCTTAGCGAGACGGCGCGCTTCTTCCGACCAGGATATCTGATAGTTCTGGCAGAACGGGCAGCGCAGATTGCAGCCGTAGCTGCCCACGGAAACTATGTATGAGCCCAGGTGGAAGCGCGCCAACGGTTTCTTTTCTATCGGATCGAGGGCGAGCGAAGTGACTCTGCCGTAGTTGGCAGCCTTGACTTCGCCGTTTTCGCAGGTCCGGGCTCCGCAGAAGCCCAGTCCGCCTTCTGAAATGTTGCAGTGCCTGAAGCAGACGTTGCAGGTGGACATGCTTGCCCTCCAAATTATATTAGCGGTGATCCGCTTTGCTTAGTGGTGGCGGATCACTTCGAATCTTTGAAGTGATATCTTTTCGAATTTATGGATGCCGGCCTTTTGGCGGGCTATATCGATCTGCTGAGCCGGCGTGTCGACTCCGTCGAGGTCAGGCAGCAGAAGGCCGCGCTTACGGCCGGATGTAACGATGACGCCGTAGCGCTTTACGTCGAGCTCGGCTTCTGAATCGATGTCCTCTGCTTCGCCGAGCACATCGACGCTGATCTCAAGGTACGGAAGCTCAGCGGTCTGTATAGGCGCGAAGCGCGGGTCGCGTGTGGACGCGCTCTTCGCGTTTTCGATTATTTCCTCCGCGACAGAGCCCTGCGTCGGCCCTATGGTGCCGATGCAGCCGCGCAGAGCGCCGTGTTTGTGTATTGAGACGAAGGTGCCGGCGCGCCTTGTGAGCATCTCGGATGGGAGTCCGGCCGGCACCGGGATGGTGTCGCGCCGCGATACCCACGCGTCGACTGCCGCGTAAGCCAGCTTGACGTAATCGTCGGCTTGGTCGCGGCGCGCGTTCAGTTCGTTTTCTATGCTTGACAGTCTGGCGTCAAGGAAGCGCCTACTGTCATCCCTGCCATCAGGGTAGAACGTGCAGATGCCGTAGCCGACACCGGTGACGTCCTGGTGCGACAGGCGTTCGGCTTTGACTGCTGTGCCGTCGAACGCGCCGCTCATTATAACGAATGAGCGGTGGCCGCATTCCGCGGCCCTGTCGCAGAAGCCCTCATCAAAGTCGAAGAGTTCGCCAAAAGCCGCGCGGCCCATCACATCCATGATGCGCTCATCGTATTCAGGTCCTTCAGGAACATATCCGTACGGTCCGTATTCCTGCAGCTTATGCGAAAGGTCGCCGCTGGCAACTATGACAGTACGCCTGCCCAGATTCTCCGCGGCGGCCTTGATCAGCATGCCCAGTTTATAGTGATCTGTGAGCGGCAGGCCCGACAGTCCGATGCGTACGATCTTACCGCCTTTATATTTGTTTCTTATGAACCACAAAGGCACCATCGTGCCGTGATCGAGCGACTTGTCGCGCTCGCCTTCGGTACCCGCTGGAAAGTCTGCCTCCTTTGCGAGGCGGCAGATCTCAGCTACCAGCTCCGTGTCGTATTCCTCCGAAAAAGCGACGTTCGGCGCTCTGAAGGCAGCGAAGCTCCCTGCGGTCTTGCCGCCCGGAGACACATGGAACCAGTCCGCATACATTATCGAGTGCGGACTCGTAATTACGATCGTCTCCGGGCAGAGCGCCGCGATCTCCTCCGCGACTCTCTCGTACGCCCTTGTCGTTTCTTCGACCTGCGCCTCGCTTCCTCTGCCTATGTCAGGAACGATCATAGGCGGATGCGGGACCATAAAACCGGCAATTATACCCATATCCAGATCTCCATTACCATTCACAGATTGCTTTTCTAACGCTTTTGCCAGTCAGCGCGAATCGCGGCCTTATCATCCCGCCGCTTTTGCCGCGCTTAAATTCTGCCTTCAAGTTTTGCGAATACCTCTGACACATCATCTCTTAAGACTAGCGTCGCCTTCTCATCTGCCGGCGTCGCTTCCTTGTTTATCACCACGAGATCCCTGCCGCTGAAGTATTCTATCAGCGACGCCGCCGGTTCCACCGACAGCGAGGTCCCCGCGACTATCATCAGGTCTGCGCCGGAGATCTCCCGGCACGCCCCTATCATCGTATATTTATCCGGCGCCTCTCCATACAGCACAACCCACGGCTTGATTATCCCGCCGCACTTGTCGCACCTCGGTACGCCGTCTGTTTCCATTATCTTTTCAAGCGGGTACTCCGTCTCACAATTCACGCAGTAATTCTCATATATACTGCCGTGAAGCTCGTATACCCTCTTGTTGCCCGCCTTCTTATGCAGGCCGTCGATGTTCTGTGTCACGACGGCGCGCAGTTTGTCCTGCTTTTCCAGCTCGTAAAGATACCTGTGGCACGCGTTCGGCTGAGCGTCCGGATAGACCATGTGCGCGCGGTAGAAATCGTAAAATTCCTTCGTGTGCAGAGCAAAATAAGTCGCGCTCAAAATGTCTTCCGGCGACGGACCTCTGCGCGCGGATACGTTCCCACCGGTGGCTCCGGGCCGCGCGCGTCCGTCAAGGGCACCATCTTCCGGTACGTCCGGGTCCTCGGCGCCAATCGAATACAGCCCGTCCGCGGACCTGAAGTCCGGGATCCCGCTCGCGGTCGAGACTCCTGCCCCGCCAAAGAACACTATTCTTCTTGATCGTTCGATGAGCTTTTCCAGTTCCATGCTTCCGAAAGTGAACACAGGATTATTATTGCCGCGCCTATGATGCCCGCTGTCGACAGCCGTTCGCCCAGCAGGATCAGCGAGAATATCGCCGTCATCACAGGGCAGAGGCTCTGTATGAGCGAGACCGACCTTTCCGAGATGCCTGTCAGCGCCAGGTTCTGCATAAGGTAACCGAGGAAGGTGCATGTGATCGCGAGGTAAAGGATGATGCCCCAGACCTTTGCGTCCGCGACAGACATGTCGATGCGCGCTCCTTCAAAGATAACACATCCGATGAGCGCAAGGACTGCGGAGCATCCGCCCTGCAGGGCAGTCAGGCTCACAGGGTCCACCTCCTCTTGAAGATATTTGCCGCTGAGTACCAGTGTCGTAGCTGCCAGCATGGCCGCGGCCAGAGCTATCACTTCGCCGGCGCCGAAGCCGGAGAGTCCTCCCTTTACGCACAGCAGGTATATGCCTGGCAGCACCAGTATCTGCGCCAGCAGCTGCTGCCATCGATATTTCTTTCCAAGCATCAGGAAAGCGAGCGCCGGCGTGAATATGACCGACATCGAGCGCAGGAAAGCGACCGATGTCGCCTCGGTCATCGAAAGCGCCACATTATTCAGCAAATAGTTCATGCCTATGCACAAACCCGGGATCAGCCAGGCTTTGAGCGGCACGGTCTTCACCGTCTTTATTATCCGTTTATGGAACAGCAGGAAGCAGACCGCGAAAGCGATCGAATAGCGCACAGTCATCATCGCGTATACAGGCACTACGTCGAACGCGATCTTGGAGATCGGGTCGCCGAATCCGTACACGACACACTGAAGCACCACCAGCGCCTGCGCCAGTCCCTTGCTTATTCCCTTCCGTTCCTCTTTTCTCTCTTCCATTCCCCTTTTGCGCGGCGGCTTTTGCCACACCGCGTATTTATTTATGCACCTTTACACAGCCTCTTTTCCGGCCGGCTCCCTTTCACTGATGGCCGCAGCGCCGAGTATCATCACGGCTCCGATCACTGTCCATATGGTCATCGGTTCCCTGAGGAAGAATGCCGAAAGCAGCACGGCCTCGACCGGATCTATATAGCTCAGGATGCCGACAGTCTGCGCCGGCAGCTTGTTGACAGCATCGAAGTAAATTATGTAGCCGATGCCCGTATGCAAGGCTCCTAGGACTATGAGGCAAATGATGCCCACAGTCGTGATCCTGGCCGCTACCAGCCCGCCCGTCGCCGCCGAGTACGGCAGCATTATGACCGACACCAGCGCCATCTGAACGATGGTCGTGTTGACCGGCGAGATATCCTTCATGTACTTGTTGATCAGCACCACCATAGCGTAGAAGAATCCGCCGGCAATTCCGAATAGCACGCCCTTCAGCTCCGACAGATGCAGGCCCGTTTGAAGCACTCCCGATACGAATATCATGCCGCAGAAAGCGATGGCCACACAGACGAGTTTCCTCGGCGACAGCTTCTCCTTTATGACGATGGCCGCCGCCAGTATGTAAAACACCGGCTGCATGTAGTAGCAGAGCGTACTGACCGCGATGGTCGTGTATTTGAAAGCTTCAAACTGGCAGACCCAGTTGCAGCACATGAAAATGGAGCTCAGGATAAGCCAGCCGATGTTGCGCTTTATGTCATCCCAGTCCGGCTTCTGCCTGCGGAGAGCAAGGACCAAAATGATGGTGAGCACGCTGAAAAATGCTCTCCCCAAAGCGATCACGCTTGACGGCATGTCGATGAAACGCGTCAGTGTGCCGATCGTGCCGAAAAGCAGCATCGTGAATATGAGTTGCAGTCTTGTATTCCTCTCGTCCATTCCCTTTTTATACTATCTCCGGTCCCGCCCGGAACCGCGAGTCAAACCAAATGCCATATGTCAAACGAGTTCCTCTGTTGCTAACTCGTACAGCGACACTTCTTCGAGCCGCTCAAGCAGGCGCTCGTGCTCGATGATCAGGTCAAAGACCGCGTCCTCTGAGAGCACTCCTCTTTTGAGGTCCTTCGGAAGCAGCCCCTTTTCGTCTGCCTCAAAATCCTGCATCCAGAGCTCGCTGTCGTAGTATTCCTGCAATTTATAGTAATCGTCGCGTACCCATTCGTACTTGCTGAGAGCATCCGAAAGCTCCTTGATAGCCTTGCCGGCCTCATCAAGGCACTTCTCCATTTCCTCGATACGTTCGATCCGTTCCTTGTTCATTGTGCTGTTTGTTTAGAGATATGTGCTCATGTATTTGTCCCAGACCTCATCCGGTACGAGCCTTCCGCCTGTCGCCCAGCAGATCTGGGTGGCATTGGCCAGTTTCTTGCCGGTCAGGCCGTGCTTCTCAAGATAGGCCTTGCCCTGCTCGTACTTGTTGATGGTGAGCGGTCCAATGAACGCGGCGCAGCTGGACGGCTCAATGAATATGTTCTCTGTATTCTTGAGCATCCTCATGTAATCGAAGAGGATCGCGTCCTTCACTGTGAAGTCGCCGGAAAGCAGATTGCGGCAGATCCTCGTTACAAGTCCCGAAGGGCTTGCGCATGCCAGACCGTCCGCCGCGGACATTCCGGTAAGTCCGAAGTCGCTGACGTTCACCTCGTTGAATCTGTCGGAAGCCATTCCCAGCAGTACTGACGGGAAGAGCGTCGGTTCGCAGAAGAACACGTGGACGTCGTCCTTGAAGAGCCTCTTGAATCCGTAGCAGATACCGCCCGGAGCTCCGCCTACTCCGCAAGGGACGTAGAGGATCAGCGGATGATCCGCGTCGACTTTGACGCCTTTGTCTTCTAACTGCTTCTTTGTCCTGGCTGCGGCGACCGCATAGCCCAGGAAGAGCGGGAGTGAATATTCGTCATCCACAAAGTAGCTGGTCGGATCGAGGTCGGACAGCCTGCGGCCTTCGCTGACTGCCTTTGAGTAGTCCTCTTCATATTCGATGACCTCGACGCCCTTGCTGCGCAGCATGTCCTTCTTCCACTGTCTGGCGTCCGCCGACATATGGACCTTCACCTTGAATCCGAGGAAGGCGCTCATGATGCCGATCGAAAGGCCGAGGTTTCCGGTCGAGCCTACCTGTACGGTGTGCTTGCCGAAGAACTCCTTCATATCGTCATCGGCGAATCTCTCGTAGTTGTCGTCCTCTGTTATGAGGCCGGCCTCGAGGGCGAGGTCTTCAGCGTGCTTCAGTACTTCGTAAATGCCGCCTCTGGCCTTGACCGAGCCCGCTATTGGCAGGTGACTGTCCATCTTGAGCATGAATCTGCCCGGGATCTTGGCGCCGTACACCCTTTCGAGCTCCAGCTGCATCTTAGGGATATCCTCGAGCGGAGACTCGATGAGTCCGTCGTCCTCGCGCGTCTCAGGAAAGCACTTCTTTATGTACGGAGCGAATTTTCTGAGCCTTCTCTCGGTGTCCTCGATGTCTTCATCTGTTACCACCAGCTGGCAGAGCGCGTCTGTCATCTCGAACGGCAGCAGCTTGTCGTTGATCCAGAGGGTCTGGTTCTGATAGGCGATGTCCCTGAAGACCCTGTCCTTTTCCATCATCTCTTTTGCGTATTGCTTGATCATGTCTCTCCTCCTGATGAACCTTATAAGCACTCGTTATATATATCCAGAATCTCTTCTTTGGTGAGCGGCCTGAAAGCGCCGCCGGATATGAAGCACGACTCGGCTATCTCAGGCAGCATGGCCGCTTCTTTTTCGCCGAAGCCAATGTCTCTCAGTGTTGTCGGAAGGCCCATCTCCTTGATGAAATCCGCCAGCGCGTCTATGCCTGCCAGCGCGAAGTCTTCATCAGAATCATAGGCTTCGCGGTCCAGTCCCCATACTCTCTCCGCGAAGGCGACGAATTTCGGAAGACCGTCCTTATATATATGTCTGTAGTAAGCAGGATGCAGCACGGCAAGTCCCTCGCCGTGGTTGCAGTCGGTGTAAGCAGACAGCTGGTGCTCCATGTTGTGGGCCTCAAAGTCTTTGGACTTGCCCGTCTTTATTATGCGGTTCTCAGCCAGCGATGCGGTCCACATTATATTGCTTCTGGCCGGAAGATCCTCCGGATCTTTGACTGCTGCGCGGAAGTCCCGTATGAGCCCGCGCATCAGTCCCTCGGACACATCATCAGCCGGGTTGTCCGAGGCCGGCCAGCTGAAATACGTCTCCATGATATGCGAGAGTATGTCAAATGTGCCTGCCCTCAGCTGACGCGGCGGCATGGTAAGCGTATACACAGGATCCATCAGAGCAAAGACCGGATTCATTTCCGGATAGTCCCTGTCAGTCTTGATCTTCGTCTCTTCATTGGTAAGAACGGCGCAGCCGTTCACTTCGCTTCCTGTCGCCGGCATGGTCACCACGACTCCGCACGGAATGATCTCATGCTTCATCGGAAGGCCCTTCATCCAGAAGTCCTCCCAGGCGTCTCCGTCGTACTTTGCCTGAACGGATATTGCCTTGCAGCAGTCCATGACGGAGCCGCCGCCTATGGCGATGATCAGACCGACATCCATCAGCGACGCGAGCTCCGCGCCTTCCTTCATCCTTTTCAGCGTCGGATTCGACATGATGCCCGGGAATTCTACTATCATCTTTCCTTCGGCGGCGTTTCCTTCCTTGCTGTAGCCCATAGACTCCAGCACTTCCATCACATCATCGTACGAGCCGTTCCTCTTTACCGAACCGCCGCCGTATCCGATCATGATATTGCCGCCCAGCAAAGCGAACTCCTCCACGAGTCCCGCCAGATACTCCTTAACGCAGCCCTCGCCGAATCTTACTTTAGTCCTGCATTCCCAATTAAACCCGTTCATAATCGCACTCCTAATGCTGTTGTACTTATTATGTGCTGATTATACCATATTGGAATGGATGTATACCTCAATAGCCGGGTCTTATATGGATCCTTATGATGTCATCGATTGGCGTTTTATCAAATCCACCATCCAGAGTATCAAACGAAAAAAAGATATTGATTCCAGGCCTGTAACCTGCCTTTAGATAACCATATAATTTGTCAGTGAATCTGTTTCTGTAGTTCATATTATCCATCATCCCTTGATGCTCAATAATTACTATCGTTTTATAGTCAATTTCTGACAGCAGTACAAAATCTGCCAAATATGTATGCCCATTGACACTGACCGGCATCTCATAAATGAAGGTTATTCCAAGCGCGAGAAGATGATTGTATATCATCGCCTCTGACTTTGATCTGACATAGTTGCCATCATCAGTCCTGACTTTGAGTTCTTCCGGGCGATAAACCGGCGCTGCCACTTTGATCGCCTCCATCCTCTGCTTCCAGTTCAGAGCCTTATCGTTATCCGCAGCCCCATAGTTCAACTGCGGATCCCTATACACTTCAGGAAGCGACGCGTTTATATTTGTGTAATCAACTTTCTGAAGCCCGGATGCTGCTTTTTCCAAAAGCTTAATATCCCTTTCGATTCGGGACAGTGACTTCTTCAGGTACCTTGCTTCCTTGATATCATTTACAGCTTTTCCAGACGCCGCTCCTGCATATATGAATCCTTTTTCACCTTTTTTTCGCGCACAATAATACTCTTTCCCATTCGGAGTCTTCTTAGAACTAAGGACCATCTCTTCCTTTCCTCGTAGTTCCCGCATACGTCTCTGCTGAACAGAATATGCCTCCCGGAGGGTCACAAGCGTCTTATTGATTTCCGTTACTACTCTTTCGATCATGCTAATATGCTATCGAAAACTCACTTAAAAAGGCAAACCGTATGCTCCCCAAATCCTACATCTCAAGCACTTTTTTCTTCATTTTTTGCACTTTCTTTTTCCGCCTCCTCCTAGTAATGCATTATATTTATTGCCACTTATCTGATTCCCGCATCTATTACTTAAAATCCACGGCATATCTCCCAATTTTAAGTAAAAAATAGTCACAAAAGCCGTTTCTTTACTTACAATCAGGAGTTTTTCTTGTAGTTTAAGTAATAATTGCGCTGAATATTGTTAATTATTACTTGAAATCGAAGCTTTTTCTTTCTTTTTAAGTAATTCTTTTGAATTTTTCCCTATATTTTTACTTAAAAGCATAACAAAAGTTGTCTGTTTAAGTAATCCAGCTGCCGTTTGGTCCTTTTTATTACTTAATAACAGAACATAAGTTGTCTGTTTAAGTAATCCAACTGCCGTTTGGTCCTTTTTATTACTTAATAACAGAACATAAGTTATCTGTTTAAGTAATCCAACTGCCGTTTGGTCCTTTTTATTACTTAATAACAGAACATAAGTTGTCTGTTTAAGTAATTCAACTGCTGTTTGGTCCTTTTTATTACTTAATAACGAAGAAATGCTTTCCATATTAAGTAATGACCATCAATCAGCGGAATCGTAAGCAATAAAAAAGCACGATTCATGCCGTGCTTTCTGTACTTTTGTACTTTTGTCATTTCAGTCGGAGTAGCGGGGGTTTCAGATCTATTGCTTCAAATCCAGAAATGATGCCGGGATGTGGCAGTAGCCACCCGTATTCTTGTCCAGATACTTCTGGTGATACTCCTCTGCCGGAAAGAAGTTGACAAGGGGCTCCACCTCTACAGCTAGCGGCGCGCCTATCTTCTCAGCCTCTTCATCGCAGATCTCACGTATCACAGGCAGCATGTCCGGATCCGTATAGTAGATGCCGGTGCGGTACTGTATGCCGACGTCATGCCCCTGCCTGTTGACCGACACGGGATCGATCACCATGAAATAATAACGCAAAAGTCCGGCGAGGCTCATGCGATCCTCGTCGAACTCTATAAGTACTGTTTCGGCATGTCCGCTGCTTTTGCAGACATCCTGATATGTGGGCTCGCTGTCCGGCCCATTTGCGTATCCGACCTCTGTTCTGATGACTCCATCGAACTGGTCGAAGAACTTCTGCGTCCCCCAGAAGCAGCCGCCTGCAAGATAAATGGTCTTCACACCGGACCTCCTTCTCTACCTGTCCCTCTTCTGCTTCTTGATTGTCCCGTAAACCGCGGCTCTCTGCTTTTCGATTCCTCATATGCCGCGTCTATCTGCTTTTTTTCTCGATCTCTTCGTTAATTGCGTTCCTCTGCTGTCTACTCCTCGACTTCTTCGTCGACGTGCAGGATCACCGGTTCATGGCCTGTGTACGGCAGGTATTTGTCCATCAGGTCCGCCTTTGAAATGCAGATGTGCGCGTTGTTGGTAGCGTCGTTGCAGGCTATGCGATCATACTCCATCAGCTCCTCGTCGATGACCAGGTGCACCTTGCAGTCCTTGTCATATACAAGGCTGAACGGGTTGGCCGCGCCAATCTTTACGCCAAGGTGCTCTGTCAGAGCCCCCTCAGGCGCGAATGAAAGTCTGGACACGCCCAGGGCCTTTGAGAAGATCTTGGTTTTGAAGCGCTTGTTGTCTCTGGTCACGTACAGGTAGAACTCCGTCTCCTGGCGGTTGCACAGGAAGAGGTTCTTAACGATATTCGCCCCCAGTTTCTCGTTGACCCAGACGCAGTCTTCCATCGAAACGATGTAATCGTTGGTTACTCTGTCGAACGGGATGCCGAGCTTACCGAGCGCCTCATAGATAAGGCGCTGTGTTTCGTTCTCGAACGTTTCAGGCGCTTCGTGATTTATCTCGCTTACATAAAACATTTATGGTCCCCCTTATTTCTCCTGCGGGCCGTGGTAAACAAAGCCCAGCATTGTCACATCGTCGAACTGTTCGGCTTCGCCGACATATTCTCCGACCGCTTTATATACATTTTCAAGCATCTTCTCAGGTGAGGCCTCAATATCCGAGTTAAGTGCATCAAGCATGCGGACCGTGCCAAACAGCTCATTGTTCGCGTTATTAGCCTCAGGCACGCCGTCAGTGTAGACAAAGAGCTTGTCTCCAGGCGCAAACTGCAGCTCGTAATCCTGATACTTTATTTCTTCCATGCCTCCGACCACTAAGCCGTGCTTGTCTTTTATCAGTTCGAAGCCGGTGGACGGATGGCCGATGGCCGGATATTCGTGTCCGGCGTTGGCCGCGATCATCTTTCCGCTGGATATCTCCAGAATGCCCAGCCAGGCTGTTACGAACATCTCCGCCTGGTTGTTCTCGCAGATCTCGTTGTTTGCCTTTTCCAGTATCTCCGAAGGAGCGATGCCGCTCTTCGCATACGACTTCAGCAGCAGCTTGGCGTTCATCATGAAGAGCGCCGCTGGTATTCCCTTGCCGCTCACATCCGCGATCACAAGGCACAGATGGTCATCATCTATCAGGAAGAAATCATAGAAATCTCCTCCGACCTCCCTTGCCGGATCCATCGACGCGAAGAGGTCAAATTCCTTGCGTTCAGGGAACGGCGGGAAGTCATGCGGCAGTACGGCCGTCTGTATCTGGTTGGCCATGTGAAGCTCGTTGGCGACGAGCTCGCGCTGACGTTCCTCACGGTTCTTTTCTTCGATTATTTTAAGCCTTCTGCTGATCAGCTTCTGCAGCAGCAGCGAAAACAGGATGACACCGGCGATCACCACACCGATAAAGAACGCCGTTTGTTCATAGAAGGCTTTTTCCTTGATGATCGTGGTCTTCAGGGTCTTGCTGTCCCTGCCCATCGCGTCCTTCAGTTCCATGACGAAGGTGTATTTGCCGCCCTTTAGGTTGGTATAGTAGATCGGTTTGAATTCGCTGCGCTTGAATGTCATCATCTCCTTGTCGAAGCCATCAAGCTTGCATGCTATCGTCGGGTCTGTCAGCGAATAATCGAAGATGTAACCGTAGACCGCCAGCTTTTTCGTGCCTGAAGGGATCCTGAATACTCCCTTCTCGTCAGGGAATGTCATCACATCATCCAGTTCCACCCACGGGACAGCCATCTTTATGTCGTGGACGTCCTCGAGAGGTTCTTCTATGTTGATCCTCGCTACGCCCGATCTTCCGGAAATGTACAGGTCTCCGTCAGCAGTGATCTCGTTGTAAGCATTGCTGGTGGCGATGCACGGGAGTCCGTTTACGATGCCGTAATGGACCGTATCGATCTCCTCATTTGCCAGCAGCACGTCAGCCGGCACCACATAGATGCCGTCGCTGCTGAGTATCCACATGTCGCCCTTGCTGTTTTTTATGATGTCGAGGTTGTCAGGGTACGGGAAGTTGCGTACCGTCGTTATCTCGTAGTCTTCTGTCATGTAGGCGATCGAATTGCCGGTAACGAGCCAGAAAACTTTGTTTTCCTCATCGTACTTGATGCGCATGATCACGCCTGAGGTCAGACCGTTTTCTCTGTCGATATTACTGATGCCGCTTTCATTGATGACGTATATTCCGTCGCCGTTAGAGCCAAGCAGAAGGTCTCCGTTAGGCGCCTCGCAGGTTATGAGCGTCTCATCATTTTCGATGCCGTAGTTTTCATCGTAAGCACCGATGACCTGCCCGTCCTTCAGGATATTCAGTCCGCCGGTGAGCGCCACCAGCATGGCGCCGTCCTTCCTTTCATAAACGGAACGTATGCGGTCTGAAAGAAGCCCTTCATCCTTGTTGTATATGGTCAGATCCCCGTGGTCATAACACAGCAGACCCAGATTCTGCCAGCTGGTGATCCACAGGCGGTTTTTGCTGTCGCGTATAACGGAGCGTACCCGGCTGTCACTGAGAAGTGACACCAGATCCGTGGCGTCAAAAGGTTCGCCTGATGCGGTCTGAGCTGATGTGACAGGGATGGAATCCACTATGCCTTTTTCATCGATCACCACCAGACCGGTGTCCGTGCCGATATACATGTTTCCGTCCAGCAGGCATGTGCTGTTGACGACTGTCTCCGGAATATTGTATTCCGCGAATATGTCCTCGAAGCGGTTCGTCACCAGTTTCATCACGCCGAGGCGCGACGATGTGAACCAGAGATTGCCCTCGTAGTCCTCCATCATGCTGTCTATGGAGTTGTTGAGCGGCAGATTGGTCAGTTCATGGAAGCCGTTTTCGTCTACCATGCCTATGCCTCCGCGCGTGCAGATCCAGAGCCTGTCATCCACCATCTGCATCCAGTTCACGCTGTGAAGAGGCTCGATGTCTATGTGTTCGCCTTTTGTCGGGTCTTCATTGATGTCAAAGTGGTATATGCCCGAGTTCCCGGTACCGTAATACAGTTTTCCCGGCTCGTTCGGGTCAGGATAAATGGCAGTGATGTTTTCTATCTGTGAGCCGTCGTTTTCATAGTAGCTTATCAGATTGCCGTCATTAAGTATGAACAACTCATCTGCATTCGTTGTGCAGTAGACCTGCCCGTCGTTTCCCGGGACCATGCTGTCGACATACGCGTTGGCTATCCTGCTGTCTGTCAGCGGCTTTATCTCAAGTTCAGGGGTGATCATGGCAACGCCGGAAGCTGTGCCGGCGTAAATGTTTCCCTTGTCATCCTCTGCCAGTTCACGCACCTTTGGCGATCCGAGTCCGTCTTTTTCGTCCCAGAAAGTGAACTTGCCGTCTTCCATCACCGCTACGCCGTTTTCATTGGTGCCTATCCAGAGTCTGTCCTGTCTGTCGACAAGCAGGCACGATACGCTGTTGATACCTGTTGTGGAATCAAGACGCACAAAGTTGGTCCCATCGTAACGGATCAGTCCGGCATAGCAGGCTATCCATATAAAGCCGTCTGATGTCTGAACTATATCGTTGGCCTCTGCCGTAGGAAGACCGTTGGTGTTATTGTAAAGGACCGGATAAAATTCGAACTCGTCGCTGAGCGGTTCAAAAGACTCCGTGCTATTGGCCTCTGCCGCCGGAGCCGGCATCGCAACCAGAAGCGACGCCAGGACCATGCTCATGATGAGCCGTACGATCTTACTTTTATTTCCCTTTTTCTGTATGCTGTATGTCATTTTCGTATGTGTTCTCCCCGAAAACAATCTGCGCATAAATCTGAAATTATTATACTAAAAAAGACAGTATCAAAGAACTGTCTTTTTTACCTGTCATTGAATCATTGATCCTTTTTTGATCGGCGGATGCCCCTGTTTCATTCTTCCTGCCGGATCACAGCATTTTAGCCCTGTCCTCTTTCACCTTTTGCCACCTGAGCCAGTACAGGACTCTGTCGTTAAAATCCCTGGTCTGCTCATAGACTCCGTGACTGAAGCCTTCATACATATGAAGCTCGCTGCCCGGGATGGCCTCATGCATCTCGACCGATGCTTCAGGGCCGAGCACTCCGTCCCTGTCCGCGCCTATGATAAGCGTAGGGCACGCGATCTTCGGCAGCTCCTCATAGACGTCATGCGCCAGGCACGATTCACAGAGTATGCGGAACCTCGTATAGCTCTTTGGCTTCACTGCAGACAGCATCCCGTTGATCATCCTTGCGCGCTGCAGATACTCGCCCGTGTAAGACCTCTCTGCGGTGTCAAGCATGATGCCCTTGTAGTCATCACGGTCTGCCATATACAGCCAGAGTTCAAGGGACTCCTTCATCAGAGGGTTCGGCCGCGCGGCGGTCACCGCCAGCACCAGGGTCTTCACCTTTTCCGGATGCCTGATCGCGAGCTGCTGAGCTATCATGCCGCCCTGTGAAACACCGAAAATGTGCGCAGGCGGCAGATCGAGCGCGTCCATCAGGTCGCTGATGTCATCCGCCATGTCAGCAGTCGTGAAACCCTCAGGGATATCATTGCGCCTGCTGAAGACATAGACCTTGAAGATCTCGGCAAACTTCCTGTACATCATCGCGAAAGGAACAGCCACTCCTTTCACGGTCTTGAAGCCGTCTCCCACTCCCGGAAGCATGATAAGCACGTTGCGGCCTGATCCGAAGCTTATATAGTCGAAATCATGTCCGTTTATATTTATATTTTCATTTTTCGCGTTCAGCATGACGCCTCTGCTTTTTCTGTCTCTCATCACGCTTATTTAATCGAAGTCCTCTTCGTCATCCTCATCATCATACGGCAGAAGGTCGTCAAAGAATTCGATGATGCCCTCTTCAACATCCTCCCTGAGATCTTCGTAGTTGTGGATCTCGTGGCGGTAGCCCGAATACAGCACTGTCCTCACGTCGACCCCCGCCGCCGCCAGCCAGTTGGATACCTGATATACGCCCTCGCCGTACTGACCGACAGGGTCCTGGTCTCCCGCGATGTTATATACCGGAAGCTCTTCCGGCACCTTTGCTGCCCACTCCGGCCCCGTAATGATATCTATCATCTTGCAGAAGTCGAGGAACGAGCGGTTGCTGACCGGTCTTGTGAATGCGTCGAACGGATCATTCGCATGGTCGATCTGTACGTATTCGTCATCGCATATCCACTCGTTGCCCAGTTTGATCTCCTCGTCACAGCGCCCGAACATCCAGCCCATGACGATGCCTCCGACCTCCGGATCGGACTCAATTCCCTTGCCCTCGTCAACCAGCTTCTGCAGGTAGGCGATGCTGTTGTCGAGACCCGGGAAGACTCCTGAAGTACCGCACAGTGTCACGCCGTCCAGTTCATAGCCGTACTTTGTGATGTAGTCGCGGGCGATGAACGAACCCATGCTGTGGCCGAACATGAAGTACGGCAGATCAGGATACAGCTCCTTGACCTGTTCCGTCATCCTGTGCTCATCTTCCATCATGGTATGCGGCCCTCTGTCGCCCCAGTCGCCCCAGCAGTCGTTGACCATCGCGGTCTTGCCGTGTCCTACGTGGTCGTCCGCGGCCACAATGTAGCCCGCGTCCATGAAACTGACTATCATGTGCAGATATCTGCGCGAGTGCTCGCCGAATCCGTGCACCAGCTGTATTATGCCCACAGGCTCCGCGGCAGGCACGTAGATCCAGCCCTGCACCTTGTCTCTCTTGTTATACGATTCAAAACTTACTTCATGCAGCATTATCCTGTCCTCCTTTGATGAATCCGGCGATGTCCCTGAAGACATCCTCTCCTATATGACGTTCAAGACTGTATTCTTTTGATGCTTTGGTTATATCGTCGTAAAGCGCGGTGACGAAGCAGTGGTTCAGGTACGGATAGAGTTTATATTCCGTATTTTCCCTGCCCGCGAGCTGATCCTGAAAGCCCTTGAAATCCACATCTGCCAGGCACTGGAAGTCCTTGCCGCCCTGCATGATCAGGACCGGTTTGCTGCTTTCAAGAAGGTAGTCAACCGCAGTCTTCAGGCCCATCTCCTTGAAGTAGTAGAGAGTCGTGCTGCCGGCAAATTTCTTCTTCTTTGCCTCTTCATCACTCATCTGATAAAGCCCCTCGAACTTGCCCGCGTATATTTTGCGTTCCAGCCCGACTATGCCCTTGATGATCGGATTGCTGCCCTCAGCCTGTCCGAGCTGCCTCACCACTATGTCTTCGAGCCTGCATGGCGAGCCTGCCATCATTATGAGGCCCTTCACGTCTCCGCCCTCGGCATCGATCCTAGGCGCGAGCATGGCTCCCATGCTGTGGCCCAGGATGTATATGTTTTCATGGTCTACGCGCGGATCCGCCTTCAGCATGTTTACCGCCAGCACCGCGTCTTCGATGGTCTCGGCCTTAACTGTGACATCGCCCGCTTTGATCATTTTGCGTCCGTGAACAAAAGTCCTCTTATCATAGCGAAGCGACGCGATGCCATGCCTCGCGAGACCTTCCGCCAGATCCTTGAACGGTGTGAGCTTCAGCACCTTCTCGTCCATGTTGCTGGCTCCGGAGCCGTGTACCATGACTACCGCAGGCACAGGCCCTTCAGATTCCGGTATCGTCAGCATGCCGTTCAGCGGGTATTCAGTACCTTCCCCGACTATCACTTTTTCTCTTATCATGTTGCGTTCCTCCGGCCTTTGACCGGCCGTTTGCGTACGGTTTTTTCTGTTTACATTTTACCAAAAAAGGAGGCTGTCACATACTGTAAATATGACTGCCTCCTGTCTTTATCCTTTATCCGAAGATCTGGCCGGGCAGTTTCTGCTTCTGCTTAGGTGGGAATCCTTTATCGAATTCCTCAACGTCCGCGTCGTCCACGTAATAGCCACGCGGTGTCTGATACACCCCGGTCACATCGTCAAGATAACCCGGGATCAGTTCCCTGCACAGGAAAAACGAATCATCTGCGTCCTCCGGAAGATCGTGGTATCTGATTCCGAACCGGCGGGCGAAGTCGAATCCGCAATTGCTGTAGAAACCGATATTGCCTTCGAACAGCACCGCCCCGAAGCCCATCTCCGAGGCCTTCTGAAGCGAATAGTCGAGAAGTATTTTGCCATAGCCCTTTCGTTTCAGATCAGGCGCTATGCAGATAGGGCCCATGGTCAGCACTTCGATGTCCCGGCCGTCATCCGCATTTATGACAGTCCTCATGAACATGTTCTGGCCAATCAGCCGTCCGTCCTTTTCCATCACAAAATCCAGTTCCTTTACGAATGCCGGATCATCGCGCAGCACGTGTATCACATAGTGCTCGCTGCATCCCGGCTTATAGACGTTCCAGAACGACTCTCGGATCAGGTTCTCGACCTCTCTGTATTCGCCTTTTTTCTCTGAACGTATGATAACGTCGTTTGTATTCATTGTTTTACCTCCTGAAAATTGTCGACTTCAATTGCCTTTCAGCGGGAGGTCTGTGATCGTCCGCAAACCTCCCGGTCAGCCGACAATCTCCATTGTGTTGCACTTTTTCAAACAGCACACTCCTTATTTATTAATTTTTCAACTTGTTCTCTTTTCTCGTGCAGGACGCAGCCGCCTATGTGGTCATCCGCCAGAATATCGCTTGTCCTGAGCGCCGTAAACAGTTCTGACTGAAGCGCCTCCCTTAGCGAAGTATCTTTGACGTTGATGTCCGAATACGGCGAGAACGGACATGGCTCTGCTCCACCGTGAGAATTTATGTGGAAAAAACCGCGGCCTGCCGCCAGGCATCCACCGGAGCTCTTCTCGTCTCCCGGGAAGGAGATGTATATCATGTCCTGCTTGCTGCCGCGAAGATCGTCTATCCTTGCGGCCATGAACTCGCGGTCGGCGTCATCAGGAGCCAGATGCGCTCCCTCATCAGAGACCGGCACGAATTCTATGTAGAACACGGCCTTGCATCCGCGGGCCCGCAGCTCATCCAGGAACCCGTCGGAATACACTTGCTGCAGGTTCTCTTTCGTGACCGTAACGGACACGCCGTAGATGATCCCCTTTTCGCAGAGGCTGTCCATCTTTTCAATGACCGAATCATATACACCCTCGCCCCTTCTGGAGTCGGTCTCCTCGCGGCCGCCCTCAATGCTTATGACAGGCACTATGTTGCGGCATCTGTCCAGCAGATCCAGGTGCTTGGCGGTCATGAAAGTGCCATTGGTAAAGACCGGGAACATGATGTTCTTCATGCCGCCGGCTGCCTCTATCACGTCCCAGCGAAGCATAGGCTCGCCGCCCGCCAGAAGGATGAAGCTAACGCCGAGTTCTCCTGCCTCCCTGAATATCCTTTGCCACTCATCGCCGCTGAGCTGCATCATCGGCTCGCAGTCCACAGTCGCGTCGTTTGCTCTCGAGTAGCAGCCTTCGCAGTGAAGATTGCAGCTCGACGTTATGCTCGCGATAAGATATGAAGGCACGTGAAGTCCGTCCTTTTCGTTTTTCTCGCGCCTTTTGTCCGCGACCGCACAGGCAGCGGCAAACTTCATCAGGAACGCGCTCTCGCGCGGATCCTTAAGAGTCGCTTTCAGAGCATCCTTGATAACCTGCTCGACCCCTTCGGTCAGGTATTTCTGTAAATCAAATCTCTCGTCCATATTTGTCCCCTTTTATTTCACCGAGCGCATCACCAGATATGTCGGTATGTTCAAGTCGTGGAGCCTTCCTTCGCCGTTCGTGTCCTCGTACAGATCAAGAAGCGTGAATCCGGCTTCCAGCTGTCCGGTGATCTGCTCCTCAAGCGAATGCGAGAACTGTATGCCCGCGTCCTCTCGCTCCAGCTGCTTTCTCTGCTCTTCGTCAGCCAGCGGGTCGAACGGGAGATGGTTTATGATCTCCTTCTCCTCTTCATCAACGATGTAGTTTATATAGTGGTCGACTCCCGCGATAAGGTATCCGCCCTGTTTAAGGACACGGTAGCATTCTCTCCAGATCGGCTTTACTTCTCTCACATAGCAGTTCGATACCGGATGAAAGATCAGATCGAATGTATTATCCGCGAACGGAAGCGGCTTTGTCATGTCGCCCTGAATGACCGTTATCTGATACCCTTCACGATCAGCGACCATCCTCTCGCTTTCGACCTGCTTTGATGAAAGGTCCATGACAGTGCATTCCGCCCCGAGCGCAGTAAGTATAGGCATCTGTTGCCCGCCGCCGCTGGCAAGTCCCAGGACCTTCTTTCCTTTCAGGTCTCCGAACCATTCATGCGGAACCATTTTGGTTGGCGTCAGCTTGACATCCCAGATGCCTTGCGTCGCCGCAACATAAACCTCGTGGCTGATCGGCTTGCCCCACTCCCAGCCTTCTTCTATCCAGCGGTCTATAGTCTTCGCGTTGATATCCTGATAATCCATTATTTAACTCCGCTGAGCCAGTCCTCCTTTGTGAGCCTCATGATGTGCTCAGTCCGGATGTCTCCCATGATCTTCCAGAGTACGTCCTTGTTGGTATGATGGTATCTGAATCCGCACTTTTCCTGTACGCGCTTTGATTTATCATTTCCTTCAAAATATCCGCACCAGAGTACTTCGTAGTTCAGATCCTCAAAGGCATGGCGGATCAGCTCTCTCACCGCTTCGGGTATGAGTCCCTGTCCCCAGAAAGGCACGCCTATCCAGTAGCCTATCTCTCCTTCGCCTTCCGGAAGATCCATGTTGCTCTGCTTTCCCGTCGTCAGCCCGACACAGCCGATCGCCCTGTTGTCTTCCTTCAGGCATACAGCATAGTTTTCAGGTACTCCCAGCACTGTCCTGATCACCTGCAGGCTTTCGTTAACGTCAGCATGCGCGGGCCAGCCCGCTACCGGTCCTATTCTCTCGTCCTTAGCGTATTCATATAGCGATTCTGCGTCCGAGTCTTCCCACAGGCGCAGAATAAGTCTTTCGGTCGTAAGTATCACGTTTTCCTCTCAGGCCGCGCGGCGCTTTCCGCGTCTTTTCCGTTGATTTTGCTTAATATCGACATGTGTCTTTTTCGCCAGGGACATGACTCTCAGGTAGCTGAGCGCGGCCAGAAGTGTCGCAAGCAGTATGAACGCCAGCGCCAACAGCCTGTGATCCATCCTGAGCCCCAGTATCACTACCAGCACTACAAGGCCCATGACCACAAACATGTTAGGAAGCATGTACAAGGCGACAGCAGAGCCCTGCTTGATGGCCTCTATCTCGTTCTCCCAATCCAGCCTTATGTGCTTCACTCCGCACACGCACCCCCATGCCGTGGAGAAAGCGCAAAGCGCGAGTCCCAGTAACAAGTATAGCACAGTATCGACCGCAGGTACTCCTGCGGATATGCACATGCACAGAGTCGTGAAGACCATGGCCGGAACCGTCAGGTACATGTTGAAGAGCATCTTGCCCTGATAAAGCGTCTTCTTTTCTATAGGCAGGCTCTGCACGATCCAGTAATTCCTGCCCTCAAGCGACGGCGACATCGCCGTGGTAGCTGCCATGCCGATAAAGAAATAGATAAAGAACGGGATGGCCGGCTGCAGCATGGCGTGATCGAACGGAGCGTCATTTGTCACCACCTGCACTATCCTGTCAAATCCGAGGATCAGTGTGATCAGCCCGAACAGTATGGCCAGGATCTCTCCCATCGCCCCGTTAACGGTATAAGCAGTAGATCCTATCAGCCTCTTGTACTCCTTGAACGCAACAGCTCTGACAGCGCTGCGTTTCTTCTGACCGCTCAGCTTGTATTTCTTTGACGCGGCATGCGACTTCAGAGCGGAGTTGATACTCCTGTACGAATTGCCGACGACACGGAACACCGACGCGAACAGCAGCGCGCTCACGCCCATGAGCAGCAGCATCGCGACGACGCTGTTCTTAGTGACTGCGTCAGCGAACCATTTCGCGGGCAGATATATCCCTGCCGCATTTGATGTGATCTCCGACGTCCTCTCGAGCGTCGCTTCAACCTGTTCATTTCTGAAGATGCTCTCGATTATGAAGCGGAGCGAAAAGCAGAAGATCACGAATATCATCGTCAGCACCGTCTGTATTATATTCGTCTTTCTGAAGCCCGCGCTTATCCTCGCGATCAGGAATCCCAGGAAGGCCGCGATCAGCATCGGTATCACCGGCAGGAAGAGAGACAGTATGATCCAGACCGGATACACGATCGCGGCCGGATGCGCGTATGCTCCGTAACCGATCAGCATCGCCAACGAGATGCTAAGGTACCACGGCAGGCTCTTGACGTACATATACATGAACTTGCAGCCCGCGACCGTACTCGATTCGAACGGCAGTGACATCAGCATGTCGTATTCCTTGAAATTGAACAGATATCCGTTCGTTTTGAAGAAGGTGAAGAAGAAAGCCAGCATGCTTATGACAAGCGCACACATCACAGGCGCGGCGTCTATCATGCCGCTCAGTCCGTAGCCGACGCACATAAGGACGCAGTATGCCATGAGCATCGCGTACAGCAGGCCGGCGGCCAAGAAGCCGCCGACTATCTTGCCGCGCTTCTTTTTGTCTTTACAGTACCTGTATATGTTTCTCTGGCTCGTGGACAGCAGCAGTGTCCTAAGGAGCAGGATGTTCTTATTCATGGTCCGCCTCCGCGAATGTGTCGCTGAGGAACGCCTCCTCCAGCGAGTGGCCTTCCGTGATCTCTTCCATCGTTCCCGTCGCGATGATCTTGCCCTTTCTGATTATGGCGACCTTGTTGCACAGCTTCTCGGCAACGTCCAGGACGTGTGTCGAGAAGAAGATCGCCGAGCCGTTCCTGCACATTTCATGCATTATCTCCTTGAGCGTGAACGACGCTTTAGGGTCAAGGCCGACGAAAGGCTCATCGAGCACCACCAGCTTAGGCTCGTGGATGAGCGCGGAGATGATAGCGACCTTCTGCTTCATCCCATGTGAGTAAGAGCTGATCATGTCGCCCAGGGAATCCGTTATCTCGAACATGTCCGCGTATTTCTTTATGCGCTCCTCGCGCTCCGCCGCGCTGATATCAAATACGTCCGCTACGAAGTTCAGATACTGCAGACCCGTCAGATTCTCGTAGAGATCCGGATTGTCCGGGATGTATGCCGTGACCTTCTTGCATTCCATAGGTTCATCCTTTACTGAATGACCGTCTATATAGATATCGCCCTCGGTGAAATCGAGAACGCCTACGACCGCGCGGATCGTTGTCGTCTTTCCGGCCCCGTTATGACCTATGAAGCCGTAGATGTCGCCGCTCTCGATAGTGAGACAAACATCGTCAGCGGCCTTTTTCCCCTCACCGTATGTCTTTGAATAGTGCTGTATGTCCAGCATGGCCTTTCCGCTCTCAAATCTATCTGCCATTGTTTGCCTCCTGGTTCCTTATCATGTCAGCGAGATTCAGGAAATCATTCGCCTTTATCAGCGCGAGACCCTCGCCATCTGCGCCGAGCACAACGAGCTGATCTCCCGTACCGATCTCAAACAGCTTTCTGGCCTTGGCAGGTATCACTATCTGCCCCTTGTCCCCGACCGTAACGACTCCGAAAAGGTGCCTGCCCTTCGGCGGCACGGAAAGTCCCATGTTTTCCTCGGGTTCGAAGCTGGTAAGGTCATCAAGTGAAACACCGAACGCGCCGGCGATCAGCCTTGCCTTTTCAAGATCCGGAGCTGTCTCTCCGGATTCCCACTTGGCCACGGCCTGTCTGGATACGCCGACTTTCTCAGCGACATCTTCCTGTGTCATGCTGTGCAGCTTTCTGAGCTGGACCAGATTGTCCTTGAACATTGTATGAATCCTTCCACTTATGTGTTTTATGCGTTATCTCTGATTGTTCCTACTTTTGCAATTTTTCTTGACATCATTGTACTGCAGCCGCCTGCCTCCGTCTACCAACCAAAGCTGACAATCATGCGCGTTTTATGTTATGAACGCTTGCTTTTTGCAACAAAAAAGAGCCCTGCGGCTCTCTTATGACTCATTCACTCTCAGCGTTGTTCTTTCCTATGATCAGTATCGCCGCTATGACCATAACGATACCGGCTATCTTCAGGAAATTCGATTCCTCGTGGAAGACAAATATCCCTACCAGCGTGCCGACTATAGGTTCGGACGCTCCGTAGATGGCAGCCTTGCCGCTCTCGATCAGCCTGAGTCCTACCGAGAAGAAGAACTGGGCCAGTACCGCAGTCACCAGGCACATCAGCACGATGACCGGCAGGATCTTCGGATTCGCCCTGCACGAAGCCGTCAGGCTGCTGAAACCGCTGAGCGGTATAAGGAACAGAAAGCTGAACAGTAATGTGTAGAGTGTGACCGTCTGCGGATCGTTCTTTTTGACTGCCTGGCTCGTGATTATGTTGTTGAGCGCGTAAGCCAGCCCGGTCAGGACGCCTGTGAGTATCGCGACCGGCGGCGGAGTGTAGCCCTCACCCAATACGCCTGTAACGAATACGCATCCGACTACTGTCAGGACCAAAGCGAAAAGCTTGTTCTGCGTTATCTTCTCCTTGAAGAATATCCGCGCCAGTATCATGACAAAGACCGGCGATGTGTAAAGAAGCACCACCGCTATGGATGCCCTGCTGTGCACGATGGTGTAAAAATAGCAGAAATTGAAAGCTACACCGTTTATAAAACCGACCAGCATCAGCAGCCATAGGTCCTTGGGTTTTATCCTGAATTTGGAGCGGTCGCGCAGGAAAATGAAGAGCGCAAAGACTAAAGACGCGAAAAACTGACGTACAAAAGCTATCTGAAACTCATTCAGTCCTGAGCCGGACAAGAAATATATAAATATGCTGATCGTTCCCCAGCAGGCTCCTGCCAGAATGACCAGTAAGGCGCCTTTCTTATTGTTGTCCATGATACCCCTTCGGTTTATACGTTTCTTTTGCTATTCCTGCCATAAGAACGGCATGAATATATCGAGCTGCTTTTCCCAGTCTTCCTCGCAGTGTCTGCCGCCTACCTGGCAATACAACTTTGCCTTGCCTCCGGCAGCGATGATCTTGTTCGCTGTCCCGCGGCAGGTCCTGTATATCCAGCTGGAGGTATCTTCTCTGTCAGGGTCCTTGATATTGCCGTAGCCTTCCCTTGTACCCCAGGACAGGTAGATCCTGGTGTCCGGGCTGATATCCGTTTCATTCATATCATGCCAGAGCATGCCGCTTACGCTCCCAAGCGACGGAGATAAGCAGGCTGCCTTGGAAATATACTGATTGTATTTTACAAGCCCATACGCGGCCATCAGTCCGCCCATGCTCGATCCACCTATCGCCGTGCATTCACGGAACGGGATAGTCGGGAATGTCGCGTCTATGTACGGCTTGAGCTCATATATGATGCCCTGCATGGTCGCCTCGCCCAGCGGTTCGTATCCGCTGAGCCACCCGTAGCCGGTACCGTACGGCAGATATTCCGACATGCGGCCGTTATGCTCATGCGAGCATTCGATGCCTACGATGATGATCTGCTTGTCCCATCTGCTGCAGAATTCATCGAGCCCCCATGACTTTCCGAAAGTCGCGTCCTCGTCTCTGAAGAGATTATGCCCGTCAAAAAAGTACATCACAGGAAAAGGCAGCTCCCCGTGATCAGGGACCCTTATGTGGAGCTGCCTTTCTGCATTTATTGAATTAAAGTAAAAATTCTGTTTTATCAGCATGAGATATTAATCCCAAAGCGGTTCAACTTCCTTCTCTGTAGGATCTTTCTTAAGTACTATGTTGAGGATGATCGCGCAGATAGCCGCCGGAACGATTCCGGATCCGCCGAAAATGTATCCTACGAACGCAGGCATCTGAGCAAGTACGTTAGCTGTCGAACCGAGACCATAGCCGAGGCCGAGCGATACGGCAACGATCGTGACTTCGCGTGTGGTGATTGGGTCTCTTGTGATCAGCTGGATACCGCTGACTACGATGGACGCGAACATGAATACGGCCGCTCCGCCGAGTACGGACTGAGGCATCAGCTGCACGATAGCTGCCAGCTTAGGGCAGAATCCGCAAAGTACCAGGAAGATAGCTCCCATCGTGATGGCGAAAAGATTGACGATCTTTGTCATTCCGACGAGTCCTACGTTCTGGCTGAACGAAGTGTTAGGCAGTACGCCGAAGAGTGTGGCGAATGTCGAACCGATACCGTCGCAGGCGACTCCGCCGGAGAGTTCCTTATCCGTAGCTTCACGTCCGAGTCCTCCTTCGGTGATTCCCGAAAGGTCTCCGATGGTCTCTACCGCCGTTACGACGAACATGATCATGATAGGGATGATCGCGCGTACGTCGAATACCAGCTTCACAGGCATTAACTTAGGCAGCGATACCCAGGACGCGTCTGCGACCTTGGCCCACTGGAGCACCCATGAGCATGTGAATGTCTCGCCGTCCACGACGTATGTGGTGTCGAGGAACAGCGCAAGGACAGCGCAGAGGATGTATCCGAAAATGATTCCGAACAGGATCGAAGCCGCTGACCAGATGCCCTTTGTGAAGTGCTTGAGTACGATGATGAAAATCAGCACCGCAAGACCTATGAGCAGGTTGGTAGGCGAGCCGAAGTCCTTATTGTTGTTACCTCCTCCGAACGAGTTGATACCCACGCTGATGAGTGACAGGCCGATAGCCGTAACTACAGTACCCGTTACTACGCTTGGGAAGAACTTGCGCAGCGGTTTGAGCAGGAATCCGAGCACCATCTCGAATATACCGCCTATGAAGCAGGCTCCGAGGATCGCGCCGTAAGCGACTACTCCTCCTCCCATTGAACCGGCAACACCGCTCATTACTCCGATGAATCCCGAACTGGTACCCATTACGCACGGCAGCCTGGCGCCGATAGGTCCGATGGTCCATAACTGTACGAGTGTGACAAGACCCGCAACCAGCATCGCGTTCTGGATGACCGGTACCATCAGTCCCGCATCACCCAGTGAGCAAGCTCCGCCTATAACCAGTATAGGTGTCAGGTTGCCGACAAACATGGCCAGAACGTGCTGCATGCCGAGTATGATGGCTTTTCCGGTAGGAATACGGCCTTCAAGCTCATATTCGGATGTCATTACGCTGAGACCTTTTTTGACTTTTGTTTCTTCTGAAGACATATCCAGACCTCCCTTCTAATTGTTCTTTCGCGTTAGATGATTGATTATATCATATCGCCGGACAGCGTTGAAACCACCGTCTCTACCTCAGGGAGATCCATGTCCAGGGCTTCGCCCTTGAGCCCTGCCATCATTATCTCAGGCGAGGACGGGATCTCCGCTATAATGTCTTCCCTGTCGCGGATAGTTGACTTTATCAGGTCGGCCTGTTCCCCGTCGACCTTGTTCAGGATCAGATAAACCGGCTTTCCGAGAGCCCTGCCCATGTCGCAGACTTTTTCGGACAGGTGTATCGATTCATAAGACGGATCCACGACCATCAGTATCACGTCCGCGTATCTGTCCACTCCTCGGCCGAAGTGCTCCACTCCTGCTTCAGTATCTGTTATGACAACATCGCTCTCACCGGTCTCAAGGTTTTCAAGGAACTTCTTCGCTGTGAATCCCATTCCGCAGGCACAGCCCTCTTCAGCTTCCGCGATCTTGCCTATCGCGAGCAGGTGCAGTCCGTCCTCACCCGTAAGATAAGCGTCGGGGATGTCGGAAATGTGCCACTTATCTTCAAACAGATAGCCCTTGTCGTCAAATTTCCGGTACGCTCCTTTTTTACCGCCAAAATAATGTGTGAAGTCCTCCGGCAATTCGAAGCCAAGCTGCCGATGAAGGCCGTAGTTGGATTCATCTGAATCGATCACCAGGACATTCCTGCCATGTTTCTCATACGCTCTGGCGAGCAGCGTAGCGACCGTGCTTTTGCCGCAGCCGCCCTTTCCGCACAGTATTATCTTCATTGGGTTTTCTCCTTTTTAATATGTAATTATGGTAACACATAAAGGATGTAAATAGTAAAACGGTTAATTGTTTCTAATTAAATGCAGCTTAACATAGTATAAAATATTATTAACTTTACTTAAAGGTTGGCAGTTTATATACTGTAATCGGAAAGAGGAATATCTTATATGGGGTTATACGTTTCCTGTTATTGGGAGGAGGTGTACATCATGGCAACAGCATTCGTAATCGTATCATTCGGAGCAGTACTCGTGGCAAAGTGGAAATTCTACGAAAAGTACAGCAAGACTCACAGATAATAGCAACGACAATTCAGAGTTAAATCTTCTATTAAAAGAGCCTTGTCACGGAATGTGACAAGGCTCTTTCCTTTTGTTTATTTGCCGAAGTACTGCAGCGTATAGTCGAGAAACTTCCTTGCCGCTCCCGTCATTCTTTCTTTTGCCGGAAATGACACACCGAACGTGATCTTCTGCGGCGGGTCAAGAGGCAGTTTAACCAGGTGCTCATTCCAGAACTGAGCTGAAAGCTCGTTGACAAAGGAAGTCCCCAGTCCCATCCTGACCATTGCCAGTGTAGCCGGCGTGTCATATGTAGTGTATTTCAGTTCCGGATGGACGCCGTTCTTGTTGAGGATCTCCCATATCTCCATTTCCCTGCCCCACGAGCCCATGATGAAATCATCGTTCTCACATTCAGCGATCGGGAAGCTTTTTTTCCCCGCAAGCCGGTGATCTTCAGGCACGGCCGCTATTACATTGCTTTCCGCGAGCGGTATCCACTCGTAAGGGAAAGGTTCGGAATAAGCCAGAAACGCCAGGTCTGCCTCGTTCTGCTCAAAATGGTGGACGATGTCGGACTTTATACTCTCCATCAGACTGATCTGAATGCCCGGATAGTCATTTTTGAATCGCCTGACTATCTCCGGCAGCCATGTGGTAGCGACGCTCGGATATGTCGCTATGGCTAACCGTCCCCGAGTGACTCCTTTAAGCTCTTCAGCAAAGATGTATATCTCCTCTTCATGATTGAGATACGCCCTCACAAGCGGCAGCATCTCGCTCCCCTCCGAAGTCAGTTTCATTCCCTTTTGCGACCTCACAAAAAGAGTGAGTCCAAGTTCCTTCTCAAGAGCTGTGATCAGCTGGCTTATTGCCGACGGCGTATATCCGAGCGAGTCAGCAGCAGCCTTCACGCTCCCCCTGTCCGCCGTTTCAATGAATGCTCTTAATCTTGCTGTCTCCATAAGCGCTCTCCATGTACTCAAACTACATATTGTAAAGATTATTTTAACACAAACTTAATATGAAAAATACAAAAAGCCCGGCGCTCTTCGGCCCCGGGCTCCCCGTTATTCTTATAATCATTTGCCGGATATGACTTATTTCTCCAGTTCTGCCGCGACCGCAGCCTTTACCTCGTCCATATCCACTGTAGGCTCGAATCTGGCAATGACCTTGCCTTCTCTGTCGACAAGGAACTTGGTGAAGTTCCAGCCGATATATGTCTTGTCGCCGTACTTCTTGTTGTTTGCCGCCGCGAATTTGTTGAGCGCCGCGTTCTTGAGTCCCTTGCCGAAGCCCGCGAACGGCTTTTCAGTACCGAGATATGCAAACAGAGGATCCGCCGAATCTCCGTTTACATCGATCTTTGCGAACTGAGGGAATTCAGTTCCGAATTTCAGGGTGCAGAACTCGTGGATCTCTTCATCTGAGCCCGGCGCCTGATCCGCGAACTGGTTGCAAGGGAAATCGAGGATCTCAAAGCCCTTGTCTTTCATTTCCTTATACATTGCTTCGAGCGGCTCATAATGCGGAGTGAATCCGCAGCCTGTGGCTGTATTGACTATCAGGAGGACCTTGCCCGCATAATCCTTGAGGCTCACATCGTTCCCCATCATGTCCTTGACTGTAAAATCATAAACTGTACTCATAGTCTTTTCCCCTTTCTGTTGTAATAACCATGAATTATTTACCGAATTAATTCTGCCTTGCTATTGTATAACATCGCAAAGTGATGAGAAAGCAATTTCGTTCAGCGCCTGTTGATCACTATTATCGATACGAAAATCATTCCTATTCCTGCTGCCATGCCCACAGAGATCCGCTCACTGAAGACAGCAGCTCCAAGTATCGCCGCGACAACAAGCTCGAGAGAGCAGAGCACCGGGACTTTGCTGGATTCGGTCAATCCGCTTATACCGACAAAATACAGAAGATAAGCGACAGCTGTCGGAATGAGCGCAAAGAGGAATCCGTAAAGCAATATCCCGGGATCCAGCGGATCTCCGACTCCTGAAAACGGTCTTGCGGCCAGGAGTGTGAACAGGGCCGCGAACATAAAATTATACGCGGCGACCGTAAACGGAGGCGCGTCATCAGTCGCCAGTCTTCCGAAAATATTCTGTGTGGAATAGGCAAAGGCAGCGCCTACTCCGAACAGTATTCCCGCAGCTGACACGTGGACACCGGAGAAATCCCCGCCGGTAGCGGCAAGAGTGCACCCGATGACATTCAGCGCGATAGCGGCGATCTTATGCTTCCCTATGTTCTCGCTGAAGATGACTTTCGACTCTATGGCCGTAAATACAGGCGCCATGTATAAAAGCG
This sequence comes from uncultured Eubacteriales bacterium, assembly GCA_902776285.1. Lineage (GTDB taxonomy): Bacteria > Bacillota > Clostridia > Peptostreptococcales > Anaerovoracaceae > Crickella. Next base: position 42,146 of record CACYPK010000014.1, read on the forward strand.
CGGCGCCGAGCGACATTCCAAGCAGGCTCACGGCGTTTGTGTAGCACAGGTTGTTGATCGACATCGAGACCACGCCCATCATCATGCATGTGACCAGAGTCCTTCTGCTAACGCGGAACGATCCGGCGCCTTCCTTTATGAGCGCTGCAGCTGCCAGGATAAGAAAAGCGAATCCCATTCTGAGGAAGGTAGTATAAGCGGGGGATGATCCGGCGTTATCAAGCAGCTTGATAAACAGCCCTATCGTCCCCCACAGACATCCTGATACCATGATCAAAGTGTACTTTCCGGCCTGACTGTTCTTCATTCCTTTCAACTCTTATTCCTGAAACACCCCTTCAAGTATTCCGTCTATGATGATGCTTCCGGTGTCGAGGAGATTTTGCATGGCGGGTTCAAAGATATCCAGAGTCTCGTCGTTATCGTTTTCGACCTTTTCGCTGAAACTCTCATATTCTCCCCAGGTACTCTCCGGTGTAGCGTCATTCAGGAACATATCCATGTTTACGATAGCGCGGAGTGAAATGACACGATCAAGCATGCCAAAGCATTCCGCAGTATTCAGGATGGCTATTTCCTCCATCTCTGTGACCATGTACGGATCATCACACCCGTAATAATCCGCAATGAAATTTGCCGTCACGTGTCCATACATGCCCTTCCAGTAATTGTCACCTGTCAGAGCTGTTCCCTTTCTTACTGCCGGAATCAGATCTTCCTCTTCCCTGGCCCCAAAGTTTTCCGCAATGATCCTTTTTGACTCTTCTGTCGTCCTGAGCGGACAGTCTTTGATCATCTGATACGCTTTCTCACACAGACCGGCATTCAGCTGTTTATACTCATAGTCCTCAAAGGAATCATCCGGGAACCACATGATGTGCGAGCTGCTGTTTTGCCTTTCATGAGCGTCGACATGGTGTCCCAGATCGTAGTCACACGCCGCAGTCACCAGGATAACATCTCCGAGCATGCAGTACGCTCCGCTTCCGCCTCCGCAGCCGACTGATACTATATATGTGTCGGAGAAGTCATACTTGTCTGATGAAAGGACCGCCATAAGTGAAAGTCCGGCAGCAGTCTTTCCCGATCCTGTAACAAGCAGCCCCACACCGTTTTTTTCGTTTACGAAGAACTGCCCTGTCGGAGGCATGTTTGGGATCTCCTCTTCTTCGCAGTCAGCGCAGTATTTCTCATAGAACAGCTGCGCTTCCCCCGGGAAATCTCCGGACATTTCCCCGATCTCGAATTTCGGGATAATGATGACACGCAAAGCAGTCTTTTCAGGTTCTGCTGAGCATGATGAAAGCGCAGAAACGCAGAGCAGGAATGTGAAAAGAATTATTAAAACCGGTATCCGTCTCTTCATTTTTTCTCCCGATCGTTCTCCATTATGTATACGTTCACTGTACATATATGATAAAAAAAACGGCTGTATGTTTCAACAACCGTCTGCGTCTATAAAGTTATCGTCAATACTTTGGTACCTCCTCCGAGAAGGTCTTTTAGTTCGTCCCTGTTCTTGCCTTCAATATGACCAAGCCTGGTATATGCCCATGAATTAGTCCCGAAGAAAATAACTATATTGCTGCTCGAATAGAGCACGATGTCTCCGGGTTCCGTGACTGTATCTGCGTCATTGCTCGGCAGTGTGGCACCGAGCGCGCCCACCTGCTCGAAACCGCCGTACATCGATGTTTCTACGGTGACCGGTCCTTTTGCCGCAAGATCAGCCAGCGCCCTTACTGATTCATTGTCTTCCCACTTTACATTGACTTCTTCATCATTTATCTTCAGAGTCATTTCGATCATCTCACTTTCTTCTTCATTACCATCGGCATTATCTGTTTTCTGATCTTCATCCGCGCCCGGATCGCCTGTTTCGGTCTGCTGCGTTTCTTCCGCAGTATCGGCCTCCCGGATCTCTTTGCTGTCAGAGGAACAGCCGGCAGACATCACGATAAGCGCGAGCGCCAGCATTATGATAAGCATCTTTTTCATGGCTTTCTCCCCTTCTCTTACAGTCCTTTTGCCATATTCCTTATCTCTTCGAGCACTTCCTCGTTCATCTCACCCGCGCAGGTGAAGAACCCCTTATCCTCAAGTCCGAGGTATCCGAGAAAGTCCCCATCGAACGAGAACCTCGCTCCGGCGTACTGGTCTTTATCTCCCGACGCGAGGAACATCGAAACGTACTTAAGGCTTTCAGGCGCCTTCGGGTAAAGCGCCGAGTAGAATCTGTCGATCGCGCATTTCAGCTGACCGCTGATGCCGTGGTAGTATATCGGCGCAGCCAGAACAAGCATCTCAGTATCCTTCAGCTCTGTATATATCTTCTGCATGTCGTCCTTTTGCACGCATGCTCCCGCTCCTTTTCCATGGCAGTATTCACAGGCCAGGCAGCCTTTTATGTTCATGCCGGCTACCCTGAACTCCCTGACATCATGGCCTGCGGCTTCAGCCGTCTCCTTGAAAGCGGCTGTCATCTTTGATGTATTGCCCTGCGGTCTCGGGCTTCCATTAAGAACCAATACTTTCATCCTGATCTCCTCTTAATTACAGGTATCTCTCAAAGAAAGCCTGCAGTTTGTCGAATGGAATAGCTCCGTTCTCGCCGCCGTCATAAAGATCGGTGTGGGACGCTCCTTCGATAACGAGCAGCTCCTTGTTGTCTGCATACTTGTTTCCATTGACCATATTATCATAGGCATCCTTGCCGAAATAGAATGAATGAGCCTTGTCTCCATGCATCACCATCACCGCGCTTCTGATCTCGTTGGAGTACTTCAGTATCGGCTGATTCATGAAAGATTCACAGCCTATCACATTCCAGCCGCCGTTCGAGTTGAGCGATCTTTCATGATAGCCTCTGTCAGTCTTATAGTAGCTGTGATAGTCCTTTACGAAATACGGAGCGTCTTCAGGCAGCGGATCGACGACTCCTCCGCCAAGCGCGTACTCTCCGGCCTTAAGATCCGCGAGTCTCTGCGCGCAAAGAGCTGCTCTGTGGGCATAGCGCTGTTCCTCGCTGTCCTCGGAATCGAAGTAGCCGTTCGCGTTGACTCTTGTCATGTCATACATCGTAGAAGCGACAGTTGCCTTTATCCTTGTATCCAGAGCAGCTGTGTTTATAGCCATTCCGCCCCATCCACAGATGCCTATGATGCCGATGCGGTCAGCGTCGACCTTATCATTGAGCGACAGGAAATCCACAGCCGCCATGAAGTCTTCTGTATTGATGTCAGGCGACGCCATGTATCTTGGCTGTCCGCCGCTCTCACCGGTAAAAGACGGGTCGAACGCAATAGTGAGGAAGCCCCTCTCTGCCATTGTCTGAGCGTAGAGACCCGAGCACTGCTCCTTGACAGCGCCGAACGGTCCGCTTACCGCGATCGCCGGCAGCTTGCCCTCTGCGTCCTTAGGCACATACATGTCCGCGGCCAGAGTGATCCCGTAGCGGTTCACGAATGTTACCTTGCTGTGATCCACCTTATCACTCTTAGCAAAAGTCTTGTCCCAATCCTGTACAAGTACCAGTTCTTCTTTTCTTATCATTTCTATTCTCCTTTGTTATCCCCTTTTGTATCCGTTATAAAAGATTGTTTTCTGCTGCTCTGATCAGGTGATCCATGCAGTCCACTTTGCGCTGGCTTCTGTGCAGTTCCTCCATCAGGTCGCACCTGCATCTGCGGAGGCATCTGACGATGTCATCTTCGAGCCCCGCCTCGTACAGACTGCGCACCCTCTCGATATCCACAGCTGAGCAGCCCGCGTCACCCATATTGATCATTATTTTTTCTATGTCTGTGTTCTTCATGGCTATATGTTAGCCGATTGCGTTGTTATGCGCTAATGGTTATAATGAATATCATGATATTCGTTTTTTGCATATCACAGCAAGGAGCATTTTCTATGGACATTCGCAATCTCAGATACTTCCTCGCGGTCGCGAGAGAAGAAAACATGACAAGGGCAGCGGAGCTGCTTCACGTGACCCAGCCTACCCTTTCCAAGGCACTCAAGGCGCTTGAAGAAGAACTCGGCAAGAAGCTGTTCATCCGCAAGAGCTTCAGCATAAGGCTGACTGATGAAGGAATGCTTTTACGTGACAGGGCTGAAGACCTTGTGGCAATGGCCGACAAGATAGAACAGGAATTCATGTCACTCGATGACATCACAGGGGGAGATCTGTACTTCGGGCTTGCGGAATCCTATCAGATCAGATACCTCGCAAGAGAGATCAGCCGGTTCAAGGCCGCGTATCCCGGACTGAACTACCATATCACCAGCGGGGACACTGAGCAGGTCACGGAAAAACTCGACAAGGGGCTTCTTGATTTCGGCGTGATATGCAGCGAGATCCCGGATGCCCGGAAATACAATTACATCACTTTCCCTCGCACCGATAAATGGGGAGCTGTAATGTCCGTCTCGCATCCTCTGGCAAGAAAAAAAGCCATCACAGTCGATGACCTTATCGGCGAGCCGTTATTCTGTTCAGAGCAGAGCTGGGAGCGCGAGATAAACGAATGGGCAGGAGAACGTTACGGCGAGCTCCGTCTTGAGGGCTCCTTCCGTCTTTCATTCAACGGCTCCATGTTCGCACTCGAAGGACTGGGAATACTGCTGACGTTTGAGCACCTGGTAGACTGCTCTGAAGGGAGCGGGCTTGTGTTCAGGCCTCTGGATCCGGTCAAGGAGTCCGGTTTCTATCTTATATGGGGCAAGTATCAGGTACTCACACCTATCGCCGAAAGGTTCCTGGCGCAGATAACGCAGTCTTTCTCGAAGCAATAAAAAAGACTGTATATTCCAACAGTCTTTTTATGTGATCATTTATTTCTAATGGATCCGGTTATTCTGTTAACCATTTCCTCGATGTTTTCTCTTGATGTCGCAAGGTTGATCCTTATGAATGACCCGCTGTTGTCCCCTCCGAACCACGGACCGTAGTCAAAGGCCAGCTTGCACTTATCCTGCATGAAAGGCTGTATTTCATCAGGCGCCAGGTATGCTCCGAAGTCAGCCCATGCCAGGTATGTGCCTTCAAGCGGTGTCATCACGACTCCCGGGAGCTTCTCCGCAAAAAATTCGCATATATACTCGTAGTTTCCCCGGATGGTTTTTCTGACTTCATCCAGCCATTCCTTCCCGTACCTGAAAGCAGCCTCTGTTGCTACATATCCCATGGCATTGCCCTGATTGATGCGAAGGCCTGCCATAAATCTGTCCCATTCGTCTCTCAGTTTAGGATTCGGTATAACTACAAAGGAATTCTGGAGCGCCGCAATATTGAATGTCTTTGATGCCGCTGCAAACATGATCAGCCTGTCATTCTCCTCCGCAACGCTGAGTGTAGGGATGTGTTTATTATCTCCAAAGACAAGGTCCTGATGTATTTCGTCCGTGATGACCGAAACACCGTATCTTCTGCATATATCCAGCATGGATCTGAGCTCATCTTCAGTCCACACTCTGCAGATGGGATTGTGCGGAGAGCAGAGAATGAATGCCCTGACATTGTTTTCGCGGATTTTTGATTCAAAATCATCAAAATCTATATGGTAATATCCGTCCTTATTTACCAGTTCTGAAGCAACTATCTTTCTGTCGTTGTTCCTGATCGAATTACTGAACGGATAATATACCGGCGTCGTGATCAGCACCCCGTCTCCGGGTTCTGTCAGCACCTGCACCGCAATGTGAAATCCGACTACGATGCCCGGTGAAAACCTCAGCCATTCCCTGTTGACCTCAAAGCCGTGCTCGCTTTTTTCCCAGTCAATAAACGCCTGATAATAACTGTCCGGGACCTTATAGTAACCCGGCACTCCGAACTCGACATAATCATGCATGGCCCTGATGATATGCTCATCGATGCGGAAATCCATATCCGCTATCCAAAACGGCAAAAGGCCATCCGCGCCGAAAGTTCCCTCCAGCGAATCCCATTTATTGCTGTTTGAATTTCTTCTGTCTACGTATTTCAACATAAGCTGTCAGCCATTCTCTTTCTATTTTTTTTAATAATATCATATAACATAGGCGGGCAATATGCCCGCCTGTGCTAAGACCCGTTTTAGTTCATGGTCCATCTGAGGATGTATTTCTTAACTCTCTCAAATATCAGCATTACTATTACGAGAACCGCCGCCATAAAGATGAAGCCGGCCCAGGTATTCGCGAACACACCGGACGTGGAATACTTCTTTACGAAGAACCCCATGCCCTTCTGCACTCCGCTCATCTCAGCAAATACAAGCATTACGAATGAGCTGCGCATTGAATTCGTAAATCCCGCGAATATTGCCGGCGACGCGGCCGGAAGGATAACTTTTATAAACCTCTTGAATCCCTTGAGCTCCAGCGTTTTGGCTTTTTCAAGATATCTCTTGTCTACCGTCATGACTCCGGTAATGGTCGCAAACATGGTGGCCCATACCGTGCCATACACGATAAGGAATATCGCCGCAGCCGTAATAGTAGGCGCGAGAAGCAGCACAAAAGGTGAGAGCATTATCGCCGGAATGACACTGAAAGTGTAGATGATAGGATGAAGCGCGTCTCTAAGTCTGCTGTTCATCCCTACAAGTGTTCCCACGGCAAGCGCGATGGCAGCCGAAATACAGATCGCCGGTATGATCAGCTTGAAAGAAGCCACCATGTTTTCCAGCATTCTGTACCTGAATTCCCAAAGCGCGTTGACGATGTCCTTTGCAGGAGGGAAGAAGAACGGGTTTGCCATCTTGTTATCAGTGACAAACACATATCCTCCGACCAGCACTGCGATGATCAGGAAGGTTATCCAGTATTTACGAAAGAATCCTTCTATTTTGTTCATGTGAGTCTGTCAACAGCCGGATTATTCCTTTGCTGTTCCTGTGTTGTTGCTTGCGAAGAACTCCTGCTGAGCCTTGAAGAAGTCAGGATACTCCGATCCGTATGTTGCTTCTGCATAGTCAAGAGCCTCTTTGTAGAGCGCAGTGTTGATGTGGTCTTCGATCTTGACGCTGTCATCCTTATCCTTGAAGAATCCTGTAGCGTCGAGGATGTTCCATGCGCGGAGTACGGAATCCTGCAGCGGATCTACATTTACCTTGTAGTGCTCATCGAGCATGAAGGCTGATACATACTCCTCTGTCTGCTCAGTAGCAGCAGCGTGCAGCTTGACAGCCTCTTCCTTGTTTGCTTCATAGTAAGCCTGGGCTCTCAGAAGAGCAACCATGACGTGCTTCAGTGTGTTAGGATTGTTCTTTACAAAATCTGTCTGAGCTACCATTCTGCAGCAGGAGTAGTCAGGCATGATATCTCCCTGCCATGTTACGATATCGACTGTTCCGGATTCCTTGCATGTCTGAACGTTTCCTGTGCCCTGAAGAGCGTAGTCAGCTTCGCCTCTTTCAACCATAGCGAGAGCGTCAGGGTAATCCATTCCCTCGATCCACTCAACTGCCTCAAGCGGATTCTCAACACCGGTGTTCATAACAGCACCTGTAAGAGCAAAGTAGCTTGTGTTAGCAACTACCTTCTTGCCGACAAAGTCTTCAACGCCGTGCCATTCTGTGCCCTTCTGAGCGATGATAGGCATAGCGCCCTGTACCATGTGTCCGCCAAAGATAGTCAGGTCAACGCCCTGCGAGATCTGGTCGAGAGGGTTGCTTGTTCCTGCATTGGAAACGACATCGACTTTGCCGGATGCGAGCAGTGCCATTGCGCTGTTGTTTTCATCAGCAGGGACTTCCTCAATGGTGATACCTTCATCAGCGAAGTATCCCTTCTCATTCGCGATAGTGATGAGAACGTTCTTGGATGTACCGGAGTTCCATTTTACTGTGGTTACCTCAGGTGCTCCGAGTGCACTTTCTTCTGCTGCAGGCTCCTCTGCAGGCTCTTCTGCAGGAGCTTCGTTGCTTCCGCATGCTGCCACCATCGACATTACCATGAGAAGCGCCATTACGATAGACAATAACTTGATGCTTTTCTTCATTTTCTCCTCCATTAAAAATTGATTAATAATATATTGTGATCCGGACTTATCATCCGGTCATCACCGCATCTGTGTATGACCCCGGCGGTCACTTGAGTTTTTCAGCCACATCACGGTTGATATATCCGATCAGCTGATTCCTCATTTCTAAGAATGCCGGATTGGTGAACTGAGTATCCCTTGTAGGTCTGTTATCTTTAGATATCTCGCAGGTGTATATGATCCTCCCCGGTGATTGCCCCAGAACGATTATCCTGCTTCCCAGAAGCAGAGCCTCATCAACATCGTGAGTTACAAAGAACACCGTTTTTCTGTTTTCCCCCTCAAGGAGATTTCTGACCATGTCCTGCAGGGTGGCGCGTGTCACAGCATCCAGAGCGCCAAACGGTTCATCCATAAGCAGGATCGGAGACTCAATGCTCAGTGCCTGAGCGATAGCGCAGCGCTGCTGCATTCCGCCCGACAGTTCCCTCGGGTATTTGTTGTATACGGATCTGTCCAGGCCTACTTCCTTAAGCTTGCTGTACACGATTTCCTTGAGTTCTTTTTTAGGCCGCTTCGGGTATTTCTGCTCAAGCGCAAGCAATATGTTTTTCCCGGCAGTCATCCATGGAAACAGTCCGTAATCCTGAAATACGACCCCGCGCTCGAGGCTTGCCTCAGTGACCTCTTCCCCATCTATGCATACAGTGCCCGATGATGGTCTCTCAAGGCCCGCGATCAATCTGAGCAATGTGCTTTTTCCGCAGCCGGACTGGCCTAAAATGCAGATAAATTCACCCTTCTCTACATTGAGATCGATATTTTCAAGTATCACCTTACCTTCTTCATATGAAAAAGTAAGGTCTTTGATTTCTACGTACTGCATTCTGACCCCCAAATTGAATCCAATCTTTATTTTATCCCTCACTTTTGGAGCATTCTAATTTGAATTTGAAATATCTAACTTTTAAATTATAAAAAAAAATAATAGCTGCCCGGCGCAACAAAAATACTCCGCGACGCCATACCTGAAAGTACGGACCGCGGAGTTTTCTGTCATCCTCAGTATGAGATCACCCACGTGTTTAAACAGTCTTTAGTTTGGGCCCTTTAACTTCTTTTGGGGTCTGACCCCTCCCTTTAACTTTGATGGGGGTGTTCTGTAAAAGCGTCGTTTTTCGCTTTTACGTTAATTGGGGTC
>CACYPK010000015.1 GCA_902776285.1 uncultured Eubacteriales bacterium
GACCCCAATTAACGTAAAAGCGAAAAACGACGCTTTTACAGAACACCCCCATCAAAGTTAAAGGGAGGGGTCAGACCCCAAAAGAAGTTAAAGGGCCCATCTTAATACAATATCATTCCTGACCTAAACACGAAGGCGGCACATAAACACAAACGTGCCGCCTTTTTGATTATCGAAATGCAAATAGTGTGGGTTTTCGTATGATCATTGTTGTTATATTCCAAAAGATTTAATACTCAATTAACAATATCTATTTATCGTAAAATAGGTGCGGTGTCCTTCGCCAAAGCCTCAACGGTTTGCAAATACACGGGTTGACAATTATTTGTTTGTTATGAATCATTGGATTTTGCTTTTAGACAGTAGTATAATTAGTTGTTAAAATAGGTTAACTATGAGGTTGACAATTGATGATACGAGACTTGATCAAGTCTTTAATAAGTAATCGCAGATTTGCTGTCGCGGTGCTTTCCGTGATGGTAGTTTTTGCGACTATTGTTTTGCTCATCTTCCCGGCATCCGCTCTTGAAAAAGACAAAGCTATGGAGATGGGTGGTATCAGCATGACCCCAACTGCACAGGATGCCGGAGATACAGATAAAGAAGGTACTTCTGATTCTGAAGCAGCAGACAGCAGTTCTGAAGTTGAAGCATCCCCAATAGCAGCTGACCAGGAAGAATCGACTGACACGAATGGTGAAGAACAAGCGATCGAAGAACGTACAGAAGAACCTGCCGCAGGAACTGATCCGGGATCTGCAAATACAAATGGAGCCGTTAACGATCTTGAGTTTGAAGGTGAAGGCTACACTGTAAAGGTATCGGATCCCGAAAACGTACTTCCTGCGGATACCCATATCAATGTACGTGAGATAGCATCAGACGATGATGATTACGATCGTTTCTATAATGACGCTCTCGATGCGCTGAATGAAGAGAAGGGGTCCGACGAGATCAAAGACTTCTCCTTTGCCAGGTTCTACGATATTGCTCTCATTTCAGGCTGTGAAGAAATAGAACCCGAAGGCGGCCCGGTCAGTGTAAGTATCGTATACGACAAAAACAATGCCGCTAACCGGGGGAACAACGCGCTGACAGTCAGCGATAACAGCAGCGTGCATGTTCTGCATTTCGCAGAAGATAAGGAAACCAGCGAGGTCACTGCCGAGATCATAGATACTGAACACGTCGATCTCGAGGTGAAAAAAGATACTCTTTTAGAGGCTACCTTTGAGACAGGCAGTTTTTCTGTTTACGCAATCGTAGACGCTCCGGAGCCGGCTGTGGTGAATGTAGAAAAAGTTCAGGATCTTGACGAGTTAGCGCAGGCAGGTGAAAACACGGCTTTCTATCTGTCTTACGGCGATCCTGCCAAGTATTTCACCAGTGAGCTCAACGGCAACAGCTGCTTTATAGAAACTACGAATTCCGATGCGGCGACAGAATGGCATTTTGAATCCGCAGGTGCCGCAAATACATATTACATTTACTGCACAGACTCAGCAGACAGCAGTGTAAGGCATTATATCAGGAACACAAGCAATAATAATGTCACTCTGACAGATGACATAAGCGAGGCAGATGCCATCGAGATCAGCGATGCCGCTTCCGAAAAATTCTATTTGAAGAAAAACAACCAGAATAAGTGGCTCCAGCATTCCGGAGGCGGAGGCGGCATCCGTTATTATACCGATATAAAAAACACCACTAATTCACAGATCACGATCTCATACTCGGACTCGTTTAAGATCAAGGATGATCCGTATGACCTTGACGGTAAATCATACGGTATCTCTTATCAGAACGGATCAACGACAGCTGCCGCGCTTATGGCAGAAGCTAAGAATGAAACGCACCTTGTGGCCGAAGAGCTGTCGATAAAGCCTTCGGTCCTCGGCAACAGCGGCATTCTCCTTATGGCTGAAAACAGTGACATTTCCATGTGGACATTCCACTGTGTCGAAGGGGATACATATACTATCACCGCTGAAGTGGATGGAGAAACCAAATACCTGACACTCAACGGTCAGACGCTTACGCTTCAGGATACGCCGGATGATACTTATTCAACGTTCAGGGCGATCCCCGGAACTGACTCCAATGCCGGCAATTACTCATTTGCTGTCGGTAAATATTACATAACACCTGATATTAGCGGCAGTGATACCGGCAAAGGTTTCTTCGGGAAGACCAGTTCAAGCAATATGTGGCTTAACCTCGTGGAGAAGTCCGTTCTTGACGATGACGACTTTGTAACTTATGCCGCAAAGAAGGTCAGCGTATCCGATACTGAAAAAGTTCCGGACGGAGCGGAAGTTATCATTTACACACGTATATGGAATGAATCAAAGAAAAGATATGAATTCTTTGTGGTAGATCACGACGGAACTCTGATCCCGTGCGACGATGCAGGCGACAACATCGAATGGATCGGAAGCAAGATCAATACGGCTCTTTGGGATTTCACCGAGCACACCGGTGATGACGGAGAACCTAACTATTTCTATGATCTGAAAAACGATCAGTACGGCAATTACATCGCTCCGCAGATAACAGGTGATCAGGTATTCCAGGACGATCCGATCGGTGTCAACCTTGACGGAAGACGCTACGGACGCCCTTACACAACGATCATAGCCTGGGATGACGACAATTATTCCTATGCGGCTCTCAAGACAGAAAACGGTCATATAGTCACATGTCCGCTGCCTGAGGCTCAGGATTTCTATTTTGCCATCATGACAGACAGGGAATATGATGAGAAACTGGCCACTGTCGAAACCGTTGACAATACCGAATACGGTATTGAGATGAAGATGTTCGACTTCAACAATTCATTGACAGCAAAAAGAGATTCTGCTCAGACTGCTTTCCTGGGGCATGACAGTAATGTAAGAGGACTGCTTACGACCGAACTGGGAGATGACAATTATCCTAAAGGTACCGATAAAGCCGGAACAGCAGGAAAGGGGAAGTCATTCAAGGAACTGATAGACATGTCAGACGGTGAACAGGATGCGAACCATCTGTTCCTTAAGAGCATATACAACGAAAGCGGTTATTTTGAATATGACAGCACACAGAACTTCGCTCACTTCAATGAAGACGGCAATTTCACCGTATACGACAGCATTGGTGCAATAACAGGAGACAGTGAACACAAAGTTACCAGAGAGCACGGCCAGTTCATGCCGTACAATGATATCTCAGTCGAAAAGGGATACGCGATCGACGCGCAGGGCAATGTTATCACCAATCGCACTGACGTGCTGAAGAATGAGCTTCCGGACACCAATACCCGCAAAGGCGAGAAGATGTACCTGATAGGCACCAATAAGGGGTCTTTCATCGATCCCGATCCGAGTGATAATTATAAAGGCGGTGTCGACTATTTCTACGGCATGGAGATGACTGCCAAATTCACCCAAACCGAAAGCGGAAAGGACGCATGGGGCCACGATATCATTTTCGAGTTTTCGGGAGATGATGATTTCTGGTTCTATGTCGATGGTGAACTTATACTCGATCTGGGAGGTGTTCATGAAGCTCAGGCCGGCTCTGTAAACTTCCGGACAGGGGAGATAACAAGTACATACGGCAATTCAACGCTATATGAAACATTCAAAAAAAATTATCAGGCAAGAGGATTATCTGAATCTGAGATAAACACTAAGCTTGCTGAAAAATTTGAGTTTAAAGACGGTCATTATGTCTTCAGGGACTATACGAATCATACGATGCGCATGTTCTATATGGAGAGAGGCGGCGGCGCGTCCAATCTTCATATGCGCTTCAACCTGTCTGCCGTGAAGCCGGGCAACGTTGTTCTGAGCAAAAAGCTTTCGGGTACGGACAGTGAGTCCAACAGCCTCATGGAGTTCCCGTATCAGATCTGGTATGCAACGAAAGAAGATCCGGAAGATGCTGACTGGAAGCTCGTAGGGGAGAATGGCGGAGACAGAAAGTATGTGACATATAAGGACACTTCTACGCCGGTGACTTACAAAGACAGCTTAGTAATAGGGGACAGATCATACGACCACGTCTTCTTATTGAAACCGGGCGAGAGCGCCAATATCGATCTGCCTGAGATCACTGATAAGAACAGCTCCACGGTCTATAAGATAGTTGAGTGCGGCGTCAATACTGACGCGTTCGATCATGTTTACGTCAACGACAGCGAGATCAACGGAACTCCTGCGGGTCATGCAAAGATAAAGGACTTTGGGACTACCTCTGATAACGCCGTTAACAGACCTAAGGTGGATTATGATAACCATGTCAGTGAAGGCGCGATGCGTACGCTCTCGATCACAAAGAAGCTGTATGATGTCGACGGAAAAACTCTGCTGAAATACCCTGACAATGACACGCTTTTCACTTTCCGTCTGAGTCTCGGAAACGCGTTTACAGATGAGGATAACATTCCTCCTGCTAATCTGTATCCGTATTTTGTCAAGAACGATCAGGACTATTACTGCAGATGGGACGCCGGCGAACAGAAGTTCGTATCGCTGGGGATCAAGAAATACGATGGTCCTAACGGGCTTTCTGAATATCTTGCCGGTCTCACAAGCGTTGAGAAGGAATCCATCATTTTCCGTACATCCATGTACGGCTCCATCTCCAAGATCCCTGCGGGATATACCGTAGAAGTAAGAGACCTGATAATAGGCACACACTGGAAAGCCGAGGAGAGAGAAAGCGAGATTCCTAAAGGTTATACGCTCAGACTTGAAGACGGATATACGCTCATGCATGAGGGTCATGAGATCCTTAAGAACGGGACCGTGCCGATCATCGGAACCATGGGTGAGGGTAAGAATCCTGCTGAACAGGCCAGATCGCCTGAGGTCGATATAAGGAACCAGAAAGGATGGGGCCTTACTGTCAACAAGGTCTGGACAGACAAGGACTTCATGCAATCGCACGACCCGATATATTTTGCCGTTTATGTCAACAGCGGCACCGAGAGCGCTCCGCAATACACTTTGCTCGACAAGAGCGTGCGTCAGATGAAATCTTCGGAATCATCCATATACTACTTCTTTGATAACCTTCAGAGCGGCATTCCGTTCGATAAGTATAAGATCTTTGAGGTTGAACTTACGGAAGGACCTGCCTTCCATGTCGATCCCGAAGGAAAGGTATTGGGATATGCCGATATATCACCTGTAAACGAAGGTCAGACCATCACGATCGGCGGCACACCTGTAGGCGGGTCATATGTCGAGGACGGTTTCACTTATACTGTGAATTATGAGCAGGGCGAGCAGACGACTCACAACGAGAACGTCCGTACCGATACCGTTACAAACTCCCGTCCGGGCCTGAAACTGTATAAGACCTTGTGGGATTATGAAACACCGCTCAAGGGCGCTGTCTTTACTCTTAAGGATGAGCAGGGCGATGATGTTGCTGCGTCAACTTACACTTCAAGAGAGTCAGACGGTCTTATAACGACCGCATATCTGAATAACGGCAAATATTATCTGACTGAGATCGAGACCCCTAAGGGATACGCTGCTCTTGAAACACCTATAGAAATAACTGTTGATGAAGACGGGATCAGCGCAGACGGCAATGGTAATTATTATCAGTTCCATGCTGCGCATGATGATGAAATGGCTTCCATCACTGTCAGAGACCTTCAGACGGATCTCGCTGTCAGAAAAGTGGATCCTTCTATCGAGCCGTCATCGGAATCCGGTCTGGCCGGTGTTCATTTTGCCCTGTATCGCCAGGTGACTGATGGTTCAGGTAATCCGAGAAAAGACTATCTGCCTATGACAGGGTATGAAGACATAGTGACCGGTGAAAACGGGATCCTGGCCGAAGTGAACATGGAAGACATTCCTGCGGGCACATATTACCTTACGGAAACAGAAGCCCTGGATGGATACGAGCTGCTCGATTCCGATCTCTGCTTCACTATAGGTAAAAACGGAAAGATCGTAATAAACAGCGAAGGTCATTCCGCCTGGCTTTCCTCAGTGACCGATATGGACGCGGGAATAAAATCATGGCGCATCACGGTTCCTAACGGTCATACGCAGAAGATAAGCTTCCTGAAAGTTGATGTCGCTGATACCGATGTGCGTCTTGCCGGTGCCGAATTCGATCTGTATCCGGTAGTGGACGGCGAAAGAGGGCCTGTAATTTACACCGGCCTTGTATCGGATGAAAACGGCCTGCTTACGCTGACATCTCAGTCCGGAACGCAGACTGTATTTGAGCTGGCAGCCGGTCAGTATCACCTTGTGGAGACCAAAGCGCCGTCCGGCTACGATATAAAGGAAGATCCTGTAATCATAACGATCAACGAACCGGACGGGAACTCAGGCGGTGACAACGTATCTTATGATGAAGAAACG
This sequence comes from uncultured Eubacteriales bacterium, assembly GCA_902776285.1. Lineage (GTDB taxonomy): Bacteria > Bacillota > Clostridia > Peptostreptococcales > Anaerovoracaceae > Crickella. Next base: position 6,375 of record CACYPK010000015.1, read on the forward strand.
ACACTGTCCGGAAACGGCAGCGGAAAGAGTTTCGATGATGCTACCGGAGTTGTCACACTTATGATATCCAACACTGCCGGTGTCGAGCTTCCGAAGACGGGAGGCATAGGAACCACGATATTCTATGTATTGGGTTCAATACTGGTTATCGGCGGCGGGATATACTTCATAGGTCGCAAACGCGCACTGAGATAGCCCCTGAGAGCTCGAAATTTGACATATAAGCGAATTTTAATAAATATTCGTGTAACTATGCATATTATTTAAACGTAAAGCGAGAGCCAAAATATGGCTCTCGCATTTTTTATCGAATTATTTATTGATTATTGCCATATACAGCAGTATTGGTCTTCAAAAAGTGGATATGTAATAGTATGTAAAAGTCAGACTGAGGATCCCTTGAAAACGTCGAAATTTGAGCATTTTTATGGGGTACTGCGCAGTACACAGTATAGCACGGCAAGCAGGCGCTTATAGCACAGCACACAAAAGGGAAGGGGCTGTCGCGTTTGAACCAATCAAATGCAACAGTCCCTTTTTAGTGCTTATATTTCATACGACCATCTTTATATGATCATCATTATATGATCATAATTTTATGACCATCATTTTCAGATCTTAAACTTGCCCACCAAACATTTTTTAATGGAAATCCTGCATTGCTTGACCTAATTATGACTATATAAGCACTAATTTTGTAAACAATCTTTGGGCATGTAAAACCGGGTGTATCATTTAGAAAGTTCAATACAGCATTTGCACCATTTTCAGGGTTAGAAAGCTCTATTTGGCCTGTAATCGATCAAATGGTGTAAACATAATTAACTAAATACCTCTTTTACACCATATTATATAAAAACGGTGTAACTCTGATACCAACTGCTTTGTTAATTACACCCGGAGGCATTTTTATGAACATTTACATGGATCAAATCGAAAAAATGGTGTATGAACAAAAGAAGATTCGTGATAATTACACCCATGAACTCAATAGTTATCCCCAAGGATCGATATCGTGCTGCAAGAACCATGGCAAAGAGACTTTTTACCATTCTTATTCTGAAGGCGGACGACGTTTCAGGGTTTCACTAAACAAAAAGCCTGAAATCATGAGGGATCTTGCCAGAAAAGAGTATTTGTCTTTAGCGTGCAATGTATTGGATCATAACATAGAGATAATTGAGAAAGCCAGCCAAAGTTTGATAGATTATGACTTCGCTAATCTGAAAGCAAGCATGCCCGGAGCTTATCAAAAGATTCCGGATGAGTTTTTCTACAGACGAGGAAAGATCTGGGACTGCATTGATTCAGTCGATGGAGCAGAAGCAGCAATTAATCGTCATAAAGATTGGGGAAGAGAGCCATACAGGATGAGCACATATAATCCTTCAGGACGCAAATACCCGACTTCTGCAGGATTCAAGGTCAGATCGAAATCAGAACAGCATATAGTGGAACAACTTGTTAATTATGGAGTGCCTTTCAGGTATGAAATGGTGATACAATTCGGCGATCTGACCTTTGCACCTGACTTCACATTCCGAGGAAGAGATCTACACCTGTTTTACTGGGAACATGCCGGCATGATGGAGGATGGCTTTTATAGGATAAGGCATAAAAGAAAAATTGAGTATATGGAAAATTGCGGAATCGTTCCCTGGAAGAACCTGATAATCACATATGATGTCAACGGCGGCATAAATGTTCCATTGATAAAAAACATCATAGAAAATGATGTTATTCCAAGGCTTTAGATATGGCTCATGGCGCGGAGACAAAGAAAATTGGTTGCCTCAAAGCCTTGAAATTTCAAGCAAAATTGCAAGGTAATATGGGTCCGGAGGGTATAAAAAAATCGCTTAAATCGAAAATAAACGCCTCTTTTTTTCGGCGTTTTCATGAAAAATGAGTGCAATTGTCCAAAGCGGCAATCCGGATGAAAAAGTCGCAATTCAGGTATAACTTCAGTGGAATCTTTTTATTTCTGGAGCTAACGGGTGTAAATATGGATAAATCATTGTATGATTTTACACCATTTTTAGAACACGCCTCAAACAATTGTTTATTTATATGGCTTTGGGTGTAAATTTCATAGTATGAGTGCTGAGTTTACACCGGTTTTGCTAAATCGGGTGTAAAAACGTTTGTCCTTTGATTCAGATATACACCATTTGCCAGATTGCAATCTTGATCAGGGCCGTCAAGCTTAGAAATGGTGTAAATCCTAAATGAAATTACAATAGTTTACACCCAGGACAGTCAATCGACCACATACACAAACCAAATGCTCACAATCAGGAGTAAGAACACAGACTTTATATGATTCAAGGATTTCAGCAAAAGGTGTCCACTAAATGGAATATCAGAAGTATTCACTAAATAGAATATCGGAAAATGGAGTATCAGAGGTGGTTCAATTAATGAGCAGTTTTGCCGGCAGAAATAATACAATAAAATTGTCTAATAAATATGGTAATAAAAGGGCAATGTGACTCAAAGCCGATCTGTATTATTCCGAGAATATTTTATTTGAATATAAATACATTAGAAGTGGTCGTATACATATAAGTATAAAAGACGGTTTGGATGTGTTATTTGGCTGTTTTGAGTGTATAGCTCTTCCGAAAATTATGATTTTAGGAATAGTTGTGTCTTGTAAAGATGGGCCCCATAAGGAGCCCTCTTTCTTTCTGTTTATCAATCAATACCAGTTACATGAACAGAAGTGTCCCCATGCCGCTGACGGTGAACCGTATCTGTTCTTGATGTAGTTGAGTCCCCACCTGATCTGTGTTTCTCCGTTGGTGTAATAGTCGCTGCCTTCGGATGCCATCTTGCTTGCCGGCAGAGCCTGAGGAATTCCGTGCGCTCCGGATGATCCGTTATGAGCGTTTGGATTCCATCCGGATTCCTTGTTCCACAGATTGATCAGAGGATTTATCTCTGAGTCTTCCCATCCGTAGTCTTCCATAAGGGAGAGCGCGTATGTCTGGTACTGCCCTTTTGTTCCTCCCTCTATATTGAACGGAGACTCGGTTGTAAGATTGCTGTTCTTTATATAGTATTCTGCGTTATCGATCTCTACCTGGCTCCAGTCGTTGTAAGTCACGCCTGTGCGGTACACTGACTTGTATTCATCCAGTACACCGGCTGCCGCATAGGAAGTATTCGGGCCCGTTCTGTAGTTTACACCGTCTTCGGTTACCCATACAGTTTCATCAAGCTCTTCTTTTAACTGCTCCGCGGACGCTGTCGCGGCGTCTGCCGCATAGTCACCGAACATCGCCCCTGACGTTTCGATTATCGAAGAACAGGTATCTATACGTTTTCCGATTATATGATCCCATGAAATGTTGTAGATCATGACGATGGCGACGGCCATGACCAGGAATTCCGCGAATATGAACCTTATGAGCTGCGCCCTTTTTATGTTATATCTGTATAGTAATGCTGTCATAGATTAACGCTTTCTGCTTGTGAATACTCCTTAAACTTCTATGTAGATCCCTACCAGGTAACCGCGATATCGAGCTGATACGGGTTCCTCTTGGCGAATCCTCCGGTATCGCACACGATGCCTGTTCCAAGCGAGGTTTCTACAAGGGATCCTCTTGGCCTGAGTCCCAGATCAGCCGCTACCATCACGTAATCTCCGAGCATCTTGACACCGTCATCGCGGACCCAGTACTCATCTTCATTGCCAATGCCGCGCATTATGCTGACTACACCGGCCATGTTCAGGTTATAATAGGTCTCTTTGCCCGAAGGACCGGTTATGGTTCCCCTGCTCTTAGTAAGCACGGGGCCTTTCCACCTGTTGTTTTCTTCATACATCGGGATGACAGGGCTTGCCGTAAAAAACGGAACGGCGGTAACAGAGCTCATTTGAGTGGTTACGTAGTCCAGTGTCTCCTGACGCATCCTTTCAGTAGTGATCTCGTATATATCCGCGCTAATGAAAGAACACATGAATACTTCTGACGCGATAAGAACGCACAGAAGCAGGTTTTTTACTGGTCTTTTAAGTGATTTCATATAGATCTCGCTTGCAATTTGCTAATTAACGATAACTATTTATCGTATAGATTAACATTTGTTAAGACTCTGTTATTATACTCCAAAATCCCCGCAAAATAAAAATATCCATGAAATTTCAATGGTTTGAACTCATGGATATTCCCTTGGATCATTCAGTTTTGCTGCTTTACCGCCTATTTATTCAATATCTTGTGTATCTTATCCAGCAAAGCACCTACATAATACACTCCTGCCAGCATTGCGACAGCGATCTGCACCGTAAGACTTAAAACAGGTGTCGTTTTATCCAGATTCATGGCAAGCATCCCTATCGCCCACCCTGTCAGCCATGACGGCATGTGGATTATTCCGGGCCATTTTGAGGATATAAGCACCAGAATGAAGCCGAATACGGCAAGCGTCAAAAACAGCGTCAGATCGGCGTTTAATGGCGTATGAGCCATGATCTCATATGCGATCAGAGCCCATATGTCCCCTGCCAGATATCCGAGCGCTATCTTATGCGCGTCCCTGAACTTATTTCCGTTAGTCGCGTATATCCCGGCGCATATAAGAGCTACCGGTCCTACGCTTATTCCGATGTACGGGCTCAGAACCGCCCATAAAGGCGGCAGCACTGCTATGAGTGCTGCCAGCGTCAATACTTCTTTCTTATCAGTCTTCATATGTCTTGCGAAGGATGTAGAATCCGTCACTGTTTGCGTCGACTATTATGTATCCTCTGTCGTCAACTACTACGTCTTCTGTCATGGCCATCATCGGACCCGGGAACGGGAAGAACTTCTTTGTCGGATTCGGAGGTATGAAGTATGCCTTTTCCTTGATGTAGTAAGGATCCGATACATCATACACTCTGAGGCCGGCAGCGAAGTAGCAGTCATAGACCACATCCGTTCTCTGCTCAAGCCAAGGCTTGTTGTCCATAGGCTCATGCAGGTTGTGAGGACCGAAAGGTCCTCCCTTGGATCCTTCAGCCAGCATGTATGTGTTGAAGTTAGGGGCCGGGAAGTCTTCCGGAACTTCAGGATACGGGAAGGTCGCTATCATGACAGGATGTGTCGGATCGCTCACATCGACCATGATGATCTGGTTCACTGCCTGCGCTTCCTTTACCATTCCGTCTTTTATGAATCCGAACCTCTCACCTTCGTTCATCACGACACAGAGATCCCTGCCCTTCAGAGGAAGAGCCGTATGTGTCCTCGCGCCCGCGAGCCTGCTGGAGAAAGCCGGCATGAATCTCAGCTGTCCCAGAGCCTTTGGCCTTGTGAAGTCGGATACGTCCAGGATATACAGTCCGTCTCCGCCGTAACCGAGGTATGCCTTGTCTCCCATCACGAACGGAGGTCCGTGCATCCAGCCTTTATCCATGAAGTCGGGATTATGAGGCGCGGAATGATCCACTTCCCTACCCGGTACTCCGTAGATGTACTGATGAGGAGCCCACCATCTTCCGACTTCCCTGATATTCTTAGGGTCGGAAATGTCGACTATCCTGTAGATCATGCCTTCATGCTCATCAGCCTCAGCGGACAGATGTACATAGTTGCCGCCGTTGTACATGAATCTGTGGACGCCCATGGAATACGGCACTCCGCAGTCCCAGTATCCGAGGTATTCAGGGTTCTCAGGGTCGTTCTTAAGGTCGTACACCATTATGCCCTGAAGGCTCTTCATCTTGGCGCGGTCGCCAACAAGAACTCCCGGTCCGCTTCCCGATGTAAGAGCGAAAATGAGTTTATCTTCCGCTATCTGGACTTTAGGGATCGAGGTCGTCGGGTATTCTTCGATATCGAACGGCAGCCATTTTTTGATGAAGACCGGATTTTTCGGATCTGTGACATCGCTTATCATGATGCCTACTCCGTCAGGTCCGGCTGCAAAAGCGGCGCCATAGAGCAAATAACGGCCTTCTGCGGTGCGGTAAAGAGCCATCTGGAACATTCCCGCCTTGCCGTCAAGGTCGCAGTATCCCAGGACTTCAAGGTTCTTTATGTAACCGTCGTTCCCCTCGCCTTTTGAGTAGAAATATTTGCCTTTTGACATGAGTTTTCTCCTTTTGTAAGAATAACTACCTCATTGTGATATAACCGCGGTACTGGGCCAGATTATCGCTTCTGGCGTAGTCTGACAGGAAGATGCCGCTGATGCCGTAGGACTTCTTGAAATACGGGAAGTCTTCTGTCTCTGCCCAGGCCGGCTTAGCGCACTTCTCGGCAGCTGCAGCCGCCGCGTCGCACCATGCTGTCTGGCACTCGAACCACATCTCTACGATACGGTCGAATTCGCATCCGTTGACTTCCTTCTTGATCTTGCTTGATACGCAGCGTGTGCATCCTTCATGCGAAGTCCATGCAGGGATGAACTCTTCCTTGAGCCACTTGTCGCCTTCTTCAGCGCTTACGCCTTCAGGATACTTGACCATGAACATCCATCTGTAGTTAGGTCCGTCCTCAACTGTGCGGCCTTCGCCCTTGAAGTCTTCTTCCCACCATACAGGTACGAACGCGAAGATGAACGGAACAGTTCCCGCAGCCTCGTCGCCCTTTGTAGCGCGTGCGTCATCTCCCTCAAGGTTTACTTCCTGTGACTTGTCGATGCCGTGGGAGTGTCCCATGTCAGGGATGTTGTTCTGCCATACGAGTACGTCTGTCGGGAAGTACTCTGTCAGGACTTTGTGATGATCCTTGGCGAAACCGACATCATTAGGGTTTGCGAGCCAGTAATGTTCTGTCATCTGCATCCTTACTGTTCCGAATCTCGCTCCGCCCGGAGGAGTCGGCAGTGCAGGATAGAAAGCATACTTGCTTACATATGGTCCGAACTGCGAAATGCTGTCAGGAACATGATATCTGTACAGCCAGTTCTCGAGCTTGATCCTGTAGTCCTCATGAGCCAGGTCTACCAGGATGATACTTCTAACAGGATAAAATTCAGGTCTGTTCATTTTTCACTCCTTTTGTTTTAAAGTCCTATATTCAACGGGCAGGGTCACCCGTAAGTTCCCCCGCCCATTAAAGTATCTTTATTCTATATTAGTTGGATTTCGAAGGGGATGGTGTAGGAGCGATAACGTTTGTGTAATGCTCTTTTCTTGCTTTGAACTCAGGATCCTTGAAGAGATTCATGAGTCTTCCCTCGTTCTCGAAGATATCCTGTCCGTGCAGCGCCTTGCCGGAGAGAATGTCATGAGCGTGATGCTCTGTAGCAGGATCGAACTTGAATACCATTGCTCCGTCCTCAACTACCAGCTCACCGCGAAGTCCGCAGAGTTCGCACTCAGCCTGTGTTGTTCCAGGGAAAATGTAGAAGTTGTTGCCGTGGCAGTGCGGGCATGCGCCTTTCTTGCCCTTCCAGAGATCTACCTTCTCGGAACCAGGGATCATCAGGTGATTGTCGATGATATACTGAGCTGCCTCTACGAGGTTGCGCGCCATTTCTTTGGTTCTTTCGATCTTGTCGTCCTGCATGATGACGTCCTTGCACCATGAGAAGTAATCATTGTCGATAACCTTCCAACCAGGGCTCATCGCGATCATGGCGTGATCTGTCTCACATCTTACTGCCCAGTCGGAACCGCCGATGGCGAGGAAAGAAATAGCTTTCTGCATGAAGTATCTCTCGCTGAGAGGCTCCTTGCCCTGCTCGATCAGCTTTTCATTCAGGCCGAAGAGCATTCCCGTGTCGTGTCCCGGACCCATTCTGTCGCAGCAGATATGGAAGAGACCGGATCCGCCGGATTCATAGATAGGGTCAACGATGAATACACCGTCAGCCTCTACCATCTTCTCATACAGAGCTGCAAAGTCATCTTTTCTTGTGCAGATCATGCCCTTGCCCATTACGAGGCCTCTTGAGCATGCTACGCATCCTGTGCATGTCTGGAGATCCCAGTCAAACGCGTGGATGAATTCGATCTCAGCGCCGAGCTTCTGGCACTCTTCGAGCGCTACTCTGCACATTGTATCGTTGTTGCCGTTTTTTGTTCCGAAAGAAATTCCCAGAATCTTCATATTGTTTTCCCTCCTGCAATATGCGATCAACTTATATTAAGCACTGGTTTGATGATATCACCTGTTTTTCAGTGATATATAAAGGTTTTGTGTTTTTTACTACTTCTGATCAGGGGCTCCCGGCATCTCCGGTGCAGGCTCCTTGCAGATAGCTCTCGACCACTTGTCAGCGAAATTGTTCCAGAAGAACGCGATGATCAGAGTCGGAATATAGCAAGGAATGAATCCCTTGAGGCATGCGGCGATGTACGGTCCGAACGCGAAAGATCCACCTGCGGCCATTCCCACAGCAGTCATGATAAGGTCAAGAATTACGCAGAATACAGCGGCGACAACAACGTTCAGAAGGATACCGAACTTGAGAGTTCCCGGCTGTGAGTGCTTTGCGGCAAACGCGAATCCCAATCTTTCAGAGTGGAGGAAGTTTACAAAGAATGTAACTACGTACGCGAGGCACGCCATCCTGATGTAGTTAGGTCCGTTGAGGCTTCCCGGCGCGTCAAGATTTGAGAGCGCGAGCGCAACGAGTGTTATAACGAGACTGAGCGGCAGGTCCATGATAAGAGCATATACCGCTGTAAGCTTAGCGCTTTTCTGCATGATGTTTCTCCCTTCGATATAAACATAATAATAAGCAGGTTTATCTTGTTTTAATTTTAACAATGATAACCTGCTCTGTATAATTAAGATTGCGTTTATGTATTCATAACCGTTTAGTTATGAACCTGTATTTGCAAGGGTTTTGTGTGCTATTTATGCTTAAAGCCTATCTCTTCTCCTATTATATCCTTCAGTATTCCTTCCATAGTCAACAGATGTTTATCATCCTTGGCCTTAAGCCTGGCTACGGCAACCGTATCTTTGGCATTGAAAGGGATCCATAAAAGATCGTCAGCGCCCTTTGCCCACACCCATTCGTCGGCTATGGTTACCCCCATGTTGTTCCGGACGCATGTGATCGTTGACTCATGATTTTTAACAAATCTGAGCTTAGGGATGAAGCCGTACGGTCTTGTATAATTGGAGATCGCGTCGACTATCATCTTGTCAACTATCTCCCATGGAGCGATGAAGAGGTCGCCGCTGAAATCCTTCAGTGTGAGTTCCCACGGGTCCTTTTCCGCAAGAGGATGCATCGATGAGTAAAGAAGGATCTTACCTACTTCTGCAGCGTCCGCGCATTCAAACTCGCTGTACATCTTAACGCTGTTCTTCATGGTCACAACGACATCCAGCGTGTCAGTAAGCAATCCGGTCGCGAGTTCTTTTACACCGCAGCAGTTGATAACTACTTCGGAGTCAGGATAAGTAGCCTGATATCTTTCCATCATAGGCGGAATGATATTGAACAGATCCCAGCCTTCCAGAAAGCCTACTCTCATGACCGCTTTGTTTTTGCCCGATATCTGTTCTGCCTTGATCTTCGTGTTGATGAATTCAGCTTTGTATTTGCTGAAAAGATCAAAATACAGCCTGCCCTCTTCTGTAAGCTGTGTACCCTGATTGTTGCGCGTGAAAAGCCTGCAGCCGAGTTCTTTTTCGAGCTGCGAGATCTGGCGGGAAATCGCCGGCTGCGATACAAAGAGTTCTTCCGAAGTCTTCGTAAAGCTCAGATTAGTGGCAACTGCCATGAAATAATCTATCTGAAGGTCATTCATTTGCTTTCCTCATGCGGCATCCTGTCGAGATATCTCTGGAGTATCACTATGGCTGCCTGGCGGTCTATGATCTTTTTACGGTCTTCCCTGCTCATATTGGCTTCTATAAGCACTTCTTCCGCTTCGACCGTAGAGAACCTTTCATCCTGCCACTCAACTTTCACTTTTGAAAGCGGGCCGGAACTCTTGAGCTTGTTCTCGAGCATGCGTCTGAATTCGCGGGTTCTTTCGGTAGACAAAGTGTCTTCGCCATCGAGATTGAGAGGCAGTCCTATGACAACGGTACTGCAGTCGTATTCTTTTATATAATCGATCACTTTGCCCGTGTCCTTGCGGATGCCCACCCTTTCAATGGTGGTAACTCCGGTCGCGATAACGCCAAGAGGGTCGCTTACCGCGACCCCCACTGTTTTGTTACCTACATCTAAACCGAGTATCCTCATTATTTGATATCGAGGTAGTTGACGAGTATCTCTTCTAGGAGCTCGTCCCTGTCGATCTTGAGAATGAGGCTTCTCGCGTTGTTATGGCTTGTGATATATGAAGGATCTCCCGAAGTAAGATATCCTACGATCTGGTCGATGGCATTGTAGCCGCGCTCGGTCAGGGCGTTGTAAATCTCTACAAGAGCTTCTTTCTTGTTGAGCTGACTGTCCTTGAATCCTTCAAACATAATGGTGTTCTTGCTCATTACTGTTCCCCCCTTTATCCTGCTATCAGTTCTTCAGCTCTTGCGAATGCCGCTTCTACCTTTGACGGATCTTTAGCGCCGGCCTGTGCCATATTCGCCTTTCCGCCGCCGCCACCGCCGGCTGCAGCTGCAATATCCTTGATAAGCTTGCCCGCGTGATAGCCTTTTCCGATAAGGTCTTCGCTTACGGAAACGATGAATGTGACCTTGCCGTCGTTTACAGCGGCAAGCGCCAGTATCACTCCGTCTGCCTTTTCTTTGACCGCGTCGGAAATGCTTCTGAGCTGATCGATATCAGTATTCTCGAATTTTCTGCAGATCAGCTTCACACCGCCGATCTCTTTTGCCGACGCAATTATATCATCAACAGAGCTGCTTATCTCATCAGACTTAATAGATTTAATGGTAGATTCAAGGGATTTGATATCTGCCATTACCTGAGCGGCCTTTCTTGTAAGGTCGGACTCACTTGACTTGAGCGCGGTGGCAACGTTATTGATGGTCGCTTCCTTGCCCTCAAGGTAACTTATGACCTTTGAACCGGTGATAGCCTCGATACGTCTGACTCCGGCAGCAATGCCGCCCTCGCTGACGATCTTGAAGCCTCCTACCTTTCCTGTATTGTCGATGTGAGTGCCTCCGCAGAACTCAACGCTGTAGTCACCCATGCTGACGACTCTGACTATATCGCCGTATTTCTCGCCGAATATCGCCATGGCGCCGAGCTTCTTGGCTTCTTCTATAGGCATCTCGACCATGCTTATAGGCAGATATTCATCGACCTTCTCATTTACGATCTCTTCTACCTTGCGGATCTCGTCCTTTGTCATCGGCTGGAAGTGGTTGAAGTCGAATCTCAGATAGTTGTCGTCGACATATGAACCGGCCTGCATGACGTGCTTTCCGAGAACGTCTCTAAGCGCCTGCTGCATCAGGTGCGTAGCGGAATGGCCTCTCGCGATGCGGTGTCTTCTGACGGCATCGATCTCAAGATGAGCTTTATCTCCCGTCTTTACGCGCATAGCGAATCCGGTATCTTCAGGATGGATCACATGCAGATAAATGCCGTTTTCCTTTACTACGTCTACGACCCTGAGCACCTTGTCGTCTACCGTGACAGTACCTGTGTCGTATACCTGTCCGCCGCTGGTAGCGTAGAACGGTGTGGCCTCGAATACCATGAATTTACGGTTCTCATCGAAGTTGCCGACAAGCATGACCTTAGAATCGGCCTTTTCTTCTGTATATCCGAGGAATTCCGTAGGATCGAAGTGGCTGTATTCAGAAGCGTCTCTCCACGCGTCGCCTTCAGTATCTCTCTGGTTGGCGCGGGCGAGCTCTTTCTGAGCGTCCATGTTGGCCGTAAAGCCTTCGACGTCTACGGTCTTGCCCTTTTCTTCAAGTATCTCCTGAGTGAGTTCGAGCGGGAATCCGTATGTATCGTAGAGCTTGAACGCGAGATCTCCGGCAAGTACCGTGGATCCTGCAGCATCCATATCTTCCATGTATCCGTCGAGGATCTCCATGCCTCTGTCAAGTGTCTTTGAGAAGTTGTCCTCCTCTATCTTGATGATCTTCATGATGTAGTCATGGTTCTCAACAAGTTCAGGATACGCGCCGCCGGATGTCTTTACGACGTTCTCGGCGAGTTCTACGAGAGGATTAGCCTGTGTGATGCCCAGAAGCTTGCAATGTCTTGCGGCTCTTCTGATTATCCTCTTGAGGATATATCCCCTGCCTTCATTGCTCGGGAGGATGCCGTCGCCGATCATGAACGTCATGGATCTCAGATGGTCTGTGATGATCCTGACGCTTACGTCGATGTTGTGATTGCCGGCCATGTATTCTACGCCTGCCATGTCGCATACGGCGTCTCTGATGAATTTGACCGTATCTACGTCAAATATGGAATCTACACCCTGGAGGATGCAGGCGAGCCTTTCTAGACCCATGCCGGTATCGATGTTCGGATGAGCGAGTCTCGGATACGAGCCGTCTTCCTGTCTGTCGAACTGCGTGAATACGTGGTTCCAGAACTCAAGGTATCTGTCGCAGTCGCAGCCCGGCTTGCAGTCAGGGCTTCCGCAGCCCCATTCAGGACCTCTGTCATAATAGATCTCAGAGCAAGGTCCGCATGGACCCAGGCCGATCTCCCAGAAGTTGTCGTCCTTTCCGAGGCGAACGATCTTTTCTTCAGGCATGCCGATGATGTTTTTCCAGATCTCGTAAGCCTCGTCGTCGTTTTCGTATATGGTAGCCCAGAGCTTTTCCTTAGGCATCTCGAGCCATTCAGTGCAGAATTCCCAGCCCCACTGAAGAGATTCCTTCTTGAAATAATCTCCGAAGCTGAAGTTTCCGAGCATCTCGAAGAACGTGCCGTGACGCGCGGTCTTTCCGACGTTTTCGATGTCGTTGGTCCTTATGCACTTCTGACACGTGGTCATCCTCTTCTTAGGAGGAGTTTCAGTGCCGGCAAAATAAGGCTTGAGAGGAGCCATTCCCGAGTTGATTATGAGAAGGCTCTTATCGTTGCGAGGGATCAGTGAAGAGGACGCACCCGGATAGTGGTCCTTGCTCACAAAGAAATCCCTGAACATGTCTCTGACTTCATTTACACCGAGGTTTTTCATAACTGTCTCCTTGTCCGCAAAATTCCCAATAATTATAGCACTTTCAATTGAAGAATTCATCCATTGTTTCTTCTGTTTCTTCAACGAATTCAATGGATTCAAGTGTCGCCTTGAAGTCAGCTCTGATTTCGGCAATAAATTCCTTCCTGAGAAGTTTCTGTTCTTCCTTTTCGGCCTCAGTAAGTCCTTCTGCTTTTGCCTTGCGGGCCAGTTCGTTGATTCTGTCGATCTTTGCTTTTTCCATGATGCTTTACCCTTTCAACATTATGAATACAGGGTAAATGCTAACACGAACAGAGCCGTGTTTCAATCATACACAAAGTTCTTTAAGCAATCTGTCGCTCACTTCCTGTACTGCCATAAGAATGAACGCTTTGTTAGTCGGTTTTTCAGAGAAATAGCCGGACTTAAGATACGCGGCGTTGAGCGCGTTTCTTATGCCGTGCTCGACTGCGTACGTCCCGCCGGTATCATATTTTTTCGCTATAAGCGGATATACTTCTTTCTCAAAACAAATATCCATCCTCCGCAGGTCGGTAATGATGCATATGGCATCCTTCATGAATGTGTATCCCTTGCATTTCACGTTTATGTTGTAATCATTGAGCACATCATAGACCGTCTTAAGCAGCCTCATGTTCCTTACATACTGATCCTTTTCGGTATCGATGGACGGATTGAATGCGAAATAATAGTTACCGTAGTTCAAAAAAGATGCCTCCTTTCAGCATATTATGTGGTCCTTTATCTTTTCGTATATCCCCTTTCCTATTCCTTTGACCGACATAATGTCTTCCTTGCTTTTGAAAGCGTTGGAAGATCTGTACTCGACGATCCTTTCGGCTATGGCATCACCAATGCCGTTCAGTGTCTTGAGTTCATCCTGTGTTGCTGTGTTTATATTGACCAGACCCTGATCTGTGATGCCGGCCGATACGGCACCCGGATCAGCCGTCTGATCATCCGGGCTCCCGTCTCCTTTAACGGGTATTATTATTTTCTGGCCGTCTTCAACAAATGAAGCTCTGTTTATGGAATCAGTGTCAGCGTTCTCTTCCAATCCGCCTGCCTTTTCAATTACCTGATACAGTCTCGTGTCGCTTGCCACCTCATAGACGCCCGGATTCATGACCGCTCCTCCGATATCCACATAAATAGTCTGCGAAGACTCGTATACTTCTTCAGCGCCTGTATCTCCGGCAGTTTCGGCTGATTCTATCGTTATGTCCGATCGCGTCGAATCGCATATCTTAAGCACTGCCGCTACGAGCAGTATCAGCAGTACACTGAGTATCTTAACAAGTGTTTTTCTGTCTCTTAAAATATCATCAAAAGCATCCTTTATTTTTCCGGCAACACCGTCTGTCATCAGTCTTCACCTCTTTCATAAAGTGCTGTCAGTATAAGATTTTACTGCTCCTGAGACAAACCGCGTGAGCATTTCGATGATCGACCTTAAAGTGGCTGAAAAAGCCCGTAAATCAACAAAAAATGACCGCTGACGCGGTCATATGCCTATGGCAGGTGTGTATTTTGCTTAATAAAGGTCAGTCAATGCCTGAAACAGTGACATCAGTCTTCCGTGAACTCAAATTCGAAGTCTTCTATCCTTACTGTATCTCCTTCTTTAAGGCCCAGCTCCCTAAGTATGGAGATGCCGCCCTGCTTCTCGATATAGTGATACAGATATCTGATGGAGCCGCTGTCCGTGAAGTTCGTGGAATTGAATATCTTGGAAAGCTGCTTTCCTTCAAGCACGTATGTGCCGTCTTCTTCTTTATATCCGCTCACGACCCTGTAATCGGCTTCGTTCTCATCAGCTTCGAAGTCGAACATGACCATAGGTTCATCATCAGGTTCTTCATAAGATTCAAGCCCGCGCAGCGCTGCGTTCATGAGATCGTCAATGCCCTGCCTCGCGGCGGCGCTGATAGGATACACCTCGCGGCCTTCCTTTTTCATGAATTCCATGAACTCGTCGTACTTCTCCTGATCGGTGACAAGATCTATCTTATTCGCGGCCACTATCTGCGGTTTCTTCGCGAGACGGCTGTCGAACTGTTCGAGTTCGGCATTTATCTTTTTGTAATCCTCTATCGGATCGCGTCCCTCTGAGCCGGAAACGTCTACCACATGTATGAGCACCTTTGTGCGTTCGATGTGTTTGAGGAACTTGAATCCGAGGCCCGCGCCGCTTGACGCGCCTTCTATGATGCCGGCGATGTCGGCCATCACGAAGCTGGTATCGTGAAGATATACGACGCCGAGGTTAGGATCTATCGTAGTAAAATGATAGCTCGCTATCTTAGGCTTCGAATTCGTGCATACAGAAAGAAGTGTTGATTTGCCTACATTCGGGAAACCAAGCAGCCCTACATCGGCAATAAGCTTGAGTTCGAGGACCACTTCACGTGTCTTCGCGGCTCCTCCGGCCTCGGCAAAGTTAGGCGCCTGTCTTGTGCTGCTTTTATAATGCACATTGCCTTTTCCGCCGCGGCCTCCCTTTGCGGCCACTACCGAATCACCGTCCGCAACGAGGTCTTTCATGAGATGTCCCGTTTCCTTGTCGATAATCATGGTGCCGACAGGAACCTTTATGTACAGATCCTGGCCCTTCTTTCCGTAGCGGTTGCGCTTCAAGCCGGGCTGGCCGTTTTCCGCCTGATACTTTCTCTTATACTTAAAGTCCATCAGCGTGCGGAGGTTTTTATCGGCAACAAAAATGACGCTGCCGCCGTTGCCGCCGTCTCCGCCGTCCGGTCCGCCGTCAGGAACATATGGATCGCGCCTGAAAGTAACGGCGCCGTTGCCGCCCTTTCCCGATACTATTGTGATCTCAGCTTTGTCAACAAACATTCAAATGCCTCTCTGTCCATGAGAACGATGCAGGTGCGTACATAAAAAAGAACAGGCTCCTGCTGTGCAGGAGCCCGAAGTCTTATGCTTCCTTGCTGTAAACGCTGATCTGCTTTCTCTTCTTGTCGTATCTTTCGAACTTTACTGTTCCGTCGATCTTAGCAAACAGAGTGTCATCTCCGCCCTTGCCAACATTGTTGCCAGGATGGAACTTTGTTCCTCTCTGTCTCATGAGAATGCTTCCCGCGCTTACGTATTCACCGGCACCTACCTTGAGTCCAAGTCTTTTCGCCTCGGAGTCTCTGCCGTTCTTGGAACTTCCTACTCCTTTTTTACTTGACATTGTGATTCCTCCTTAACTACTTGGCCTCGATGGCAGCAATGATATCAGCCTTGGTTGCCTTAGCGGAAACCTTGATACCAAGCTCTTCTGCAACTGCCAGAAGCTCGTCCTTCTTCATTGAAGCGTTGACTGCAGGAGCAGCCTTTGCTTCTTCCTTCGCAGGCTTTTCGACCTTAGCGGCCTTCTCTGCCTTAGCCTTCGGAGCGCCTGCTCCGATTCCGGTAACCTTTACCAGTGTGTAAGGCTGTCTGTGACCGTTTTTACGTCTGTAATCTTTCTTTGCCTTGTACTTATAGATGATGACCTTATCAGCCTTGCCCTGCTCGAGGACCTCAGCTTCTACGGCATATCCTTCTACGAACGGTGTGCCTGCAATGAGCTTGTCTCCGCCTACTGCTACGACCTGATCAAATACGACCTTATCGCCTACTTCAGCATCGAGCTTTTCAACTCTGAACTCATCGCCCTGCTGTACTCTGTACTGCTTGCCACCTGTCTTGATGATAGCATACATAATTAAATTCCTCCTTAAACCAGACTCGCCGAAGCTTGGGTGCTTGCGCTTGAAAAACCCGCTCCGTGCGGTTAACCGACAGAAATGATACTACATCGCGATTGCAAGGTCAAGAAGGAATTTTATTATTCTGTTATTTATTTTCTATAAACCGTGTATGGGCATAGAAGCGCTGCTGCCATTGTCCGTATCACCGATGTTTTTGGCAGTTTATTCGATGACGACTCCGTCCGCATCGACTTTGAGACCATCGGCATCCTGCTCAGCCGGCGCGATAAGCTCCATAAGCTTGCCGCGTATCTCATTGAGTACTGCCGGGTTCTCTTCGAGGTATGCCTTAACGTTTTCTCTGCCCTGTCCTATTCTCTCATTATTATAACTGTACCAGGATCCGGACTTGTCGATAATGCCGGTATCAGCCGCAAGGTCAAGTATGTCGCCCGAAAGTGAGATGCCCGTTCCGTACATGATGTCGAACTCCGCCTTTCTGAACGGAGGAGCCACCTTATTCTTGACGATCTTGACTCTGGTGCGATTTCCGAGGACTTCTTCGCCCTTCTTTATCGTGTCGATCTTTCTGACATCAAGTCTCATCGACGCGTAGAACTTGAGAGCGCGTCCGCCTGTCGTAGTCTCAGGATTGCCAAACATGATGCCGATCTTCTCTCTGAGCTGGTTTATGAAAATGACGCATGTACTTGTGCGGTTGATCGCGCCGGCGATCTTACGCAGTGCCTGGGACATCAGTCTTGCCTGCAGTCCGACGTGGGAATCACCCATCTCACCCTGTATCTCTGCCTTTGGTACCAAAGCGGCTACAGAGTCGATGACGATGATATCTACCGCTCCGCTCCTTGTGAGCATCTCGCAGATCTCAAGAGCCTGCTCTCCTGTATCCGGCTGGGATACCAGAAGCTCGTCTACGTTGACGCCCAGATTCTTCGCGTATACAGGGTCAAGAGCGTGCTCGGCGTCTATGAACGCAGCCTGGCCGCCGTTGCGCTGAGCCTCGGCGATCGCGTGCAGAGTAAGTGTTGTTTTTCCCGATGATTCAGGTCCGTAGATCTCGATGATCCTTCCCTTCGGATATCCGCCTACTCCGGTCGCGAGGTCCAGGCTTACCGATCCTGTGGAAATAACATCTATATTACTTACCGGGCCTGACTCGCCCAGTCTCATGATGGCGCCCTTGCCATACTGCTTCTGTATCTGATCTAACGCCTGCTGGAGCGCTTTTTCCTTAGCGGCGCTTTCTGCGTTGTTTGCTGTCTGAATAGCCATGTTGCCTCCCTGAATTAATAAAAAGAACGCTTGTTCGTGTGTATGATATCGCGATATCCTTCCGCTGTCAATATTATATTTTCAAGCTTTAAGAATTGTCGAACGAAATAAGCACTTATTCCGACAATATATGACCTTTTTTATGGCAGCGGCACTTTTTTACGCGCCACGCCGGTGTTTTTACCGTATAAGCAGGTAAACTGCCCTCAGCATGCGAAGCATAAAGTACCTTCTGTTCCATTCGCGTATATTGCGCCTGGTATGGACTTCGAAATGACCCTTTATGTCCCCCATCGCGTAGCCTATGTATGCCTCGCCTGCTTCCTGTCCCGGATCAAATTCAGGTCCGGCAAAGCCCGTTATAGATATTGCGATATCGGCGCCTGCCCGTCTCTTTGCTCCGACAGCCATGGCTTCGGCCGTCTCCTTGCTGACCACGCCGAAACGTTCTATTGTCTCCGCGGGAACTCCCAGTTCGTTAATTTTGCTTTCAACTGAATATGTGACGTATGAAGACGAAAGGACTTCGGATGCTCCCGCAACATCGGTTATCGCTGAAGCGAAAAGGCCTCCTGTGCACGACTCCGCCGAAGCTATCTTAAGGCCCTTCTCTTTAAGCAGCTTTACGACAACTTCGTTGAGGTCCTCGTTTTCATAACTGTATATATACTCGCCTGCGATCGCCTTTACGCGTGCCGTCATGTCATCGACAGCGGCTGACGCCTCCGCTTCGCTGTCCCTCTGCGAAGCGATCCTCAGCGTGCATTCCCCTTCCTTAGCGTATGTGGCGATGGTAGGATCGGTCTGGCCTTCTATGAGAGGCATCAGCTGCATCTCCAGGTCGGATTCACCTATGCCTATAGTGCGAATGACGCGGTAGACCATCTTCTTTTCCATGAACTGCTGCAGGTATTCCCTGACGCCGTTCTCAAAGAGCCATTTCATCTCGCGCGGCGGGCCCGGCAGACAAATGGCGATCTTTCCGTCTTTTTTGAGCGCTAAGCCGGGCGCCGTGCCGGACGCGTTGTAGAAAGGCGTGCATCCGGCAGGAAGATATGCCTGCTTCATGTTGTTTTCAGGCATATCGCCGCCGCGTCTCTCAAAAAACGCCTTGAGATCGGCCACGACATTTTCATCTAAATACATCTCTGCGCCCATGTACTCGGCTACCATCTCCTTGGTGAGATCGTCCTGCGTAGGTCCAAGACCTCCGGTGAGTATCACCAGGTCAGTATCCGCGAAAGCGTCCGCGAGTTTCTCCTTCAGTCTCAAAGGATTATCGCCCACGACAAAATGGTACATGACATCGAACCCCATCAGATTCAGGTTCTCCGACAGAAAAGCCGCGTTAGTATTGACAGTCTGCCCAAAGAGCAGCTCCGTACCTACAGCCAGAATGGATGCTTTCATCTGAAACTCCTTACATGCTGAATATGTCGCGGTTCTTCCATACGTATTCGACTCCGGAATAAACCGTCATGGCAAGGGATGCCCAGAACAGCACGTTCGCTGCGAGCATCACCTTATCTCCTATCGAAGGAACTGACAGTCCGAACAGGAACATTATGACCGCAGCCATCTGAAGGACTGTCTTTATCTTGCCGGACATGCCTGCCGCCAGCACCCTTCCTTCGGATGCGGCAACCGTCCTCATGCCTGCGACTATGAATTCACGGGCCAGGATGACTATAAGCATCCACGCCCTGATCAGATCGGACTCGATGAAGAGGCAGAGAGCTGAATACACCAGTATCTTGTCAGCCAGCGGATCCATTATCTTGCCGAAATTCGTGACAAGTCCCCTCTTGCGCGCTATATGCCCGTCGAGAGCGTCAGTCAGCGACGCCAGGCAGAAAAGAATAAGCGCGGCCGGATAATAGCCCATTATGTACGCGGCTATGAAGAACGGAACGGCAATCATGCGTCCCATAGTCAGTTTGTTAGGCAGATTCATTCTGTCACCTCTATTCCTTCCAAATCATATTCATAAGTATCGGTTATAAGCACCTTGACCACCGTGCCCGGCGGGTATTCCCAATTTTTTGAAGTAAAGTACACGCTGCAGTCTATCTCAGGAGCGTCATATCTTGAACGCCCCTCATACAGAGTCAGCATCTTAGCCAGCGTCTCTTCGTCAGCTGTATTGATGTCATCTATGATATCTTCACAGTCTACCTCGACACAGCTGTCGATCATCACCTCGATGACCTTTCCTATTTTGCGCTCGTTTAGCTTCTCGCTTACAGCCTGCTGATGCTGCATCACAAGATCCCGTCTCGCGGTCCTTTCTTCTTCAGGGACTTTGTCAGGCATGTCGAACGACGGAGTCCCCTCCTCATCCGAGAAAGCGAACGCGCCGAGTCTGTCGATGTCATAGGTATCAATGAATTCGATAAGTTCATCGATATCCTGCTGCGTCTCTCCCGGGAAACCCACCAGAAGAGTCGTCCTGATGTGAACGTCAGGGATCCTTTCCCTCAGCTTTCCGATGACTTCCTTTATAGAAGCGCCACTTGAGCGTCTTCTCATCATTTTAAGCACATTATCGGAGATGTGCTGGATCGGCATGTCTATGTAATTGCAGATCTTTGGCTCGGAAGCGATAGTTTCGATAAGATCGTCAGTAATACCATTATCGTAAACATACATCAGCCTAATCCATTCTATGCCTTCGACCTTGCATAGTTTACGCAAAAGTTCCGGCAAGCGGACCTCACCGTACAGATCCCTGCCGTACTGGGACGTGTCCTGAGCGATGAGAACGAGTTCTTTTATGCCTTCACGGGCCATATCCTCTGCTTCTCTTACGCAGTCTTCCATTTTCTTGGAACGGAACGACCCTCTGATCTTCGGGATGGCGCAAAAGCTACAGGCATTGTAGCAGCCTTCGGCGATCTTCAGATATCCGTAATGCGGAGTATATGTTGTGCGGTATTCCGCGTCATAAGAATCCAGCACGCGTTTGCGATATGGCAGCGTGTCAAGGACACAGCCTACCCTGTCTGATGTCTTCGTACCACTGTCCGAATCCTTTTCTTCATCCGCGAGAATGATGTCCGGGATCTCGTCATAGTCGTTGACACCAAAGAACATGTCCACTTCGGGTATTTCTTCGGATAGTTCCTTATGATAACGCTCCGACAGGCATCCCGTGACGATGAGTTTCTGTCCTTCTTTCCGGTATTCGTTAAGATCGAACATGCGCTCTATCGACTCTTTCTTCGCGTCCTCTATAAAGCCGCATGTATTCAGTATAAGGATGTCAGCTTCACGCGTATCATATACGATAACGCAGCCTCTTTCCTGTAGAGAGGCTGCGAGTACCTGTGAGTCATATTCATTTTTCGCGCACCCGTAGGTGTCTATGAAAACCTTCTTCATCAGTAGTCACTTTCGCTGTCAGCGTCCATTATCATCCGTCTGACGGATTCCGGAAGTGAATTGAACGAATCCATCGCCCTTGTATTGCTCAGCTTATCGCCCGTGCTGAAGCCGTCATCTTCAGGAGCCATTTCAGGTTCAGGAATATCTTCTTCCTCCGGAACATAGACAGGTTCCGGTTCAGGTTCAGGTTCTGCTTCGATCACCGGTTCAGGTTCGGGCTCATATACGGGTTCGGGTTCCGGCTCATTTACCGGTTCCGGTTCATATACAGGCTCAGGTTCAGGTTCATAGACCTGCTCCGGCTCTGCCTCAGGTTCCGGTTCTGCTTCGCCTCCGCCGTAGTACTCATCCTCACTGATGAGCAGCTGGCGAGGTCTTGAGCCGTCTGACGTTCCTATTATGCCCATCTCTTCTATCTCATCGATTATTCTCGCGGCTCTGTTATAGCCTATGCGGAACCTTCTCTGAAGCATGGATACTGAAGCCTGCTTTGACTTGAAGATGAAAGCGATCGCGTCTTCAGTCAGCTCGTCCTGAGGCTCTCCGCCGCCCTTCTTGTCGGAACTTTCCATTCCGTTGACGATATCCATGTCGTATTCAGGATCGCCGCCTTCTTTCTTGACGAACTTGATTATCTTGCTTATCTCAGCTTCTGATATGAACGGGCCTTGAACTCTGAGAGGCTTGGTGGAGCCCACCGGTGAGAAGAGCATGTCGCCCTTTCCGAGGAGCTTTTCCGCGCCGGCCATATCCAGGATGATCCTTGAATCGAGGGCTGAGGCCACGCTGAACGCGATCCTTGACGGGATGTTTGCCTTGATGAGTCCTGTGACTACATCCGCGGACGGTCTCTGAGTCGCTACGATCAGGTGCAGTCCGGCAGCTCTGGCCTTCTGAGCCAGGCGGCAGATGGATGTCTCGACCTCTGAAGGCGAAGCCATCATGAGATCGGCAAGCTCATCGATGATTATGACGATCTGAGGCTTTATGTCAGCGTACCTCTGGTCGACTCTCATGAGTTCATTATATGAATTCAGGTCTTTGACATTGTGCTCAGCAAACTGCTCATAGCGCTTTTCCATCTCGTCGACCGCTATGGCAAGCGCCCTTGCCGCCTTGCGCGGATCGGTCACGACCGGAGTCAGCATGTGCGGTATGCCGTTATAATTGCCGAGTTCGACCATTTTAGGGTCTATCATGATGAGTTTGAGTTCCGAAGGTCTTGCCTTATAAAGGAAGCTCGTGATTATCGAATTGATGCACACTGACTTTCCGGAACCTGTCGCGCCGGCTATCAGAAGGTGCGGCATGTCGCGCAGATCGGCTACGACATTGTTGCCCGAGATGTCCTTTCCGACTACGAACTCTATAACCGACCTGGCGTTTATGAATTCTTCAGATTCAATAAGGTCACGTACAAGCACAGGAGACGGCTTGCTGTTCTCCACCTCTATTCCAACAGCGGCCTTTCCCGGGATAGGAGCTTCTATACGGATGCTCTTGGCTCTCATGTTGAGGGCGATATCGTCGGACAATCCCGTGATCTTAGAGACCTTGACGCCTACCGCAGGCTGCACTTCGAATCTTGTGACTGAAGCGCCCTGCGTGACCTTGATGACTTTCGCGTCCACTCCGAAGTTTTTGAGTGTCTGTTCAAGAAGCTCGGCGCGTTCCTGCAGCTGCATGTCGCTCATCATCTGTTTAGATGAAGTATCTCTCTTCAGCAGGCTGACCGGAGGCAGTTCGTAGGACATATCGTCCGGCACCGAATTGAATCCGGCGGCGATGGCAGCGTCTTCCTTGCTTTCAGCTTCTGTCTTTGCAGATGCCTGCTTTGACGAAGATGTGCTCTTTTTGGCTTTTGAAGGAGCTGCTGCTTCTATTGCTGCTGCCGCGGTCCTGACTGCTGTCGAAGCTGGTTTCGCTGAACCGCCGTGCGCATCCAGTCCGAAAGAACCGGAATGACCTACGTCATCAGGATCGCCTAGTCCAAGACCTGTAGACACGGCTGCCGGCTTGTGCTTTCTGCCCGGATATCCGTAGTCTTCTACGTCATCACTGTCAAAATGTCTGTCTTCCGTATATACCTTCTTTGAGGAGGATCTGCCCGCGTCCATGCCGGCAGATACCGGTTTTTCTGTATTCTTGAGTTCTTCAGCTGTGAGATCCTTGCCTGTCTCGCTGTCTATGCCCGCGACAAAGTCCTTGAGCTTTCCGAAGAGAGTCCCCTTGCCCGAGCTTCCCCCACTGCTTTTCATAGGAGAATCCATGATGAGTGTGTGGTCGGAAACATCTTCCCTCGGAATAGCCGTCTTCTGATTGCTTCCGAAAGGCGCCGGTATCCCGGTGTTTACGCCTGCGGATGGCTGGGATGTCTGCGCTTCACCGGCGGAATCATCTCTTATTATTCCGCTCAGTACAGACTTCCAGAACGGCTTCTTCGGTTCAGGAGCGGCAGCGGAGACGGAAGCGTCAGACGCAAGCGCGGTCTGGATCTGGCTTTCGGAGATCCTGCGGCGCTCGTCGGCTTCGAGTTCCTTAATTATGCGGTTCTCCTCTCTCTTCTGGCCCAACTTGCCTACAATTCTGGATATCGGCGTGTTGGCCACCATGAATACGGAGATCACGAGTATGGCGAGAGCTATTATAAGAAGCCCCGGCTTTCCGAAGAACTTGACCAGGAGCGACCCTATCTCCATTCCGACGGCTCCTCCCATGAGGCCGTCCTCGCCGTATGTATAGTAATCAGCGATATCTTTGAATCCGTATCTGAGTTCTTCAGGATCGATGAACCTGTACGAATTCAGTACGCACATGTTTATGTAAATAAGAAGACTGAATATGGCCGTGCCGGTGCCGATGTGCCTCAGCTTGCCCATCAGCAGCAAAGCGGCGAACAGAAATACAAGGAACGGCAAAATATAGGCCATGACGCCGAACAATCCGTTGCATACGTCGTGTACCGCCTTGCCGAAACTTCCCGTTGAATTTACTACGACCGTTATAAACAGGAACAGACCCAGAGCAAACAGCGTGATGCTCCAGATCACGTCGATGTTGCGCCTGTCACGGTCGCTTCTGCGCTGCATCTCCTCTAACACTTCCTGCTTTGTCGGATTAGCGGAGGAAGACGTCGCGGTCTTTGGTTTGTTTTTGCTTCCGGGAGGTCTTCCCGGTCCGCGTTTCTGTCCGTTACTGCTTGTTTGCTGTGCCATATAACTTTCCCCTGTCATATATAATGTATAAAGCCTATTAATTATACTACAACATGTTGATTTTGTAATGGTTTTCTTAACAAAACAAAAGCCCCTTTCCAGGGGCATTGTCTGATCTTTTTTGTTTCACTCCACTACTCTGCGTTCACGACGTCCTTGCCGTCATAATAACCGCATGTAGGACATACTCTATGTGGAAGCTTTGGCTCATGGCACTGAGGACAGATCGAAAGTCCGGTAATGCTCTTCTTCATGTTAGCAGCCTTTCTGCCGCTTGTCTTAGCCTGTGATGTTTTCCTCTTAGGTACTGCCACTGTCGACACCTCCTTATATGTTCAAATTACTTGTTTTATCTTAAATTATCTTGTCGCACCGATATATTATATTCACCGCTTTCGGGCTTGTCAACGGTTTTGGAACGATATTTTAAAGCGCTTTTAAAAACTTTTTTAAAAAAACTGTGGATTTAAGTTTTCTTTTATGTTACATTATGTTTTGCACACATCGGGGTGTGGCTCAGCTTGGTAGAGCGCTTCGTTCGGGACGAAGAGGTCGCGTGTTCAAATCTCGTCACCCCGACCATCACAATCCGCTAGTTCCAAAGGCTAGCGGATTTTTTATTGATTTTTCAAGGCTTTCAGGTGTTTGTGAATATCGTGAATATCGTGATTCATTCAAAATAACATCTCACAGAAAAGAATCAAAATATCTATCTATGCATAACTTAGGTGTAAAAAAAGTGTAAAAAACGATGCTTGTTCTTGCTAAACAAAGAGCCTCCAGTACTCCTCTTTGCTTAAGAATGCTGCAAGCTCTTATCTCCATGCTGTGTTATTCAGTTCACTATTTCTCAATTAGAAACTCTGAAAGAGCAAGATTGACAATCTCGTTTTTGCTTTGTCCAGTCTCTTTTGAAAGAGTCTCTATTGCCTGAGCCATCGTAGGAGTAACGAGTATCTGCATCCGCTCTGATCTCCTCTCCGGAGTATCCTCAGCAAGTTCTCTGAGCCTCTTTATCAATTCTTCTGCCGTAGGCATGTTATCTTCTCCTGTGTACATCAATCATTTTGTACGATTATAGCATATACACAATGAGCATGCATATCTACTTGTAATTGCGAGATCCTACAGCCACTCCAATTAAAAATACTTCATTGATCATTTTGAAGAGATCTATCCGTCCCCCATTCTCTTTTGCAGATTGCTTGATCCTATCATGAATGCAGTCAATCTCCGATAGTTTCAGATCTGCATTCCTGTGCTTTTTTATCACAGCTTCACCCTTCCTGATTTGATCTTCAATATCTCTCATAATTTTTCACTCCTTTCTTTATACACATACATATTGTGTATGCTTATATTATGCCTTTTGAGAGCATTTTTCAACCTATATGACCAATTATGCTATTAACCTGAAATAATCGCTCAGAGGCAAAAAATAAGCTGTCAGGAGCCTTGTTTATTTGACTGTGTCCATATATCGATACGGCGGTCAATATCTATCTGCATCAGTACCAAATCCGCAAACGCTTCCTCTGTTGTTGGTATTCCATTCACTATGGTGCGACCTCCGTAATACTCTCGATCTACCATAGCAAATAACTCCCAGTACTCAGAGTTCAGTAGGCCTCCGGCCTTCATTCGTGCCAGCTGTCTCCGTGGATCCGTTTCACTGATAACATTGTCATATAGTCTGCGAGGCTGAGGAGCATGATCTCGGTACACCTTCATGGCCTTTTTTCTCTCGTTACGCTGCTGCTCTCGGTATGACCTCACACGGCAATTATCACAGCAAAAACGCTGCTTTTTATAGTCAGTCTCGTATTCTGTATGACAATACTCACATATTTTTTTCATTCAAAATGCCTCACTGCGTTTCGTAACAGTAAGATAAAGAGCCAGTCGACGGAGGGAAGGTCGGAGCCAGTCAGTAACGGTACCCATGCCCCCATATATGAAACCATATTCTAATTCGCTTTTGCATTTTGATATAACCAAAACCCCACTACCACGTCGAACGAAACTCTCAAACCTTCGACTCCCACCCACTCCGGTATGGTTACATCAAAATGATTTGCTGCTACAGAATCGACGGATCAAGCCCCATGAGATTGATTACATTCTGCATCCTCAGAGCTTCAATGCGATCATTGAGTACTCCAAACTCTATGCCCTGATGGACTCCATAGCTCTGTACGGCCTCCCTGATCTGAGAGACAAGGCTCGGATAGTTCTCGATGGAATCATACTGCAGAGCACCAGCGATATTCTTTATTCTTTCAAGAGTGCCGATGCTATCAAACATCCACGGCTCGATCATGTCGTAATACTCCGGATCAGCTGATGCATGGATCAGATTCAGTGCAACCTGATTCCCTACAAACTGACTGACCACAGATTTGACAGCCTCTCTGCTCACGCCCTTAACACTCAGCAGCTGAGCAGCATTAAAAACTGCATCAGAGGATGCATCATAGCTATTTCCGTTATGCGTAGCCATCAGGAGCGAGTCAGCTGTGCTTTGGATTCCACGTACTGCACTCTCTATATCCTTCTTTGCCTTTGCCTCTGCACTTGCAAGCTCATCAGAGAGTGCTCGATCTCGATACGTATTGAGGATATCTTTCTTCTCTGTCTGATAAGTTCGATATGCATCCGACACATTGAAAAGGTAGTCGATAATAAGTGATATTCCGTCTTTGATTGCCATATTTTTTTCTCTCTTTCTGCTTTGGTGAGTGTGCTCTCAGATTAAATCAAAACTTTTGGAGAAGGTGCGGATGGTCAGGATCTACATCCGCACCTATATCTATTCACACAGCAGCCGGAACTGGCTCAAGGTGTTTCTGTCTGCTGTGGTAAATAGTCAGGATCAAGCAGCTTAAGGACAGAGCCAAGAGACATAAACTCATCTTGTGTGAATACATCAATCATTGTGTATGCTAGAGTGTCCTTTGCCCACAGAACATATCTGATATCGATGACTTGTCCTATTCTGCCTGTGTGACTGCCTCTGACCGGAGAAACAAGATCCCCGATTTCGATGTCAAAATGCTTTTCCATCTTGATTCCTTTCCTAAACCTTTGTCTTAATCAGCTTCAGCACGTCTATCGGATATGAAGTAACTCGAGCGACAACAACATTATTTCTGACAGTAGATGCGCAAAGATTCATATGAAGTATTCCAGGGGCAGTCAGCACTTCTTGAGGAATAACAGTCGCCCCATTTTCATCTATCATGCTGCTCTTGGTTATATTGTCCACATACCAAACGGCTGCCAAGCTCTCGAATTGATGCCATATTTCAGATAGGTTGAAACGGGCCTCGATATAATTCACAGTATCTGAAGCGTATTTCTTTAGCGGTCCCATTCTGATAAGATGCTGCTCTTCAGTATCTGATTTAAATTCAATTATGTTTCTTTCCATATATCCTCCTAAAAACAAATAAGGCATCTATACAGATCCCACGCGATCTATATAAATGCCCCCTTTTGCAAGTCCATGCGGCAGCTGGTATACTGCTGCTATTCAATTATCATAGTTATTATATAGCAGAAGCCTTGAAATTTCAAGCGTTTTACTCCCATTCTCGCAGATCATCCGATAAAGAAACAAGTTCTCTTACGATGTTAGCGATAGCTTTCCTTACTCGTCTGATCACCATATATCGCTCTCTCTTTAGGCGATCCGCAATATATCTATCCATCTCTGCCTGTGATGTAATCGGTTTGAAGTCAGTCATGATAATCAACCCCTATTTATTCTATCAATTATGCCTAACGCCCATTTTTTTATATCTGTGCTTGAATAGTAGGCCTCTCCGGTTACAGGATCATGAAAAACTGCAAGTATGCCTCTATTTGATATATCAGGTATCGATTCTGCTCTGACTCCGGTTATTTTCTCTACATCGTAAATATCATACCATTTTTCAGGATCTCCTCCGGCAGCATCTCTGCAAAACGATTCCCAGCACTCCATGAACGCATCGAATACACAGTGATCTACTCTCTTGCAGTAATACAGATACTTCACCATTTTATAGAATCCCTCTGCATCTGCCTCTATCCCTTCAGGGAAGGATCTATCTGCTGCTGCATCCTGTGTAAAGTCTGCTGCTGGGCCATCCGTTATATGATCCATTCCGTTATTAGCTAATTGCGTTAAATACGCTCTGAATGTAATCTTATTCATGTTTTTACCTCCGTTATCCGTCTTTTATGCTACAGATAGCTACAGCTTTTCTCTATTCCCCCCCTAAGTTTGTTTTTTGTTTTCTCTCATAAAAACTGTTTGTCTCTCACTCAGAGTTCAGTAAACTTGTAGCTAACTGTAGCTTTTTACTTGAAATACTTGTAAATACTAGCGTTTAGGCTTCAGCTACTTGTAGCAATATCTGTAGCTTAGTTGTAGCTAACTGTAGCAAATACTGGCTATTACGCCCTCAGGGACATAATCTCTCAGCTTGATGATGTCAATCTCTACTCCTCTTGCCCATCTCACTCCGCCGGAAGGCTTATCATTTACCTTTATGCCCTTGATCCTGAGGCTCTCATAGAAGTTATTGTTTTTCTTATACTCTCTCCCTGTCGCTACACAGTACTCAGCATAGTACTTATGCAGTTTAGTTCGATCCTCTTTTTT
Organism: uncultured Eubacteriales bacterium; assembly: GCA_902776285.1. GTDB lineage: Bacteria > Bacillota > Clostridia > Peptostreptococcales > Anaerovoracaceae > Crickella. The sequence continues at coordinate 35,646 of CACYPK010000015.1, forward strand.
GTCTGCTCCCCTGATACACACATCATCTAGGAATGACTCAACAGTATCAGAGGCCTTCCGGAGTTCTCTCACAGCAGCAGCACTGTTTTCTGAAACATCCAGCTTGAAACCATTTTCTAACATATCCCTGAGAGCCAGCATACAAGTTGATATGAAGCAGTCAATCTCATCATGCAGCTTTTCCTCAAGCTGAGGGATGTACTTGCATCTCTTTTCGATCCGGATCAGGAGCAGCCTCCTATAATAAGCACCGGACTCATCCTCAAAAGTTCTAGGCATTTTGTTTGCACTAAAGAACAGTTTTGCATAGCTCCTAAACTTGAAGGCATCTACTCCCTTATACTCGCCTACAATATCATCCTCTCCAGTGATCATTTTGATCTGATCTACTTGCTCCATCATTGTGCTTGGTATATCCGCACAGATGTTAGCCAACATCCCCAGCAGCTGAGTAGGAAAGAATCTCTCATTCAGGTTTTGCAGTTTCAGGCTTGAATAGTTATCTTCTCCAATAGCACACTGGAGCATCCGGATCACAGTTGACTTTCCTAGATCACCTTGCCCTTCCAAGACTAGAAACTTTTGTAGGCTAGAGCCTTTTGTGAACATATATCCGCAGTACTGGTAAAACATCTTCCTGTCTGCCTGATCAGTTATCAGGCCGTGTATAAACTCTGCCGGAGTATGCCCTGTTACAGCATCAAACTCTATATACTCATGTGGTATCTGATTGATTGAATAATACTCCGGCTTATGCTCAGACAGATTCAATGTCCTTACATCGAGCATCCCATTCTTGAAGTTGATCACATCATCAGGATATAGATTGACCTCACTCAGTCTCCTCTGTATTGAAGCATCATTAAGGATCAGCTTATATACTCTTGTAACCAAAGTATCTGTGATCACAGATTTATACATTCGTTTTTCAATAAGCTGCCGTGTCAGAGACCCCTTCTCATCGAACTTGTACACCCCTCCGGAGTACACATAAGGCTTGCCATTCATGACAAACAGATGCTCATGATTCTTAATATCCTCTCGGATGTAATCATCATAGATGCCTGTAGGCCTCCCCTGTTTATCGAACTTATGAAAGCGATCTCTAGCCTTGCCTTGTTCATAGTGAGTGAACACCCAAGAGAAGATAGATTTTTCCAGTTCACTATCAGAAATAGGCTTTTCACATAGTCGCTGGTTTGCATCCCTGACCATCTGTCTGCACTCATCCTCAGAGTAACCCTTCTGCCACAGATGGCAGCAGTATCTGAACAGCGTGTTCTCTCGTTCCCCTGTCCTTATTACATCCGGCAAAATGAATCGTTCTTGAAGCTTTGTCTTTTCCTTTTCTACTTCCGGCAGCAGTTCCTCAAGCTGATCCTGAGTGTATATCCGCTCCGGATGGGATTCGACAAGCTGCACCATCACAGGATCCTTTTTGTTATGGTAAAAGGTTGGCAGCCTCATCACTCTTGACTCATCTTTAATTTTGGGATCACTTCCAAAGTATGAAATCAGCTTTGTCTGAATCTCTCTGAATCTCTTGATATCCCCATCGCTGATAAGCCAGTATGCATGGACACTCTTTGCTGTCTGAACTAGGAAAGAAGGTTTAAGAGGGAAGGCCTCAATCTGCTTGTACTGGTCATCAAGTGACAGATCATCACACTCCATGAAATGAGCATGCATCTTCTTTGCTTTCAGAACAGCATCCTTAGTCTGCCCTCCTCCATTGACTACAAAATACACTCCGTATCCGCTCCGGTTCCATGCCCTGAGCTGTGGGATCATAGTCTGAAGCTCATTCAGTTTGCACTGTTTGGTCAAGGCCGGAAGAATATCCTCTTTCTTCTTACTATGCTGTTTATCATCAAATAGCCTCAGGTACAGATCCTCATCGTCTCCATATACTGCTGAGATAAAGTCTACGAGCTGTCTGTTTAGATCCTCTGTATTAACTTCCTTAATTGACACCACATCATTCATGTTGGTGCTGTTAGACATTATTTTTCCCTCCGACATGAGCATTTAGATAAGAATCTACTGCCTCTATACTCGTTAATTTCTTGCTGCCATTCTTGAATACAGGCAATTCTCCGCTATCCATAAGCCTCCGGATAAGTGTTTCACTTACCATTGTGTCAGGATCTCTTGCCTTGTAGTATTCAGCAATGGATCTTGCTGCTCTTATTCTTAGCATTTTCATCCCCTCCATACGCTTACTCTTTCCATTCTTCTGAGAATATTACGTTCACATCCTCATCGATGGCCTCAGCTACCAGCATTCTCCATTTTGGATAGAATGGCTTTTTCCCTCCAAAAGCAGAATAGAGATCCTGTGCAGATACATCGATGGCCTTTGCCAGCTTATTGATGCTGCCATATTTCTCAATAACCTTCTGTCTTACTTTTTCGTACATGATTTATTACCTCCAATTAGGTGTACACCTTTATTCAAGACTTGTTGACTTGTCGACAATGACAGTTTATAATGAGGTTGGTTACGGAACAATCACAACTTAATCGAACTAAAAACAGCTTATCTGTTTATCAGTTCGGTATATACGAACACAGGAGGTGTATAAATGGATCTGAGTAAATCAGGAGAACGCATCAAGGAAATGAGAAAAAAAGCTGGCCTGACTCAGGATCAGCTTGCATCAAGGCTATCAGGCATAGAAACAGCAAGAGGAAAAAGCACGATCTCAGAGTATGAGCATGGAAAGAATCTGACTCTCAACAATTTGCAGAGGATGGCCGATGAGCTTAATTGTGATGTAGATTATCTGCTCGGATGTATAGAGCACCCTGATATCACTACTTCATGGATAGCCGAAAAAGTACCTCTCTCAAGAAAAGCTATTGAATCACTTGAATATCTTAATAAAGATACTGGCCATTACTATCCAATAATTGCTGCATCAATCTTGGACAGTTTGATTATCGGCATAACCGATGCAGTAAAAGAATCATGTGAATCAAGCGAGAGCATCCAAAAGGGAGAATCTGTTTACTTTTCTGAAACAGTGATAAGTGATGCTATGAATCTAGAGATTGCTTTTGAGCAGATTGCAGATTATGAAGCAACAGGATCAAGCTTCAACGATCATCCGGAAATAACTCCAAGAGAATACAGTCTCAGTAAGATAGCAGCAGAAGGATTATCTGCAAAGATCGGCAGTCAATTATCTAAGCTGGTAGTAGACACGCTAAAGAAGTCAGGTGCTCAGAGATCAAACAGATCGGAGGTGTAGACATGGCAAACAAAACTAACACAACAGTAAAAAGTAAGAATGGCAAAGTATATGATTACTGCCGTATCTCCCCTAAGGTTGAAGTGTATGATGAGAAAACCGGACAGTTTTTGCTTAAGAAAAAGCAGTTCACCGGAAAGAATCTGAAAGAGGCAAAGCAGAAACTCTCAGATCATGAGGCATACATTGAAGCATTAAAGACTGAGCTTAGTAAGACGGCAAGTGAAAAGCTTGCTGAGAGAACTTTCGGAGCTTCAATAAAGGCATATATTGATAATTCATTTATGCCTAACAGCTCGATAAAAGACGCTACAAAGCTTAGATATGTAAATGCATATCACAACATCTTTGATGGTAATAGTATCCTCCTGAGGCCTCTTAAAAGCGTTTCCGGTGAGGATTTACAAGCAGTGTTTACAGCATCAGACATTGCACCATCCTCTAAAGAGGCAGCTCTCAAACTGCTCCGGAACTATTATAAGTATGCAGCTGCCCAGCTCATCGCTCACGATGTTACTCAAGGCATAGTGATCCCAAAAGCAAAGCAGAAAAGACAGGATCAGAGCATTGTTGTATATACTCATGATGAATTGAATGCATTCATTGAGCACACTCCAATCAATCACAGGATCAGGTTCCTCATTGTGCTTGCTATGGAAACAGGCTGCCGCATCGGAGAACTTCTTGCCCTCACCTATGATGATATTGATCTCAAGGCTGAGCAGATCACTATCAATAAATCTGTTTCAGAAGTCGCTCCTGTCAAAGGATATGGTCATATTGTTGAAAAAGTGAATGAAATCGTAACAACCAAGAGCATTGACTCTGTGAGAGTGCTGCCTATGAATGCACGAATAAAAAGAGAGTTTGCCATACATAAAGATTGGCATAAAAAAGAGATGCTCCGCACTGGTTACCGCACTGATCATGTATTTACCAGCAAATCAGGAGAACTATACTTTGCATCTAACACAAGGATGGCCTTGAAGCGTTTATGCGATAAGATCAACAGGGATTACAACAAGACAAACAGAGCTAAAGCTGAGGACAAAGAAAAGTATAAGGATGTTGTCCTGATTGAGCCAAAAGGCTGGCACGCTTTCCGGCATACTTACGGATCAGATCTAGCAGCTGCCGGAGTGCCTATACAGGATGTATGCAAGCTCATGGGACATTCAGATATATCTGTTACGGCAAAATACTATCTGAATATCACTTCTGAGCAAAAGAGGACAGCGATGAATAAGGTTGATGAATATAGGCGGTCTAGGATGGTCAGCTCCGACAGATAGTTAATACTCAGGTGTAAAAAAAGTGTAAAAACAGAATGTAGATTTGTGAAAGTCAGTATTTTCAAGGCATACAGAGTTTGAGTATCTGTTGAAGAGGTCGCGTGTTCAAATCTCGTCACCCCGACCATCAGGACCGCAGGTCGAAAGACCGGCGGTCTTTTGTTTTATCTGATAATGACCGGCCCTCGCCTGTGGTCGCTTTCCGAAGCCATATCCCTTCCGGTCATGAGGTTGTAGACATCTGCCGCGCGCATGTCCAGATCAAGCAGCGCCTTTGCCTCCTGGCTCAGACCGTCTCTTGATTTGTTTACGTTTATTATCACAGGCAGCGAAGCGGATCCGTCATCCCTCATCTCCGCGAGCAGTTCCCTGCCCTTTTCCGTGAAGCCCAGAACTCTGATGTATCCCGGCTCAGTTATGCTGTATCTGCTTCTTGTGATGCCGAGAAGCAATTGCATGCACAGTCTTGACAGTCTGGTGTATGTATATCTTTTGGATTTTATCTGTTCGATGAACTCCGACCAGCAGTCCGCTCCGCTTACAGCCGACTTCATGAGATTGGCAAGGCCTTCTCCTCCGGACGGACAGTCCTCGATCACGTCAGCGTCAGTTGAAAGAACAGCGTATCTCAGAGAGTCGAACCATTTGTCGAGATCTGGGCCGGTAAGATGCGCTTCTCTAAGCGCCTTTGCCGTGTGATCAGGTACACAGGCTTCGACATCCTGCCCGTTCAACACCTGCTTTCTGATCGCCGAAGCGCTCTGAAAACGGATTTTATCATCATACGGATCGTGATATCCCGCGCCGCTCCTGCGTATCACAACAGGTTTCGCGCTGCGCATGGATTTTATATATTCGATACCGAGTATATTATTCGGGCTTTGAAGCGCGAGAAGTTCATTCCCGATCTCTTCATCCGAAGATGCTTCAGTACCCTTGACGGCGGCACGGACTTCCGAGAAAGCCGCGGCACGAGCGGCAGGATATGACATGCCCGTACCACGAAGCTCTTTCGCGCGCTTCTCTATCTCATCATGGCGGTCCTTCAAAAACGACGCTATCCTGATGAGCTCCTCCGCGTTGCCTGACTCACTGCCGAAAGCGATGTGTGAGATCTTGCCCGTAGACTCAAGCAGCCTTACTCCCGCTTCAGCATACTGGCCGGCGTTCCCAAGACAAAACAGCGCGGGGATCTCTATCACAAGATCGGCCCCGCTCTTGAGCGCGAGCTCCGTCCTTATCCATTTATCCATTATCGCAGGTTCTCCGCGTTGCACGCAGTCGCCGCTCATTGCCACAACAACAGCGTCGGCGCCTGTGACAGCGCGCGCCTGCTCAAGATGATGGACATGGCCATTATGAAGAGGATTGTATTCAGCCGTTATTCCGGTCGCTCTCATATGATCGCTTTTCTTTTCTCAGTAAATACGGGGCCCGCTTCGACGGCAGGCCCCGCTAAATCAAGGTTTCAGTGTATTATTCTTCGCCTTCGGCCTCAGCAGGCTCTTCTGCCACAGGCTCTTCTCCGAGGCGTACTCTCTCCGCGAGAGTCTTCATCTCCTGACGGTTCTGATTGACTCTGGCGTTGATGTTGGAAAACATCTGGTTGAAATACTCTGTCATAGGCTGGATGTAGGAACCGCTCACGCTCGCGATGTCTGTCTGCATGTCGTACAGCAGCTGATCGATGTACTCATACGATCTGTACTTCATGTAATTCGCGTGGTTCTCGGCTTCCTTGAGGATAGCATCAGCTCTCTTCTGCGCGTCTTTATAAATGTTGTTGTTGTTCACAAGATACTCGACCTGATCCTTGGCCTCGTTTATCATCCTGTTGTACTCTCTCTTGGCGTCGCTGATGATGCGGTCTCTCTCCTGGTCGAGCCATCTCGCCTGCTGGATGTCACGAGGCAGGTTTGCGCGTATGTCCTCGATTATCTTCTGTGCTACGTCAAGATCGATGATTCCCTTTTCCGAGAATGGCATCTTGCTCGAAGAAGTGATCAGATCCTCTAGTTCCTCAAGAAGAGACATTAATTTGATGCTGTCGTCGTTCATTGTTTTTCCTCCCGTTTTATCTTTAAGGAAAGGCAAGCGCCTTTCATAATTATTTACTTAGTTTTTCCCTTATGCGCTCGACCACATACGGCGGAACCAGATCGTCGACATCTCCGCCAAGAGAAGCTACTTCTTTTATGAGACTGGAACTGATGAAAGAGTTCTTAGGATCTGTCATCAGCAGCGCGGTCTCGGTACCCCCTTTGAACAGCAGCGCGTTCATCTGAGCCATCTGCAGCTCGTTCTCAAAGTCATTGACGGCCCTGAGTCCGCGTACATAGGCAGTAAAGCCGTGCTTATTGACATAATCTGCAGACAGTCCCTCAAAACAGTCTATTTCAACGTTAGGAATGTGCTTTGTGACTTCCCTGAGGATCTCAGCGCGTTCCTCAACTGTAAAAAAGCCCGTCTTCTGCGGATTTACTGCTATCGCCACCGTAAGAGAATCGTACATTTTGGCGGCTCTTTCGATTATGTTGAGATGTCCGTTTGTTACGGGATCGAATGACCCGGCGTAAAGAGCTTTTCTTTCCATATATATGGTCTCCTGCTTCTAACAAATACTACCAAAAGTGTTTTACATTTACAATACGCTAAATACATCAACTCCTATGGTTCCGTACTTCTTTTCCTTGATTTTTTGCAGGTTTTGATATGTGTCCGATAATTTATTATCGTATAGATGCTCGCAAACCACTATAGTTGCGCTGTCTATGAGCCCGTATTCCTGCAAAAGCAGCATCGCGGTGTCATAAAAATCCGTCTTTTCGTACGGCGGATCTATTATGACCACGTCAAACCTCGTTTTTTTATCGCTTCCGGCTATCTCAGACAGCGCTGCTGTGAAATCCCTGCCTACGACCCTTGAAACACCGCCGGCTCCGCAGTTGTCTATATTAGCCTGCAGGACCTTCTGATTCTGCCTGTTTGACTCCACAAAAGTGCATCTCGCGGCGCCTCTTGACAGCGCTTCAAGCCCCATCGCTCCGCTGCCGGCGAAAAGGTCCAGAACTTCCGCGTCCGGTATCCATGCCATGATCATGCTGAATATGGCCTCTCTCACCTTTTCGGTCGTTGGCCTGATGCCCCTTGGCACCTCTATATTCCTGTATTTGTATTTCCCCGATGTTATTTTCATAGTCTTAAATCACATTCGAATTGTCTGCGGCGTCGGCGTGCATGAGCCTTTCATACGCGTACTCAACATCTGTCAGGCTTCCTCCGCCGCGGTACTCTTCCATTATCTTATCCGCGTCGCTTATCGCGTTCTCAAGTATGTCCGTATATCTTGAAAGCAGCAGGATATCGTTTGAAGTGTTACCGGACTGCATCGTCCCCATTATGTCTCCCGGACCTCTGAGCTCATAATCCACTTCACTGATCTCGAATCCGTCGCTTATCTCAGCCATCGCCCTTGCTCTGGTCTGAGCCGTCTCGGTATTGCTGTAATTGATGACGTAGCAATAAGACTGTCTGCTGCTCCTGCCCACTCTTCCTCTCAGCTGGTGCATCTGCGCAAGACCGAAACGTTCGCTGTTTTCTATTATGATCACGGTCGCCTCAGGGACATCGATGCCCACTTCTATAACTATGGTGGATACGAGTATCTGTATTCTGCCCTCCTTGAAGCTGTCCATTATGGACGCTTTTTCTTCTGCCGGCAGTCTGCCGTGAAGGAGCGCGGCGGTATATCCCGGATACCTTTCTTTGATCTCCTCAAAAAGCTTCTGTACGGAGTACAGGTCGTCATCCTCGGAATCGATGCTCGGCGCTATCACATACGCCCTGCCGCCCTTTTCGAGCTCGCGGCCCATGTCTATATACGCGCGTTCACGGGTATGTGCGTCCAGCGCCCTGGTTATTATCTTTTTTCTGTTTGAAGGCATCGACCTTATGATGCTGAAGTCCATGTCTCCGAAAACCGTGGCGGCAAGAGTACGTGGTATCGGTGTAGCGCTCATGACACAGACATTCACCCCTCTTCCTTTGTTCGCGAATATCTTGCGCTGAGCGACTCCGAACCTGTGCTGCTCATCTGTTATTACAAGAGCCAGGTCGCTGAAAAGCACGTCTTTCTGTATGAGGGCGTGCGTTCCTATCAGCACGTCAATGCGTCCCGAAGCGGTGTCATCTATGACCGATCTTCTCTCTGCAGGCTTCATGCCGCTCACCAGAAGGCCGCAGCGTATGCCGTGCTTTGAAAGATCCTTGCTGATGCTTTCAAAGTGCTGTCTCGCGAGGATCTCCGTCGGCGCCATCATAGCGGACTGCAATCCCGACTTAGCGCATCTGTACATCGCGGCCTCCGCGACCACGGTCTTGCCGCAGCCGACATCGCCCTGCACCAGCCGGTTCATGCTCCTTTTGCTGCTCAGGTCCGCCATTATCTCTTCTATGCATTTTGACTGGCCTTCCGTCAGTTCAAAAGGAAGACCTCCATAGAACTCATTCATGTCAGTTTCAGTCACGGAGGAATCGGTCTGATCGTCTCTGAGTCCGGCTCCGTTCACCCTGACGGCGAGCTGATACATCAGGAGCTTCTCATAAATGAGTCTGTATCTCGCCTTTTTGTAGTGTTGTTCGCTCTCCGGGAAATGGATGTTGCTGTAAGCGTATCTCTGTCCGCACAGCCTGCGCTCTTCAGCTATATCGCTTCCGATCCAGTCGGTATCAAGGTCAGTGGTATCCAGCGCGTCTCTTATCCACTTGCGCAGATTGATATCCGTCAGGCCCGCCGAGTGTCTGTATACCGGGAGAATGCCCCTTACATCCCTGTCACCGCCTGTCTTGCTGAACTCCGGGTTGGTCCATACCCTGGCGCCATTGCGTACCCTCATGCGCCCGAAGAGCGAGTAATCAGCGCCTGTATCAAGTGTCTTGCGAAGGTATGGCATGTTGAAGAAGACGGCATAAAAAACACAGCTGTCGTCTCTCAGTGTGCATTCCGTCATGGAACGCCCGCCCGAAAGAGGTCTGAGCTGTACTTTTATGAGACGCCCGGTAACGAGGCTGTCCCTTTCAGTGCCCGCGTCCATGGCGCGCACCGCGTTACGTCTGTCCTTGTATTTTACGGGATAATAAGAAAGCAGGTCGCCTACCGTCTCTATACCTGCCGCGGAAAGCTGTTCCTTCTTTTTGGCGCCTATGCCCTTTATGGAACAGATATCATCATTCAGTCCGTGTAAATATGATTCAGGCATTGTTTCTCACAACGTCGATATTGCGCTTGACGATCTCGCCATCCATTACACCGGCGATACCTCTCACCTTAAAGCTGATAGTGCGAGGCTTTTCGAGACGAAGCATCTCAAAGTCCTTTTCGACCGTCCGGAACACCCTGTCCGCGGTCTCGGAAATATTGGAGCCGTACTTGACGACTACATATATCTTGACTTTGGCATCACCCTTTTTTTCGGAGACCTCGACCGCGTCGTAATAATCAGGATCGATTATAGGTGTAGGCTTTTCCTTTATAGGCTTGCCCTTTTTGTTTGAGAGCATCAAAACATCGTCCATGCCGAGCATGTCCTCTATTATCATGCGCTCTATTACGACCTTATTTACGGCTATCGCCCCGTAACTGTTTCTGGTTATTACTGACATATCTATATTATTGCATTTTTCCGGGAAAGAAAAAAGCCTCGAGCTTTACGCTCAAGACCATCCTCTTGATATGCTTCGATCAGACGGCACGGTTTACCTTGCCCGATCTGAGGCAGCTTGTGCATACGGAAGCCTTTCTTACTCTGCCGTTATCGTTGATCCTTACGGTCTGGATATTGGCATTCCATTTTCTTTTTGTATGGATGTTGGAGTGAGAAACAGTATTTCCCGATGTCTGACCCTTGCCGCATACTTCACATTTTCTGGACATTTGCCGCACC
>CACYPK010000016.1 GCA_902776285.1 uncultured Eubacteriales bacterium
TCGCGATTTGAACCTTGGGAGTCGCTTTGGGGTTCGTCGTTGGCTACGCCCCTCGTGGACTTTCACCACAGATTGACGGCATGCCCGTCATACAACTAAAAAAAAGGGACGGATATCCGTCCCCTTTTCTTTTTTTGTGACTATTTTCCGGAAAGCATTTTGTCGATGGATGCGGCGGCCAGTTTACCGGCGCCCATCGCGCTTATTACCGTAGCCGCGCCCGTGACAGCGTCACCGCCGGCAAACACGGCCTCACGGCTCGTCAGTCCGTCTTCATCGACCACAAAGCCGCCCTTGCGGTTGACCTCGAGGCCCTTCGTAGTGTTCTTGATCAAAGGGTTCGGTCTGGTGCCGAGAGCCATGATCACAGCGTCCACTTCCAGTTCGAATTCACTGCCTTCGACCGGGATAGGTCTCCTTCTGCCTGATGCGTCAGGCTCGCCCAGTTCCATCTTGATGCAGCGTATGCCTCTGACGAATCCGTTCTTAGGATCTCTCGGATCGTCAGGATTGTTGAATCCGAGAATCTCCACAGGGTTGTTCAGCAGCCTGAAGTCGATGCCCTCTTCTATCGCGTGCTCGACTTCCTCTGCTCTTGCAGGGAGCTCTTCCATCGATCTTCTGTAGACGATGTATACGTGTTCCGCTCCGAGCCTCAGCGCGGTACGCGCTGCGTCCATGGCAACGTTTCCGCCGCCGACTACCGCTACCTTGCCGCCCTTCATGATCGGCGTTCTCGGTTCGTCCAGATAAGCCTTCATCAGATTGGATCTTGTCAGATACTCGTTCGCGGAGAACACTCCCTTGAGTGACTCACCCGGTATGTTCATGAACATCGGCAGGCCCGCGCCCGATCCGATGAATACCGCCTCGAATCCCATCTCGTCGAAGAGTTCATCTACTGTAAGAGTCTTTCCGATTATGACGTTGGTCTCGATGTCTACTCCGAGGTCCTTAAGGCCTTCGACTTCCCTTGCTACGATGGCCTTCGGAAGTCTGAACTCAGGGATGCCGTATACCAGTACTCCGCCTGCTGTGTGCAGCGCCTCGAATACGGATACCTTGTAGCCCTTCTTTGCAAGGTCGCCTGCGCAGGTGAGTCCTGCAGGGCCGGATCCTACGACTGCTACCTTGTGACCGTTGCTCTCAGGAGCGACTGCCTTTTCTGTTGCGTGCTCATTGTGCCGGTCTGCCACGAATCTCTCGATGCGCCCGATACCCACAGGCTCGAACTTGATTCCCATGGTACACTTCGCTTCGCACTGTGTCTCCTGCGGGCATACTCGTCCGCAGACTGCAGGCAGTGTCGACGTGGCATTGATTATCTGATAAGCGCCCTCCCAGTCACCTTCCTTGGCCTTCATGATGAAGTCAGGGATGTTGACGTTCACCGGGCAGCCTTCGACACATGGTTTATTCTTGCAGTTGAGGCATCTCTGAGCCTCGGCGAGAGCGATCTCCTCCGTATATCCCAGCGCTACCTCGTTGAAATTATGCGCGCGGACTTTTGGGTCCTGTGCCGGCATTTCATGTTTCTTAGGATCAAGTGCCATTTCAGTTCCCCCTTTCCTTACGCTTTAGCGGCCTCGTCGGCCTGTTTATACAGATTGCAGGTCTTTTCATGCATGTGCCTCTCGTAGTCGAAGTACATGCGGCCTCTTGAAATGGCTTCATCGAAGTCAACTTCATATCCGTTGAAGTCCGGTCCGTCTACGCAGGCGAATTTCATCTTAGGCCCTTCCTCAGTGTTGAGTGTCAGTCTGCAGCCTCCGCACATGCCCGTGCCGTCGATCATGATAGGGCTCATGGAGACCGTGATCGGCGCATCGTACTTCTTTGCCGTCAGTGTCACGAACTTCATCATGATCAGAGGCCCGATAGTGATGATCATGTCAAACTTCTCGCCGGCCGCCAGCATCTCGTCCAAAGGTATCGTTACGTTGCCCCGTCTGCCGTACGATCCGTCATCCGTCATGACATAGAGTTTGTCCGAGCACTCCGTGAATTCGTCCTCGAGTATAACGAGGTCCTCGCTCCTGAAGCCTATGATGCTTGTTACTTCAGCCCCTATCCTGTGGAACTCCTGAGCGACAGGCATCGCGATAGCGCAGCCTACGCCGCCGCCCACGATACATACCTTGTGTATGCCCTCAGTCTCCGTCGCGTTGCCGAGAGGTCCCACAAAGTCCTGCAGATATCCGCCCTCAGGTACGTGATTGAGCATCTCTGTCGTCGCGCCGACTACCTGGAAGATGATCTTGACGGTCCCCTCTTCCGGGTTCGTTCCCGCTACGGTAAGAGGGATCCTCTCACCTTCTTCATCTACCCTAAGGATGATGAACTGGCCCGGTTTCGCCTTGCGCGCCACCAGCGGAGCCTCTATCTCGAGCTGCGTGACCGTAGGCCTCAGCGCCTTTCTTCTTACTATTTTGTACATTTGCTGTCTCCTCATAAGTCGGTAATGTTAACGTTATGATTTTATCACTTCATATAGTCTACGGGCAACGCAAGATACATAATGTTATAAAAAAGGGGCTCCCGGAAGGGATCCCCTCGTTTAGCCTAGCGGGCTGTTATGATCCGTGATCATTCGGCTTCGAAGTTGTCCTTGCCTACTCCGCACAGAGGGCATACCCAATCTTCAGGAACGTCTTCCCAGGCTGTGCCCGGAGCTACTCCGTTATCCGGATCGCCTACTTCAGGGTCATAAACATAACCGCAGATTCCGCATACATACTTATCCATTTTTTTCCTCCTGCTATATACAAGATCAGTGCTTTCCTACAATGTCGATTCTACATTCACAAAGACATTAAATCAATATGAATCGGCTTCGAAGACCATATGTTGTATGGTAAGTATTACTGTTCATAAACATCACGATCTATAGTTTTACTTTTGTATAAAACGGCTCTATAATGCCGAAAGTTCGTTGGCAAAGGTCACTCCGAGACCCATGCGCACCATGGCGAGGGTCGCCGGTGTGTAGCCGAGAGCGTCCGCGGCAGCCCTGAAGTTGCCGCGCTCCGCTGATTCAATGAATGCCTTGCATCGAGCGCTTTCCATAGTCCTATTTTTTCCCTCTTATCTCTGAAATGAGCGCTTCTGTTTCGGAAAGGATCCCAGCGGCGTGCTGCCGCATCTCCGATGCGAGGGCCGGATCGGCCTTCGCGATCGCCGGCAGATTGGCTTCTACGTTATAACTTGCCGACCTGATGCCGGCGTCGAGACAGCGCGCCGCGACATAAATATCGCTTTCCAGCCTCTTATTGGAACGTCCTTTCAGATTTACCGCGAGTCTCAGTGCCGCGAGCGAATCCTCCATTACCATAAGAGGGGCTTCCGCGGCCAGTACCGACGCGGAGGCGATCTCGGCGGAACGTATCCCCTCATCGTCCTTTGGCATGGCGTAAGCCGCGGATACCTTGCCGAAAGCATCGGCATCGTTGGCAATGCCATCCGTAAGACTTCCAAGCAGTACTTCTGCTTCTCCCAGTACTTCTTTATTGAGTTCCTCGAACTCTGCGTACTCCGGTTTTCCTATTGTAAGGTTCGCCACCATCATTATGAGGGCGGCTCCCTGCGCTGAAGTCAGCGCAGCGGCGGCTCCGCCGCCCGGGGCCGGCTCAGCCGACCCGAGCCGCGTCAGATATTCTTCTATCGTTAAAGACTTGCTAATGCTCACATTGTCTCCTTTTTCTCTTCTTCAGTAAATTCCGCAACAGTTTCTTCACGCGTTTCCGGAGCCGCCTGCGGCTGAGCGGCATCAGGCTCCGTGAATTCCACGGACGGCGTTTCCTTCGGCGCCTGTCCTATCATCTGCAGCTCTCCTTTGGACTCCCTGCTCTCAAGCAGTTCTCCCAGACGTCCTCTCTTGCTCGCGATGATCAGTATCACCACGCCCAGCATCAGATCCATGAACAGCGCAGGGATCGCTCCCTCAACGCCGAACTCATAACTGTAGCACCAGTTGCTGACAGCGTTGACAGCGTCCATGTGGAATATCGAGGCTTCCGAAACCAGTCCGCTGTTAGGCAGACCGAAGAGGAAGTTCTGCGTGTAATTCCACATCGTATGAATGCCGAAGCATGTCCATATGCTGCCCGAATACCAGCGCAGCAGCGAAAATGACAGTCCGCAGATTATAAGGTCCGCCATCGCCAGCCAGGTGATGCCGTCGTTAAAGCTGTGCAGCGCTCCGAATATGACGCCGTTGACCACTATCGCTACCCAGAGCGGATAGTGCACGTTGATCCTTTCATACATGAAGCCTCTGCACCAGAGTTCCTCGGACGTGCTCTGGAAGAATACGCATATGAACGCCCAGATCATCACAGGGATCTGCGTCGCTGAAAACTCCAGGTACAGTTTGATGTCTCCGTGCAGCAGCGCGCAGACTATGCAGAAGAAGTTCATCAGGAACCCCAGCAGTATGCCCGTGCCAAGTTTGCTCATGCTGCGCTTTTCGCGTGTCGGCTTTACGATCTCAAGCATGAAACGGTTCTTCTTTGTGATCAGGCAGACCAGAAGGAAGAACACGCACGACGCTAAGAGCGGCGCGTAGTATGTGTTCACGAAGGTCAGCGCGTTCGAAGGGTTTTTGAACGCTAAGTCGATCAGCTTCGAGAACAGGAGCATGAATATTTCTCCGAGCAGTATGTACCAGCCGAAGAATGCCAGTATGATCCAGATTATGCGGTTCGTGATACTTGTTTTCTTAAACATCGTGGTTTTCCCTTATCCGCGGCATCCTGCCGCGGCCTCTACTTATTTGAAATACCTGACGGCGTTCTCGAACATCCCGAAGATATAGTTGCCCGGCACATTTCTGTACAGTCCGCTGCCTGTCCTTTCGACATGTCCCATCCTGCCGAACACCCTTCCGTCAGGTGACGTGACTCCCTCTACTGCCATCATTGAGCCTGCCGGGTTGAAACGGATATCCGCGGCGGCATTGCCCTTGTTGTCTACGTACTGTGTCGCGATCTGGCCGACTGCCGCGAGGTGTCTCGCGACCTCCTCCGGCGCTGTGAACCTTCCCTGACTGCACGACACCGGCACCGAGTAGATATCACCGACCTTGTTATATCTGAGCCACGGCGACTTGTTGGATGCTACCCTCACACGGGCGATCCGGGACTGATGACGGCCGATGCTGTTCGCCGCCAGGACCGGACATTCCTCATCAGTTTCCGTTATCTTTCCGTATGGTACGAGTCCGAGTTTTAAGAGCGCCCTGAATCCGTCACTTATGCCGCAGATCAGGCCGTCCTTTTTCTCGAGCAATTCAGTCGTCACCTCAGCCACTCCGGCGTTCCTGAAGAACGCGGCTATGAAGTTTGCCGAAACGTCCGGCTCGAGGCTTCCCGCGAAGCCTCCCGGGATCATCACTATCTGAGTCCCCCTCATCGCCGAGGTGAAAGCCTCCAGAGACCTCTTGATATCATCAGCGCTGCGGTCCTTTATCACCATTATCTCCGGCGAAGCCCCCGCCTCGCGGACTGCGCGTGCCGTATCCGCTTCGCAGTTGGTTCCCGGGAACACCGGTATCAGCACCTTAGGCTCCGCCCGTTTGAAAACAGGCGTATGCCAGCTGCGCGCGCTGTATTCTATGTTGCTGACCGGGCCGCCCTTGCCGCCCGTTACCGCCGGGTAGACGCCTTCCATCCTGCCCTCGTACAGGGTCAGGAGTTCTACAAGGCTCACCCTCTCCGCGCCGTATGTTATGGAGCGTTCCTTAGTCGTGCGGCCCAGGAGCTCCGCCTTCATCTGCCGCGAAGTGAGCTCTACTTCTTCTGCTATCTCCAGGATGATGCTTCCGTACGAATAGCCGAATACTTCCTCGAGGTCCATCGCTTCATACGCGAAGCCCATACCGTTGCCGAAGCACATCTTCATGACCGCCTCAGCGACGCCTCCGATACCCGGAGCATACGCTGATACGGCATTACCTGATGACAGAAGTTCGGAAGCCCTCTCCCAGACCTTTATGAGTGAGTCGACGGACGGAAGGCCCTTCCCGGAGCCGCTGTCGTCGTCTTCCTCGAAAGGTTTGAGCAGCACGACCCTGTGTCCCGCCTTCTTGAATTCAGGCGAAACGATCTCATCTGTTTTTGCCGTGGTCGCCGCAAGCGATATGAGTGACGGAGGAACATCGAATCCTTCGAAAGTCCCGTCCATTGAGCCTTTGCATCCCGCGGCGCCTATGCCGAGATCCATCTGGGCCCTGAACACGCCCAGCATGGAAGCAAGCGGCGCGCCCCATCTTTTCTCATCGTCTCCCGGAGCGCCGTAGCGGCTCAGGAAGGAGAGGTATATATCCTTAAATGACGCGCCTGACGCGATCAATTTGGAAACAGATTCAACTACCGCCAGATAAGCGCCGTGATAAGGCGAT
The DNA here is from genome assembly GCA_902776285.1 of uncultured Eubacteriales bacterium. Lineage (GTDB taxonomy): Bacteria > Bacillota > Clostridia > Peptostreptococcales > Anaerovoracaceae > Crickella. The sequence continues at coordinate 6,398 of CACYPK010000016.1, forward strand.
GTCTCCGAGATAAACGGGTCATAGCCCCAGGCCATCAGAGTACAGCCATCCGTGTCTCCATTACTGACGGGGATCTTATGGGCTATAGCCTGCGCCGGTGTCAGCTGATTTGCGCCTCCGAAAGGCATCAGCACCGTGCCGTTGCCCGCTGTCGAGTCAAAGCGCTCAACAAGGCCTCTCTTGGAGCAGGTGTTTAGATCAGAAGCGATCTTGCGCATTCCCGCGGTGAAGCTCCTGTCGCTTTCATACAGCGACGTCGCCTTCCAGTCTCCCGGAATGCCGGTCGCTATGTCCACGCGTATCGCGTCCGGTTTTTCAACGGCATCCTGAGACAGCCCACCAGCCTTCACGCAATTAAGGTTTTCGCCGGACGCAAGCAGCTTAAAGAGCCTTTCGTTCTCCGCGTCTATGACACACGCCATGCCCTCATATCCGTAAGGAGCCGCGTCGCCGCACTTTTTTATCATGCGGACAGCTACACCGTCAGTGAGAAGCCTCTGCATCCTGTGGAGTTCTGCCGTGCCGCTTCCCAGAAGCACCATGACGATGTCGTCGTCCTCCACTGTTTCCCTTCTTATATTCACGGACGGAACAGCCGCCATCACGGCGTGGACATCCATCCTTTTCGCGGCGAATCCCGGATGATATATCTCGTCGACCATGCCTGTCGCGAGGCCCGAGAGATTCGCGGAGCGTGAACCGCCCTCCGCCGCGCCTAAAACTATCTTTCTCTGAGGAAGTCTGCCCGGCAGAGTATCCGCCGCGTACTGCAGAGGATCTGCCGCGCCGGAGAGCCTCATCACAGCATACGGATACGCTCTTTCGGAGAGCGCTTCCTTCACGCAGTCCGCCATGCCTGCGGCGGCGCCTTCAGCGGGACGCATCTCGCAAAGACCGTCATCCATGCCGCCGCCGAAGAACAGCAGCCACGGCTCGTTCTCGCCGTTAACTTCCACGTTTATCATTACAGGGCATGTGCCTGCTTCACCGGCTTCACCGAGTTTCTCAAGCCTGCCCTCTCTCTTCAGGTATCTGACCGGGATGCCCGCGATGTCATTGAGCGTCACAGGTGTGTTCTGCCCAAGACTCTTACGTACCGCAAGGTAATCCTTATATGCTTTTTCGAGAAGACGGTCTTCAAACGTGACGCTGTCAATCACAGCATCGAATTCCGAAACCGCGACAGCATCCGGACGCGTGATCTCAGCCGCTTCTGCCTCTTCATCGAATACTTCTTCATCTGAGACCTCTTCTTCGAACGTCTCAGGCATCTCCAGCGACGCCGGCCTCACCTCTGCGGGATTGATCACATAGTTCATGATCGCGTCCCTGTCGGCAGGCATGAGATCGCCGTACAGCATGTATACCTTTGCGCATCTGACAACAGGTCTCTCTCCGCCGGACATGATCTGTATGCACGTCTCAACCGAGTCGGCCATTTGGTCGAAGCTTCCCGGCATGACTTCAGTCGCGAATACGAACGCTTTAGTGCCGGATTCGTTCCCCTCGATATCCTCAAAAGCGAAACCGTCGTCGTCGATGAGGACGCCTGTCAGTCCGCTGAGCGTACCGGATGTTACATCAAGCTGCGGCTCGGCAAAGACCTTCCACCTGCACTCCTCAAAAAGATCTTCGTCTATCCCCTCAACGTCAAAGCGCCTGAAGATCCTTATGTCCTGCAATCTGTTTATGCCCAGGACCGTCCTTGCTTCGTTCCTGAGCGTTGACGCCTCTTTTCTGAAGCCTTCTTTTTTCTCAGCGTAGATCCTGTAGACCATGCTTCTCTCCTTCAGTCTTCACTATCGTCCCATAACAAAAAGATGCGATGACGTGTCGGGCGTCATCGCGGGTCGGTCGGGATGGCTATTTCCGGTTCTTGACGATCTTGCGGCAGAGTTTTGCCACGGCGACCGGCAGTATGAGCCATTCGGCCTGTTCCATGACACGCCTCTCGAGTATCTCCGGCGTATCTCCTTCTTCAACATTTACCGCTTTCTGGGCGATGATCTCGCCTCCGTCGGCTATCTCATTTACAAAGTGGACCGTTGCCCCCGTCACCTTGACCCCGCGTTCAAGCGCGGCGATGTGGGGCTTTAGCCCGTAGAAACCGTCCCCGCAGAACGACGGGATAAGCGCCGGATGTACGTTGATTATCTTGTGGTCGTAATAAGTGACGAATTCCTTGCTGAGTATCATGAGGAATCCGGCAAGCACTATGAGGTCTATGTTTCTGGAGTCGATGATCTCCTTGCACGCCTCTTCGAAACCGTCACGGCCTCCGCTCGCTTTCTGGGTGATCACGAATGTCTCGATGCCTTCCTTGCGGGCGCGTTCAAGCGCGTACGCGTCCTCCTTGTTGGAGATGACGAGTACGATCTCGCCTTTTTCGATCAGGCCCGATTTCTGAGCGTCTATAAGCGCCTGCAGATTGGTCCCCGTGCCGCTCACCATGACGGCTACCCTTGCTTTATCTGCCATTCGAATACCTCCGCTGCCGCGAGTCATTTAACGAGTCAATTTTATCACATTTTATCCAGATTTTTGAACTCGTCTCTCGAATAGACCCTTGTAGCCCTGTTGTCTTTTTTGGTCATATCGCGTATGGCGAGGAATAGAGCGCGTACCACGGCAAAAATGAAGAACATTACAAGGAAACCGGCGATACCGTAAGCTATGTCGCGGCTCTCCATGTATCCCGTACCGGTCCACCATTGACCGAGTTCTATGGCAAATGACAGCACCAGCACCACCGTGAACACGTACAGCCAGGTAATGACCATTGTATGGTCGTGCTTGGCGAGCCACTTAAAGATCGGATAAAGCACAAAGAGCAGGAGCATCCCCGACAGCCCTATCACTATGAAGTGCAGCTGCTTGTCGTCAAAGTACCATCCGCCGGCGTCATTGATGCGCATGACACGGTCGTGCATCTGCGCGACCCATATTGAAAATGTATAAATGATATCCCAAATATTCATACCGCTATTATAACAACAAGCCGTCCTTCTTTGTGTGTTTGAGGTGATAAACAGGCCTAGCCTTACGAAATATAAAGGTTTTTGTTTGTATGGATTTACCTGCCTGATATCTGTTATTCTTATGAAGGATACAGGATTTTACCTGATGAATAGGAGCAAACAAATGATAAAAACAGTAGGCATCATGGGCGCGGGCTCGGTAGGCAGCGCGCTTATGTATGAGATGTATCAGAGGGATCCCGAAAACGTATATCTTCTGGCGACAGGAGACCGCGCCGAGCGTCTCTCCACAAAGGGCATCTCGGTAAACAACGAGGTCATATTCCCTAAAGTGTATTCCGATCCTTCGCAGGGCGTGCACATAGATCTTCTCATACTTGCCGCAAAGACATACAGCATGGATTCGGTCATCGAGGACATGCGTCCGCTCATCGACAAGGACACCATACTGCTCCCTATCGAGAACGGCATCACCACTTCTACGCTGCTTGAAGGCGAGTTCCCTGAAAACCGCGTTTTCTACGGCGTGGTTCTCAGAACAGACGCTCACCGCATGAGCCGCAGGGTCTACTACCGCACTCTGGGCGAGATGCAGATAGGCTATGCTGACAACCGCGTGGTGAAGCCCGAGGTGCAGGAGTCGTATGAGAGGCTTAAGGAACTGGGCGTGAATGTCAAGATATATGAAGACATGCGCAGGGCCAAGTGGCGCAAGTGGATGCTCAACACCGGCGCGAGCCAGACGGCCGTAGAGGTCCAGGCGGAATGCGGGTTCTTCGGCCAGGTCGAAGAAGTTCGCGCGCTTATGAAGATGCTGATGGATGAGATCCTCGCGGTGGCAAAAGCGGAAGGCGTCGACCTTAATGAGGCTGACCGCGATGAGATAATCGAGATACTCATCAACTTCCCTCCGGACAAGAAGATGTCGATGCTGCAGGACTACGAAGCCGGCAGACCGATAGAAATAGAAGAGTATGCCGGAGAGGTCATCAGACTCGGCAGGAAGCACGGCATACCGACGCCGGCCAACGAAATACTCTATCTGGCTATCACAGCCAGACAGAAGATCGCTGAGCTCAGAAAAGGATAACGATATAAAGCACCTCTTACACGCATCGAAGAGCACGGCTCTCGCCTCGTTGCGGCTTAACGCAGCGGTACTAAGCTCTGGCTTCGCACCTGACGGTGCTCGCCAATCGCTAAGTGCCGGCTACCGCAAAGTCTCTTCTCTGTGTGTAAGAGGCGCTTTTTTATTGATTTTCTTTACAGTCCTTCGCCGAGCGTTTCGATGTTCAGATCTGTCTTCCAGATGTAGTCGACATCGCTGGTGTTGTTAGCCATGATCTCCAGGAAGCCGTCCTTGTCGACAATGCAGCTTTCGACTTCGGACAGGTCGCAGGTGATCGTTCCGAGATATCTGCCGGTCGTCATGTGATACAGGTCAATGTAGTTTATGCCGTGTGTATCGCCGCTTCCGGACAGGCATCTCAGCATTATGCCTGCGTGACCTCCGCAGTCCTGCGTGGCAAGGTAGCTGCCGTGGTTGACCACTCCCGTTGTGTACTTGACTTCATATCCCGCCGAAATATCATACGCGGCCATGGCTGTCCTTGAACATGTATACAGGAGTTTTTCCTTTCTGTCGTAACCTATGCCTGAAGCTCCGTACGAGAGATTCACTGAACCATATTCGTCGGTCTTCGGATCGTACGTGAACACCCTGCTGGTCCACCCCTTGGCGCAGTAGCAAAGGCCGCTCTCCTCTGAGTATGTGAAGCCGTTCGGATGTCCGAGTGAGATCGACGGTACGCTTACTTCCTTGCCGTCGCCGTCTACGTCGAAGCTGATGACCCTGTCAGGGCTTCCCATTCCATACGAGACGATGTACTTATCTCCCGTATACGCAAGTCCCTGAGGGACCGTTGCCCCGCCCGCACCGGTGATCTCCTTGATCACCTCGCAGTTCTCGGAATCCAGATGGTATATCGTGTATGCCGAAGCTCCTCCGGCGTCCACCGGGTCGGAATAGAGCACTTTGAGTTCTACGGCGTCGTGCGCTCCGTCATACTCATCCGTAGCTTTGGCTCTGACCTTGATCACGGCATCACCTTCGCCGACTACCTTTATCTCGTCTGTTTCCGGATCGACTACCGCGACTTCGGGATCGCTCGATTCGTATATGAGATCGGTCTCGGCCTCCGCCGCGAGCTTGAACGGTTTGCTGGCGGTGCACTTGGTGACCTTCTTTACGATGTCTATAGACTGCGACTTCTTTGTGCGGAAATTCCTTACTCCGGTCGGTATGCCTTCCCTGTTCTCATTGTCCGCCCTGACTATGAAAGAATAAGAAGTATTTTCTTTAAGGTCGCCGACTTTTATCTCGGGGCCTACCGTCTCGAGCTCGCGCCAGCTGTCATCGATCACCGTCTTTCCGCTTTTTGCGCCGATGCCGTTCTCGTCAAGACCGTCGTCTGTCCCGGCCTTCTTTTTTGACGTGTCGCGCTCCTTGCACCAGACCTTATATATATCCGTGTTCTGCGTTTCGTCCCATTGCAGGACGATATAGTCGGAGCTCCGGTCCGGTGAAATGATGGAATCTCTCTCCACACGCCCCGGGTATAGTCTGTAGTGTCCGAAAGCGAGCACAACGGCAAGTGTGAACACGGCCATCACCACGACAGCGGTATAACAAAAGAGCCTGATCAGCTTATAGTGATCTGTCACCGGCTTGCTGACCCTGCTTCTTTTCTTTTTGCTTTTTTCTTTCTTTCCGCTTTCCGGCTGCGCCATCCCTGACTTGCCCCTTTACAGTTAGAGCCGGTCCTTATCGGGCCGGCTCTATGATTTGTTTTTTACTGATCTGCGTCGAATGGCAGTATAGCGACTACTCTGGCTCTCTTGATGGCCTTCGCAACTGCTCTCTGGTGCATTGCGCATGTGCCCGTGACTCTTCTAGGGAGGATCTTGCCTCTCTCTGTGATGTATTTCTTAAGAGTCTCAGCATCCTTGTAGTCGATCTTTTTGTCCTGATCTGCGCAGAACTGGCAAACTTTACGTCTTCTGATGCCAGTGTTGACGCGCTTAGGTCTGCTGTTTCTTTCCATGATTCGTGCTTTCCCCTTTCTTAGAATGGAATGTCATCTTCAGCTGCCTGGAACGAGTCCGGCATGTCGTCAAAACCCGCGAGAGGTTCTGCCGGTGCGCTGAAGCCGGTGTCCTGTGACGCGGAACCGAACGAAGGCTCTCTGCCCGTAAATGTGTCGCGGTTCGCGAACGCGTCGCGTCTGCCTTCACCGTTGCCTCCGCCGAGGAATTCAACTCTGTCGGCTACGACATCTGTCGTGTAGACTGTGACACCTTCTCTGTTCTTGTAGCTTCCGGTCTGGATCCTTCCCATGACGGCGACCTGTCTGCCCTTTGAAAGGTAACGGTCGCAGGTCTCAGCCTGTCTGCCCCATACAGTGATGCGGATGAAATCCGCTCCCTGGTCTTCGCCCTGTCTTCTCGGTCTGTCGACCGCGATGGTGAAGACGCATTTAGCAGTCTGAGTGTTGGCTGTGTAGCTGAGTTCAGGATCTCTGGCAAGTCTTCCGATAAGTACTACGTTATTCATTACTTGCCCCCTTTACTACTCTTCGTCCTGACAAACGATGATATGTCTCATTACGTTCTCGTTGATCCTCATCCTTCTGTCGAGTTCCTTCGGCAGGTCTGCCTCGGCCTTGAACGGCAGTACTACATAGTAGCCTGTGTTCTTCTTGTTGATGCTGTAAGCAAGTCTTCTGTCGCCCCAAACATCAGCTTCGCCGGCCTCGCCGCCCGCGTTGATGACTGCCTTGACTCTTTCGATCAGGTCAGCCTTGGCTTCCTCGTCCAGGTTTGGATCAAGCACGAATAGAAGTTCATAATCTCTCATGTTGACACCTCCTGTGGTCTTATTGGCGCAGGTTCGCCCTGCGCAGTAGGTAATAATTAATGGGCGCGCCGCATTCGACGCGCCCATACATTCTATGCGATTGCATAGCTAAAAGCAAGGCTTTTTTAAACTATTTGACCCTGATTTTCTTGGCCTTTGAACGCTTGGATACCATTCGTACAGAACAATTATCAATCTCCGGAAAATGTTACCATTTCACTCCCAGATAGTCGCATATTCCTCTTGCCAGACCTTTGCCGTAGGCATTATAGCGTGTGCGAAGAGTCCAGTTATCCGCTTTTATGCTGCCTGTTTCGAAAAGGCAGGCCACACAGTTGTTCGTCGTATCATTGAGCGTCGTAAGGTCGGTGCGCTTCCTCAGTCCTCTGTTGGTTGTGTTCACATACTTATGTACGCCTCTATTGAGGTATTTGGCAAGTTTCCTCTGCTCACTGTATCTGTAGAGCGGCATGGTCCCGCTCGGCGCTTCCTGACAGTCGCAGTGAATGTTCAGCATTACGCTCACATCAAGCGTCTGCAGACGGCTGACGGTCCATCTGAGGTTCCTGTTGTTTCCGCTGTACGCGTCGGTATATACATATACACCCCTTGCCGTCAGATATTTGGCCGTGGCTCTGGATATCGGGATCATGAGCGTCGCTTCCTGATAGCCGTTCCATATACACCCGGGATCCCACGTGCCGTCAATACCCGTCCCGTGACCGGTCTCTACATAGACTCTGTATATTACACCTGACGCCGCCTTTGAACCGGACAAGCGCTTGCCTGCTGCGTTGCGGGCCAGGACCTTGTAATACGCCCTTTTGCCTGACGCGACCTTGACATCTTTAAGCGAACGTCCGGTAGCGCCCTTCTTGATGCGCTTGTAGCCCTTGGTCCTGCTGTAGCTTCTGTACACATCGTACGTTGCCGCGCCTTTGACTTTGCTCCACTTGACGCGCAGGCCTTCGCCCTTGACCGCGACGCTTACCTTAGGCGCGTCTCCGGCCGCGTGTACCTCCGCCGGTATCATGACAAAGAGCAGCGCAAGCATGACCGTAAGGCATACGGCCGCGAGCCTTCTTTTATTCGCGTGTTTATAAGCTGACGTTTTGCCTCGCATGAAATGCTCCTGCCTGTGTCTGATCAGCAGCGTATCGTGTTTAATATTTTATCACAAGGCACCGCGCCCTTTAGAGCGATGCCGCAAAGAATACAAAGAAAAACTACTTCTTCGGGCCGAAGCGTGAAGCAAACTTCATCAGGTCGGAGCATGGGTGCTCAAACACCTTCAGACTGAAGAACGCGGTCATTGCCACAGCGATGATCAGGTATACTGCATATGCGGCGATCATCGCGCCGCTGTGTCCCACAAACGCGTGCCCTTTTATCTGACCCGCGACAGCCTCGTTATATGTGCCTCCGAAAAAAATGAAGAGTCTCGGCAGGACTTTCCAGTTGCGGAACAGATAGCAGACCGGTCTGTGCCAGAAGTAGATGTTTAGGGTGCGGGCTCCGACAGTCGTGATATATCCCATATTCTTGTCCGGTATGACCGCGACTATGCAGAGCGTGATCGCTATGGCAACAAGCCAGACAGTTATCCTTATCCACCAGCCGTTGCTGTACGCGAAAGGAAAGATGTCCGCCAGGAATTCATATGAGCGCCTTCCCGTGAACCACTTGCGCCAGCTGTATATCCCCCATGGCGCGAAGCGGCATACGGCCAGCGTAAAAACGATCCCGCACCAGCCCGCTATCTTCAGCTTGCGCTTGCCTGTCAGCCTTTCGTTGAACTCCCTCATGTCCAGGTAGTAGCCGATCATATAGATCGGAAGGAAGTTGATCATGCGCGACAGACAGAATGTATCGTTGATGAAAGGGAAGTATCCGACGGCCGCGCTCAGGGCGAAAGCGCCTGTTATCATCATCCACGGTTTGACTTTTTCATCGATCCTGCGCATCAGGTAGAACAGAGCTTCATACTCCGCCATCACGAAGAGATACCACGGTATCCCCGGTTCCGCGATGGTATGCCAGAGCGGATTCTGCCCCATCAGCGTCCTTGTGAACTGCAGGAAAAGCTTGAGTCCGTAGCCGCAAAGGAAGAATCCTATGACCTTGTCGAGACGCAGCCTGGTCTCGCCCCTGAAGCCGAGAGCCTCCCTCTCCTCCGTTATGTAACGCTTATGGACAAGGCCCGAGATGAATATGAAGGCAGGCATATGGAAGGTATATATCCACAGTGTCGTCCATCTGACCAGATGCGAGTCGGACACGTAATCCGTCGTCATGTGCCCCACTACGACCAGAAATATAAGCAGTGCTTTTATGTTGTCATATCTGTAAATACGCTGTTTCATACTCTTATACTACTCATGATCCGTCACATTCTCAATCACTTTGTTTCCTTGATTATTGAGGGGCGTTAGTGTAACATTTTAGCGTAAAGAATTTAATGCAATTAGCAATTGATTAAGGGCTTTAATGTTATGGCATCACAAGTTTTTGATTGGATAAGAAATTCAGCCGCCCTGCGTGGTGACAGAACAGTCTATTCCGGCATGGGCGACAGCATCTCCTTCGGAGATCTGGAACGTTTTTCCGCATCGGTAGCGACATGGGTCGCGAAGCACTCTGACATTGAAAGACCTGTCGCGGTAATGACCGGCCGCAATGTCTTTACGCCTGCATGCTACATGGGTGTAGCGCGCGCGGGCTGTTTTTATGCTCCGATGGACGCGGAAATGCCTCATGCCAGGCTGGTCCAGATCATGGGCGTCACAGAACCATCGCTGATGATCGCGGACATGGAGCATCTTGAGATCGCGAAGGCTCTTGCCGGCGACTGCGAGATAGCGATCATGGAAGAAGTCATCAACGGACCGATTGATGAGGATCTCGTCGCGGCCAGAGAGGCTTCAGTCACTGAATCATCCCCGCTGTACATGATATTCACTTCGGGGTCGACAGGCGTGCCAAAGGGCGTGCTGACATCGCACCGTTCGCTCATCGGTTACCTTGACGGACTGAACGAAGTCATCCACCTGGATGAAAACGACATAATAGGCAACCAGGCTCCGCTCGATTACATCGCGGCTATAAGGGACATGTACCTGCCGCTCATGACAGGCGCCCGCACGGTGATGATCTCCAAGACCGAATTCGCGATGCCTGACGCTCTCTTCAGGACACTGAACGAGAACAAGATAACCATACTCTGCTGGAGCGCCGCGGGTCTCGAGATCCCGGCAAAGCTGGGCGGATTTGAGGAAGGCAAGCCTGAATACATCAGGACCATCGTCTTCTCGGGCTCGGTCATCTCAAACAAGTACCTTCGCATCTGGCAGGAGAATCTGCCTGATGTCACATTCATAAATCAGTACGGTCCTACGGAAGCGACAGCGTCCTGCACATACTATGTGATCAAGGACGTCGTGAACGATGATACCGTGCTGCCTATCGGCAGGGCATACAAGCATTATCAGATACTGCTTCTCGCGCACGACGAGGACAATGACACATGGTCAGCGGTTCCTGACGGCGAGATGGGCGAGATATGCGTCAAGGGCCCTTGCCTGGCCATCGGCTACTACCGCTCAAAGGAGCAGACGGATAAGGTCTTCATGCAGAACCCTCTGAATAAGGATTATCCTGAACTCATCTATCTGACCGGCGACCTCGGCCACATCGGCGAGGACGGAGAGCTTTACTTCCACGGGCGCAAGGACAGACAGATAAAGCACATGGGACACCGCGTCGAGCTTGCCGAGATCGAAGCCTACGCTCTTACGATCGAAGGCATCACCGAATGCGCCTCCCTCTACGATAAAAAGCGCGAGCACATTTACCTGTTCTACGCGGGAGAGCCTGCTCCGAAAGAAATAACGATAAGTTTCAGAGCTGACATGCCGGCGTTCATGGTGCCGCGCAAGATCGTTCAGCTCGATGACATGCCGCATCTGCCTAACGGCAAGATAGCGATGCGTGAACTTGCAGACAGAATACCTAAATAAACAAAGGAGATAAAAATGGAAGAATTACTGGAAATCCTGAGCGACCTCAGACCTGACGTTGATTTTGAGAATGAGACCAAGCTTGTCACTGACGGCATTCTTGATTCGTTTGACATCATCTCTCTCGTCAGCACTCTCAACGACGAATTCGATATCACCATCAGACCGGCAAATCTTGTACCGGACAACTTTAATTCGGCAGAGGCCATGCTGGAGCTGATCGAAAAGCTTCAGGACGAAGAATAAGAGTACGCCATGCAGACCGTGAATAATGACGTTTTCAGGGGAGTCGCTTCCCCCGCATATGTGTTCTCCGAGCAGGAATTCATAGACAGAGCAACGCTCGTCAAGACCGCTTTCGGAGAGGATACAGATATTTGCTTTTCCATAAAGGCGAATCCGTTTTTGCTTGCGGTCCTGCCTGACGTTTTCTCAAAGATAGAAGTCTGCAGCCCGGGAGAGCTCGAGATCTGCAAGGCTCTGAAGATCGATCCGTCCAGGATAATCTTCTCCGGCGTAAACAAGTCGAGAGAAGAGACGGAACGCGCCATCGATTACGGCGCTGCCCTCGTCACCGCCGAAAGCTACAGACACCTGGATCACATCAGCTCAGTCGCATCCGAACGCGGCATCACCGTCGATGTTCTGGTGCGTCTTTCGTGCGAGAGCCAGTTCGGCATGGACAAGAGTGACGTATTCAAGGTGATCGCCGACAGAGCTTCGTATCCGGGCATAAATATCGTGGGAATCCACTACTTTACCGGCACCCAGAAGACCAGGCCAAAGGAGATCATAAAGGAGATATCACGCCTCAACAAGATACTCGACCGCCTTGAAGAAGAGCTCGGATTCGTTCCTGAGCGCATCGAATACGGCACGGGGCTTGCCGTGGATTATTTCTCCGCAGAAGCGGATGAGTCCGAAGCGGCAAGGCTGAATGATATCTCGGAGTGCATCAGAGAACTGTCCAAGAGGGTCCATGTGACCGTTGAGATGGGCAGGTTCTTCGCGGCTCCGTGCGGTCATTACGTGACCACGGTAGTCGATACCAAGACGAATGACGGCCTGAATTACGCGATCCTTGACGGAGGTCTGCATCAGCTGAAGTACGACGGTCAGATACAGGGTATGCAAGTCCCGATGATCACTCATCTTAAGGGCGCGGACAATGAGCGCGCGGCGGATGAGGACGAAAAATGGACTCTTTGCGGAAGCCTCTGCACCACCGCTGATGTTATCGCGCGTAACGCGTCTCTGCCGGGTCTTTCCATAGGCGACAGACTGGTCCTGCACAGGACCGGCGCTTATTCGATATATGAAGGTTTCTCGATGTTCCTGTCCAGAGACCTTCCGAGCGTCTACGTGCTTGATAAGGACGGCGGTCTCCACCTTATGAGAAAGAGGATCGAAACAGCGCAGTTCAACATGCCGGAGGATCTTGCTGAATGGCTCTGACTTCTGTTCCTTTTGCCATATTTGCGATAATAACGGGTATACTCTATTTTGCGTTCCCTAAAAGAGAGTACCGCTGGGTCATCCTGCTCATATCAGGATGCTTTTTTTATGTATACAACAGCTTTCAGTATACGGCTTTCATACTGATCACCATATTGACCATATATCTGGCGGCAAACAGGATGGCCGCCATCACCGCGGATACCAAGGCGGCCGTCAAGGCGCACAAGGCGGACTGGTCAAAAGAAGAGCGCAAGGCATTCAAGGAAGCTTCCGGCAAAAAACGGAAGAGGATACTTGCGGCCGCGCTGATACTCAACTTCGGCATACTCTTCCTTCTCAAGTATTTCAATTTCCTGTCCGGCAGCGTAGCGCAGATACTCGGTTCGGATCCCGAAGCGGCTCCGCAGATACACCTGCTGCTCCCTCTGGGCATTTCCTTCTACACCTTCATAGCGACGGGATACCTCATCGACGTCTACAGAGAGACCGCAGAACCCGAAAAGAACATATTCAAGTTTGCCCTCTTCGTATCGTTCTTCCCGCAGATCATACAGGGACCTATAAGCAATTACGGCAAGCTCCGCGATCAGCTCATCACCCCGCACGACCTCGACTGGATGAACCTCAAGCACGGGATCATGATAATCTGCTGGGGCCTGTTCAAGAAGATAGTCATCGCGGACCGCGTCTGGGTCGCCATCAGAGCATACTATGACAACGGAGGCATAGACGGAAACGCGGACGCGGCGGGATACGGCGGCGTCATGGTCGTCTTCATCACGCTTATGTACGCTCTGCAGCTCTATGCGGACTTTTCGGGAGGCATCGATATATCCAGGGGCATATGCCGTGTGCTTGGCATAGAGCTTGAAATGAACTTCCGCCAGCCGTACTTCTCAAAATCCATAAGCGAGTACTGGCGCAGGTGGCACATCACACTGGGCGCGTGGATGAAGAACTACGTGTTCTACCCTATCGCCATGTCAGACATGTCCAAGAAGATCAGTGGCTCTATCGCGAAGTCGTCCTTCGGGCAGACCGCAGCCGGCAAGCATCTTTCAAGGGTACTGACCACGGCGATAGCGTCGTTCATCGTATTCCTTCTTGTAGGTATCTGGCACGGAGCAAACAGCAAGTACATCGCTTTCGGTGTGTGGAACGGCCTTATCATAATGATCTCGGCTATGGCGGGCCCTCTCTATGAGAAGAGCCGCAATGCCCTTCACATCAGGGCTGAGGCCGCGTGGTGGAAGCTCTTCCAGATGCTGAGGACATTCCTTATAGTACTGGTCGGCTACGTGTTTGACATAGCGGACAACTTCAGCAACGCCATGCGCATGATGGGACTGGCGCTCACGGATCACAGCCTCGGAGCGTTCCGCTCTCAGCTGGGTACGCTCGGCCTCGGCAAGACAGAATACCTGTCGGTCATCGCCTGCACCCTCATACTGCTTTACATGAGCATCCGTCTTGAGAAGACCGCGCTGGATACTCCGGCGGATCTGCTTGAGAGACGGAGCGGCGTCATACAGTGGCTGGCGCTGTTCGCTCTTATCATGATGATACTCATACTCGGAACATACGGCCCTGCCTTTGACCCGGCCGAATTCATATACATGCAATTCTGATGATGACAGAGATGACGGAAACAAAGAGCAATAAAAAAATACGCCGCAGACGGACACTGGCAGCAGTACTGCTGGTAGTCTCTTTGCTTGCTTCGATCATCTTCATGGATCACTTCCTGTGCATCCCGGCAACGTTTGACCAGAACAGAGTATTGCTGTTTCACAAGGAGCCGGCTGACAGCATAGACGTGCTCCTCATAGGATCAAGCACCACATACTCCGGCTTTTCCTCGGCTTACGCGTATGATCAGTTCGGTTTCACGTCGTACCCGTACGCCATAGGCGGCTCCACCTGCAACATCTGGAAGCCGGCTCTGCAGGACGCTCTGCGGACCCAGCATCCGAAGCTCATCGTTGTGGATGTATTTGGCGGCGGATACGATCTTGATCTGGTCGAGTCCAGGAACAGCCAGGTGTATACGATAATGACACATACTCCTCTGTCACGCGAAAAGATAGAGACGGCAAAGGAGCTCAGCAGTAAGATCGACAGGACCACAACGGCGAGCCTCCTGCTGCCTTTCATCAAGTACCACAACAGCGTTCCGGCCAATCTGATGGATCTTAAGGACAGACTTGACGTCGCGTCCTCGGGCCCGTCGCCTCTGAAGGGCATAGAGACGCTCACCAGGACGCGCGAACTCGCGGACGTTGACGACATAAGTTTCACAGACGAGACCGCTCCTCTCGACGAAAAGACCGAGGCCGTCATAAATGAATTCATGGACTACTGCAAGAGCAAGGATCTCAACGTACTCTTCGTGAAGTATCCGACGGTGCTGACAAAGAACGACCCGGATGAGCTCCAGGTGAATCTGAGGGCCAACCGCATCCTTGAGATGGCTGACGAAGCCGGCTTCCATACTCTCAACATGCAGAAGCACTTCCACGAGATAGGACTGAAGGAGCGCGAAGACTACTACAACCACGGTCACACCAATACGCGCGGACAAAAAAAGGTCACCGGCTTCCTCGGTGACTATATACAGAACGAACTGGGCATAGCCCCGTCCGATCTCAGTGACAGCCTCAGGACGGAATGGGACGACAGCGTAAGATATTACGGCGCCTACGTCGAGATGTCTGAAGAGCTTATCAATAAGGGAGACCCGCAGCCTATGGGCGATTCGCCGAAACTTGTGCGGGAGCTGAAAAAAAGGCTGGACTGATGTCCGGCCTCATTTTTTATTATCTTTTTATAATCTTTTTGAGCACACGCGCTGACGAGTTCCCGTCCTCGTACGGATTGAAGCGCTTGTTGAACGCCACGTACTTTTCATCCGGGCTCCATTCATCCGCGACCCTTATGCACGCGATCAGCGCGTCCTCGTCTCTCACGATCGGTCCCGGCAGTTCGTCGAGCGACATGTAGAATCCTCTCATCTCATTCGCGTACTGCTCAAGGTCGTACATGTAGAAAATGACCGGCTTTCTCAGATTCGAGTAATCGAAGAAAACGCTGGAGTAATCCGTCACCAGAAGGTCGGACGCTATGTACAGATCGTTGATGTCGTCATAAGAGGACACGTCCACCACGAATCCGGCGTAGCGCTCAAAGTCGAAGCTGTTGGCGACCAGGTAATGCGCCCTGAACAGTATGACGTACTCATCTCCCAGAGCGTCCCTGAGCTTGTCGAAGTCCACCTCGGTCTTATACGTGTAGCCTTCTCCGCTGACATGCTGGTTGTCGCGCCATGTAGGTGCGTAGAGTATCACCTTTTTATCGTCTACACCGAGTTTCTTTCTGACTGCTGTCCTTCCTTCTTCAGAAACATTGACCAGCCTGTCATTCCTCGGGTAACCCTCTTCGATTATCTTGTCAGTCTGACCCGTCTCGACCAGGTTCCACGCCGTCGCGAACTTCTCTGTAGCAAAAGGCGAAGGCGAAAGCAGGTACGAAAACTTCTCAGCGTCCGTCCTGTACTTCTCCCTGATCTCCTCTATGGAGTTCATCGCGTTGTCACTCGCCTGGATGTCGTATCCGAGCCGCTTGAGCGGTGTGCCGTGCCAGCACTGCACATAGGTCTGGCCTTTGCGCGGATACTGGTAGTCAAGCATCCTGTAATTCGCGATCCAGTAGCCTGCCCTGCGCAGAGCCTTGTTGTCGGCGCGGGAACGGAACGCCACTGTCTCCGTCCTTCCGTTCTCCAGCAGGAACGAGTATTTTTCAGGCTCCCTGAAGCTCCATACGAAGCGGAAGTCCCTGTACTCCGGCGCTTTCAGCATGTATTCATACATGGCCTTAGGCGAGTCGCTGTATCCGCGTCCCGAGAAGGTCTGAAAATACACGAGCCTGTCGTCGATCTTCACGAAAGGATCGTCCATGACCATCTTGGCGCGGTAGATCGCGTCCCTCTCGCCGCGAAGCACGACGCGTATCGTCTTGCTGTTCTTGGCGATATCAAATATTTTCTTTTTCAGTAATGATCCGATACTCATCTTTCTACCGTCAGTATTTACTCAATATATCCATCGTTCTGCGCTCGTTTACCAGATTATAATCTATTTCGTCGTGCGGCGCATCAGCGTGCTCGGCTCTTATATCCCTATAAGCCTGATAGTACTTGTCTATCAGCTCAACGCTGTCATCCCATTCAAGCCTGTTCTTTTCGCTCTGTTCGCGCGGCTCTATGTTGTAATTCTCTTTGATATATTCTCCGAGGTATTTTGAGAACTTCTCCTGACCGGACGCGAGCATGTGATGCGGATCGTAGAAGTCGACCGCCGGGTCCAGCCCTATCTCGTCAGCCACCAGGTTGAAGTCTATGTAATCGAATCCCGCCTCGCGCACTATCTGAGCAGCGGCGTTCACGCGCTGATGTCTCAGGTAAGGACCTTCTTCATTCAGGACATGCGGGAACTCAACGAATATTATCTTAGGGATATCCGACTCCTTGCAGACCTCCAGAAACTCCCTGAGCGCCGCCTCGCCGTCCTTGTTCATGTCCGAAACGAGGTCGTCTGCAGGATACAGGTAGTCCGTGGAGAATTCCGTCTGATACAGATAGGTCTGCGCCGCGCGCAGTCTGGAGTGGCCGTCCCTGTATACCATCACCCTGTCCTTGACAGGACCGCTCAGGATCTCATCCCACTTGTAATGATACTTTATCAGAGGGAAGATCGTTTCCATCGTGTTGTCCGACATTTCCCTTGCGAACTTCAGCTTGTTTTCCGACAGCGGCATGTTGTCGCCCAGCACCTGCACGCAGTGAGCCGCGTGAATGTACTTGTCGTCTTTATACAGCGAACCGTTTGTCTCGACTATCAGGAGCTGAGGGTCCTGCGTCCTCTCTATCTCCTTGAGCTCGTACTTCCACAGCGGCGCTGAATTGATGGTGAACGCGTACGGGAAGCTGGTGTAGCCGCTCGTACGGTAGACTTCAGGCGCGGCATAGTCGAACATCACCTCGCTCGCGCCCATCACGACAACGTCGAGCGAATCCGGCTCCTCAAGATAGAAGCTCTTCAGAGTCAGGCTCTCGTTGCTGCCGTCGTTGCCCAGGAGTTCCTGCATCACAAAAGCGAACGCTGCGACAGCGGCTATCATGAAGATTATTCCAATCGTGCGCTTCAATGCTTTTTTCAACGCGTCATCCTCTCCGTCAGAATCCCATGTATACGAAGTCCACGCCTTCGCTGCCCGATCCGTACATGCCGAGCATCATTACCGATATGATACCGATCAGTATCACTATCCACTGCAGCCACGCCGGCCTGCGGTCGAGCAGGTCGCCCGGCGCTTCAAGTCCCGTTCTCTCAAGCCTTATACTGAAGAACAGCATCACCGCCATGCCGTATAGTATCACCGCGATGTCATCCAGGTTAAGTCCTATCGACTGGAACTGCGCCAGCTTTACCGGCAGATGGCAGTCTATGACCGAACGCCGCATCATGTCGATGGCGCCGTGCATGTCAGGAGCTATGTCGAAATAGTAGCCTACCAGTATGACCACAAATGTGCGCAGCATCTGGAAGAGCTGCCACGCCGCCGACTTTGCGTTTATGCGCAGCGTTTTGAGCAGCCATCCGTAGACCGGCATCAGCAGTGTTGAGACCATTATGATAAGGCCGTTCCACAGACCGAATCCTATGTATCTGCTGTTGGCTCCGTGCCATATGCCGATGAGCATGAACACTATCAGCGACGCGAAAGCTGTCGGCAGTGTCTTGGATATGTGCTTGCCCGCGGCCGTCGAGCCGAACTTTGTCTTCGCGATGCCCTTGCTCACGCTCAGGAACGCGTTGGAGACAGCCAGCGAGTAGAACACGTACTTCTTCATCCAGGCGCCCAGAGTGATATGCCATCTGCGCCAGTATTCATTGATCGATTTTGAGAAGTAAGGCTGGCGGAAGTTGATCTCCATGTCTATGCCCAGCACCTTTGCGACGCCCCTGGCGATGTCGATGCCGCCCGAGAAGTCAGCGTAAAGCTGCAGTGCGTACATGAGTGCTGCCATGAGTATCATCTGGCCGGCGTATGACTTGTAATCACCCGTCACCTCATTGATGGCCGCGAACATCCTGTCCGCGATGACCAGTTTCTTGAAAAGTCCCCAGAGTATGAGCTCTCCGCCGTTCTTGAACCTCTTCCACTCCGGTCTGTGCGGCTCAAAGAGCTGGCTGCCCAGCTGATCGAACGAGCTGATAGGTCCCTGAACTATCTGAGGGAAGAACGATACGAAGAGAGCGAACCTGAAAAAGTTCTTTTCGGCGCCGGACGTTCCCCTGTAAACATCGATGAGATATCCCGTGGCCTGGAAGGTATAGAACGATATGCCCAGCGGCAGAAGGATGCTTATGATCTGCGCGTCCCCTGCCTGATGTCCCATCAGCTGCATAATGCCGCCCGCCAGGAAGTTCAGATACTTGATGACAAACAGTATCCCGAAGTTGAACAGAAGCGTGATCGCCAGGATCGCTTTCTTCTTTGACTCGGTCTTCTTCTTGAAGGCCTTCTTTTCGGACGCTTCCCAGATGCCCTTCATCTCCCTGATCTTCTTCTTTGAAGCAGCCGTTATGCGGTCGATCGCCATTGCGGCCGCGTATATCGTGACAGTGGTGGCGAGTATGAACGCCGCGTACTTATAGCTGTTATAGAGATAAAAGAAATAACTTGCCGCAAGCAAAACTACCCACTGATATCGCTTCAGCGGGAAGATGAAATAAACGAATATTGTTATGCAGACAAAAAGAGCGAACAGAAATGATGTGAATGTCATTTCGAGAGTATGGTCTCCTCCTTTATAAGCACTTTAACGGCTGTTATTTCGTTATGAGTCTGCCCTCAGCAACGGCCTTGAGGTGGTCTCCGTAAGGGCTCTTTCCGTACTTTTTGGCGGACTTCAGCAGAGCAGCCTTGTCGATCCAGTCATTCCTGAAAGCGATCTCCTCAGGCGCGGATATCTTGACGCCCTGTCTCTTCTCGAGCATCCTCACAAAGTCTGCTGCGTCAACGAGCGAATCCATCGTGCCCGTATCGAGCCAGGCGAATCCGCGGCCCAGCAGCTGGACGTCGAGCTTGCCCTCATGCAGGTACATCTCGTTCAGCGTGGTGATCTCGAGTTCGCCTCTGTCCGAAGGCTTTACCTTCTTGGCCATCTCGCTGACTCCGGACGGATAGAAGTAAAGGCCTGTCGCCGCGTAATTGCTCTTAGGCTTCTTAGGCTTCTCCTCTATGGAGATCACCTTGCCGTCCTCGTCGAATTCGACTATGCCGAACCTCTCCGGATCATTTACATAATATCCGAATACGGTGGCTCTGCCTCCCTCGGCGTTCTCAACGGCTTTTCTCAGAATCCTTCCGAACCCGTTGCCGTAGAAGATGTTGTCTCCGAGTATCATTACGCCTGCCTCATCGCCCAGGAATTCCTCCCCGATGATGAAAGCCTGCGCGAGGCCGTCCGGTGACGGCTGCACCCTGTACTCAAGATCGATCCCGAACTGAGATCCGTCGCCCAGGAGGTTCTCGAATCTCGGTGTGTCCTCCGGCGTGGAGATGATCAGTATGTCTTTGATGCCCGCGAGCATCAGCGTTGACAGCGGATAATAGATCATCGGCTTGTCGTATACCGGCAGCAGCTGCTTACTCGTTACCATGGTGAGCGGATAAAGCCTTGTTCCGGCTCCTCCCGCAAGAATGATGCCTTTCATGATTTCTCTCCTTTGCGCCTGTTATTTGTCCTTTTTGAACAACTTGTTTATCACGTTTACGATGAAGCCCTTGCGCTGCTCCTTGACAGCTTCGGCAAGTTCCTCTTCTGTCGGATTCAGCGTTTCATTTATGGCGTCGGTGCATTCCCTGACCGATGAAGCGGACGGCCTGTAAATCTGGAACTTCTGCGACTGTGTCAGCGAAGCGACGTAGTCTTCGTCATATTCGCCTTCTATCTTCTGAGTCTCTATATCCCATGTGCTGAGGTCGCTCAGCTGCATCTTCACCAGATCCCTTATCTCGGAATAGCTCATATCGGTGTTCATGTTGTTTTCGCAGGCGGCCATTACTTCTCCGTAATTGGTGAGCAGCGCCGGGCTCGAGGTCATGCGCTTGATTATCGCCTCCACGACTCTCTGCTGGTTTTCGACCCTGACGGAGTCCTGTCCTTCAAAGGCGTGGCGTTCTCTGGCAAAGAACAGCGCTTCCCTGCCGCTCAGCGTGTTCCAGCCCTGATCATAGTGATATCCGGCCAGACTGCTGTCGAAAGCGACAGGCGAATAGACCTTTATGCCTCCGATGGCATTTATTATGTCTCTTGCGCCCGAGAAATTCATTTTCACGTAATAATCGAGATTGATGCCGAGCCAGTCTTCTACGGTGAACAGTGTCTCATTGACTCCGTATACGCCCGTATGCGTCAGTTTATCCATCTGCTGGGCAGTATGGAGCTTAACATACGTGTCTCTCGGTATAGACGTGAGCAGGACCTTCTTTGTCTTCGGATTGACCGTGATTATCATGTTCACGTCGCTTCGCTCAAGATCCTCTCCCTTTTCAGCTTCCCACTGATCGATGCCCGTCAGATATACGTTGAACGCTTCTTCGGACGGATTGCCCGTTCTTACGCCCCCCGCGTTGGAGAATTCACTGTCGCTGCTGATCTTTGCCATCATAGCGTAGGTGCTGCCGAGGTAGTATGTAGCTGCTCCGAAAACGCCGATGAACACCAGCGAGAGCACTATACCCACGACTCTCTTCCATCTGTCTCCTCTTGACAGCATGATGCTTGTCAGCAGGAACAACACCGCCATGGCAACTATGACCAATATGGTAAGGTCAGGCGGGAAGGTATTTACCAGTATCATGGCAGCCAGAAGACCCGCTGCCACCAGTCCCATTACGATCAGGAGCAGCTTGTAAGCCGACTTTTTGGGGAATATGCCCCTTGCGGTCGTCTTGTCTTTGCTGCGCTTTTCCTTATTCTGTTTTGTTTTCTTCTTTTCCGTTTCCATCAGTAACGTCCTCTGCAGGACTCTCGCTTTCTGCCGCTTTTATTGCTTCTTCGCGGATCCTTTTTCTTTTTTCGCGCTCCTCGTTGAGATATTGTACGAATAATTCTTTCTCAATATCGCTTGTGTCCTGCGTTATCAGCTTTTTAAGATTCTTTTTAGGCGATTTAGGGAAGATTATGATCACCAGATAGAGCAGCGCTATCAGGAACAGGAAGAACGCATCCTTGTACAGTTCGCGGCTTATCAGCACTGCTACTTCTCCCATTATCCCTACAATGCCGTACATTATCAGCACGGACCGCTTTTGTCCGAAGCCCGCGGCCATCAGATGATGGTGCAGGTGGCCTTTGTCCGCGCGCATTATCGATTCATGTCTCAGTGTGCGCCTGAGCATCGCCAGGCCCGTATCCAGGATAGGCACCGCAAGCGTCAGCATCGGCACCAGAGCTCCTACGATAGTGGCCCTCTTCAACGGGGATATGACCGACAGCACCGCTATCATATAGCCCAGATACAGCGATCCTCCGTCACCCATAAATGTCTTCGCAGGCGAGAAGTTATACGGCAGGAATCCCAGGCAGCCTCCCGCGACCGCGACAAGCGCTATGCATACAGGCATCGACCCAAGCTTGTGGCCGTGGATATACGCTATGTAGGCGAGCGCGAGCGCCATTATGGCCACCGAGCCCGCGGCCAGTCCGTCAAGACCGTCCATCAGGTTCACCGCGTTCGTTATGCCCACTATCCACAGAACGGTGATGATGTACGCGAGTCCCGCGCTCAGGATGACATTGGCGTTGGCGTCAGTCACCTTCGCACCGAAGAAGTTGCTTATGAAAGTGATGCGGATCCCCGCGCTGTACATGGCGGATGCTATGAACAGCTGTCCCAGGAACTTGGCTGCCGGCTTCAGATCGAAAACGTCATCTGTGACTCCGAGCCCGTACATCAGTATGCCGCCTATCATGGCGATCCTGATCTTTTCGTTCATGCCCGCCGGTATGGTCATCGCCGCTATCGAGCCCAGAAAGATCGCCATGCCGCCGAATCTCGGCATCGGTTTCTTGTGCATCCTCCTGGAATCCTTAGGGGTGTCTATCACTCCCAGCTTATGAGCAAGGCGTATGCTAAGCGGCGTGGTCGCGAACGCGATCACAACGCTTAAGGCAAACACCTCAACTATTCTGATTATTACTTCAGTATCTTCAAACATCTTTTATCAGAAAGTCCCAAGGTCATATACGTAGTCGTCCCTGCCGAAGTACTGGTACCTTCCGTTACTGTAGACGGAGTGCCCATGGTATTCGGACAGGTAGAAATGACCCTTTCCTCTCGTACCCTTTTGTTTTATATGATATATATTTTCAGCCTCATAAGGTGTTTTGACCCTGATTACCGCGTCCTGCTTACCGTCCTTCTTGTTGCCGCAGTACCACGCGTATTTTGCGTACACCCTGTCCCTGTGTTTAGCATTGACGACCGGCAGCATCTTCTCGCTGTTCCAGTCGATCGCGAGGATGATGTTGTACGGCTGGGCGCTCGGATCGCTCTGATACTGGCTCAGCAGCAGATAGACGTATTTTTCATCCGCGTCCATAGCCTGGAACGTCCCCGGATAATCCGATGATATCCTCGTAACGGCAAATCCTATGGCCTGGAAGTTGTTCGGATTGATTATGATCAGGTTGTGCGCCACCCTTTCGAGAGCGATGTAGCAGTCATACTTTTTAACGTAAGCGATCGCCGCCAGACCCTGCCTCTGATGATAAGGTGACATGGAATAGATCCCCGCGTCCTTGTAGTGGGTGTATCTTACGTTCTGCTGTTTCGTTATCTTCAGAGTATTCGCGTCGATGCAGGTGATCTCCTGCTTCCTGTCTTCACGCGCTATGACGACCAGTCTCTTGCGCTTGCTGTCGTAAGTCATGCCGTTCCCGTGCCATGTGTTGAGCACTCCGGACCTCTTGACGACTTTTTTGTCTTTCATTCTGACCTTAAGGACACGGCCGTGCTGTGTGCTGCCGGATACCATAAGATAATACGCGTATTTCCCGTCCGTGCATCCGCCCTGAACTATGGAATACCCGCCGCTGCTTTCACCAATCATGGATCTCAGATTGATCCCCAGGCTCCTGCCGCGTACCGTTCTGTTTTTGAGCTTTCTGAAATTGCTCTCCTTGAAGGTGATCTTGCTGCCTGTGGATCCGCTTGCCGCGTAAGTTTTACTGCATGGAAAAGCCATCACGGAAACAGCCACGACAAACATCATTATTATTGCTGTTATTCTTGACTTAAGATCATCCGGTCTCATTAGCTCAGCACCCCGTCTTCTTTCAGCTTTTCTATTATCCTGTCGGAATTCTTTCCGTCGTGGAACTCCACTATCTTTCTGTATTTTTCTATGTCTTCTTCTCTCTGCGGCTGTCCGTAGCTTTCGGCGACCGCGCGCTTAAGTTCGTCCCTGCTCCTGCAGACGCGTCCGAAGACGTTGCCGTCGTTGAGCATCAGGTGCGATCCCTCTCCGTAGTGCTCCATGCACTCGTCAAGGTCCTCCCAGTCGAACACCACATTGGCGCCCCTGTAGAACGCGTCGTAAGCGATGGATGAGTAGTCGGTTATCAGCAGGCCGCAGTCCCTGAACACCTTGTCGTAGCTGTCCGCCATCAGGAAATGATCGCCAAGGCCCTGCTCTCCTCTGAACATTTCCGCTATCAGCGGATGCGGGAGGATGATGACCTTCTCCTTCAGATCGTCCGGCACCGCGTCATACATGCGCTCAAGCATCTTGTAGTACCCGGTCTGCTCGACATCCTCGTTGGCGAGGTTTGTCTCCCAGCGGCGCCAGGTAGGCATTATGATTATCCTGTCAGCGCCTTCATTGCGATAGGATGTGTCGAATTTGGCAAGACCGGTTATGTACAGGTCGTCCCTGTCCATTCCGGCCAGGTCGATGAAGTGTCTTGCCTCAGCTTCGGACGACACGACGGTCTTATGCAGCTTGTATCCCTTCTTTTTCTTGAACCCTACTCTGAGTTTGGAGTTGAGAGACACCATGTACATGACCCCGTGCTGCAGGAACACATATGACAGGCCCTTGCCGTTCAGTTTGTCCTGGACCTCCTTGCTTGCTATGCGCAGCTGCAGGGCGTGGTCTATCGTCTCAGACGAGATGAACTTGTCGCAGGCGAAAAAGTATTCCAGATGCTTGTCGCTGTCCTTCGCGATAAGGTTCTTTTTGTACTTTTCAGGGAGTTCTTTTACCGCCGGTATCTCAGTGTCCACTATGAAGTAGACGTTATCATAGCCGGCATCTATCAGCCTTTCGTAAAGCACGGACGCGCTCTCTTCGTATCTGGAGCAGTTTTTCTCATACATCAGTATGATGTCGCTTCCCTTGAGAGACTCCGCTTTTTTCTGAGCGTCCTTAAGACGCCTCTGGCCTTCCTCTGTGTCATACTGATTTGCCTCACGCACCGTAAGGTTCATCGTATTGTAGATGTTCTGCCTGAAGTAGACCGCCTTGTCTCCGTAAAGAACGATCCTGCTGTTTCTGTTTTTGCCTTTCTTCAGGTCGAAGACATTGTAGAGTATCCTTCCCTCCTCGCTGTCCCTGTAGACCGGCATCAGCTTGTTCTGTATGTCGAATTCCCTGGTTTTGGAAAGATCCACCGAAAGCCTGAAAGTGTTCAGCTGATATCCTCCCGGAAGCGTTTTGCCGTACCTTGAGCCGAAGGATATATCCGCGGCGTTCTCCATGAACGGTACGTCGATGCGGATATCGTTCGTATCCACTTTTTCCCTTCTGCCCGTTAATTTGACAACACAACGACCGGCGGCTGTGATGCAGCCGTCTTCTTCGGTCACTTCCATGTTGATTATTCCGATCAGCGGTGTGATCCTCTTTGCCAATATATCCTCCGCGGCATTTATTATTTGCCGTAGAACTCCTTTACCTTATCGCAAACGTATTCTACTTCATCCTGCTTCAGGCCGTAATACATAGGAAGTCTGAGCAGTCTCTCGAATGTGTTTGTAGTGTATTTGTCCTCTCCGTGGAACCTTCCGAATCTGGATCCGGCAGGCGCGCTGTGGAGCGGCACGTAATGGAATGCCGAGCCTATTCCGTTCTCTTTCAGGAAGGCTGTCAGCGCTGTCCTTTCTTCTATGCCCGCTGTCTTCACATAAAACATGTGGGCGTTGTGCGCGCATTCCTCCGGAACTACCGGAAGCTCGATGCGGCCTTCTGCCGCGAGCGGACTCAGCATCTCATAGTACGCGTTCCAGCTGGCAAGCCTGTTCTCGTTTATCATGTCGGCCTCTTCGAGCTGAGCCAGCAGGTATGCCGCGTTCATCTCGCTCGGCAGATATGAAGAACCCATGTCCACCCATGTGTATTTATCTACGGCGCCTCTGAGGAACTTGCTCCTGTCGGTGCCCTTTTCTCTTATTATCTCTGCTCTTTCGGTATTGTCTTCATCCCTGATCAGCAGCGCTCCGCCTTCTCCCATGCTGTAGTTCTTGGTCTCATGGAAGCTGTAGCAGCCGTAATCGCCCATGCTTCCGAGGGCCCTGCCCTTGTAGAAGGCGTTCACGCCCTGAGCCGTATCTTCTACCACGATCAGGCCATGGCGCTTCGCGATGTCCATGATGGTATCCATCTCGCAGCCGACTCCGGCGTAATGGACAGGCGCTATCACCTTTGTCTTCTCCGTGATCGCGTCTTCTATAAGCTTCTCATCTATGTTCTGCGTATCCGGCCTGATATCCACAAATACCAGTTCGGCGCCTCTCAGAACAAAGGCGTTCGCCGTGGAAACGAAAGTATATGAAGGAAGAATGACTTCATCTCCCGGGCCTACATCCGTCAGGATGGCCGCCATGTCAAGCGCGGTCGAGCCCGATGTTACCAGCAGCGCCTTGCTTACGCCTGTCTTCTCTTCGATCCAGGCGTTGCACTTCTTGGTGAACTGACCGTCGCCGCAGATCTTGTGCGACTCGATGGCCTGCGTTATGTAGTCCTGCTCCTTGCCGATATACGGCGGCACGTTGAAATTGATCATCCCAATTCTCCTTTATCTGTTGCCGTACATTTTTTCGTAATACTGCTGGTACTCTCCGCTGATGATGTTCTTCCACCAGTCCTCGTTGTCGAGATACCACTGTATGGTCTTGCGTATGCCGTCTTCAAACTTTGTCTCAGGCAGCCAGCCCAGTTCGTCGTGGATCTTTGTAGGGTCGATCGCGTATCTCTGATCGTGGCCCTTGCGATCCGTTACGTATGTGATCAGGCTCTCAGGCTTGCCGAGCTGTTCAAGAATGATCTTGACAACTTCGATATTTGCCTTTTCATTATGGCCGCCTATGTTGTATACCTCGCCGACCCTGCCGTTGTGGATCACCAGGTCGATCGCCCTGCAGTGATCCTCTACGTACAGCCAGTCTCTTACATTCAGTCCCTCGCCGTATACAGGCAGAGGCTTGTCGGCCTGAGCGTTCGCTATCATGAGCGGGATCAGCTTTTCAGGGAACTGGTAAGGTCCGTAGTTGTTGCTGCATCTGCTTATGGTGACAGGCAGTCCGTAGGTACGGTGATATGCCATCGCCAGAAGGTCCGCGGATGCTTTGGATGCCGAATACGGGCTTGACGCGGTCAGAGGCATAGTCTCGACAAAGAACAGGTCAGGCCTGTCGAGAGGCAGGTCCCCGTAGACCTCATCCGTGCCTACCTGGTGGAACCTCTTCACTCCGTATTTGATCGAAGCGTCCATGAGCACCTGCGTGCCCAGGATATTGGTCCTCAGAAAGAGGCCCGGGTCTTCTATCGATCTGTCAACATGCGACTCCGCCGCGAAGTTGACCACTATGTCGAATCTCTCCTCATCGAAGAGTTTGTCCATTGCCTCGGCGTCTGTTATGTCCGCCCTGACGAATCTGAAATGCGGGTCATCCATGACGGAAGCCAGTGTTTCAAGGTTTCCGGCATACGTCAGCGAATCAAGTCCGACGATGTCATAATCTGGATGCGCGTCCAGCATGTGGAATACGAAATTGCTGCCGATGAATCCGGCTGCTCCGGTAACTAGGATCTTCACTCTGCGCCAACCTTTCTTTTTATCGATTTACATAGAAATCCTTTTATATTATACTTGTTAACAGTACAGATTTCAACGAATATGGCTCCTGCGCTCAAGTCAGGGGCTTATAGGAGAAGATCATGAACAATATTAAGAAATATATAGCCCTGCTTCTGGCGCTCCTGATGCTCTGCATCCCGCTGACAGCCTGCTCCGGCTCCGGCGCAGATACAGACGCCGGAGACGCGGCGGTTGAAGAAGAGCCGGATTACGCTGATCCGAACGCGGAAGATCCGGAGATCATCTATCAGCCTGAAAGCAAAGGTATCTTTTTTGAGGAAGAAGCTGAAGACGCCGAGCTCAACATGGTCAAGTCCGATCCTTCGGCTTTTGTCGGCAGCTGGGAGGCTACTTCCGATCAAGCCGTATATTTTTACGGCAATGTAGACATCACGATAAATGATGACGGAACATGGGAGGGCAACATCACGGAAGAAGACTGCACAGGCACATGGGAGGATCAGGGAGATCACCTTCACATGGTATGCGATCTTTTCAGCTTTGATCTCGCCTTCGAAGAGGGCGGCAGTCTCATCATGACGGAAACGGGTTCCGACTATGTTCTGAACACCGTTCTTACAAAGAAATAACGGCACATAGACTTGAAGAATTCCGGACTGCTGAATAATGCAATAAGGATCATATGCACCATTGCGGTAATCGCGATGGTGCTTGTTTCGATTTTTGTATATCACGCGCCGGCAGGCGGCCTTCTTTTGTTCCTGCTGTTCCTTGTTTTTTACGTAGAACTGCCGGGACTGCTGATCACGTCGGCCGCCGGAGTCAGGATGCCGCACGCTTCCGGCACAGCCATCGTATCGTTCTTCACGGGATGGGCCCTGGTGGTGGCGGAATACTTCGTAACGGATCTTATCGGTACAAAGATCCTTCTTTACGCCTTAGGACCGCTCTGCTCGCTGCTTTATCTGTTTCTTGTATTCAGCGGGCGCATGGAGAGGCCTTTGGTTGCAAGGCTCCGCCCTTCACGCGTGCCTGCCGCCTTTTACGTCGCGGCTGTCATACTGATGGCGTATGTCTTCCTTACCACGCAGTTCCTTTACCTGTCGCCGGAATACTCCGACAACGTCTACGCGAGTATAGACAAGGTCTACCAGATGGGCCTTACGACATCCCTGTCGCACGGCTACCCTCTCGTTGACCCGTGGGTGCACGGCAGAAACGTCAGCTATCACATATTCTCTCAGGTGCTGCTGTCAGTTCCGATCATGTTATTCGGGATGACTCCTGACTTCATGATAATATCGTGCAGCCCTTACCTGACCGTCTCGCTCATAAGCCTGTCCGTCTACGCGCTGTTCAGGCAGTTCTGCAGACGCAAAGAGAGAGCCGGCCTGTACACTCTGTCGGTGATACTTTCCAATATGTTCATCGCCAGAAGCGCTACGTCATCATACCTTTTCAGGATACTGTTTACGAATGACAATTACGGCGGTTTCGGACTCGCGGGCATCGCGGTCTGCACGCTCTTCCTCGGCTATTACTTCAGCGACAGAGAAGAGTCGGGCAGGATAAGCGTACCGAAGCTCCTGCTTCTGACCGCGCTGGTCATGCTTCTGACAGGCATTAAAGCTCCTGTCGGACTGGTGTTCGCGGGAGCGGTCATCGGCACGTACCTTCTGGGCCTGATACTCAGAAGGATCAGCTTCGCCGGAGCTACCCCGCCGTTTGTAATGATCACACTCGGCTTTGTCGCGGTCTACGAGTTTCTTCTCGGATCGGGCGAGGCCACAGGTACCGACGGCGGTTCGATCGTCAGTTTCGGCCACATGACCGGCATCTGCTTCTGGAAGGAGCGTCTCATAGAGGTCATGAAGGGCATGGGACTGCCTTCACCGCTGAGGCTGCTTATCATACTCCTTGTTTTCGCGGCCTTCTTCTTCACGGCCTATACCCTCGCGTTCTTCATCGGATATATCAGGGAACTGGCGCTGGTCATAGTCAATAAGAAAGAATATGATTTCGCCTGGGTGACCGTCTACGCGGGAGCGTTCATCGGCTTTGTGCTGATGATGTTCCTCAATTATTCCGGCCACAGCCAGATATACTTCGGCACCGTTCTTGTCGCATTCGCTCCGCTCATCGCCTTCCGCTTCTTTGAGGACCGTGACGAGATGACGAGCGGCTTCATGAAAGCCCTGCGCGTTATATGCGCGGTCTGGTTCTTTGCCGTCCTCGCTGTCACTTCAGTGACAGTCGCGCTGGATATAAAGGGCATGGTGCCTGTCGCCGCGGCCCATTCGAACCCATCCGCGCACTACGGGCTATACGCCAGTCTTACAAAGGACGAATACGAAGCGGTCAGCTGGCTCAAAGAGAACACTCCTGAAGACGCCCTGATAGCTACACAGATGTACAGCTCGGTAGAGATCTCCGAATACGATGTGACGCAGCGCTGGCACAACTGCCACTTCCTGTACGCATCCTACTCGGACCGCAAGTTCTACCTGGAAGGTTCCGGTTTCTCGCTGGCCGACAACGAGGCCGAGAAGCGTCTTGAAATGAAGAAGAACACCGACCTGCTCTACGACCCTGATAACACGGAGCGCGGAGAACTGGCCCGCTCGCTCGGCATCAGCCACGTGATGGTCACCAAAAAAATATATCCGACGCCTGATCTGACGTCGGATGACTATAAGCTCGTATTCTCAAATGATGATATAGACATTTACGAGGTCGCTCAATAAGGGCGGCCTTTATTATTGCCCTTCTACGCTTTCTTGAGTCTGACCTCTCTGCTCCTTCTGCTGATGAAGTAGAACATGAGCCCCGCGAATATGAGCGCCAGTAATGCCATGAGTATGGTATAGAGAACGGTGGCTCCTCTTATCCCGTAAGTGCGGACGACCCTGTTTGCCATGAACCAGGCCGCGACTGCCAAAACCACGTAACCCGTGATCAGGTGCTTCTGATATCTCATCACAGTCACTACTACAGCGAAGAAGTTTACCAGAGCCAGCATTCCTCCTCCTATCATGAGGATGGCGAGATCCGTCTTGTAGTCCGCAAGATCCGCGTTGAACAGTATGCCCAGTATCGGCGGTCCTATCGTAAGCGCGACCGCTATCGCCAGCAGGGTGATCCCGAAGATGACGAATATCTGCCTTACGACTATCCTGGTGAATACATTTATCTTGTTCTCATCCCATCTGTGGGCGAGCTTTACCAAAATAGGGTTGAAGATGAAGTTGGCAAACATGCCGATCGCGAACACAGGCATGAAGATGAAATTGTAACACGCCTGGTCCACATCGCTCATGCACGCGTCGATCGCGTATTTAGGAGCGTTGCCCACATAAAGCAGCAGGAAGTATCCCGCGAAGAGGGCAAAGCATTCTATGAATATCCTCTTTATCTTGTCCCATCTGAACTTGAGCTCAAAGGTGCCGAAGTCCTTGTAGACCAGGATGTTGGATGTGAGCAGCGCAAAGATGCAGAGCACAAGCCACACGGTCATGGAGACCGCCATGTCCTTGGTGACGATGAGAGCGATGATGCATCCTATCACCCCCACCATTATCCTGTAGAAGTTGGTCTTGGCTGATACGTCAAGCCTGCCCACCTGCTGGAATCTTCCGAAATACACCTCCGAATACGCTTCCACCACCTTGGTAAGACAGATCACCAGCACTATGTACGCCTTATACGGTGAGTAACCCAGCCTGAAGTACCCGTTCGCGACATATCCGAGGCTGACTGCCAGCATCAGCGCGCAGGCGACTATCCTGTGCGAATGATAGTCCGTGAAGCTCATCTCCTCATTTATGTCGCTGACCTGATACTTTCTTACACCGTATTCTCCGATGTAATACATAAGGCTGGCGACGGCGTAGGCTATCGAAAAGATGCCCGCGTCCTCTAGGCCGGTGGTATGAGTGATAACTATAAGGACTATCGCCGACTGCATAGCGTAAATGCTTGCAGACAACGTGTTCCAGATATAGCTGTCCCTCATCACGTTATTGGAATTTTCGAAGAATGATTTCAGTTTGTTCATCTGATATTTACCGGGCTTGTTTGCCCCGTACAAGGAAAGAAGCGCCCGAAATTGAGACGCTTCTCCCTATAACTTTATTGAACTGCTGTCTGATTAGAATACATATACCGCTGTTCCCAGTGCAGTATTGTGATATATCCAGGACGCGTGTTCATTGGTATTTCTGACGCATGCGCCTGACTTAGGATATCCGAGGTCGCCCCATGACGGATGGTTGCCGTGCAGTGAGAACCAGGATGTGATGTTCCACCAAGGTACTCCGCTCTCCGCCGATCTGGTCTTGATACTTGTCATGCCTGTGGACGTAGGCGTTGAAGCCTTTCCTGTCGCCACGATCCATGGTCCCTGTACCAGTTTCCAGTGGTCCTTGCTGCCCGTGAAGATGTATTCCTTCTGAGTATATGTGTTGACCCAGATGAGATGCGATGTTGCGCTTGACAGATGCATGTCGTTCACGAACTTCGTAGCTTCGGCGGCAGAGTATGTTCTGCTTGTGTTCAGCTGCGAGACGCTGGCGCTCGAGATGCTTTCTCTGATTACATAGTACAATTTCCCTTTATAGTAGAAATGATACTTTCCGGCATCGAATCCTACTGCCGTAGTCGTGTATCCCCTGTTGAATGTAGTGGTCGTTTTTCCATCTGAATGATCTGTCAAAGTTCTTGTCGTGCCGAACGTGATCGTTATCAGCATGGTCCTGACAGCGTCACCGGTGACAGTAGCCGCATTCCTTGAAGTCGGGAACGACTCTTTCTTGGCCCTTATTTTATAAGTATAGTTCCTGGCGGTGTAGCCCTTATCGACTGTATTATCTACAAACGCTTTCTTTGTGGTCGTCCAGACCTTCTTTGAGGTGCCGCCGCCTGTTCTGACGATCTCATACTTCTCTGCTCTCGAAACCCCTTTCCATGAGAGGTAAACTTTATCCGCGCTTGACTGCAGCTTAAATCCCTTGACATTCGAGAGCGCGGTCTTTACAGTGATCGTCTTTGAAACGACTCCGTTGCTATTGTACACATGAACCTTATAAGTCCTCGCCGCTGTCAGTTTCTTGGCAGTGGCTGTAGCAGTCTGCTTCTTTCCCGTGTTCTTGATGACAGGCAGCTTTTTGCTGTTCTTGTTGGCGTCAGTTACGATCACCCTGTACGATCCCGCATTGCCCTTAGGGATGCTTACGGTCAGGTTCAGGGTTGTATCGGTGCCGCTTTTCTTCTTTACGACGATGTTAGGGATGGTGCCTGAGCAGACAGTTCCGTCTTCCCACGAAATGACATCACCGGCTTCATTGTAGGCCAGAATCTTGAAAGAATACTTCTTGCCGGCCTCTGTGATGACCTTATTGAACTTGAGGGCGCTGCCTTCATAGATCGGTTCCGCATAGTCATCATCGCTCCATGTGACGACGTATTTTGCCGCGCCCGTAAAAGCGCTCCACGAAAACGCAAGGTAGTTCTTGTTTGTCTTGTTTCCTTTTGCGACTGCCTTGAAGTTGGCAACCTTCGGGTGCTTTGTGGCTCCTGTGATCTCCGCGGAAGCCTCATCTTCACCGAGGATGACCTTGAATGTATATTCTGTGCCCGGCTTCAGTCCTGTAACAGAGTAGCTGAATCCTTCTTCAACGCTTCCCTCAGGAACAGCGCCTTCTATGGCAACTCCGTCCTTCTGGATCGTGAATGCAGGCGAATCTCCTTCATAACCTGACAGGGTCCACTTGAGTTCGAATACCGTACCTTTGACCTCTCCCTTTTCAAGAGTGATCGCGGTCTCTCCTTCGGCGGTCTTTTTCATATCCTTTGCAGGTCCTGCAGTCTCAGCCGGTTCAGCGGCCTCTTCTGTCGGTTCTTCCGCATCGGTCACGTCAGCAGGCTGTGCAGACTTGGTGGTGAACTTGTCGGTCTTTCCGGAAGCAATCGTTTTCTCTTCTTCCTCTATGCGGACTTCGAGTTCATATTCAGTCTCTGCTTCCAGTCCTTCTACGACAAATGAATATCCGTCCTCTTCCGAGTACGTATAACCATCTTCATTGTCCTCCGCAACTACGGCGAGATCCTCTACGAGGGCGTCCTCTCCGTCATAGATGCTGAAGACCGCTTTGTCCTCAGGATCGACGAAACCTTCAGGAAGCTTTTCATTGTCCCAGTTCCACTCCAGCTTGACGCTTGTCTCACTGATGTCCTGTGCTTCGACCTTGAACAGGTCTGCCGGATCGGCAGCTCCGCCCTCAGCGAATACTGCCATCGGCGCCATCGCCAGTATAAGCGACAGCGACAGGATCATAGCTGTGATCTTCTTTTTCATAGCAGTTCCTTTCTTTTAATATCCGTCTTATATAAACTTTTTATTCAATACCCATTCTAAAGCAGTTTATTTTATCAATAATACCCTTGTAAAGTCAACCTTAACACTGTTTTTTTATTGTATTTCTATCGTCTGACGACGCTGTATATCCCGTTGCCGTTCACCTCATCCACCTTGACGAATTCAGTGTGCTCTCCTTCTTTGCAGTACCACTTGTCGTAGTATTCGGTGAGCATGTCTATCTTGCTGTCGCCAAAGAAATATATGTTTTTAGCGTCCAGCAGATCAGTGATCGGGTTCCTGACCCCATATGTACCGAGCAGGCCGAGCTTGTAAGGCGACAGCGTTTCCCAGCCGCCCGTTCCCGATACATTGACGGGAGCCAGAGGCAGGCTGAGCGGCGTAGTATACGAGACCGGCTGCTTCATGGTCGTGGTCGGTCCTATATAGTAATTTTCCTCATGATCCGCGAAGTAATCCGTCACCTCCGGCGCTTCGACTATTGCCTTGTTGTACTCACAGACGGTATCAAGCCGGTCTATGGCGTTAGGCGTCATCCATATGATCATCGCGGAACAAGCCGCCAGTACGAGGATCCCCGCTGCCTTGCTTATCTTTCCCGCGGTCCTTTCGCTTATCATAGCGGCGTACAGCATCCAGAACGCGGCGCTTTCGTCCGCGACATAAAGAGCCCTGTACTGAGGCCTCTGCATGTAATAGACTGCCACATATACCGCAACTCCGGCCAGCCCTATCCCGAATATGTACAGCCATGACTTAGGCTTTCTGGTGATCAGGATATACAGAGCGACAGAAGCGGCGATAAGGATATGCATCCCGTTGAAGTCGCGGTCCAGTACCGATCCGGCTGCCTTGCCGAGCGTGTGTCTGCACGCTTCGGAAAGAGAAGTTTTCGTCTGTGCGTACGGCCGGTTTATCTCATTGATCTTCTTAAGATTGTCAAGAGAAGCGACTCCGTCATAGTCGAACAGCCAGCGGTCTATCATGTTGAGGTCGTTGTAGTTCAGCCCTTCGTCGCGGTACTGCTCGGCGTTCTGTTCAAAGTAGTCCAGGAACGGGTAGTCAGTCAGAAGAACCCTCTCCGCCTGGTATTCGCGGAAGTATTTAAGTTCAGGCGTGCTTTCGTTCTTTTGGTCGGACAGCTTGTCGAACCCGTAAGGCGCAAGCAGGAGCGCGAGTATAAGGACGACCAGGCAGACTTCAGGCAGCGGTTTTTTGCCTTTGAAGAACTCCCTGCCGTTGAGCGCCCACCAGACGAGCATGAAGCACGCGGCGAAAGCGATGGCCGGGAACATGCCCTTCTGCCTGTAAGCGACGCCGAGGCAGAACAGCGCGAATCCGAAAATGAATCCGCTCAGTTTGCGCTCATGTGTATAGCTGTCCACTACCCATAAAAGGCCCGCTGTCATGAGCAGCGCGGCTGTCTTTGTGAACTGTATGGCGCTGTAGTGATCGAGCGAAAAGAAGGCGATGATCAATACCGCCGGTACCATTTCAAACCAGTCATCTTTCCTGTCGAGGAATATCTTGAGCATCACGCAGAGCGCGATAAACGACACGGCTATCTGCGACAGCACGAAGCCGTTCATCCCGGGAACGATCCCCTGGAAGAATATCAGCGCCTTGCAGAGATAGTAATTCACGAAGCCGACAAAAGGATAGCCCGCGAGTATCTCCTGCGAGATGGCAAAGTCATCATTGCTCTCGTAGAATACGTCTGTAAAACGGAAAACGACAGCAAGTACGGCCAGATTTATCGCCAAGGAAATCAGCCAGTTCCACGCGCTGCCGCGCTTATTTTCTTTTTTGACCACATTATTATCCATTATATTAATAATACCATATCCGCTGCCCTTTATTGCACAATCTGTTCCACTTGCCATGCTTTGACAAACATACTAAAATTAATGGACAGGATCATTCGGGCAAAGGAAAAAGGACTGATCATGAAATATTCGGTAGTTATACCATGCTACCGCTCATCGCACACGATAGCGGACGTGGTAAGTGAGACAATAAAGGAATTCAAAGCTTTGGGGCTGGATGACCATGAGTTCATCCTTGTCGACGATTTCTCCCCTGACGGCGGAGAGACAGTCCGCGCCCTCAAGTCGCTGGCTGAGGAATACGACTGCGTGACTGCTATAGCGCTCGCGCACAATGTCGGCCAGCATAACGCTCTCATCTGCGGGCTCAATTACGCTCAGGGCGACGTGATCATCTTTATGGACGATGACGGCCAGACACATCCGTCGCAGCTGAAGACGATGCTGGGCGGCCTTGATGACGATCATGACGTCGTCTATGGCTACTACGCAAATAAGAAGCATTCGGGCTTCAGAAATTTCGGTTCGTGGTTCACCCACATGAGTGTAAGAGTGCTCATAGGCAAGCCTAAGGACATGAAGACCTCGAGTTACGTGGCGATGAAGAAGTACGTTCGCGACAGCATCATCACCTACCCTGCCCACTACACTCAGATGCAGGGACTCATACTCCGTACGGTCTCGCCTGAACGCATCGCCAGTGTGCCGATACAGCACTTTGACAGGGCTTACGGTGAGTCAGGCTATACACTGAAGAAATTGCTCAGTCTGTGGTCAAACATCGCGGGCTTTTCGGTAGTCCCTCTGAGGATGGCTCAGAAGTTTGGCGTTTTTACCACCCTGTGCGGCGTGCTCGGCCTCGTCTGGCTGCTGGTACGTAAACTGATCAGCAAGACCAAGATCCTGGGCTGGACATCAACGATGATGACCATCATAATCTTTTCCGGTATAATCCTGCTGACGCTCGGCATAGTCGGAGAGTACGTGGGACGGATGTTCCTGACCATGGGCAATTATCCTCAGTTCGTGGTGCGTGAGATATACGGAAACAAAGAAGAAGATAAAGAATGACCGGCGGCGCTCATAAAGCGCCTTCCCTGAAAAATCGAATAGGGGCTAACCCGTAGCCCCTTTCACACCACCGTACGTGCCGTTCGGCATACGGCGGTTCAACCCAATAAATAATAATCTACACAACTG